>JAZQKB010000042.1:0-25597 GCA_045541975.1 Clostridia bacterium | reverse complement strand
CAGCATATTGCCCTAAGGGGGCAGTGCAAGCCACCGGCACGGCCGGTGGTTATGACTTTACCTATTCTCTTTTCGCTATTCCTTTAATATTAAAAGTCTATTTACATAAAACTTAAGTTCTCCATCAAAAAAGACCTGTTTTAACAGGTCTTTTTTGATGAAAGATTATAGTTTTTATTTGATTGTTTCTTTCAGAGCTTTTGCAAGCTGGTCAGGGCAGGAGGTTCCTTTTCCCATACAGTTGATTCCTTCCAAACGACGGATTGCTTCGGATATCTCGTAGCCCTCTATCAAACGGGATACCCCTTGGGAGTTCCCGTGACAACCGCCAATAAATTTGACCGATTTTATGATTCCGTCGGTGATTTCTATGTCAATTCTTTGGGAACAGACCCCTTTTGGATAATAAGTATGTTGCATGATAGGTTGTCCTTTCGTTTCAAAAATTAAAACTCGATGAACTGTTGGTTTGCACTGGTATAGATTAATTTTTTCGTTACTGGTTTTCCCTCAATCTTTTCTAATGCGTAACCGTATAATTCTAGCTGTTTTTGATAGTTTTTTCGGATTTTCATTTCGTCGGGATTCCGATCTGTTTTAAAATCCAACAGTGTTATTTCGTTGTTTTTAATAAAATAACAATCGCAAATCCCTTGCAAGAGGATTTCATCCTCTGTGTCAATTGGATAAACCATGTTTGCAGGAACTCGTACCAAAAACGATTTTTCCCGATAAATTAGCTCGGAGGAAAGTAAATCCTTTGCAAGATCAGTTTGGAAAAACAATGTTATCTTTTCAGCAATCTCTTTGGAATACTCTTTTTCTCCGGCTAAAGAAACAGCATTGTAAATCGCTTCTGAAACCGCACATCCTTTTTTGATAGTATCTAAATCAATCAATTCAAACACTTTATGAAAATAGGTTCCGTATTCGCTCTGTGAATAGGAAAGCTCCATAGAATCCAGATCAGATAACCGTAAATTCGCTACCGGAGTTTCTGCTTTCGACAGACGGTTCGCTTCAGTAACCGCAACCTTAACGGGAAGTGTGGTGCGATAAGCATGATGATACGGAATAAATAAGTAATCCGAGTCAGAGAACACTTCTTGTGTTGGTTCCTCTACTGCTACATCTAAAGAGGGAACAGAAATATCCCCTCCAAGTATCTGAATTTTAAATGTAGAGCAATTGATCACACAGGGCATAATCCATTCTGCAAAATTTCCTCCACGGAGCAGTCTGTTCTTGGTGATTTCACCGATTTGCTCCGTGCTCCACTGCTCAAATTTTGTTTCGGCGTTGGATACTGTGGAAGTGAGGATCAGCTTCTCTTTCGCACGAGTCAGTGCTACATATAAAATACGAAGTTCTTCGCTTAATTGGTCTTCTTTTAAAGCAGCAAGAATCGCACGTTTGGTTAAAGTTGGGTAATAAAAGCGTTCATCTTTATCAATATAATTTGCACCGATTCCATATTCTGGATGGAATATAACTTGCTTTTTTGCTTCCTCTTGATTAAATTTTGTACCGAGTCCCGAGACAAAAACAATCGGATATTCCAGTCCTTTACTTTTATGCATGGTAACAATACGAACGGCGTTTTCCGGCGGTTTTTCACGAAATGCATTCAGCGTTTTTTTATTGCGGGAAACATCGTCCACATAAGAGAGAAAGCCTTTTAACCCGGTGATTTCGGTTTGTTCAAATCTTTTGGCAATTTGATAGAATAAGTTCAGATTTTCCATTCTTTGTTCAGGATTTTGATAAACGCAAAAAAGTTCTTTGAAATGATAATCTTGGTACAACAGTTTTATCAATGTCGAGATTTTTTTCGTGTAAGCTATTTTTTGGCTGTTTTGTAAGAATGCTAAAACCTGTTTTGCTTTTGAAGAGTCCGATTTACGAAGAGCATAGATAAATGGTTCTTTTGGTGCGGATTCTCGCAGAGTGAGGATTTCTTCTTCCTCCCAGAAAAAGAGAGGAGATTTTAAAAGTCCTAAAAGAGCCAAATCATCATAGGGATTGTCAATTGCTTTTAAAATACCAAGGATTACCTTGATTTCCATGGAATCGAATAGCCGCTCTGTTGCATCCATTGCAACCGGAATGCCGTGCATTGATAGCGTTTTATAAAGATTGTTTGCAAATTCTTTGATGCCACGGACTAAAATAACAATATCCCCGTAGTTTGCAGGGCGGGTGGTTTGTGTTTTTAGGTCAAAAACAGGGAAGTGTTCTTCGTGAATCAGCTGATGAATCCGTTTGGCAATTATCAGGGGTTCCTGATTAAATTCTTCGGCTCCTTCTTCCTCCGGTTCTTCTTTTTGGGAACTGTCTGCCAACAGGATTTCTGCTTGGTAATTTGTTTGATCAACCGCCTGATAGGGAGCGGTTTGCACCAAAGCTTCTTGTTGGTAATCAGTTTTTCCGGTTTTTAGCGTCATTAGTTTAGAAAAAATCAGATTAACACCGTCTACCACTTCTTTTCGGCTTCTGAAGTTGTTTGAAAGATAAATCACTTCGTGTTTATCGTCGTGATAAATTGCTTGTTTATCAATGAATATCTGTGGTTTTGCATGGCGAAATCCGTAGATGCTTTGTTTTACATCGCCTACTAAAAATAAGTTTTCGCCATTTCTGGAAATTAAGCTGAATAAATAATCCTGAATATCATTGGTATCCTGATATTCATCAATTAAAATTTCATAGAAGCGTTGTTGATAGCTTTTTGCAATTTCAGATGGTGTTCCGTCATCGTTGGATAAAATTTTTAGTGAAAGATGCTCGAAATCAGAAAAATCCACGACGGAACGTTTTTGTTTTTCTGCCTGATACCGTGTTGCAAAATCTTTTGTAAGAGAGGATAACACGCAAATAAATTTCAGTATTATGTTACCGTCTGTTTGTTCAGTTTCAAAAGAGTTTGCAATTAACGGAGTAAAACTTTCCATATCTTTTTTAAACTGATCACGGATTCTTTTGATGTCGGCATAATCAGTTCCTCTTTTTACGCCTTTGACTTTATTAAAATAAAGAAAAGTATGAGAGAGGATTTCCGATTGAGCTTCACGTAAATCTTCCTCCTTGCAAAATTTTTGCAGTTTTTTAATAAACAGAAGTTCTTCGGAATAGAGTTCGTGATACGGTGCCAAATCCGGACGTTCACTGATTTCCTGTAAAGCAGATACGTATTTTTCTTCGTGTTCTAAAAGGATTTCTTCTAAACGGTTTATCAAAAATTTTGCGTAGATGGATTTTGAAAAGTCCTGGGTTACTTGAGTTGCTTGGGACAAGCAAGTTTCAAAATAAGCATCAGGATTGGATAGGGAAGCGGTAAAGTTGTAATAATGAAAAATCATTTCTATGATTTTATTATCATCCCGGCCGTATCCGTAGGTATCTGCCAACTCCAAAAAGTCAATATCGTCACTGGCGTATTTGTCTTCTATCAATTCCGTGACACATTTTTGTTTTAACACCGCTGTTTCTGTTTCGTCAGCAATGCGAAAATTAACGGGAATATCCAGCATGTTGATATTCTGCTTGATTAAATTCAGGCAGAATCCATGGATGGTTTGAATATTGGCATTCGGAAGCAATAATAATTGCCGCTTTAACCGTTTGTCAGACGGATTTTCTGCAATTTTTTGCAGAATTGCTTGGTAAATTTTATCCTTCATTTCTGCTGCGGCAGCATTGGTGAAGGTCACAACAAGTAACCTGTCAATATCCGGGCCATCTGTTCGGCATACCATTTCAATAATTCTTTGTACCAAAACAGCGGTTTTTCCGCTGCCTGCAGCTGCAGAAACCAGTAGAGATTTGTTGACGGTGCCAATTGCTTTTTGCTGATCAGCGGTGTATTTAATTGCCATCTTCTGCACCTGCCTTTTCTTTGGATTCTAGATGAAAGTAATCATCTTTAGAAAGTTTTCCGATATAATGGTATGTATTCATTTTACTGTCAAACATACAGATACCACCGTATGGACAGTAATCACAAGCAGTTTGCGGGCCATAACGATAAGGTTTTATTGTGATGTCACCGTTTAGCATGGTTTCGCCAATGGATTTTAGTGTGCTTTCGCAGTCATTGAGCAATCGGTTGAATTCTTCTAAAAAGAGAAAATTTCCAAGGCTATACTGTCCGTTTTTATTGACCTTGATATCGGTTACTGTAGATTGGTAACTGACTTCTTCACCAAGATGACGGTCAATGGCACGAATTAGAGAATCGTCATTTAGTACAAAGCCTCTCATTTTGAACTTCTGTCGGATGGATTTGTCACTTTCATCCGGTGCAGGACGTTCTTTGAAAGAGACCAATTCATCGTTAAAACTTGTGTAAAAGGCAGCTCCCGGAAGAATTTCACCGGCAAAGTCAAGGTATTTTCCGCCATTCTTCACAACGGTTCGTAAATAAGTCAATAATTGTAATTGAATGCCTTCCTTGATAAGCGCAAAGTTAAATTCTTTGGCACTGGATTTATAGTCGATGATACGAACATACAAACGGTCACCAAGATCCGCTGCGTCAAAACGGTCAATTTTTCCGTATAATTGCATTAATGATCCGTCTTCCAGTTGGATGGATAACGGGGGGATACCGTCATCGCCAATAGCAACTTCATAGCCAACCGGCAGAAAATCACCTTCCTGAAAATGTTCTTTGATATAAGAAATTGCCCGTTTTAAAAGCCGTTTAATCTTTTGAATTAAATATTTTGTTCGGGGATTATATAGAGAAAGATCAGGAAATGTGCGCATAGTTTCACGGGGGACGATTTCCTGTGCGGTTGCTTCAATATACTCTTCTGTCAAATTTTCCCAACTGAATCCATCTGATTTCAGTTGTTTGGAAAAGATATCAAAAAGATTATGCACAATACTTCCTGTTCTTCTTAAATCATAACTGTTGTCTTCCCGTTCCCGAACCTTCAGAATGTAATTCACAAAATACATGTATTTGCATTTTTGATAGGTTTCAAGCTGAGAAACAGAGGTGGTAAGCTGTTTCTGATATCGGCTATTCATGATTTTTTTAGACAGTTTTTTGTTAGGCTTATAATAGCCAAAATCGCGCATAACATCAATTTGATGCCAGGTATTGAGCAAATTTTCTTTGTATGGGTTATCCCAAAAATCATTAGGAGTCTTCTGTGGATTAAGTTTTTGTTTATAGGGATTTTGATAGGTAATCAATGCTTTTTCAGAATATTCGGAAATGTTTACATAGGGCGCAGAAAAATCTGTTACCTCCTGAAAACTGGCCAGACTGCTCCATAAGTAACAGGGCATTCGTTTTACCTGTTCTGACTCTGCAATGTTATAACTTAAATACAAATGCTTTTTTGCAGTTAAAAAAGAACGATACAAAGCTAGATTGGAATCGCAATTTTGAAATAGCGAGGTCGGTAATTCGATTCCGGTAAGATCCAAAATCATTTCCCGTTCCACATCAGATAAATAGGAATGATTTGTGTTAGCTTTCGGGGTAACATTTTCATTCATTCCTAAAATGAATACATACGGTGCAGAAAGCAGCCGTCCACGTTCTGTATCGGAGACAGTAACAGTATCTAAAGTATCCGGAATATCTCCGGATTCGTAGAGTTCCAAGGATTGTTTTAATATCATGTGATAGTCCACTAAGGAAATAGTTTCTTCTGCCAACAAAACATCAATATTCTTGATTGCTTTTAAAATGGTATTGTAAGCCGTTACAGTTTCCTGGCGAAGTGCTGCTTCTGATTGCTCTAAATAATGTTGCACTGCAGATTCCAGTTTCGTTTTTTCAGCATAGCAAACAAAAGCCTGACGGTAGTTGGCATTTTTCTTAAAATATGTGATAACAGGTTTTAAAAAGCACTCATACAGTTCTGTAATTTTTGCGATTTTAGATGCAAAAAAATTCTTTTGTGCTTTTAAAAATTCACATTTTTGATTCCATTTTGAGGTGTCTGTGAGTTCTTTTTTCTGAATATTGAAACGATGCATCAGTTCTTCAAAGATACAAACCTCTTCATGAATATCATACAAAGCACACAGACTTTTCAGATAGGCTAAAACGTGATCCTTTTGATAGTCGGTAAGTACCATCTGAAACAACGTTAAAAAAATCTTTGAAACCGGATTGTCAGTGAGCGGTGTTTTTTGATCTAGGAAGCAGGGGATTCTTGCTTCGGAAAACACTTCGTCGATTTCACTTTCATAAAGAGATAAATCTCCAGTCAAAATTGCAATTTCAGAAAACGATACTCCATTTGCTACCAAATGTAAAATCCTGTCTGCAACAAAACGAACTTCATCTTTAGTATTTTTTGCACGGATTAGAGAATAAGAAACCTTTGATTGTTCTTTAGGAAACGCATCGAATAAATCCACAAAAAAACGGTCAGCATCAGCGTTTGTGTTAACTTCAACGATCTGCTGGTTATGTTTTTTTGCCAGATTGCAAAGACGGTGATAGGTTTTATAGGTGGGGAAGAACAGTTCTCCCGGTGATTTTGGTAGTGTATCTTCCAGCAAAAGTGTAATTGTAACCGTTTTCGCCTGTTTTAACAAGGCTGAAATCACTAAATATTCAGCGGGTGAAAATTGATTAAAATGATCAATATAGACAACATAGTCTTTGTATAAGCCTTCGGATTCAATATATCCTGCCAGTGTTTGAAAGCTGTCCTCAAAATCGCGGAATTTTTCTGCAATAGCTTTTTGATATTCTGTCAGAATAAAATCAAGATCAGAGATTTTCTGATGTAAAAATGAACCTTCTTCCAACTTATCTTTCATCTCATTAAAAACTGCGTGATCAATCAGGTAACCTTTACATTCTGATAAAATGCTTTTAAAAATAGCTACAGAATCAGGACTTTGTCTTCTGTTTTTCACGGTTGACAGCTGATCGGCATGGGAACGTAAAATCCGGTACAAAATCAGATTTTTAATTTCTTCGTCAATATAATCCAGTTGATTGGGCTGATATTTTTTATTGACTGCAGTGGCAAGACGTTTAAAATTAACAGTTTCCGTTAGGTGAGAATAAGTTTCCCCTAATGTATCCAGCAGTGTTTTTTCTGCATTAAAAGAAAACTGCTCCGGGACGATGTAAAGCACGTTTTCCCGACAGTCTATAGATGTTCTGATTTTTTGGAACAGAAGATTATCCTTTTGGGATAATTCTTTTCCGTAAAGAATTTCTAAAGCCATGGAAATTCTCCTTTAAAATGGTTTTAGATAAGCTGGTTGATTATTTCTTCTATTATAACATTTTTATAAGAAAAAAGCAACAGAAAAATATGAAGTGTTTATCTTGTATTTTTGAAATAAATACTGTATAATTAAAACAGGGGAAAGAAAGGGGACAGCCTTTATGAAAACAATCCGAAAAATTACATATTCTGCGCTGTTTATGACCATAGGACTGGTGCTTCCGTTTATCACAGGACAGTTACAACAATTTGGTAATATGCTCTTGCCGATGCATTTTCCGGTTTTTTTATGCAGTTTTATTTGTGGTTGGAAGTACGGTTTGTTGGTTGGTTTTGTACTACCACTTTTCCGTTCTGTTTTGTTTTCTGCTCCGTTGATGTATCCAATGGCGATCGGAATGGCTTTTGAACTTGCTACCTATGGCTTCGTGGCAGGATTTCTATATGAAAAGCGCCCTTGGAAATGTATCAAATCGTTGTATATTTCTTTACTTACAGCGATGGTTTTGGGAAGAATCGTTTGGGGTGCAGCACAGTTTGTTCTGTTGGGCCTTCATGCAAAAACTTTTACATTTGAATTATTTCTATCGGGAGCATTATTCAATGCTGTTCCGGGAATTATTCTGCAACTGGCTTTAATTCCGGTCTTGATGCTTGCAATGCATCAGACCAAACTCGTGCGTTTTTCTAAAAAGAAGGAGTCAAATTCCCATGAATCCAAATAACTACCAAATCATTGCCACAAAAATTCGTAATCTATTAAGTACCAAAGATTTTCTTCTTGTTGCAATTGACGGACGGTGTGCTTCCGGAAAAACTACTCTGGCTGAGCAGTTGCAAACCGAGTTTTATTGCAATGTGATTCATATGGATGATTTTTATTTACCATTATCACAAAGAGATTCCAATTGGCGTACAACACCGGCAAAAAATATAGATTTTCTAAAACTAAAAGAACTCTTTTCTTCGTTTTCTAAAAAAGATACCTTTCAGATTTGCCCGTATTCTTGCAATACTGCTTCCTACACCAAGCCAGTCACTTACCAAAAAACTGCTTTGACCATCATTGAAGGATCTTATTCCTGCCATCCAATTTTAAAGGAATTTTATGAGTTATCCATTTTTCTTACAGTATCTTCAGAAGAACAGAAAAAAAGATTGGTCAAAAGAAACGGGGAAGACGGATATCTTCGTTTTCGGAATGTTTGGATTCCGTTGGAAGAAGCGTATTTTAACAAATATAACATTGAAACTCAATGCGATATTACTGTAACAAACTAAAAATCCCATCTGTTACCAAACAGATGGGATTTTTGTTATTCTGTTAATAATTCTACAGCTTTATCGAACTGAGTATCATAATAAAATACCGTATCCAGCAGTTTTTGTTTTAAATGTTGCTGGGTAGTAAAATCACAAACACCGTAAGGATATAACTCCGCAGTTTTCTGAAAAGATTTTACGGCATTAAATGTTTCCTGATCAAAAATATCAGTATCATCCAAAGAGTAATTCAGTATCTTTAAAGCATCCTTCATATTCTTAACATCTTCGCCTGAATCTCCGATGCGCATCACTCTCATAAAAGCAAAATAAGGAATTTCTTCTTCCGTCAGCGTATAATTTTCATTGTATACAGTCAGATTAGGAGCAATTCCTTTTTTGTTGATTTCAACACCGTTTGGAGCCAAGTATTCTGCAATCGTATATTTAAAATATCCTCCGTAAATTGGCAGATTAAACAAATGCTGAACGGTTCCTTTACCATAAGTTCTTTCACCGACCACGGTGGCACGTTTATGCTCTTTTAAAGCACCTGTAACAACTTCGGAGGCACTGGCAGTGTATTCGTTGACCAGAATTAAAACCTCTCCGTCAAACACTTTTCCTGTGGCATAATAAGTTTCTTTTTTTGTTTCATCACGGGGCTCAACAGTCAGAATTTCCTGTCCTTCTTCCAAAAAGGCTCCCGCTACTTCTAAAGCACCTTCTAAAACACCGCCACCATTATAACGCAAATCAATTATTAATTTGGTGACACCGTTTGCAGTCAGTTCACGAATAGCATCTTTTAATTCTGTTCCGGTTGTCAGCGAGAAATTGGTAATTTCAATGTATCCGATTTCCGGATGATTGGTCAGTGCAGATGCATTGATAGATGCAATTTCAATAATATCCCGAACAAGAATCATATCATAGAGTTTTCCCATAGGATCCTCAAAGGTGATTGTGATCTCAGTACCGGCTTCGCCACGGATATAATTTAGTGCTTCATCTAAAGACATTCCGTATAAATCAATTCCGTCTGCTTTTACAATGGCATGTCCAACATTCACGCCAGCTTTATCGGAAGGGGAACCGGCAAGCACATTGACCACATAAATTTTTCCGTTACGCATTTCAACCGTTGAGCCGATTCCACCGGATTTTCCGGTTAAATCAGCATCCATGGAAGATACTTCTTCCGGTGAGATATAATCACCGTATTCATCAATAGATTGGGTAAAATGCTTTAGAATTTGTTCGTATTTTTCATCGTCTTCACCGGCAATTTTCATCAGTGTGTCTAAAAAGAGTTCTTCCAAATCCATTTCTTCTTTTGAAGTTTTTGATGCATTCAGATAAATATAACGGATCAACTCTCGTTTGTTGTTCTGGCTTACTTCTCCCGCAAATACGGGAATTGTAAAGCAAAAGACAAAAAGCAATATCAAAGATAGTATTTTTTGTTTCATAAAAACATCTCCTTACATGGAGTCGGGTGCTTCAACTCCTAAAATTGTTAAAGTGTTTTTGATCACATTTTTCGTTAGAATAATTAAACCAATTCTTGCCTGCATTAAAGCTTCATCTTCAATTTTTACACGGCAGGCATTGTAGAAAGAATGAAAGTCCGCAGATACATCCAACACGAATTTGGTAATTCGGGAAGGATCATAACTTGCAACTGCAGCTTCAATTTCCTGAGGTAACTGAATCAGTTTTTCCATCAGAACTTTTTCTTCTTTTTCTTTGAGTAATGTGAAATCTCCCTGATTGCTGTATGCAATATTTTCCTCTTTTAGCACTCTTAAAATACTGGAAATTCTGGCGTGAGCGTATTGACAATAAAATACAGGGTTTTCGTTGCTCTGAGAAACCGCCAAGTCCAGATCAAAGTCAAAATGGCTGGAAGGCTGACGCAGGTTAAAGAAAAATCTTGCAGCATCTTTTCCGATTTCGTCAATCAGATCATTTAATGAAATTGCTTTACCGCTTCGTTTGGATACACGGTAGGGTTCGTTATCTTTAATTAAACGAACTAACTGCATTAAAATAATATGAAGCTTGTCTGCATTGTAACCAAGAGCCGCCAAAGCACCTTTCAAACGTTCAATGTGACCGTGATGGTCTGCACCCCAAACATTAATCAGCAGTTCATTTCCGCGTTCAAATTTGTCAGCATGATAAGCAATATCTGCAGCAAAGTAAGTGGGAATACCGTTGGTTCTGATTAGTACATCATCTTTTTCAGAGCCGAATTTTGTGGACGCAAACCAGGTAGCATTATCCTGATCATATGCCAGTCCTTTTTCTTTTAATTTGCTGATGACTTCCAGTACCTTATTTTCTGCGTGAAGTTTACTTTCACGGAACCATACATCATAATGAATACCGTATTTACCGGTATCTTCTACTAATGCATTTAAATTTCTTTCCAGGGCAAAGGCAACAAATTTTTTCTTGCGTTCGGTAGAATCCATATCAATATAGTCACTAGAACCAAATTCTTCAATGAATGCTTTCATGGATTCAATGATATCATCACCGTGATAGGCATCTTCCGGAAATTCAATTGCATCTTCGCCTTTCACCAACTGAATAAAACGAGCTTCCAGGGAAATACCGAATTTTTCAATTTGGTTTCCGGCATCGTTTACATAAAATTCTTTGGTAACATCATAATTTGCCCAGGATAAAATGTTTGCCATACAGTCACCGATTGCACCACCTCTGGCATTTCCCACGTGCATAGGACCGGTAGGATTTGCAGAAATGTATTCCACATTGGCTTTTTTTCCGTTACCCACATTCGTTCTGCCAAAATCATCGCCAAGTTCCAAAGCTTTTTTTGCACTATTGGCATAGAAGCTGTCTTTCAGATAAAAGTTGATAAAGCCGGGGCCTGCCACTTCGCATTTTTCAACATCGGTTTCCTGATAATCCAACTTAGAAATAATAATTTCGGCAATCTTTCTGGGATTATTCTGTAAAGCTTTTGCGTTTCTCATTGCAAAATTGACTGAAAAATCCCCATGATTTTTATCTTTAGGAATTTCAATATCAGACATATATTCGTTTAGTTTCGGTAAATCTCCGTCCATAAACGCCTGTTTATAGGCATCATACACCATGGTGTTGATGGTTTCTTTCATTTCTTTGATAAAATCTCTCATGTTTCTTGCTCCTTTTTATCTTTGTTCCTTTAAGTGAATGCTTAGTTCGTTATATTGGGAAATTAAATCGTTTAAGTAAATTCCGTAAGACACATCCAAACTGCCGCCGTTTTCTGAAATGTCTACAGTGAGATTATCGGCAAATACGCCAACCGAAAAAGCTCCATAGGGAGTTTCATATTGTCCGGTATGTTTTTTTCCCTGCTCAAAAATGAATTGTGTGTTGCTTGCACCGTAACGAAGCAGTGTCACTTTTTCATTTTCAATTTTCAAAGTGGTTTTTGAGGCAGTTTCATTGCCTAATGCTTCTGTATCGCAAAAGGTTACATAATATTTATTATTTTGTTTCACAAGTTCTGCTTGTGTGATAAATTCAATCTGATCTTTTTCTTCATCTAAATTTTTCATATTGCTTTTAAACGTTAAAAGCATATTTTTTTTAATAGGATTCATATTTGATTCCTCCTTTTTATTCTAAGAAATCAATAGGTTTCAATATCAATTTTCTTAACTTCTGTTTCAATCGGACATCCCAAAAACATTCCGCCTAAGTGTGCAAATTTGTCCACGTCATCACTGACATAATACTGATTGCATCCAATGGCAGAAGGATTGGACAGCAGCTTGTTTTCTGTGAGAATATTTTTGGTATACAATGCAGTTTCATATCCTGCATTGATAATAGAAACGCCGGTTCCCACAATATCTGTAATCACTTTTTCCAAAAGAGGGTAGTGGGTACAGCCTAAAATAATAGTATCCACATTGTTTTCAATCAGAGAATCCAAGTATTCTCTGGCAATAATGTAAGTCGCTTCGCTTTGCAAGTAGCCGTTTTCTACCAGAGGTACAAACATAGGACAAGCTTTTTCATACACAAATGCATCCGGCATCAGTGCTGTGATTCCTTTTTTATAAGAACCGCTGTTGATGGTTCCGGGAGTTCCCAAAACGCCAATCCGTTTATTCTTTGTTTTAGAAACTGCAGCTTTACATACAGGTTCCAGTACACCAATCAGAGGAATCTCAAATTCTCTTTTTAAAGAATCCAATGCAACAGAACTTGCAGTGCCGCAGGCAGCAACAATAGCTTTCACCTGATGGGTTAACAAAAATTTAATATCCTGCCGAACATATTTAATAATGGTCTCATTAGAACGGGTACCGTACGGAACTCTTCCTGTGTCACCAAAATAAATAATGTTTTCATGGGGTAAAATATTCATCAGTTCTTTGACTGCAGTTAATCCGCCAAGTCCTGAATCAAAAACGCCGATTGCACGGTTATCAAATTGATTCATGATACTCGAAGTCACAACATTCACATCCTTTTTATTTTGCAAGTTCAATCAATCGGTCTAACAGGTCACTGTATGCTACACCTTCATTTTTCATCAAGAGAGGATACATACTCTGTGCGGTAAAACCAGGAATCGTGTTGATTTCATTCAGATAAATTTTACCGGTTTTTTTACATACAAAGAAATCCACTCTGGAAAACCCGTTTAGTCCCAGTGCCAAAAATGCTTTTTTTGCATATTCTTTGATGGTTTTGATTGTTTCTTCCGATAAATTTGCAGGAATATCCAAACGATTTGCTTTTGTGTTGATATATTTGGTTTCAAAATCGTAAAATTCGCTTTCGGTGGAAATTTCACCGGGAGTGGATACAAAAACATCTTCGTTTCCTAAAACCGCACATTCGATTTCACGACAGTCTATGTATTCTTCTACCAAAACCTTGGAATCAATCTGAAACGCATTTTCCAAAGCAGGGAAGAGTTCTTCCTTGGTAAATACTTTAGAACAGCCAACTGAGGAGCCTGCATTTGCAGGTTTTACAAACACAGGAAGAGACATTTTCGTAAGCACATCCTCCCAGCTATCCTGTTTGGAAAGATATAGTGCAGGCACAACCGGTACTCCGGCTTTTTCAAACATAGTTTTGGAAACTGCTTTATCCATTGCCATAGCAGAAGAGAGACAATCTGCACCCACTCTTTTAATTCCTGCTAACTGAAGCAATGCCTGAATCATTCCGTCTTCACCATTGCTTCCGTGTAACACAGGGAAACACACATCAATAGGAATCAGCTCATAAACACCATTTTTTAATACAAGGATGCCTTTGTGTTCTTTGGAAGGAGAAATCAAAGCAGGGTAGGATACTTTATCGGTCCATGCACCGGTTTTAATTTCTTCCAAAGAACAGCTTTCGTCTACCAAAAACCATTTACCGTCTTTGGTAATACCGATTTTAGTAATCTGATATTGATTTGAGTTTAGTTCTTTTAAAATATTAGAGGCTGATATATTGGACACGTCGTGTTCCGGGGATTCGCCACCAAATAAAACCAATAACTGAAGCATAGGAAACCTCCTAATTTATTTTTTTAAAATACCGTAGTAAAAGTAACACGGATTCATTTCTGTAATAGAGTTCAGATTAGAACTGATTAGCATTGTGTGTTTTAAAAACACGAGGGGAATATGTGGAGTGTATTCATAAAATTCATCGCACAAACGCATGTATTCCGGTTGTTTCATGGCCAGTTCATCTGATATAGAAAACTTTTTCAAATACGCTTGGTAATCAATCGCAACAGGTGTACGGAAGATCCCTGAAAAAAATGGCTCCAGGTCCAGGTCGTATCCCACATTTGTGGTGATTAAATACAAATCGTGAATTTGTTCCTCATATTTCGTCAAAAATTCTTCTTTAGAAACATAATGTACTTTTAAACTGATACCGATTTCTTTCAAATTGGAAACCAGTGTATCGCAGATTTCTTTCTTTAAAGCATCGTCTGCAGAGAGAAGATCCAGTACCAATTCTTGTTTGGTGTCCTGATCATAAAATTCCAAAATTCCGTTATTGTCCAAATCGGAAAAACCTAACTGAGAAAGATAGTTTTTTGCGCTGTCCACATCACGTTGGTTTTCCTGATTGTCATTATAGGCCCAACTTCCGGGTGGAAGCGGTAAATAGGTACTTTCGGCGTGGGACATAAAAATGTCATCACGGATACTGTCTCTGCAAACTGTCTGGTACAAAGCTTTTCGGAATGTTTTTTCATTCATAATCGACACATTGTAGTTGAGAGCCAGAAAGGTATATTCGTCGGACAAGTAATCAAATTTGTCTGATTCGTATTTTGTTACAGTTTTTAATCCTTCCTGATAAAACGAAGAATAAAAAATATCAAGAACACCGCTAGAGGAAAGTGAACGTGCTGTTTCTTCGTCAGGAATTAAAGATACTTCGATTTCTTTGATATCAGAGTTAAATTCCCGATGGTAATCTTCATTTATGCTTAATAAAAGTTGTTTTCCTTTTGTTTCAGACGTTAAACGGTAGGGTCCGGTTCCGTTATATTGAAAAGAAGTAGTATTAACCAGTTCTTTTTTGCAAACAATTGGGAAGATTAACTGGAGTTTTATGTTCGGAGTTAATGCAGAAAGTTCCAAGCAAACGGTGTAATCATCCACCACGGAAACAGACTTGATATTGCGTACATTGTACTGATAGTATCCGGGGTTTTCCAACAGATATTGTATGGTTGCTCTGACATCGTGTGCAGTCAGTTCTGAGCCGTCGTGAAAACGAACATTAGGTTTTACAGAAATGAAAACAGTGTATCCACCATTAGAAATTTCATAGCCGCAAGCCAAATTTTCCACTGCCTCATAGTTTGCATTCATATGATATAAGCCATCATACATTAAAAAATGCATTTGTTCATTATAGGAAGTTTTAGTTGCCAATGGATTTTTATTTTGGGTAAAATAAGCACCTACTGTAATTTTAGAACGACTATTTTGAGCAGTGGTTCCATCATCCTGACTGTCAGGGTTTCTTCTGTTAAGATGCATACATCCGGAACATGTAGCAATGATTAGTATACAAATTAAAAATAAACTGATTATTTTTTTGAGGATGGTGTTGTTATGATTCATAAATTCACTTTCTCTTTATTTTTTTAAGCTGATAAACGCAGCCATACGGCCGGCAGTTTCGCCTTCCCGACGGAAGGAATACAAAGATTCTTCGCATACTGTACAAAGAGGGGAATTTGCAATCTGTTCCTCAGGAATCTGATGTGCAGTTAACTGTTTTTTAACCGTTTTCTTTAGATCAAGATAATACTTGCCGTTTTCCACACGGCCTGTATCTTCACCGTATAAAGAAGTCATTTCCATAAATAAATCGTTGCTTACTTCAAAATGACAGGGACCGATGGAGGGACCGATTGCACATAATAAATCTTTGGGATCACAATGATGGTCATGAATTAATTGTTCCACAGCTTTTCCCACAATATTTTTATAGGTGCCTTTCCAGCCGGAATGAATGGCAGCACAGATTTTTTGTTTTTTATCTGCAATTAAAATGGGCACGCAATCTGCAAAGAAGATTAAAATTGCCAGGTCTTCTTCTTTGGTAATCAGACCGTCTGCTTCGGGGTAGCGCTGTTCTTTTAAAATACCTTCTCCACCATAGCTTTTGTCTACCGTTAAGGTAATATCACTGTGGGTTTGTTTGGATTTTACAGCCTTTTGGGGCGTTAGATTCATTAATTTTAAAACATCGGTATAGTTTTGTAAAATCGCTTCTTCGGCATCGTTGCAGTTGGTACCGAAATTCAGTTCACCACCCTGGGTACGGTCAGTAAAACTGTGACCGTGCAGCTTTGTGGTGAATATATTATAGAATCCTGCATCCAATAATTCGGGTACAGTGTAATATTCGATATTGTTTTTTATTTCTTTTATAAATTGCATAAATCAAAATCCTTTTTTGTCGAAATAGGTTTTGCAAGTTACAATGTCCTTTTCGATTTGTTTTTTTAAGGCATCAAGGGATGAAAATTTCCGTTCTTTTCTAATGTATTGATAAAAACGAATCTTGATGCTTTTTTCGTAAATATTGCCGGAAAAATTCAAAATAAAAGTTTCTGCCACAGGGTGTTTTTTGGGTAATGTTGGTGCAAATCCCACATTGGTTACAGACGGATAAATTTTCTCATCAATTTCGACGGTGGTAATATAAACACCAAAGGGAAGAGAAATACTGTTTTTTGAAAGGGAAAGATTTGCTGTCGGAACATTGAGCAAAGAAGTACCGGCAGAGTATCCTTTTTGCACTTTACCTGCTATCGAAAAAGGTTGCAACAGGAAACGGTTTGCTTTTGCAATATTCCCGTTATTTAGCCATTTTCGGATGATTGTGGAGGAAAGGATTTCTCCCTGTGTTTTATGCATGGGAACACTGCTTACGGAAAACCCATACCGTTCTCCATGTTCCTTTAGTGTCAAGACATCACCGCTTTGATTAGCGCCGAATCTAAAATCTTCTCCCACGATTACATGTTTAGCATGAAACTTTTCTTTTAAAAACTGATTGGCAAACTGCTCACAGCTAAGGTGCTTAATTTCCTTCAAAAAATCTAAATTGGCAAACAAATCAACCTGAAAAGAAGTCAAACTCTTTTTCAGTTCGTTTTGCGAACAAATGGTTTGGGCGCCTTTGGTGTTGCAGTTAAAACTGCAAACTAAACTTTTTAAATTGTTCTTACTTGCAATCTGGACGGTTTTTTTGATTAGCTTTTGATGACCTTTATGCAGTCCGTCAAAATTACCGATTGTTACCACAGTAGGGAATGTGGTATGTTTAATAGTTTTCATGCTTAGGATTCTCCGTTGGAAAAGAATGTTGTTCTAAGTTTCAGATATGCTTGCTGATACACTTCCATCACGGCGAAAAATATTCCGTCTTCGCTGTAAACCCGAAACCGTTTTCCGTTTTGGGTTTCGTGCGATATCCCCAGTCGTTTTAAATCAACCAGGATTCCGTTTTTAATCAAACGTTCAAAATGAGCGGACGCCGTGTATTTTGGATAATCTGTAAATGCTGTATCCACCGGATAAAGCAGATGGTTCAGGTTATCCATTTCTTCTAATTCTTCTAATGTGTGGCATCGGGTACTGTCGAGTGAAAACTGACCGGATTTTACCCGCTTTAAATCAGTCATAATAGCACCGTAGTTTAGTTGTTTGCCGATATCGTCAATTAGAGAACGAATATATGTGCCTTTGGAACATTCCACATAAAAGGTGATCGTATCTTTGTTAATGGATTGAATTTCCAACTTAGAAATAGAAACCGATACAGGCTTTCGTTCGATTGTTTCACCTTTTCGTGCCATTTCATACAGCTTTTTTCCGTCAATTTTCTTGGCGGAATACATGGGAGGAACCTGCTCATAGGTTCCTAAAAAAGCATCGAATGTTTTTCGTATTTCTTCTTCTGAAATTTCTTTTTTGGGAAGAGGAGTGACCTCTCCAGTAGAATCCAGTGTATCAGAAATAAAGCCTAATTTCATGGTTGCAACATAGGCTTTATTTCCGTTGGTGATATAGTCGGCAGCTTTGGTGGCTGTTCCGATACATACAACCATTAAACCGGTCGCCATAGGATCTAATGTTCCTGTGTGACCGACTTTTTTTGTTTTTGCAATTTTTCTTACGCGGTAAATCACATCGTGAGATGTGAGTCCTTTTGGTTTATTGATGAGCAGATAGCCATTCATGAATTTTTTCCTTAATTTCCTGATAAGTGAGATGGGTTTTAAAGCCAGCAGCTCTCATATGTCCGCCACCGCCAAAAATACTCGCCAATTCGTTGGCATTATAACGGTCGTTGGAACGAACACTTCCTTTTATGAAACCTCTTTCCCGTTCGGTTAATAAAACTGCACATTCAACGCCCGAGATATTGCGCAGTGCAGCAGAAAGGCCTTCAGTGTCTTCCACAGTTGCACCCAAGGAAGAATACGTATCGTAATCAGTAAAACCGATGACAGCACGGTATTCCCGGTTGTGGTATAAAGTTTCAAACAATTTGGCATAAAGTTTACTGTAGGTCAGTGTTTTTTCCTGAAAACTGATTCGTACGATACTGTTTCTGTCAAAGTTAAAGTTTAGTAAATCCGCAGCAATTTCATGGGTTTTTTTGGTGGTATTCTGGAATAAGAATCCACCGGTATCGGTTAACACGCCGGTGTAGATTGCTGCAGCAATTTCTTTGTCACAGGAAACATTCCATTCTTCCATCAAATCATACATGATTTCGCAAGTTGCTGCCGCATCTGCATTGACAATATTAATATCGGCATCCTTGGGATTGGAAATATGGTGATCCACATAGCATAACTTTTTGGGCGTGGGATATAGAACTCCCGTTCTGCTTCGATCCGCACAATCAACTAAAACCACCAAATCATAAATTTCATCAGTCGATTCTTTGATTTTAAAATATTTTTTTAAATGGGGAAAACGGGTAGGGAAGGACTCCTCTAAAAAGCAGTCCGCCACTTTCCCCATTTTCGCAATGATTTGTTTGAATGCAGCAACCGAACCCAATGCGTCTCCATCGGGAGATGCATGTGTTAAAATTAAAATCCGGTTACTGTTTACAATCGCATCTTTTAATAAAGCAATGTTATTCTTCATGATATTCCAAGCTTTCCATCATTTTTAAAATTCTGTTACCTTCTTCTAAGGAATTATCAATTTCAAAGATAAATTCAGGAGTTACCCGCAAGGAAAGGGCAGAGGCAATTTCTTTTCGGATAAAGCCTTTTGCACTGTTTAATCCTTTTAATACATCTTTTTTTGCGGATTCATCTCCAAATACGCTGATATAAACTTTACAGAACTTTAAATCTTTGGTGACATTGGTTTTTAAAACGCTTACCATTCCGCTGATTCTGGGGTCTTTTAGCTGACGTAAAACCGCAGTCAGTTCACGTTTTACTTCTTCATTGACACGTTGCTCTCTGTGACCTGCCATCACACACCTCCGAAATTACTGTTTAATTTCTTCCATAATAAAGCATTCGATAACGTCGCCTTCTTTTAAGTCATTGTATTTATCAAAGCCCATACCACATTCGTAGCCACTTGCAACTTCTTTGGCATCGTCTTTGAAACGTTTTAAGGAGTTTAGAGCGCCTTCGTAAATGACAACGCCGTCACGGACAATACGAACTTCAGAATTTCTGACGATTTTACCATCCTGCACATAACAGCCTGCAATGGTACCAACACCACTAACTTTAAAGGTGTTACGGATTTCTGCATGGCCCAAAACGTTTTCTTTGAATTTGGGTGCAAGCATCCCTTTCATTGCAGCTTCTACTTCTTCGATAGCCTGATAGATAACACGGTATAAACGGATATCAACATCATTTGCTTTTGCAGATTCCACGGTTTTGTTATCAGGACGAACGTTAAAGCCGATAATTAAGGCATTGGATGCAGATGCAAGCAAAATATCGGATTCGGTAACAGTACCAACACCGCCATGAATTACTTTTACTCTCACTTCTTCATTGGAGAGTTTTTCTAAAGAAGCAGTTACTGCTTCCACAGAACCCTGAACATCTGCTTTAACAATCAAATTCAGATCCTTGATTTCGCCCTCTGCAATCTGAGAGAACAGATTATCCAAAGTAATGGTTTTTCTGGAGTTGAAGATAGCTTCTTTTTCATTGAATTTTCTGTCTTCAACCAGCTGTCTTGCTTTTTTCTCATCGTTTACAACTTTAAACACGTCACCTGCGGTGGGAGCTTCACTCAAACCAAGAATTTCAACCGGAACAGAGGGGCCTGCCATACGGGTAGCCTTGCCCTGATAGTCATTCATTGCTCTTACTTTACCAACACTAGTTCCTGCTACAACAATATCACCGGCATGTAAGGTACCGTTCTGTACCAACACGGTAGCCACGGGACCTCTACCTTTATCCAGTTTTGCTTCGATTACAATACCGCTTGCAGCTTTATCGGGATTTGCTTTTAATTCTTTTAGTTCTGCAAGTAAGAGAACTGTTTCTAAAAGCTTATCAATATTCATTCTGGTTTTTGCTGAAATCGGAACGCAGATGGTGTCGCCGCCCCATTCTTCAGGAACCAAACCGTATTCGGTTAATTCTTGACGGATTTTGTCGGGATTTGCCGTTTCTTTATCCATTTTATTGATTGCAACAACGATAGGAATATCCGCTGCTTTAGCGTGATTAATAGCTTCCACAGTCTGAGGCATAATACCGTCGTCGGCTGCAACAACTAAGATTGCGATATCGGTCGCCTTCGCACCTCTTGCACGCATCGCAGTGAATGCTTCGTGACCGGGAGTATCTAAGAAGGTCAAGTCCTCATTGCCGATTTTTACCTTATATGCACCGATGTGCTGGGTAATACCACCTGCTTCGGTAGCAGTAACATCTGTATTACGAATGGCGTCCAGAAGGGAGGTTTTCCCGTGGTCAACGTGACCCATAACAACCACAACAGGAGGTCTTTGTTTTAAATCTTCCGGACGGTCTTCTTCTTCGTGGAACAGTTCTTCTTCTAAAGTTACGGTAACAATTTTTTCTACCTGAGCGCCAAATTCCTCAGCAATCAGATAGGCAGTATCATAGTCGATAATCTGTGATAAAGAAGCCATTACCCCAAAGCCCATCAGTTTTTTGATTACTTCGGTACCGGTTTTCTTTAAACGTTCTGCTAATTCACCAACAGAAATTTCATCCGGAATTTTTACTTTTAAGATTTCCGGTTTAATCACAACAGGTTGTTTCTTTTCCTGGTTGTTTTTATTAAACTTATTGTTCTGACGTTCAAATCGTTGGTTTTTGCTGCTCTTTTTAATTTTCTGTTTCGTAGTGCTACCGGTAGCATAAATATCGGTACCCTGCATGATTTCTTCAATTTTAGTGTCATCCAGACGGGATTCGTCAATGGTATTCTGACGGGTATCAATATGACGAACTTTCTTTTCAATGGGTTTTTCGATTACTTCAATGATTTCCTGTTCGTTTTTCTTTTCATCTTCAATTGCTTTTTCGTCTTTTTGGGGTTTAGTTTCTACTTTTTTCTCAATCGCATACATAGAAAAATCTTCTACCTGATGAGAGAAAATAATAGCATCCAGTACTAAGTCAAGTTCTTTCTCATCTAAAGAACTGCTTGCGCTGTTTTTTCCTTCGATTCCCAGATTTTTGATCATTTCCATGATCTGTTTATTTGGCAAATTAAATTCTTTTGCCAGTTCAGATATTTTCTTTTTCTTCAAATGAACTCACCTCTAAAATTCCTTTTTTAAAATTCTCGTCGTTGACAGATAATACACCGGTTGGCTTTGTGCCAATGGCATAACCGATTTCCTCCATAGAGCAGGGTAGTGTCAACACCTTAATATTTGTAATGGAATCCATCAGATTCCGTCGGGATTTTTCGTGAAAATCTGCCGCAAACATAATCAATTTGCTGCGGGATTTTTTAATTTCGTTTCCAACTGCAGTCTGTCCATAGGTCAAAGCTCCGGCTCGTCTTGCAAGGCCTAAGAACCGTAGTAATTTTTGTTTCATTCTATGTCCTCCAAATATTGTTGCAAAATAGTATAGCATTCTTCTGGAACTCTGGTTTTAAAGGACTGATGCAAGGACTTTTTTTGAATCGCCTGTCGGATACACTCCGGATGGTTACACAGATATGCACCGCGACCGTCGATGGCATGGTTTTGATCCAATTGATACGTGCCGTCGGGCAGCCGAGCGACTCTGAGCATATTCATTTTTGGTTGAATCTTTCGGCAGACAATGCATTTTCTGTGGGGAATGTATTTCATTCTGATACTCCTTAGATTGCTTTGATATCTACTTTGTAACCGGTTAATTTAGCAGCCAGTCTTGCATTCTGACCTTCTTTACCGATTGCTAAAGAAAGCTGATCACGTTCTACGGTTACATTACAGATTCTTTCTTCCTGATTCACATTACAGCTGACAATTTCAGCAGGGGAGAGAGCTTCTTTTACGAATACTTCGGGATCTTCATCGTATTTCACAATATCAATTTTTTCACCTTTCAATTCGGCTAAGATGTTTTCCACACGCATACCTTTGGGGCCGATGCAGGAACCGATACAGTCAACATTTTCATCATTGGAATAAACTGCAATTTTCGTTCTTGCGCCAGCTTCTCTTGCAATGGATTTAATCTGAACAACACCGTTTGCAATTTCGGGAACTTCCTGTTCAAATAAACATCTTACCAGCATCGGGTGAGAACGGGAAATGATAATCTGAGGTGCTTTTCCGATAATTTTTACTTGAACTACGTAAATTTTAATTTTATCACCGTGCTTATAGGATTCTCCGGGAATCTGTTCCTGAGGAGAAAGCACAGCCTCGGTTCTGCCAATAGAAACCATTACGTTTCCTTTTTCAATTCTTTCCACAGTACCGGTTACCAAACTGCCGGTTTTTTCGGTAAATTCGGAAACCATCATGCCACGTTCCACTTCTCTGATTTTCTGCACAACAATCCCTTTTGCATTTTGTGCAGCAATTCTACCAAAAGTTTTGGGTGTTACGTTTACGTTAACTTCATCACCAATAGCAACAGCTTTAGAAATCTTCTTTGCAGCTTTGAAGTCGATTTCTAATTCGGGATCGACAACTTCTTCCACAACGGTTTTTCTTAAGTAAACTGCAGCATCGCCGGTTTCACGGGATACGGTTGCAATGACTTCTGCAACAGGATTGTAATCCTTTTTGTATGCAGTTACCAATGCGTTTTCCATGGCTTCAATTAAGATTTCTTTCTCAATGCCTTTTTCTTTTTCCAAAAGGTCCAGAGCCAATAAAAATTCCTTGTTCATAATTTTCTTTTGTACCTCCAAATATATCAGTTAAATTTTAATACAGTTTAAGATTTTGATTTCAACACTTCGTTGATATCAAAAAACAGTTTCGCCGATGCAATCTTATCTCGAGGAAGAGAAACGGTATTCCCGTTTTCTAAGATTGTGATTTCATCAGCAGTCAATGCTTCCAAAATACCGGTCAGTGTTTTTTTGCCGTCTAAGGGAGCGTAAAGAGAAATTTCAATCTGTTTTCCCATTACTTTTTCAAAATGCCAGTCTTTGGTCAGTTTTCGTTCTACACCGGGAGAAGAAACTTCCAGCTGATACGCTGTGGCAATGAGATCTTCATCGTCCAGTTTTTTTGAAATCAAACGAGAAACCGCTTCGCATTCATCAATATTGATGCCACCGTCTTTATCCACATAGATCCGAAGGGTTTGCATTTTTCCTTCTTTTTGAAATTCTGCATCATAAAGAAAACAGCCGTTTTCTTCACAAAGAGGTGCAACCAATTCGATCACAGAACTAAGAATATTCTTCGCCATAACATTCTCCTTTGCGTGTTTTCTTATCTTGCGATACTTAAAAACAAAAGAGTGGGAAACCCACTCTTTTTACTACAAGTATTACTTTACTTTATGTATTATAACATTATATAATAAAAAAATCAAGCTTTTTTCAAAATTTTTTAAAAATTTTTCAGTCAAAAAATATTACGGTAATTTTTACAAAAAAATTGTGAGAAAGGTAGACAAATTCTAAAAAAAATGTTATAATAATTTGAAATGTGGAATAAGAGGTGATGATTTTGATTACATCAACCGAAATTACCGTCCGTTATCAGGAAACAGATCAGATGGGAATTGTGCATCATTCGGTTTATCCGGTGTGGTACGAGGTGGCAAGAACTGAATTTTGTAAACAAATGGGTCTGCCATACCGCAAGATGGAAGAAATGGGAATTATGACTCCCATTTACGAAGTGCATTCTCATTATAAAAGCCCGGCACGATACGACGATGTAATTACCGTGCAAACCGCCATCAAGCGGTTGACAGCATATCGGGTAGAATTTCGATACGAAATTTTCCATGCCGGTAATCTGATTCATTCCGGTGAGACAGTTCATGTTTGGGTGGATTCTAAGGAGTTTAAACCTCTTAATTTAAAAAAATGCTATCCCGAAGTCTATGCTTTGGTGGAAAGCACAGTAGAAGCAGGAGAAGAACAATGAAAAAGATTTTAGCAATTTGTTTGATGATGTTGTTGTGTTTATCCGGATGCCAGCAGAAGACCAATGCTCCGGAAATTACCGGCAGTGTTTCGGTGTTATACGGTGAACAAATAATTGTTTCTGATGATATTACCACAACCCTTGATAATGCCGAAAAAGTTTTACTGGGAGTATGCCAAGAGCATAAAATTCCGTACCGTCTGAACAATCATATGTTTGATGGATTTGGCGGATACGATTCCACTGACACAGATGGCTGGATTTTGTATATTGATGGTGAGTTGGCAGATAAAGGTGCATACCAAATTTCTTTAGAGGATGGATTTCATGTAGAATTTCGGTATGTAAATTACAACGAAGTATTTTTCACAGAATAACATCACGTTCAGCATAGAAAGAGGATTACAAAAATGGGTTTATTTCATTCCTATACCAAAGAAGGGAAGGGCGTTGAAAAAAGAGAGATGCGTCCAATCCGTCCCTTATATTTTTTTGAATTATTTTTCAGAAAATTCGGAAAACTGATTCAGCTGAATTTGCTATATATATTGATGACTTTACCGATTTGGATTTCCGTTTCTTTGTATTTATTGAGCGATAAAATGCTATACGATCCCACAATTACCTATCTTGGGGAATTTATTTCCAGTATTGGATTGATTTTTATTTTATTTTCTCCGCTCATTGGTCCGGCAACCGCAGGAGCAACCTATCTATTAAGATGTTTTGCTACTGAAATGCCGGTATTCTTATGTGCTGAATTTTTTGAGCATTTTAAGAAGAATTTTAAACAGGCAACGTTGATGACAATTATCAACGGTCTTTTCATTATATCTTTTTCCTATACCATTATTTACGGAAATGAGCCGTTATTCTTTTTCGGAAGCTCTACCACTCTGAGCATTATGCAATTGCCTTTACTGATTGTAAACATCATTTTAATCTTTATTAACTACTATGCATATACTATGATGGTAACCTTTGAGCTGAAGCTGACTGCAATT
>JAZQKB010000041.1:0-64101 GCA_045541975.1 Clostridia bacterium | reverse complement strand
AAAGTGGCGAAAGATGATCAGCTTTATGTTCCAATAACCCTTGCTGCATATTACGGCTTAAGACGGAGCGAGGTAATCGGTGTTAAGTGGAGCAACATAGACTTCGATGCAAAGCGAATTAATATAAGGCATAAGGTAATGCAAGAGGAAAACGAAGATGGCGGTACTCAGATTGTGGGATATGACACAATGAAAAATAAGTCAAGCCGAAGAACGATGCCTCTCATACCTGCGGTAGAGAAAATTCTTCTTGAACACAAGGCAAAGCAAGAGGAATATATGAAATTGTTCGGAAGCTCTTATTCAAGAGAGTATAAGGATTATGTGTGTGTGGACCCCCTCGGCGGAATAATAAAGCCGAACTTCGTTACAGATCACTTCAGGCATCTGTTGGAAGAGCATGGCTTAAAAAGGATTAGATTCCACGACCTAAGACACACATGTGCTTCGCTTCTCTTGGCAAACGGCATATCTATGAAGCAAATACAAGACTGGCTCGGGCACTCAGACTTCTCAACAACGGCAAACATCTATGCCCACTTAGAATACGATACCAAACTGCAGTCGGCAGAAATGATGGCGAAGGTGATTGGAAATGAAGATTAACGCTCATACATACGGAGAATTTATAAGCATGGACAATGTCCGCATAGAATTGCATATGTCAAAGCGGCGATTGGCATATCTACTGCAAAACGGATACATCCCGTGCGAAATTCGGGACTCAGTCACATGGAGGTATAAGATACGCACCAAAGATGTAGTGGCGTACATCAAAAGCGGAATATCCCCCGATATTCCGCCTGGTGTGTTCAAAAGAAAACCGCAAGCAGAAGTAGAGAGAATAAAGTTTAACAAGAAAAAATTAAAAGAATTGTTTAAAGAGAGAATGAGCGAATATCCCGATGCTCTGAGTTATGATGATATAGCAAAGATAACAGGCCGTGCAAGAGGTTGTGTTTGCAAATGGACATCAGCAGGAAAACTTAAGGTAGTGAAACTCAACAGCAACGTAAGCATTGTGCCAAAACAATGGCTCCTCGAATTTATGCTTACAGATGATTTTATATATAACTACCCCAAGGATAGCAGATTGAAACCGATACTCAACCAAGCAATCGTCAGAAGATGATTGCTTGGTTAATTTTTACATCATCTTTAGTTTGAATGCACTAAACATTTTATTTCGTGCTTCGAAGATTATGTTTGACTTTTGACGAAAAATGTATTATAATATAATAGTATTTTTATATGTGTATGATACTTTTAGGAGGAAGTCGTGAAAGCTAATTATAACAAGTTGTTAAAACGCCTTATTGACAGTCATATGACTAAAACTGAATTAAGGGAACGCGCCAAAATCAGCTCAAGTACTTTAGCAAAAATTGGGAAAGAAGAAATGCTAAGTCCTGATGTTTTGATGAAAATATGTCAAGTGCTTGATTGTGATATTGGAGATATCGTTGAACTAGTGAAGGATGAAAACGAAGAGTACGAAGTAGTCAATTCCCTTGATAAATTGAAAGTTGTATCGCTTTTTTCTGGAGCAGGTGGAATGGATTTGGGGTTTATCAAATCAGGATTTGAAATTATTTGGGCAAATGATTTCTTCAAAGAAGCGGTTGATTCCTATAGAAAGAATATAGGTAAGCATATGATATATGGGGATATTACCAAGATTTCTAGTGACGATATTCCTAATGGTGCCGATGTCATAATTGGTGGTTTCCCCTGTCAAGGTTTTTCTGTGGCAAATACAAAAAGATCGATGGAAGATAAGCGTAATTTCTTATATAGGGAAATGCTTAGAATAATAAAAGATAAAACTCCTAAATTCTTTGTTGCTGAAAATGTAAAGGGCATTTTATCTATAGAAAAAGGAAAAGTTTTTGAGATGATAAAAAAAGACTTTGAGCAATTGGGATACAAAGTCGAAGCACGTATTTTAAATGCTGCCGAATATGGTGTTCCGCAAGCAAGAGAACGTGTTGTTATTATCGGAAATTGTATAGGTGCAGAAAACCCATATCCGACAAAAACTCATTATCTTGATACAGAAGAGAATCCGAACAAGGATTTAAAACCGGCATTAACTACTGAACAAGCAATTGGTTTTCTTTCCAATGTTAAAATTTCTAACAAATCTCATGTTATCACTAAAAAGGATATAGAAAAGCATATTGAGAAAACAAACATAGAAGACGCAGAAGAGTTCTATGATATATTAGGCATTCCTGAGAATTTTGAAAGTATTGTCATAAAAAACCATATTGCATCTGAAAATGTTGCAGATACATTTTGGGGCAGAAAATATGAAGTCAACCAACATGATATTTGTGATTATTTAAGATACTGGAGAGATAAGGCAGGTTGGACTACCAAAAAGGTAGATGAACATTTTGGTTACTCGTACACAGCTGGGCATTGGTTTAGAAAGGATAATAATTCAGGAAGCATTCCTAGTCCTGAAGATTGGTGGGAATTAAAGAAAATTTTGGGATTTGATGATAGATATGATAAAGCTGTCACTACACTAGTTGAAAAAGAGATTAAATTTGAACAATCTTTGAGAATCACAAACTGGGACAGACCAAGTGACACTATAACAGCAACAAGTCCTGAAATCCATGTAAACAAAAAGAGGAGACTTAGTGCTAGAGAATGTGCGATACTTCAATGTTTCCCTGTTTCTTATGAGTTTGAAGGAAGCTTAAACAAAATGTACACACAAATTGGCAATGCTGTTCCTGTGAAATTGGCAGAAAAAATTGCTGATGGGATTAAGGCTGAGATACTAAAGAAGGAGAAGAAGTAATATGAAATACACAATGAAACAAGTTGAAGAATTGGAATATAAGTATTTAATGAAATACTATCATTTTTTAAAGTTTGCAGAAGATGAAATGATGCTTGGATTTAAGACTAAGGAGAAAATCAAAGATGATTGGTATGGATATTACGCATCTGGGATATCTGATTTTGCTGTAGGTGCTGAACGAATTGTATATGCACTTCTAAACGGCAAAGGAATAGGTCAACCCAATTCATCTCCTGTTGGAGCAGATTTATTTTTTGAAGTAGAGGATGCATATATACATATTGATTTAAAGACAGTGCAGACAGATAATATCGGCGATTACAAAACAAGTATATTTGTTGGCAAAAATCAAAATAGTTATAAAGGAAATATTGCTGTAAATGGAGGTCTTAGACCATATATTCCGTCTTTGCCGTATGTTTATAACGAGGGTAAAGATGATGAAAAGATTTGTCTTTCATATTTCGTTACAATTTTGTACGAAAAGGAAAATCTCGATATTTTGACTATTTCAATTATGTGTATGCCCAATGGTGTGTTAGAGCCGCACTATAAAGAACGAGTTTTAAAGGCTGGAAAAAATCCTGATAAAACTAGGTTCAACTTTTCAAAAGTACCTACATTCGAACTGCTAGATGGGGATAAAAAGAGAATTCAAGTTGTTTATTTTGATAGCAATATGAAATCAGAATACAAATCTAAATTATCTTTCTATGACGAATTATATAATGGCAAATAATTTGTGTTGCTGTGAAAAAAATTTACTACTTATAAATATAAGTTACAAACGATGAATGGAGGAATTTTAAATGAGTGAAATAATTATGTTGGTTGCCACAGCGTTGATATCAGGTTTGTTGGCGACTTTAATTACTATATGGTGGCAAGGTAAAGTTGCTATACGTAATAGTAAGATGAAAATTTTTGAAACGCTAATGTCATACAGATATTGGATTGTAGCTGAACCCAGTGTCCATGCCTTAAATTCAATAGATGTAATATTTTATAAAGATGATAATGTTAGACGTGCATATAATGACTTCTTAAACGAAGCTGCTAAAAGTCCAGAAATGAATCCCAATACGGCCGACAAGCACTTAAAACTTCTTGAAGAAATAGCAAAAGCTTTGAATTTAAAAAATATTCATTGGGATGATATTAAACAAGCATATTGTCCTAATGGCTTATCTGAAAAAATACACGAGGAAGAAATGTTGAGAAAGATGCAGCTTCAAAGTGTAGCTAATTCACTTGAAACTCAAAAGGATCAGCAAAACATTTCTACCCAAGAACAATCTAATCAGCAATTATTAGCGCAAATTCTACCCGAACTCATAAAAAACCCAGAAAGTATGAAAACTATAATTGAATTGGGAACAAAGTTTGGTAATTAAAAGCAATCTTTTGATTTAAAAAAGAAATAAAACTATAACTTGTGATAGAGGAATAACTATGCTTAAATTTATTTGTTATCCAAAATGTACAACCTGTCAAAAGGCAAAGAAATGGCTAGATGACAATAAAATAGAATATGATCTGCGTGATATAAAAGAAGATAATCCGTGTTTTGAAGAGTTATCAGAATGGCATAAAATGAGCGGACTTCCGTTAAAGAAATTCTTTAACACATCCGGGCTTTTATATAAGTCAATGGAACTGAAGGACAAGCTTCCTGCTATGTCTGAAGAAGAACAGTTAAAGTTGCTCTCAACAGACGGAATGCTCGTAAAACGTCCACTTGTAATTGGCGAAGATGTTGTTTTAGTTGGATTTAAAGAAAGTGAATGGAGCGAAAAAATATAATTTGGTGGTGAGCATATGTCGAGATGGAGCAAAGAAGGTATCCCTCATAAAGGTTGGGAATACGTTGGAGTAATAGATTTAGGTGAAGATGTATGTGAAGGGGACCCTATCCCTTACGAAAGTTGTGAGATGTGCGACCAAGAAAAAATAAGATATGTGCACATACTAAAGCATCCTGACTATGTAGGGGAAATACATGTTGGCTGCGATTGTGCATCCAAAATGATAGAGGGGTATGTTTCTCCAACTGAGATTGAAAAAGGCTTAAGAAATCGTACCAATCGAAGAAAAAATTTTATGAAACAAAAGTGGATTCTAAAGCCTGAAAATGGCAATTATACATTGAAGTATAAAGGAGAATACATAACCATTATGAGGAGTAAGTTTGGCTCGGGTTGGGGCGTTGCTTTCAAAGGTCAATTTATATGGGATTATCAGGGCAAGAAGATTTTAGATTTTAATACTGCTAAGATTGTAGCTTTTAGTTTATTTGACGAATTGTATGAATCATACTAATAAGACGAAAATATAGCGGGATAGCACGAAAGAATAACTTAACAAATCTTATTTCAAGAGATAAATGGTTAGGAGGAAAAATGGATAAACAAGTTATAAATTTAACCATATTTTTAATCAAAGACTATATTGACGATTTTAAGGACTGTTTAAAATCACCGCATACACTTTCTTCGTCGAAATTAAAATCAGAATTTGCATTGGCTGGTGAAATTTATTACTGTGACAGTAATAGAAAGGTCCCTAAATGGAAGCCTTATTTAGATTCTTGGGCAAAAGATTCAATAGATATTTCAGATAACGCTTCTAATAAAGCTATACTATTAGCCAAAATTCAAAACCGCATAATGGCAGTGGTATTTGGTTACGGTCGTTCATTTTTGAAGGAAGAGCATATAGAGCGTAACTTTGGATTAAAAGTTGCCTTGAATACAATAAATCCTAACAAAATGAGGAGTGTTAATGCTGCTACAATAGAAGATATGGTCGTGACTACTCAAAGACAAGCGAGTTATAGTACTTCTCAAGAAGAATTCGGATTAAATGTAACAAATGACATAATGAAAGGCATAACAGGAGAACCGTATAGTGAAACATATGGTAATCATATAAGCGGGAAAGACTCTTTAGTGGTTTCAGTTTTTATGGATTTAACAGAGCTTAAAGAAAAACTGAATTTGTATTATTCTGCATATAATGATGAGAGATATAAGAATATTGGATTTGAATGGGTTGATAATATTGCAGAAGTTAGGGATTCGGTATTGTCAGAAGCTTTAGATTTCGAATTATCTACAGCTATTGAAGAAAAAAGAACTGAACACTTACATATTGCTCCACCAGAGACAACTGATTGGGATAGAATTATAGGTTTTTGCTATTCCGGCATGGGAAAAAAGACATCTGATGAAGATAATTACAATCTTAACCTAAATATTTCAGAATATATAGACAAAATAAAACCGAATACGAATGTGTATCAGAAGCTGAGACGAGATAAATTATATGCAATGAATTCTGATGGTACACCTTTTACTATTTGTAGTATATACTCGGCACTTGTATTTCAAACGGAATATGAAGGAGAAAATTATATTTTGTGTTCAGGTTCATGGTATCGTGTTGAAACCTCTTTTTTTGAAAGGGTAAACAATTATATAAGAACACAAATTAAAATCTCGGATATTCATTTGCCTGAATGTCCTTCGGATGAATACGAAGAGGGTTATAATGAATTGGTCGCTAATGGAAATCCAAATTACTGCTTAATGGATCAAAAATTGGTTTCCGTTGCTGGTGGACCTAAAAAAATAGAAGCTTGTGATATTTTTGATAAAGGTAAAAAGTTTATTCATGTAAAAAACAAAGGACAATCAGCTCAGCTGAGTCATTTATTTGCACAAGGAAAAATTTCGGCAGAGTGCTTTATAAGTGATGAGGAATTTAGAAAACAAGTATCCGAAATAGCAAAAAACGAATTTGGAGAAGAGGTTTTCAATTATTCAGACAAACCTAACTCAAATGAATATGAAGTTATATATGCAATAATTGATGATAAAGAATCAACATTAGTCGATAAACTTCCTTTTTTTAGCAAAGTAAATTTAATGCTTACAGCTCAAGAGTTGGATAGAATGCATTTTAAATGTTCGGTTGCGTTAATAAAAAAATTATAAAAATCGCCAAAAGCAGCAGAATTTAATTCTGCTGCTTTGTTCTATATTTTTTGTTTTTAAAACTCAAATATGGTATCATTTAATAAACAGTAGGTGAAATAAAAAAGCAAGGTTTTGACTATGCAAAACCTTGCTATGGCGGAGATGTAGGGATTTGAACCCTAGCGCCGGCAAAACCGACCTACCGGATTTCGAATCCGGACCCTTCAACCACTTGGGTACATCTCCAAATTTATATTTTTCAGCCCTGCAAAAGGTGTGAAAATCTTTGGGAACTCCTTTTGGGAACTGCAAAATTAGCAATATTAAATTTTCAAAAAAGTCAGTAATATCAAGGGATTGGGGGTGTGAGGTTCCAAAAAACTTAAGGTTTTTCGAGTCATGTCCGTTATGACCACTTCGATACCACTCCCGATTGAATCCTTCATAGTTTACCAAATTTTTGGAGGATTGTCAAGCCAATCGGAAATATTTCTTCTATTCCACACCGTATGGCCAATCGTTGATGCCGCCAAACTCTTTCACATTGGTATAACCTAAATTCACAAGGCTTTCGGAGGCAATTTTACTGCGGCGTCCCGAACGGCAATACACTAAAATCAGCTGATTTTTGTCGGGAAGTTTTTCATTTGCCTGCGTCTTAATTTCGGTATGAGGAATTAAAATGGCATTTTTGATATGACCGCTATCATATTCGTCCTGTTCTCTCACATCTAAAATGACGGCGTCAGGATAAGACTCCATCAGTTCTTTTGCCTGCTGAGGTGTAATCTGTTCGTACATCGTTTGTTCTCCCTGTTCTTTTGTCATATTACTTGTAGAATTTCCGCAAGCGGTTAAGAATATACAAAGAAAAACTGTCAGGACACAGTATTTTTTTTTCATAATCACTTTTTCCCTCTCTTTTTAGGTTTGGTTAGCTCGTAACTGTCCCAAATCATATTTTTGATTTCTTCCGCGGGAATAGAGCCATCTAGAATAATGGAATTCCAATGAAATTTATTCATATGATAGGCAGGCACCACGGACTGATAGGTATTTCGCCACAGATATGTCAGGTTAGGATCACATTTTACATTAATCCAGATATTTCCCAGCCGTTCACAGATAGCGGCAAACATTTTTTGGTTTCCTTTATGGCGCATCACCGTCCAGTTAAAATCGTGGAAGGGATAATCTTCGTAAGCTTCCAAAAGCGACAGACAAAAATCTATCACTTCTTGCCTTGTTCTCAATATTTATCCCTCCAGTTTTTCAACATTCTTTCCAGTTCGGGTCCTGTGTAGGTGCGATTTAAATAATCTGCCTGCTGTTCGTTTTCCACCGCATACCAATCCTCATGTAACTTGTCATCATCTTCTGAAAACTTATTCAGCCGATAGCATTGCACCAAAAAATACCGACCACAGCTTTTGCAACGGATGAGCTTTCGGTAGCCGTCTTTGCCGTCATCCCAACGGTATAAAAACCAACGGATACTGCCGTCAGGATTTTTAGGCTTTGGGTCGTATTCTTTGATCAGTTCAAATTCGTCATGGTTACAGCATTTCATTTCTTGTTCCTCGGCATTGGCAATTCAGCATAGATTTTATCTTTCACAGATACCGCTAAAAATGATATAAGGGTTTTGTTTCACGGTTACGGTATTCGTGCTTTTCGTAGTAACCGATCAAGGTTCCGTCCTCGTCACGAAGCGCCACCATATACACATCCTTGTTTTCCTTTTCGTTATGATAAGTATACATGATGTTGTGGTCTTTGTCTGCCAAAAACCAGGCGACCACCTTATCAATCAGTTCATTTGCCTTGGGAGGATGACAGTCTTTGATACAATTTCCCGTCAAGTCCCGATGATAGCGCTTAACGGCGCAGGGATTCATATAGACAATAGTATGATTGGTATCGCACACCACCACGGGAGCCGTGTCCTGATCCAACACACTTTTTAATAATTTATTTAACATGTTTGCTCCCCTTTTTATAATGAAGCCACACAACATCACCGTATTGCTTTAATTCTTTTAATTGAAACTGAGATAACACACTATCCATAAATAATGGTTTGTCTTCCCCTTCTGCCACTATAGGTGCCACCACAAGACTTACTTCGTCAATCACATCACAACGGTTAAAATAACCGTTCACAATGCTTCCGCCCTCTAATAAGATTGTTTCAATCCCCATCAGGGTTTTCAGCTTTTGTAAAGCTATGGAAACATCAATTTCAATATCTCCGGCGAAAATGTAGGGAATCCCCAACGCCTTTAAATAAGAAAGATACCGTCTGTCAACCTGACGGGTTAATACTTCCACAATCTGTGCACCGCCATAGCCCGGGTCTTCGTCGATAATCCTAGCTTCCTTCCAACCCAGTTTTCCCTTAGGATCAAAGCTGATGGCATAAAATCCCGATAAATTTTCGGGAATAAAATCTTCCTGATTCTTTAGAGGTTCGTATGTTTCCAAGTCGGGATACCAGCCACCGGTAAAGCTTCCCTCCATGGTTACACGACCGCAAAGGAATCCGTTGGCACCGTTTTTGTTGAAGTTTCGATTTAATTCATAGTAAACATCTGTTGCCGGTTCACATTCGGGACGGGACAAAAAGTCACCGGTCACTTTGCCGTCGATGGATGTTACCATATGGCAAATAATATAAGATCTCATTATGCATTCCTCCAAAATTCAAATATAGCCGGAAAAAGCACCGAAACGGTGCTTTTTTAGGGGTTATTGGTTTTTCATAGAATGTTCCATTAGTCCATGTCGGTTGCAATAAAAATACAGCTTTCCGCCATACATCTTCGGGATACGGACAGCTCCGTCCTGTTCGGGGTAGAGCCGTACGGTAAGCACTCTGTCAAACCGGACGTAGGACACAAAAGAAATATAGTGTTCTTTGGTCATAGAATGATGAAATTCCAGATAGAATTCGTCATCCGGCTGAGTAATACATATTTCGTGGTCACTGTCTGCCTTTTTTGGAACAAGTGCATCCAACAGCTTTCCGCAACACACAATCTGACTGTTTGCCGTTCCCGTCAAAAAACTTCCGCAGGTGGGACACACATAAAATTTCGTTCGTTTCATATTGCCGGATTCTCCTTTGCCAATCTCTAATCTTCCCGATAAGAGTGTTTGCTCACTGACACCGAGAATCCCAGCTAAGGAAGACACCGTGGCAACATCGGGAAATCCGTGTCCCGTTTCCCATTTGGAAACAGTTTTCGGAGAAATCCCAAGTTGTTCTGCCACATCCTTTTGGGTCAGACTTTTTGTTTTGCGGAGAGTCGCCAGTAACATTCCCGTTTTTTGTAAATCCATATCTTTTGATCACCTCTTATATAAGATTGTATCAAAAATGAATCAAAAAACAATCCACGAACCGTTGACTTATTTCGCTACGCCGGAAATATAGGCATCGTAGAAACGGTAACCGCCTTCTTGGTAATTTGCATACCAAACACCGGTTTCTCCTTCAAATTCCGCAGTAATTTTAACGGGAGAATTATGCTCGGAAAGTGCTGCATCCACCAACAGTGTTTCTCCGCAACGTAATTTGGAATCTAAAATCAGATAATCCACTTCATCTTGTTCATTCACCAATTCGATTCTGAGCTGCAACCCGTCTTTTAAGGCTACCACCAGAATCGGAACATTTTCTTCTAATCCTACCACCGGGGTTGCAACCTGGGCAGCATCTTGGGAAAAGTGTGCATATTCTAAAGAGTCATTTAAATTAGACACATAAAACAGATTGTCCAGTGCCTGAGAATATACAAATGCAGGACCGTTCACAGCAATCCAGCCGTCATTTTCCAGATAATAAACAGAACCTCTTTCGCCCACTGCATAGCAAAAAGCCACACTGGTTCCATCTTCTTCAACAATGTTTACCAAACTGCAGTCTTCTCCGTAAAGGGTAATTTTGGAATCGGGATCTGCAAATTGGTATCCGTGGGATAAAGACTGACGGACTTCTTCCAAGTCAGCTTTCAGCTTTGCTGTGGCTTCCTCATAGGTGGGAGCCTTCAAATCTGCTGCAGCCTTGGGAGTATAGTCCATTAAAGCTTCCGGTTCCTTAGGAGCGGGTGCAGTGCTGCCACAGGAGGTTAAAAACAAGGTCACTGCCAGCAAAACCAATAATACTCGAACAAATTTCATAACAAAGCATTCCTTTCCTACCAAAATGTTGGAGTGCCGGATAGCACTCCAACAACATCATTTACTGTTACGCTTTATCGTTTTCGTCAAATAAGTCACCGCATTCGGGACAGAACTTGGGAGGATTGGACGGATCTTCAGGAGTCCATCCGCATTTATCGCATTTGTATAACGGTGCATCAGAGGGCTTTTTTGCGCCACAATTCTGACAGAATTTGCCCTGGTTTACCGCACCGCAGGAACAGGTCCAGCCATTTGCTACAGGCTGAGCTTTTCCGCAGTTTGCGCAGAATTTACCGGTGTTCTGGGCACCGCAGGAGCAAACCCAGCCGCCTTGGGAAGCCACACCGCCAACCTGCTGGTTCACCATGGTGTTCTGCTGATTCTGTCCATTGCCCATAAAGCCAGCCATGTTACCCATCATATTGCCTGCCATACCCATGCCCATAAAACCCATTGCTGCGCCTGCTTCGTTTGCTGCAGCAGTGTTCATCGCCTGAGCGGTTGCACCTGCCATATGACCCCGTAGCATACTGTCATCTCTGCCCATTGCAGTGGAACGCTGATATTCCACGATTCTTGCTTCATCTTCTTCGGTGGCATTGACGGAAGAAACGCCAAATTCCACGATTTCAATCCCACGTCTGTCTCTCCATTTGGAAGATAACAACTCGTTTAATTCGTCTGCCAACTGCATGGTGTATGCAGGAATGGCAGCATAATAAATATTATTCTGAGAAATCTTGAACATTGCCGGATTTAAGGCAGTCAGCAATTCGGATTTCAATTGACCGTCAATTTCATCACGGGTGAAAGCATAATCCACGTTGGCGCACACATTGGTGTAAAACAAAAGCGGATTGGTAATCCGATAGGAATATTCGCCGTGACAACGGATTTTAATATCCAAGGGGAATCCGATTGCCTGATCCATAATACGAAACGGAATCGGAGAGGGAGTACCGTATTTATTGCCCATAATTTCCTTGGTATTAAAGAAATATACCCGCTGATCTTTGGCAGGTTCTCCTCCAAAGGCAAAACGTTTGCCGATTTCAGAGAAACATTTTTTGATGTTTTCTCCTAATTTGCCGTAGAAAATGCTGGGTTCAGTCTGATTGTCGTACACAAATTCGCCGGGTTCCGCACAAACCTCCACCACTTTGCCGGATTCCACAATCATCATACACTGACCTTCGTTCACATTGATAATGGAACCGTTGGAAATAATGTTATCCGTACCTTTGGTGTTGGAGGAACGGCCTCCTGCCTTCTTTTCGCCTTTGACCACTAAGGTGTCGGCGTCCATACTGTCACAATAGAAATAATCACGCCATTGATCCGCCAAAACACCGCCCAGCGCACCAAAGCCTGCTTTTAATAAGCCCATAAGTATTCTCCTTTACATATATGAATCTTGGTAATATCTATCAAACTGTTTTAGCCTTTGGGTAATTCCACACGGGTTTCGTTGAAAATAATACGAACCACAATTGCGGCCGCTTCGCTTCGTTTGATGGGGTCAAACGGATGGAAGCTCATGGTGGAGTCTCCCACAGCCACGCCACGGTCATACAATTCTAAAATTTCGGTGGCAAAGGGAGTATTTTCGTCCACATCGGGTATATCGGTCATGGGAACTTCGTTGGGGTAGAAGTTGGTGGCATCTGCACGGCAGAATATGTATGCCATCTGTGCACGGGTGATGGGAGCATCCCAATCAAACATCATGCCTTCTTCGATCACATAATTTTTGTAGCAATAGTCCACATAGGGAGTGTACCAGGGACCGGTGGTTTGTTTATCAATGGTCTGTCCGTTTAGCATCGCTGCAATACTTGCCGCAATTTTGGCAGCTTCCCCACAGGTCATGGTTGCATTGGGATCAAAGGTATTGGGGCCTTTTCCGTTTAAAATGCCCACATTGTATGCCACATCCACATACTGATGAAACCAGTCTGCCTCTGCTACATCAGAGAAAGGATGTCCCGAAAGTCCCGGATATCTGGTTTCGGCATAACCGCAACCCAGACAAACCGAAACGGGAAGCTTATAGTCGCCCCGTTGCTCCACAGTGTCTTCCGAAACCCAATGAATCAGCTCCACGGAAAACTCCCAGTCGCCTTTTGCCTTGTAGAAAGCCTCGTGGAATGCTTCCACATCGGTGGTGCAATAGATGTGCGCCGTGATATGGGGAGTATTGTAAAACGCTTTTTCTCCAAAGGTGGGAATCAAATCTCTGTCAAAGAAAAAAATCTCGGACAAGTTTTCGCAGTTCATAAAGGAACAGTCACCAATTTTGGTAACCGTGGGTGCAAAGTCTGCAGATTCCAGACTTGCTCCTTCAAAAGCACTTTTGCCAACGGTAGTGACACCGGGTTCCATATAAACGCTTTCTAAATCCAAGTCGAAAAATGCTTTTTCGCCGATTGTGGTAACGGGAACTCCGTCCACTTCGGAAGGAATATATACAAAGCTTTCCCCAAAGTAGGAAGTGATTTCGCCTTGGGGAGTGATTTCAAACTCAATCGGTAAGTATTCCTCTGAAAACACACTGCCTGCCATGGAAACCATTAAAATCACTGCAAGTATCAGGGAAAGAATTTTTTTCATATTAAATACGCCTCCTTTTATTTGTTTGTTTTAAGAAACATCAAAATAAGGTCATAAAATCGAATCGTTATCAGGGTATGGGTCTGCCTCCGCAATATTGCGGCGGCAGATTCAATAATTTCATTGTTAATCATCAAACAGAAAAATATTAGTCGATTTTTTCGCAGGTAAAGTAGAAGCCGTTGTTTTCTGCGTCATAATAGCTAGCTCTTAATTCACCGTCTTCCATATCCCAGGTAAGGTCACATGCGCTTTCTTCTAGGTAGCCGAAGGTGTCCATCATAACCCATCTTTCTTCAGGATAGAAGTCTTCACCAATCATAACGTTTGCGGTGCCGTCTGCTAAAAATTCCATAGTTAACGAATCCGCAGGAATCTGGTCGGAAACATCTTCATCCAATACATTCAATACTTCGTAAGACTGCCAGGTACCAACCACTGCCTGGAGCTCTTCCGGCATAAACTGAGTAGGATCATAAGAGGTGTCCCCTTCTTTTACCATGTAAACATTAATACCGAAATCCATAATATTTTCCAAATAAAGCACATTGTCGGTCAGAACAGCGGTATTGGTGATGTCTAAGGTGGGTTCTTTGAAGGTTAAGGTGTCACCGGATACGGTGCCGGTTGCTTCTAATGTTTCTCCGTCAATAGAAAGAGCTACTTTTCCGTTTTCTGCAACTTTCATAGTATATGCAGCAGCTTCTTCTGCAGTCATGGTGATGTCAAAAACATCACCGCCAACGCCAACCCAGTCGCCGACAAACTTTTCATCCAGTTTGGTGGTTGCTTTGTTGCCGCCACAAGCAGCTAAAGATAATACCATCATCATTGCCAATAAGAATGTAAGTAGTTTTTTCATGATTCTTTCTCCCTTTTTTCACAATTTTATTGTAACATATTTTTCTAAAAAAATCAATCAGTTTTTAGAATTACTGGTTCACGCTTAATCCTAAATTTGCAGAGGAGGACGCATACAGAGTCCAATTGCCGTCTTTTTCCTGAAAGATTGCTGCAAACCAAGCGGTGGAATCGTCGGATGCTTTCCAGATATAGGTTCTCTGGTTTTGGTCTTCATTGTACTGATATTCGTTAGCATGCACACCGATATAGGCTTTGAAGTCACCGTAGGTTCTTGTGTCATTGGAGTAAGCAAATAAAGTGCCGCCTTCTAAATACTCTTCTGCAGTTTTCTTTAGCACTTCCACTGTAGCCATTTCTTCTCCCATGGTCTGAGCACCTTCCTTGGTTAAGTCAATTCCAAAGGAAGAGCCGTCTTCAGGAGCTTTGGTTGCTGGAGTGCCACAAGCCGCCAGAGACAAAGCCATTACAAAAACTAACAATAATGCAACTAATTTTTTCATACTGTTTCCTTCTTTCTAAAAAAATTAGTATATTTTATTTTTTTCTTTAAAATGATCCGCCTCCGCCACCGTGTGTTCTTCCCGAAGAGGAGGTATGAGAAGAGTTGGAGGAGGTTTCTTTTTTCACCCGGGTCACATGGCTGTATAAGAAAATGTCTCTTGCCATGTCTAAGTGATAGCTTCCCGGTTTGATATAATTTTTAGCGTAATCATTTGTTACTGCCGTGTTCATTTTTGATAACTGAACCATCATCATAATAAATGCCAGAATCAGCGGAATCCCAACGGCACAGCCTATCACAATGGCAACATAGCCCCAGTCAGTTTCCTCGTAGGGATTGCCGTTTCTTGCCATGGAAAGCAGTTCCTCGGAGCAATCTGCAAAAGCCTTCATTGCCCGGTAATAGTCTTCGTTTTTTAAGTGGGGTTCCACTTCCCGTTTTAAATACTCAATGGCATCATCATTGAAAGCGGTTCTGCCATATCCGTGAGTGGAGAAATGATATTCTCTCTCGTCGGTGGAAATGTAGAACAAAATGCCGTCATCATTAGGACCAACACCGTATCCCAGATCGTCATACAAATCATCTGCTGACGCCTCTGCGGTGCTGCTGTAAAATTCTTCGTCTAAAATAATGGCCACATCACAATTGTATTGATTACGGGTGTCTTCCAGACTTTCGCACAGTTCTTCCCATTCTTCGTAGGTCAGAAGTTCTGGTATATCAATGACCGGAGAAATTTCCTCTTCTGCAAAAGCAGGAGTACTTACCGTGAGGCAGAATAACAAAACAAATAATACCGATAAAATTCGTTTCATATCCTCACCTCCCTACTGTAACATCAGGTATGCAATCACTGCACAAACGGCAGCCGCAATGCCTGCAACTTTCCAGAAATATTTCCATTTTTTCTTCTTATCCACAGGATATTTTCCAACCACTTTTCCGGTCTGCCCGTTGATGGCATACTGGTAATTCTGATCCTGATACTTAATGTTCAGCATCCACACAGGTAACAGTGCATAGCGGGTCTTCCCACCCGAAAAGCTGACATGGGTCTGGTCAGGGAATACACTGGTATAGCCAATGGTGGTGTCCATAAAGGCACTGACGGTGGAATTTTTTACCCGTTCGTTGGCACGGCTGATACTGTCCTCGTGGGACACATCGTATTTATCGGCAAGGTAACCGGAAAGGTAAGCACCGTTAAATTCCACGGCATCGTTATAATCGAAAGGCTCCACCGCTTCCATATAGGCATCGTCTGCCTTTTTGGAACCGTCCACAGGAATGTTGGCAAAGCCAACACCACCCTGGCGGAGCAGTTTATAGAAATCGGTTTTGGTGTAACGGTAGTTGGCATCGCTCCAGGTGGTCACACGCTGTGCATTGTAGGTAAGGTAGGCATCACAGTCACAGTCAAACATCCAGAACGGCACGTACACCCCTGCCATTTCTTCAATTTTTCGTCTGTCACGGAAACTGTCCGGCAGAAAAGGTGCTTTCTGGGAAGCTGCTTCAAAGGCTGCCATCGCCGCTTTCTTATCCACCTTGAAAGGGATGATATAATCGGGACGAAGGGTACCTTCAAATTGCCCTTTCACAATGGTGGACTGCCCGCAATAAGGGCAAACCGTGGCACCTAAGGTGTCATCCCCCGTAATCTCTGCGCCACAGGACTTACAGGAATAGTTTGCCAGATTAATATTGCCGTCCGCTTCGTAGCTTCTGGGTTCGTAATGGTCCCAATCATACTTGGATTCTTTGGCAGCACCTTCCATTCCCTCATTCATCTGACGGATGGATTCTAAGGAAAAGGAATTGTCGCAGGAATCACAATGCAGCTCTTCCCCTAAAAAGACCAGGGGCGCTCCACAGCAGGGACACTGATAACTGTTCATGGTATCCATAGTCGGTTCCTCCTACCGGTTTGGTTTCTTCGCTTTTTAACTTGCTTCCTGCGGAAGCAAACTACAATTTTGTTGATTTTATCTTAGCACGGTTTTTACGGTTTGTCACCACACTTTTTGATAAATTTGGTGTGGGATTTTTCCCCTTTTTCAAAAAGGTGTGGGAAAAAGTGTGGGAAGCGCTCTTAATCAACCACTTCAATATAGAAGCTGACGGGACGGAATCCGTCATTGCAGGAAATCATTGCGGACTTTGGATTTTGCATCCAGCCATCGTAAAAATTTCCGCCGCCACGGGCTAATTCCTTCACAAAATATGCCATACTGTCCCAGGCGCTCTGACAAAGGTTTTCCGGTTTTTCTCCGTTTTTGGCATAGAATACGTCCCCCACACAAACCTCGCAGGCGTGCTCTATGGGATTTTCATACTGCGCCATTAAATCCGTGTACTCGGTTTTTATAACTGCCGTAATTTTACAAGTTTTCAGCATGTTATCCTGCATACATAACTCCTTCAAATATTTCTTCCATACGATATCCATCCACCGTGGGCAGATAGTCATCCGTTACCACTTCTTTGCGACAGAGCGTGCCGTCTTCCAATAACAGCCAGATGTAGCGGTCATTATCGGTAGCATAGTAGGTTACCTGTTCCCCTTTGGCTACGGTTACGGTGCCTTTGGCAGTGCCAGTTTTCTCATCATACAGTTCTACGCTAAAATCATGAAGAACGGTAAAAACAAACCGGGATTCTTGGGGAAACTGATAGAAGGGTTCATCCGATACGGCAATGCCATAAGTGCCCATACGGTATTCCCGGAAACCGGTTACCGTGCTTGCAATCTGAGTGCGGACACTCATCCAGAAGGAATCGGGATTGGTCAACACATCGGAAACAAAATACAAATCTTCTGCATTGTGGTGATGATACCGCAGTCCGCCGTCCATCACCCCCATATGCTCTACAGTTTCACCCAAACGGTAACAATGGGTTTCGGTATAGTCGTTTTCCATGGTATTCTGTGCATAAAGATAATATTCACCTTCACGGGTTTTTAAGAAGGTTACCACAGTGTCAAAAGCATAGATTTCAAAGTCATAATCGGTTCCGTTTAGGGTAACGGTCAGCGTTTCTGCCACACCGTCGTACAACCCGAAGGTATTCCAGGAGAGGGTATCCGCTTTGCCGTCGCCGGTTACATCATCATAGAAATTGCAATCTCGTGGAATCTGCACCCCGTAGGAAACAGGCACCGTCAGATATGCTTCTTTGACAAGGTCGGGATATTCCAAAAAAGACAGTGTTACCTGCTGACGGCCGTAGGCATAGGCAGCAAGGTCATAAGGATTAAAATAGAAGGTGATGCCGTTATAATCCAAGGTCCAGGAAAGCACATCTTCCGCTTCCATCAAATCAGCAAGGTCGGCTTCTCCATCCCAGGTTTCATCAGGATAGGCTTCTGATAATTCTTTCCAAATCAAATCAGAAAGTCCGTCTTTTTTGGTTACCACATCAGATAAGGAAAGCAGTTCTCCTGTGGTAACGTCATAGCTTTCACCCCAAAAATAGGGAAATCCGTGTGCACCGCCGGTGTAAGTGTAGCCGTTATACAGAATGCTTAACACCTTGGTGTCTGCACGACGGACAGATGCCTGCTCTAACGATTCATAGGGGTACCAATAATCCGGATTGTCCAAAAGATTCTGCTTGGCATCCTCCTGATTCAGCTCTAAAAAATCCAGTTTGTTGGCACGCTTGGTTTCATATAGTTCTTCCAGCATGAAATTCATTCTCTGATAAGTTTCTTCGTCCTCACCGGCTATGTGGATGTACGGATATTCCACCTTCACATAGGGAAGATAGCTTCCGTCTCCGTATTCCCAGGTTTGCCCGTTGCCGCTGACAACCTGCAGAGTTTCGGTATGCCCCATCTGGGAAGGTTGCTGTGTGGCTGGCTCTTTGGAAGTCTTTAAACCGCAAGAAGCGAATAACACTACAATTACAGTACACAGTAAAAGGGAACATAATTTTTTCATAAGCATTCTCCTTATTTTGAAAAAAGCCCGAACCATAAACTATGATTCGGGCCCATTTAGGTTTTTACTTACTGTTTTTGGAAGGTCATCTGAGAAGTACCTTCGGTTGCAACCAGGATATCACCGTTTGCAATCAGTACCAACGGATCTGCAGGTCCGTCGCCGGTTGCAGTAAAGGTAACGGTTTCCCCATCCTGAGCCCAGGTGATTTCAATGTCAGTACCGCCGTTTCCGTAAACACCGCTGCCGTCTTCATTTAAAGTGAACTTTAATTCGGGGAACATGGAAAGATCCAGTTCTTCTCCGTTGTCAGAAGCGCTGACTAACGCATAAGAACCTACAACAGATTCGTCTGCGGGTGCTTCTGCTTTTTTGTTATTCTGGCAAGCAGCTAAGGTAAATACCATCAGAACTGCCAATAAGAGTGCGGTTAATTTTTTCATGTTTTTCATCCTCCAAGATGTTTCTTATGATCTTTTCTACATTATACTCCTATTTCAGAGAAAATGCAAGGTGTTTTTCAAATTTTATCCTATCTTAGTGACAGCCGTGATTGCCACAGCTATGTCCGCTGCAGGAATGCCCTTCCCCATGATGATTGCAGGTTACATTGGGGTTAAAGGAAAGGCTTTCGCTCAGATATGCCACAACAGCCTGATCGCAGTCTCCTTTGACGCCACCGAAAAACCGGATTCCTGCACTCGTCAGCGCATTCTGGGCACCTCCGCCGATTCCGCCACAAATTACTACACGAACATCCAATCCTTTTAAAAAGCCGGACAACGCACCGTGACCGTTGCCGTTGGTGGAAACCACTTGGGCAGAAATCACCTGTCCATCCTCTATTTCATAGATTTTAAAGGCTTCGGTGTGTCCAAAATGCTGAAACACCTGATTGTTTTCGTAAGTGACTGCAAGTTTCATACTAAAAAACCTTCTTTCTAAAATATCTTTCATAAAATGATTATAGCATAGAAGCCAGGAAATGTAAAGAGATTTCTCTTGCATTTTCTTCCAGGTTATGCTACAATAAACCAAAGAGGTGAAACCATGTTAACCGGTGAAATTTCAGTGTTAAACTGGCTGGAAAGCCTGCGAACACCATTTCTTAATACCCTGATGGAAACAGTTTCCTTTTTGGGAGAAGACACGGTGCTGATCGTGTTGGTTTCTATATTATATTTTATGGTTCAAAAAGAATCAGCCTATCGGATTTGTTTTATCACCGTTTGCTCTTTGGGGCTAAACGGTATTGTGAAAAATGTTTGTAAAATTCCCCGTCCTTTTGCTACGGGAAAGGTGACCTGTGTCCGACCGGAAACGGCAACAGGATATTCGTTCCCCAGCGGTCATACCCAGAATTTTGCCACCTGGACTACCGCTGTTGCCCAAATTCTGAAAAAACAGTGGATTTGGTGGACGGTGCTGATCGTATCTGCTCTGATGGGATTTTCCAGAATGTACTTGGGAGCTCACTACCCGTCGGATGTAATCATCGGACTTTTGCTTGGCATTTTGGTAGGGATTTTAGGAAGCATTCTATATGAAAAAGCAAACAATCCCAAAAAACTGTTTGCTCCCATATTTTTTGGGTTGGTTGGCTTTGCCCTGTTTTTCCTGATTGCTCCCGATCCTCACTATGCCGATTATTTTAAGTGTGTGGGATTAATGGGCGGACTGACGGTTTCTTCTCGGCTGGATACCCGCTACGGCACCATGTCCTATACTGTGCCCTTTTATAAAAAACTGATTCGGGTAGTGGTGGCATTAGCTCTTGCCCTACTCATCAAAAAGGCAACAGAACTGATTTCTTTTCCAACTAATCTGACACTTTCTCTGATTTGGGACAGTATCCGTCATCTGGTGCTTATTACCGTGGTATTTGGCGTGTATCCCCTATTATTACCGAAAATCAAATGTTAAGGAGAATGAATATGAAAGAAATGAATTTTTTTGAATTTGCAAAAAGCCGTTACTCAGTGAGAAATTTTCAACAAAAAAAGGTTCCTTCGGAAATCATCGAAAAGATTTTAGCCTACGGGCATATTGCCCCCACCGGCTGTAATATTCAGCCTCAGAGAATTTTGGTGTTAGATTCTGATGAAAATATCATGAAACTTAAAAACTGCACCAGAAGTCATTTTGATGCACCGTTGGCCATGTTAATCTGCTATCATAAGGAGGAAGGCTGGACCCGTCGGTATGACGGTGCAAAATCCGCTCCCGTGGACTGTGCCATTGTGACCACTCATCTGATGCTGGGTGCCTGGGAATTGGGCATCGGCTCCTGCTGGGTGATGAGCTTTGATCCCGTGGCAATGAGAGAGTCCTATCAGATTCCCGATGAGTTGGAACCCGTGGCACTGTTGGTGATGGGATACCCTGCCAAAGACAGCGTCCCCAATCCCCGTCACGAAGAGGTACGCCCCATGGAGGAAGTTGTCACCTACAATCAGTTTTAAGGCTTGACAACTTCAAAAAATCATGCTATACTGTTATTAATCGAATATCAAAGACTTCTGCCACCGGGTAGAAGTCGTGCGGAAGCATTCGGCATACAGCGTTAGGTCTTTAGAAGTTGTATGTGCGGGTGCTTTTTTTGTTGGAGGAATGATCAAAATGTTTCAGTATTTTAAAAAACGAGAATGGGTTCTATGGGGTAGCTCTATGGGCATTATCCTGCTATCCTATGTGTTATTTCGCCAGGAAAGTTTTTTCACGTTGATTGCTTCTTTGCTTGGGGTTACTTCTCTGATTTTTTGTGCCAAGGGGAATCCCATGGGACAAGTGATGATGATTCTGTTTGGCTCTATTTATGGCTACATTTCCTATCAGACACGATACTACAGCGAAATGATCACCTATCTTGGCATGACCGTTCCCATGGCAGTCTATGCTTTAATCTGCTGGCTGAAAAACCCTTTTCAGGGGAAGAAATCACAAGTAGCGGTAAACCGTATCAAAAAAAGAGAATGGTGGTTTCTTGGTGTTTTAACTCTTTTGGTAACGGGTTTGTTCTACCTGATCCTAAAAGAATTGGATACCCCCAATCTTTGGTGGAGTACCCTGTCAATTGCAACCAGCTTTGGTGCCTGCTACCTGACGGCACGGCGAAGTCCCTATTTTGCACTGATTTATTCTTTCAACGACATTGTGCTGATTGTGTTGTGGGGGATTGCATCGGTAACCGACCATAACTACCTTTCAGTTGTGATTTGTTTCTTGGTGTTTTTGGCAAACGACCTCTACGGTTTTTATAACTGGAGAAGAATGGAAAAGAAACAAAAGAATAGATAGAGACAGTTATCTGATGAACCATTCAGCCTGACACCTGTTTTCATGCATCACCACCTCATCCGAGTTACTTTGCCCCCACCTTCTCCGCAAGAAGAAGGCTTTAGCGTCGCTTCCTTTCAACCAGAACATAAAAAAACAGAGAGAATTGCTTCTCTCTGTTTTTTATTTGGTTAGAAATTAGTCAGTAACTTCCACGTAGATATTGCCAACACCAAAGGTTGATCCGTAGTAAACAGTAGAACCTGCAGAAATATCTGTTGTACTAATGTCTACTTCTTCTACTTTACCATTTTTAAATTTCAGACCAATCAGATCGCCCTTGTCACTGATATGATAAGCTGCACCATTATCCAAGTACAGTCTCTGACCAGTTACTTTCTTAACAGTACCCTGAAGAAGGCCACTGCCCTGAGTTGCAAGCCAGTCATCCATAGTCAGATCAGAACCGGATGTACTCTGCATGAACTCTTCCACGCCGGTAATATAACTTCCGTTTCTCGTAAATTCTGCTCTTCCAGTATAGGTAACTCTCATGCCGGCTTCCAATTTTTCAGGAGGATCTTCATTTTCGCCTCTCTGATGCACTACATCCCAAGTTTCATGGTCAATAGCATCGGTATCTAACTTCCATACCATATCACCGTTGTCTAAAACAACTTCGTAGTACTTACGATCTTCTTCCAAATCGTATCTTTGAGTTACAGAGTCGATCATGGCAGTCTTTCCTCTAGAAGTATCGCCACGCATTTTATCAGTTGCACCGTAAAGGAACCAGCACTGGGGCTGAGATGCACCGGGTTCTGCCAACATCGCAATTCTTACGATACCATCTGAACTTCCCTGACTCAACGTATAAGTACCAAGACCAACCATATCGCCATGAGATCTTTGTACAACACCTAATTCTCCGTCAATCGTGGTTAATACTACAAATTTTTCGTCACGAATCCAGAAATAGGTCCAATTGGAAGCTACGTCAGTCGCATTTCGGTTATAACCGTTGATATATCCGCTCTCGCTATCTGTGGTATAGGGGAAGTAAATTGCACGTTCATCCCCGCAGAAATGGTCTAACATTGCATCTTTTACTGGTGTACGAGGAATGGGTACATTGGTAGGAGTAGGAGCAGGTACTGCATCGGTAGCTTCGGGAGTAAACGGAATGTAGTGTTCCTCCCCAAATAGGAGAAAGAAATCAGGTTCAGAAATCTGAGTAATCACGCCATCCTCATCCACTGTAAACTTGTAAAGAAAGTCAGCCGCTCTTTCAATATCTTGTTGTCTCGTAGTCAATGCTGCTTGTTGTATGCTTTGTGCACTTCTGAAAGTATCACGCAAGCTGCTTGCAGTAGTATCGTCATATGCAACATATTTAGAATCTGCCAAATCAGAAGGCTTGGTAATAATCACTTCTTCAAGAGTGGGATAAATTTTCTGAACTTTAATTTTGATATCTTCAAAGCCCTTCTGAGAAGAACCGAGGATATAAGCGGTAAACACGTTTGCTTCGTTTAAGTAACCGTTGGATTTCATGTAACGAATGTTACCGAAAATATCCACATAGCAGGTTACCTGAGTATCGAATACGCTGTCAAAATCATTTTCATGATAGTTTTCGCCGTCTTCGGAAACATAAATATTACCGCTGGTGGGATAGAAATGTCTGCCGATTTCGATTTCACCTGTGGACATACTGTCAAAGTTACCAACAAGAGTTTTTTCGGAAACTACGATTACCAGAAGATTATCGGTCTGATAATAGGAGAATAAACTACCGGGTTTAATCTGGTTACGGTCGGTGCTTCTGCCTTCGATAATAACCATGATATCGTCGTATTCACCGATTCTCTTCAGTTTATCTTCAGCTTCTCCTTTGATGTAAGAAATGTAGCTGTTGTTAATTTCTAAAACCATACCACCTTCCTGGAGGTTCCAGGTTTCAATGAAGGTTACTTTGTTGTTAATTAAAACAATTTTCGCATATTTGCCAGCCAGTTTCACGGGAATACCGGTAATAGCACCGTTATAACTTACTGTTGCAGAACTGTCAATTTTATATTCTCTGGTATCACGGTTGAATTCAATTTCATCAACCAGATTCAAAGCATATGCATTATTGGGGTTGGTATCGTTGTTTACGCTGTAGATCACATCGTAGAACACTTCTACATTGGGCTGGGGAGCAATATAAACAATCACACCGTCTTTATTGGTCCAGATTTCAATCGGAATGTTCTGATAGAAGTTTAAGTCTACAGTACCATTGGATAAGAAATAGTAGTCAGAACCAACAACCAGCATTTCAGGATTTGCTTCAGAAACGTTTTTGGTTACTCTGAATTTTGCGCTGGGTTTCTGATTATTAACTTCGGTAATGGAACCATAGTAACGAGAAATACCAAAATACTGAGATAAAAGGGTTTTGGTAGTACCGGTTCTGTAAAGATTGATGTTGCCGTCCTGATCATAGCTATAGCTGAAATCAGTGATATCTGCAGTCATCAAGTTATATACCAACTGACGGTACTGTTTTACGGTTACGGTTTCATAATCTTTAATGGTAACACCATTGTAAATTTTTAAATCTCTAACGGTTTTTAACGCACCGTCTTTTCCGCCGCCGTTTGCTTCTGCAATGGTTTCATAAGCCAGCAGTTTAATTACTGCATCGTTAAAATCATGCAAAGAGATTGGATCATCGGGGCAGAACATATTGCCGGTAGTTGCTAAGAAACCGTTTACAGTTGCATAGTAGATGTAACCGGAATCTTCAATATCTTCGCCAATATCAATAAAGTCAGTTGCACGGGGTGCTGCTTCACCACTGCCTAAAATATTGGCAATGGTGTAAGCAAAGTCTCTACGGGTAACTAAATTTTCGGAGTCTGCAGAGCAGCTCTGGGGCATAATGTTGAACTGGGAAATCACCTGGCTTGCACCGGATGCTGCAGAAGCAACCAGACTAAAAGAAGTTAAAGCCAGAATCAGAACGAGTAACAGAGATAAGCTTCTTTTCATCATACGCCTAACACCTCCATCATAGCATAGATAATTTTAGCGGATTGTGCTCTGGTAGCGTTGGAAACAGGAGCAAAGGTGCCATCACCCATACCGTTGATAATACCCTGTTTTTCCAGTGCGCTAACAGCATTTTTTGCATAGTCGGCAATATCGCCGCCATCTGCAAATGCGGTGGAACCTGCGGAAAGGTCAATCCCTAAGAGAGCAAAGGTTCTGTAAACCATAACTGCCATATCCTGACGGGTAATTTTCTGACCTAAGCCGAAAGTGCCGTCTGCATTGCCCTGAACAATACCAAGTTCCTGAGCGGTTGCAATGTAGGAAGTTGCCCAATGGTTTGCACCAACATCAGTTAAGCTGGAGGTTGCATTTGCATTGTGGGTACCTACTACAGTTACCAACATTTTAACAAATTCTTCACGGGTTACATTGTCCATGGGACGGAATGCTCTTTCATCATTTTTGGAAATAACACCTTTTCCAACTAAAGCATGAACCATATCCTGAGCCCAGAGAGCGTCAGCCATATCGTCGAAGAAGTATTTGGATTTCTGAGTATCTTCCTCTTCTTTTTCAGGCTCCTTCGGAGGAGCGGTGTATCCACCGCCACCGGTAACGGGTCTTGGGGTTTCAGTAATAGAAGAAGTTACAGTTGCACTAACGGTATCACCGGTTACAGGACGGTCCATATCCGCATAGTTATCATCCGAAGTCAAACGATAGGAAACAGTTGCTGCCACATCGATAGAGTGGGTATCAATTATGGATGCCTGCAAAGAAATTTTACCAACTTCGGTATATTCTTTTTCAGCATTTTCTTCAAAGTCGAGAGTGAAGGTTGCAGTATTACCGGAAATAACAGCATTAACAGGTGCTAATCCTGCCACAACTGCTTTTGCATTTTCGAGTAATGCTGCCTGAGCGGTAGTTACTGTCACAACAATGGTTTTTACTTTGGTCTGTGCAGTTGCAAACTTGATCGGAATTGCAATTTCACTTGCATATCTGCAAGAAATGGTTTCTGTGGGTAAAACTAAAGTGGTGGGCTCAATCTGGTATTTCACTAATAACCAAGCATCCAGTAATCTTGCAATTCTTCCTTTGAAATCTTCTTCAGAGGTGCTTGCACCGTTGGTGTTGGTATCTCTTGCAATGTCTGCTGCAAAAGAAATCTTATTGCTGTTGCTGGGGTCATTGATAATAACTAAATCCAATTTATCAGATGCAATGCCGATTAATTCACAGATTTCTGCAGTCAGATAATCATCCACTCTGGAACCAACGGTTGCTTGGTTCATACCTTCTAATGTCAGCATTTTCTTGTAGAAGGGAGCCACTTCAGAAACTGCAGTGAATGTTTTGCCCATAAAGTGAGCTAAAAACAGAGCATCGTTAGCTAAAGCGTCACAATCTTCTGCGTAAGTGGGAACCATCAGAACTTCGCCGTAGTTTTCAAAAATGCTATATACAGCTTCGGGAGTGGTTGCACTTGCAAATAAGCTAAGAATTCCTAATTCTTCTGCTTCGGATACATAGCTTACAATTGCAGAAGCAGTTGCGCCGTACTCGGAATCTACAGTGTAAGTATGTACACCTGCGACAGTTTCGGTAATGGTGAAGTCAATTTCAAATACACCGCCATCGCCGGATACTCCGGTTGCAACTTCGCCCATATAACTGTCATAAACGGTAACTGCTCTGCCTTTGATTCCAACGCCGGTGGAACCTTTTACGATACCGGTTACAGTACCGTTTTCACGGGAAGTGGTAACATCAGTTACTTCCACGGTTGCGGTACCGTCAGTATTGGTTTCGTCAGCAGTGGTGAAAGTTACCACATGATCTGCCATCGCTTCTTCATCGTATACACCTTTTAAGCCGGTTACGGTTAAAGTGTAGGGAGTTTCATAGTCCAGAGTTTCTTTGAAAGAAACGGTCAGTTCTTTGCCTTCAACCGTTGCAACGGTTTCAATCGTGTCTTCTGCAGAGGCTAAAGTAATCTGAGTAGCTGCATCCACAGAGACAATGTTATCGTTCAATTCAATCACATAGCTATCGGTACCTCTGGAAACGGTGGCACCATCGGAAATGGTTTCACTAACGATTTCCGTGTTGTAAGTACCTACGTATTCCACTTTTACCCAAGCTAAGCTATAGTTGGTGAAACCGTCTAAAGTCAGAGTATATTCATCTGCTGTTAAGGGGAATACACCTAATGCGGTGTAGCCATATGCACTGTTAGAAACGGTTGCTTCTTTTGCATCGCCGCCAAAATCAGTAGCTACAGTGTTAGAACCACCGGCTTTCCCCATTACGGATACTTGATATTTACCGTCTAACGGAATATCTACGGGGAAGGTCAGGGTTGCTTCGCTTACATCTGCCTGATTGTAACCGTCATTATACACTACGGTCAAGCCAGCAATTTCATTTGCACTTGCAATGGGAGCCAACCATGCTACATCGGTAGCATCAGCAGTTTCATCCAAAGTCAGAGTTAAGCTTCTGAAGTTGATATAAGAACCGCCTTTGTTATCTACATAAATGTAGTTGGAACCTTCTTCTAAGTATACATATCCTAAATCAGTGATATCAGTATACTGATACTGAGTACCGGTTCTTGCAAGATCTTTTTCTGTGATACTGCTTTCGGTACGAATGTAAACATCAGTACCGTTGGTTGCACCAACAGCAGCATTCATGCCGACAGAATAGTAGCCTGCAGTTTCAGCAGTTACTTCAAATCTTACCCATTCACTGGCTTTTATGTTCAAGCCGGCATTGTTTACGTTGGACCACACTTCTAACGGATTATACGCACCGTTTTTAGTGCTAGCAGATTCAACTGAACTGGCATTGGTCTCATAGTATAGCTCACCTTGTCTGCCGGTCAAGGAGCCATAAGTTAATAAGTCCGTATAGGATACGGTAACGGTTGTTGCTGCCATTGCAGGAATTACAAAATTCACTGCCAGCATGACAGCCATAAGTGCTACAGAGAGCACTCGTTTCAAATTACGGTTCATAAGCAATCCTCCTTAATTTTTGCATGTAATTTGATATATATAAAATTTTTATTAGCAAATTTGGGGTTCTTCGGACAGAAGACATTTGATTCTGTCTGAAAAACAGTATTAAAAATCAACAATGAGAAGTTCTGATCTGATTTTGAAATTTTTCTCAATTAGCACTTATTCTTTTGCCGGAATATCCAGCATTCGTGTGATTCTCCAAGAGGGATAACTATTAATCTCGTCGAATCGGAATTGATCGGTGACGTCTGCTTCTCCCTTACATATCTGTGCGATAGCAGGCCGGTTGATTAATTTACTGTAGTTGGTCCCCCTGTTCATATTGGGGTTACAACAAACAGGAACAGAAGCTGTCTGCAGCATCATGACCGTCAGCATGCTTGCCATCATGGTGAAAATCAAAAGAAATGAAACTAAATTTTTTATGCGGACTTGTATCGCTGTCTGAACCCTCCTTAAGTTGCAAAAACATCGTAGTCATGCGGGGTTTTATTATTTGGTTCCGGAATATGCCTGAAAAACAGGCATATTCCGGATTTTTTAATTTTAGATTATTCGTCTGCGGGAACGTCTAACATACGCATGGTTCTCCAGGACGGATAGTAGTCTACAGTCTGAAGCTCGGTCTGATTGTCAACACCTGCTTCGGACATAATTCTCTGTGCAGATAAAGACCAGCTGGTCACGCTTACGTTATTGTTTTCCATGGTTACGCCGGAGTTGTCAAAACCGTAGGAACCGCCGGTGGAAGGCATTTTACCGTCAGTATGGTTATAAGAACCGTAGCAATTTTCAATATCTACATATCTTCTTGCGAATAACCAACGGTCAGTGGTGGGTTTTGCATCGGTAAATACGTTATCGCTGAAGTACAGATCCTGAGTTGCCTGGTCAAGATACAGACCGCCTCTTAAGTGATCGCCCGGATCGATAAAGTAGTTATCGTTAATCTGGTTGTATCCCTGCAGACCTACGGTGTAAATCTGAGACCCGTCATACATAGTCTGCATTACATCTTCAATCTTGTTGTAGGACACAACGTTGTTTCCGCAATCGTCAGGTAATGCTGCGCCCCAACCCCAACCAAGGGTAATACCGGTATAAGGCATATCAGCGATATCGTTGTGATGAACTTTGGAATCACCGGTATAGTATACCGCAACTGCGGTGGTCCCTAAGTATTCCTGTGCACAACGGCGGAAGATGTTGTTGTCTACTTCAATATGGGTAGAACGCTGTTTATCGGAAGACATATTCACATCGTGGAGGAAGTTTCCGACTACAACACCGGTACCGGAAATATCATGGAAGGAGCTTCCGGTTACACGGCAGTTGGTATCCCCTTCTTCAAAGAGAACTGCACTGGAGCCTAAGTTTGCAAATTCACAGTTTTTAAATACTACGTTATCTGCATAGTTTAAGGTAACCTGTGCGGGGAACATATAGCTTCCGTACCAGATTTCGCCACCCAAACGCATTTCGTCTGCCTGGTTGAAGGCTGCACCGTTGGTGGAAGCTTCATCCCAAGCACCGTAACGGAAGGATAAACCGTCAAATTCCATGTTGGTAACCTTGTTGGTAGCACCAACACCGGTAATGGTCATTAATCCGTCGGTAACTGCACAGAAGGTTTCTGCAGTGGTCATATCTTCTTCTGCATAGGGATAGTAGTACATCTTACGGTTTGCCTTGTCAAAGAAGAATTCACCGGGTTCATCCAAGAAGTCCATAGAGTTTTCTAAGTAGAAGGAACCGGTAGGCTGAATGGTAGAGGTAGTGGCATCATCGTTTAAGAAGATGTGATATCTGGGGAACGGAATGTATACATATGCGTATTCATAACCTAAATAAGTAGTATAAACTACTTTTTCCACAGGGAAACGATGGTTTGCCCAGTTTTTCTGGAATACTACCTGTAATCTGGTATCATCATCTAAGTTTCTGGGGAAATCAGTATCCCACTGTTCAATATTTACCTTAAAACCGTCTGCAATATGCACATCATTTACCGGAGTTTCCGGAGCAATAACGTCGTCTGCAATATACCAGCCACTGCTTCTTGCCATAGTTGCCTGATAGCCGTTGACATATAATGCTCTGGTTTCACGGGTGGAGGTAGTAGCTACCCAATATTCTTCGCCGGAAACCTTACTCCATTTACCGGTTAAGGGTTCACCGCCGGATAAAATGGGACGGTTGTTGGGATCTTCTGCTTTTAAGATAACCTTATAGCCGTTCATACCGCTCATGGTCTGGTCAATTGCGATGGTTACATTACTGCGGTAAGTACCGGGAGCAATGTGTACCACAATGTCACCAGTCATGGTGGAATTGTATGCTTTTACTTTGGTTAACGCTTGTGCAACGGTTGCAACCGGAGTTTCCGGAGTCAGACCGTCATTGGTGGATTTACCGGTGGTTGCTACATAGATATCTTTATAAACACCGGAGGAAGAGTAGGGTTTTGCTTCCTCGATTTCGGAGAACACCATAATTTTCACCTGACTCTGTGCGGTTAAACCGGTTAAAGTACAGGTAACAGTGGTGGAAGTGCTGGTTAAGGTATTTAAGTTACCAACCATTTTGCTGCCCTGATATTCTGCCACAACAACGGTAGAGTTTGCAGGCATATTGGAAGTATTGATAATCAATCTTGCAGTGCCGGTGGGTAAGGTGCTTACCGGAGTGTTGGAAACATTGTATAACTTCACGGTGGGACTGGAAGATTCGCTGGTAATGATATCGTTATATGCTGCAAGCATTGCATCTAAGGAGTCGTAGTCCTTACTAACCATGGGCCAGAAGGACATCTGCGGATAGAAAATGTTTGCAGTGTCAGCTTCTACATCAATGCCAAGCAGAGAGCCACATTCCACTAAAATGTTGTATGCTTCCTGAGAGGTAGTAGCATCTTTAAAGCCGTATAACAGATGATAGGTTCTGCTGCTGGTGTTTTCCAGACGGAAATCGTCAAAGTAGAACACATCACAGAAATAGGTAAAGGTAAGGGTATGAGTACCTGCAGTCAAATGCATAGAATAGATTTTTTCAGTCTGCAGAGGATAGGTATCATCTTTATGCAGGTTGAAATGCATGGTTTCATAAGACTGATAGGTTCCGTCAACAGTGATGTCAACAGAAACGTCTTTCCAAGCTGCACCTCTTAAGTACAGATTGTAAACACCGGTATCGGGAACGGTAACGGTATAGGTAGAGGTGGATTCGTTAGTAGCAGTAATTACAGTTGCATTACCGTGAGTTCCCTGAGTTGTACCGCTCTGAGTGGTATAGGCTTCTGCTTCGGTGATAATCATATATTCAGAATCGGTATAGTTGGGAGTTGCGGTAGGTGTGGGAGTTACCACAGGTTCAGCCGGCATAGAAGATACCGGTTTTACAAAGCCGATATAAGACATGGAGTCATATCCGGTGGCATTTAAATAGCCGTAATCCATGCTGGATAAGATTACCGAATTGGAACCGATATTTTTTAAAGTAAAGGTATTTGCACCTTCGATAAAGTACATGGGCTGGTCAATCTGAACACCATCCTGATTGGTCCATCCGGTGGTGGTCAGTTCAAAGTCCGCATAGTAATCGCCTGAAATCATACGAACGGTGGTGTCACCTGCAATAGACTCAACATACAACTGAACACCATATACACCAGTATAGGGTGCATTAAAGGTGTAGGTTCCCCATTCACCGTTAGCCATGGTGAAATTATCACCGCTGATATGATTGCTTTGCGCATAATAGTCACCGCTGAAACTGGTTGCAGCCACTTCACCGCTGTAACCGTTAAATGCGGGTTCCAGTTTTACGTTCCCAATCCAGGTGGTTACCTGAGTGGGAGTTGCGGTAGGTGTTGCGGTAGGTGTTGCGGTAGGAGTAGCAGTGGGTGCTGTAGTCGGGGTAGCAGTGGGTGCTACAGTAGGAGTAGGAGTTGCAGTAGGTTCTGCAGTGGGTTCTGCGGTGGGAGTCGGAGTGGGAACTGCAGGAGTTCCGATTTTCACAAATCCCAGATAATCCAAGGAAGCTTCTGCGCCACCTTTGTTTAACAGCCCCATATCATAAGCTTCTAAAATAGCCGCATTGGGACCGGTACAAACGATAGTAACAATGTTTGTACCTTCTTCCAAATAGATAGGCTGATCCTGATAAATACCGCTGGACCAACCGGTATTGGTAATGGTATAATCCGCATAATAGCCATGTTCAGTAATCACTTGATAGCTGGTGGTACCGTCTCCGGCAATCCACGAGGTTCTCAGCTGCAGAGCGTATACGCCAGTATAGGGAGCAGTGATTTCGTATCTGCCCCAGTCATTTACCAGCATAGTGAACATGCCGGTGGAACCAAACGGTGAACCGGAGGTTGCCACATAGTCAGTGCCGGAAACGGAGGATCCATCTGCACCGCTTTTAGTGAAGGTGGTCATCGTATATACTTCGCCGGCATAACCGTTTTTATAATTTTCATCTAAATCGCTGTAAGCACCGGGCCAGGTTAAAGGAGCCTCGGTGGGAGTGGGAGTTTCAGTAGGTTCAGGAGTTGCAGTTGCTTCCGGTAAATCGGAAGTCAATTTTACCAGAGGCAGAAAATCTAAAGAAGAATCTGCACCCTGCGCATCCAGACGACCTAAGTCCCAAGCGCCTAAAATTGCATTACCGGGACCAATACATTCAATGGTGATAATATTGGTACCTTCCTTCAAATAAAGGGGCTGGTCCTGCAAACCGCCGGAGCTCCAGCCGGTATCGGAAATACTGTATTCTGCATAGTAGCCATGTTCAGTGGTTACACGGTAGCCGGTACCGGAACCGCCGAACCAGTCAGTTCTCAACTGGAATGCATATACGCCGGTGTAAGGAACAGTTAATTCATATCTGCCCCAGTTGCCGGTAACCATAGTAAAGGCACCGGATGCACCAAACGGATTCGATGCAGTTGCATAGTAGTCAGTGCCGGAAACAGAAGAGCCATCTGCACCGCTTTTGGTAAAGGTAGACATTGCATAGTTTTCACCAACATAGCCGTTGGTATAACCGGATAAATCGCTGAATTTACCGGTCCAGGTGGGTGCCGCACTTACGGGGAACGCCATCATGCTGCAAATCATAGCAACGAGTAAGCAGATGGACAACAGCTTTTTGATTTCGTTTCTCAATGGAAAATCCTCCTTCAAACATTTCTGTTTGTATTTGTAAGCCGGACAAAAGATTAGCAGGTCCAGCCGGATTCTGTACTAGTCAATGATTGCATCTGCGGGAAGGTTAAACATGGGAAGGGTACGCCAGGAGGGATAATAATCCACATTGGCAACTCTTTCTTTGTCTTCTAATCCTGCTTCTGCCATAATTCTCTGTGCTGTCGTGTTCCAGGATGTCTGATTGATATAGTTGGTTGCGTAGGTTACACCGGAGGTATCTAAGGGGAAGGTGGCGAAAGATTTGGGGTTACCACCGTCGGTGTAGTTATACGCTACATAGTTGTCATTTAAGTTTACGTATTTTCTTGCAAAGAGCCAGAAGTCACCGGAATCGTTTGCGCCTTCCACAACATTGTCACACATGGAAATGTAACCAGTTGCTTCGTCAAAGTACACACCGCCACGGCGGTAGTTACCCGGATCAATTAAGTAGTTATCGTTTAAGTGCATATTTTCCTGGTCACTTAAGGTGTAAATCTGCGCACCGTCGTCTAACACCTGGCAGACTTCGGTGATTTTATTGTAAGAAACAATGTGATTACCAACATCGGTGGGTTCATAGTAACCCCAACCCCAACCGATGGAAATCCCGGTATAGGGCAGATGCTTGATATCGTTGTGATGAACGTTCGCAGAATCCACATAGTATACCGCAATGGCAGGCAAGTTCATAAATTCCTGAGCCACACGGCGGAAAATGTTGTTACCGATTTCAATGTTTTTACAACGGATACCGCCACTGTAGTTACTGTTGTGCAGGTAGTTGGAAACCGAAACGCCACCGCCGGAAATATCGTGGAAATCACAGTTTACCACTTTGGAATTTACAACTCCTTCAGTCATATACATAGCGCTGGAGCCAAGGCAAGCAAATTCACAGCCGTCAAACACTAAAGCATCTGCATAACTTACCATAATCTGCGCCGGCATCAGATTCTGACTGAATCCGGTTTCCGTGCCACGACGGAGCTCGTCTGCCTGATTGTATGCTGCACCGTAGGTGGTGGCATCATCCCAGGCACCATAGCGGAAGGAAATATCGCGAAATTCAAAATTTTGCACAGGGTTGGTAGTGGAAGTTCCCTGAATGGTCAGCAGACCGTCGGTTACTGCACAGTAGCTTTCAATGGTAGTCATATCCTCATTGGAATAAGGATAGTAATACATTTTGCGGTTCGCTTTATCAAAATAGAATTCGCCGGGCTGATCTAAAAGCGCCATGGCGTTTTCTAAGTAGAAATCTCTTCCCTCTGTAGGCATAACAGTGGAAGTGTGTCCACTTCCCAAGAATGCGTTATAGTAGGGATAGGTTGCATTGATATAAGCATAGCTGGAATCGTAGGTAACACTGTCAATGGGGAAACGCTGATTTGCCCAAGCTAAGTTATACACCATCTGCATTCTGGTTTCCCCTTCTAAGCCTGTGGGGAAATCGGGATAGCTGGATCTGCTTACCTTCAGACCGTCTGCGATATGATAATCATTTTTCGGAGAAGAAGGCGTAATGTAAGAGCCGTCATAAGTGCCGGAGCTTCTTGCCAGCACCGCCTGGTAGCCACCAACATACAACGCTCTGGTTTCACGGGTGGAGGTAGTAGCTACCCAATAGTTTTCGCCGGAAACCTTGGACCATTTGCCGGTTAAGGGTTCTCCACCGGAGAATACAGGGCGGTTGTCTGGATCGTCACCCTGAATGATGACTTTATAGCCGTTCATACCGCTCATGGTCTGGTCAATTTCAATGGTTACATTACTGCGGTATACACCAGGTGCTACGTGAACAATAATGTCACCGCTCATTTCGGAATTGACAGCTTTCACTTTGGTCAGCGCCTGTGCCAGAGTGGCAACAGGAGTATCGGGAGTTAATCCGTCATTGGTAGATTTGCCGGTAGTTGCTACATAGAAGTCCATATAGGTACCGGAGGAAGTATACGGTGTTACTTCTTCCATATTGGCAATTGCTAAGATTTTTAAGTTGCTTCCTGCTTCTACATCAGCTAAGCTAAAGGAAACAGAGGAAGAATTGCTCTGTGCCGTCTGCGGAATCTGGGTTAATTTACCATTATTATAAATGGCACAGATCAAAGTAATATTGGTAGGGATTTTTGCACAGTTTACCGTTACAGTAGATTTGCCTTCCGGTAAGGTAGTTACCGCCACATTGGAAGCATTTCTGATTCTAACGGTGGGATTTTCAAGCTCCTCTTCCAACACAGCTTCGTAAAGTGCTGTTAATTCAGCGGGAGTTTCGTAATCTTTGCCAACCATTCCCCAGAAAGACATGGGCGGATATGCCAGGCTTTCTGTATCGGCTGCCACATCCACATAGATGTAGTCACCGGAGGCAAGCAATGCTTCGTAAATTCCCTGAGAGGTTGCAATATCTTTTAATCCGTACAGAATCTGATACTGCTTGGAATAGGTATCTTCTAAGGTGAAGGAATCAAAATAAAATTCGTCACAGTAGAAGGTGAAGCCAAGGGTGTGAGTTCCTTTGGATAAGGGGAAGGAAACCACACATTCTTCATTGTAGGCATAGGTAGAGGAACGGTCGCTGTGGAAATGGGAAGTTTCGTAATAATATACGGTTCCGTCAATGGAAATATCGTAGGATACATCCTTCCAGGCAGCGCCTTTCATATATAAGTTGTAAATGGTGTCCTCTTCCACGGTTACCGTGTAGGTTGCAGTGGAGGTGTTGGTAGCTTTTCCAACAGAAACACTGTCATAAGTAGTTTTTGTGAGGGTACCGGAAGTATAACTTTCTGCTTCGTAAACCGTTCTCATCACTCTGTCGGACACATCGGGGTTTACAGAGGGAGGAGTGGGAGTCGGAGTAGCGGTAGGAGTTGGAGTTGCAGTCGGAGTCGGAGTATACACAGGTTCTGCCGGCATAGAAGATACCGATTTCACAAAACTCATATAAGACATAGAGTCATATCCTGTGGCATTTAAGTAGCCGTAATCCAAATCAGATAAGGTTACCTCATTTGCTCCGATATTTTTTAAGGTAAAGGTGTTTGCCCCTTCGGTGAAATACATGGGCTGGTCAACAAGCACACCGCTCTGATTGGTCCAACCAGTGACGGAAAGCGGGAAATCAGCATAATAATCGCCTGAAATCATACGGACGGTGGTTTTACCGCTGATGGAATTAACTCTCAGCTGAACACCGTAGACGCCGGTATAGGGAGCATTGAAGGTGTAGGTTCCCCATTCGCCGTTGGACATGGTGAAATTATCACCGCTGATATGGTCAGCCTGTGCATAATATTCACCGCTGAAGCTGGTTGCAGCCACTTCCCCGCTGTAACCGTTAAATGCAGGCTCCTGTTTTACGTTACCGATCCAGGTAGTTACCTGGGTAGGTGTTGCTGTCGGAGTTGCAGTTGGTTCCACAGTAGGAGTAGGAGTGGGTGTGGGAGTGGGTGTGGGTGTTGCCGTCGGGGTTGCGGTGGGTTTCGTGGTCGGCGCTACCGTAGGAGTAGCGGTTGGCGCTACAGTAGGAGTTGCGGTTGGCGCTACCGTAGGAGTTGCAGTTGCAACCGGAGAGGGCGTAGGAGTCGGAGTAGGACAGAAGGTAGGGGTTGCTCCTTCTGCCGGCATATCTGCTACTTTTCTCACCAGAGGCAGAAAATCCAGAGAATTGCTGCCAGTGGCATCCAGACGACCAAAGTCATAGGCACTCACGGTTACCGTAGCATCACCAACATTGGTTACCACAACGGTGTTTGCGCCTTTAGTAAAATACATGGGCTGATCCTGTAGGTTATCGTTACTGTTGGACCAACCGGGATATGCCATAAAGAATTCTGCATAGTAGTCACCGGATACGGCACGGATTGCAGCAGTTCCTTCCGGTAATGAGGAAACTTGAATCTGCATTGCATACACGCCGGTGTAGGGTGCATTGTAGGTGTAGGTTGCGAAGTCACCGGGTTCCATGGTAAAGGTGCCGGAACCAACGGTACCGGAATAGTCACCGGTAAAATCGGTTGCGGAAAAATCACCGTAGTAGCCATTGTAGCCGGTTTCCCATCTGGCATTTCCCCACCAGATAATGCCCTCTTCTTCTTCGTAGTCAGCTTCAGTATTGGGGCCTACGGAGGAAGATAAAATCAGCTCACGGTAGTTAAAATAGTATCTGCCGGAGTTTTCTAAAATAATTTCATTCACACCTTCGTGTAAGGGAAAACTTGCTAGATTGTTCATTTCGGTGAATTCCAGCACACCGGAGGTGGAAGGTAAGCTGATGCTGTATTCTGTACCGTTTACAGTAACAGTAGCAGAAGTTTGACTGGAGGTTCCTGCGTCAAGTGCCAGGGTATAGGTTCCTGCATGCTCCACATTCACACGGTAAGTCAGCCATTCGCCATTCAGCATTTCCACAAAAGTACCATAGTTTCCGCTGTATACTTCCACGGGGAAGTATTTTGTTAAGTACGTGGTATTATCGAAACTATTGGGAGAATTATCTTTATATTCTCCGCTTGTCAAGCTGAAATCGGTTGCAAGAATATGAATTTCGGTGTAGGCGAAGGCAGTAAAGCTCGCCAACATACTGCATAGCATTGCAATAACAAGAATTGCAGACAACAGTTTTTTCATTTTTTTAATTACCTCTCTTTGAGATTTTTTTAACTAAGATGCCGCAATTCTACAGAGGAAGCATTCTGCAAACCCATTCGCCTGCAGAATGTTTCCTCAATAGAGTTACGAGAAAACATCAGGGTTGGCAGGAGCATATCGCTCCTGCCAAAGTCCTTTTGTTTAAAACATTTTTTAGAATACGGGTCTCAATCCGTCAAAGCTATCCCAGATGAATACTTTGATAGTGTCCCCATCTTCAGGAACATAGTCATATAAGGTAGCTTCTACAGGAATATAAGTACCAGTAGCTTCAGTATAGTTCAGATAGCCTTCGCCCATCATGTATAACTGCTCGCCAGCGTATACTGCAACTAAAACCATAGTATCTTGTGCGTTCCAGTCACCAACCTGAACGGTGTAAACTAAGGAACCGGTACCGTCGTCTGCCACAGCAATCATATTTTTCGCAAAGTCATATGCAGTTTTTACATCATCATAGGTTTCGTATGAACCGCTTTCCAGCATAGCGCAGTTTAATAATGCATTGTATGCATATTCAGGATAGATGAAGTCAGTTTCCGGAGTTAAGGAAATTTCAGACTTGATGATATCTTCAAATTCTGCTAAAGCATCCGCGATATCATCAGTGGTTCCTGCAGCCTGCATAGCAGCTAAGAACATATCCTGACGGGTTAAAGTGGTGAATTCATAACCGTGAACGTGAGCCATCATCATAGAGTCGCTGCCTGCATCCGGATTTTCGGTGTAGGAAACGGTCATGGTGTAGTCACCAGCTGCTAAATAAACTTTATCAGCATTTAAGGTTAAGCTGTTAGCTTCGTTTTCGTTACCGAAGTATGCAGGTTCGCCTTCAAAGATTACGATGTCATCAGTACCGTTATTCATGGTAACCTTCATAGTGGGAGTCAGAGGCATCGTAGCAGTCATAACCAAACCGTAGTAATCGTCTGCAGGAATGGTTACATTGTAAGATAACACTTCAGTATCAGCACCGGTGTTGCTGGTATCACCCATGTGCAGACCGTAGTAGTTATTTCTAACGGTATATTTTGTAATTTCTGCAGGATTTGCAGATGCACCAATGAAGTTATGACCCTGAACAAAGGTTCTAATGGTAACATCGGTCATGTCGTCTACATAAGATAAAGTAATTCTCTGTAAGTATACCCAACCGCCACCGAGGTTCTGTACCCAGATGGAGTTTACGCCTTCGTCCAGATAAACTACATCGCCTTCAAAAGTTCTGTAGTTATCGGGGCTGGTAACGTGTTTAACGGAAGCGATGGTATTGTCAGTTTCTACTGCAATAGTAGCTTCTGCATCGTAGGTTGCAGCGGTGGTAGCAACACGATAGTAACCTGCAACTTTTGCAGTTACTTCAAATCTCTGCCATTCTCCGCTCATCAACTGAGTACCGATAGAAGAACCTAAAGCGGGTTTATTATCCGGGTTACGACCATTGATCATGTGATAGTCCACATTTTCGGTTTCAACGATAGAATCGGTATAAGGATTGATTACCAGGTCAGACGGAGGAGTTTTAGTTAAGTCATCCATGGTGATGGATGCTTCTTCTTCTGCGCTTAACAGTTTAAATTCAACACTCCACAGTACGTGGTGAGTGCCGCCTGCGGTAACAACAACCTTGTTAACGCCTTCTTTTAAGTATACATACTGATATGCACCGTTTTCATCGGTTGATCTCCAAGTACCCCAGTCATCTACATAACTGGTAGCCAGCTTTGCACGGTACCCTTCGTCTGCATCAGTATCAATAGTGATAACGGGATAGCTAGGACCAGTGGTACCACCGATTTTTGCCTGTACTCTGTAAATTCCAGGGAATGCACAGTTTACATCGTAGGTCATGGAAGAACCGGAATACTGAACAACTGCTTCGTAGGAAGAGCTCCAACGATAGAAGCCAGAGTCATTGGTTCTGTCGGAATAAGGTTTAATGGTCAGATCAGTTGCAACTTCGGGAACATCGTTTACGTTTTTGTTCTGAGACAGATAGTCATCAGAATTGTTCAGCTGATAGAAGGTTGCGCTAACAAATTCAGCACTACCGGTAGCAGTGATAGTGTTATCGCCTTCGTCTAACCAAATATATTCGGGAGTAGCATCTGCCAAATCAAAGATTACATAATCACCATTCTGATTGGTTAAGGTAAGTTCACCGGAAGCTTCAGCAGCTTCTGCAGTTACTAAATACATACCTGCTGCGGGAGCAGTTACAGTGTAGTTTACCCAAACGCCGTCTAATGCGATACCGTTTTCGGTATAGGGAATGGGAATATACAGAGAATCGTAATCTAATGCTAAGTTGTTACCACCATAGGCAGAGGTGTAGCTACCGGTCCAGTCAGCACAGTTACGAACGTTACCGGTCCAGCCTTCAGGCCAGGTGTTATCGGGATCTTCGGTAGTACCAACATAGGTCATGTAGAAATCAGTGTTGTTTAACAGACCGTAGTCACTGTCATAGTATACAACGCCGCCAGTTTCGCCAACGTTGGTTAAGGTAATTTCGTTTGCACCAGCCTGCAGATAAATCAAATCGTCTTTCATAATATTCGCATCGTTAGTCCAGAGACCACCCCAGGAGCCAATGTTGGGGATTGCATAACGAGCAATGTATTCTACACCGCCTACAGTGTTTTTCAACTCCATATGTGCGGTGGTGCCGTTACCGTTACCAACCTTAATCTGTGCAGCATATACGCCGGATTCTGCAACGGTTAAAGTGTAAGTTGCGGTGGTGCCGGGAGTAAAGTAGATACCGTCTTCCTGGCCTTTGTTGGGAACAGAACCGGTTTCGTCTGAATAGCTCCAGTCAGTACCAAACTGTTCCATACCTTCGTCAGAAGACATATTGGGCATGAATGCATCAATGTATAATGCTTCTGCATCTGCATTGTAATCGGGATGATTTTCAACTACGCCATCCCAGCCTTCGGGATAAACCGGCTTCGGAGTGGGAGTCGGTGCCGGAGTGGGCACTACCAAATCGTCTGCTAATTTAACGTTAGGTAAGTAGTCTAAGGATTTTTCTGCACTGGTAGCGTTCATTGCACCGAAGTCAAGACCGTCGATAATTGCATTGCCGCCGCCAACCAGAGCAACTTTAATCACGTTCAGACCAGATTTTAAGTAGATGGGCTGGTCCTGACCGCAACCGGAAGACCAACCGGTGTTAGTGATGTTAAATTCAGCTGCATAGCCTTCGTCAGTGGTTACATGGTAAACAGCGGAACTGCTAGCAAGCCAGGCGTTATGCATCTGCATTACATAAACGCCGGTGTAGGGCATATCAACTTCTAAATAAGCCCAGTCGCCAACAACCTGAACGAATGCGCCATCGGCACCCCAGGGATCGGAAGAGGTTGCCTGATAGTCTACACCTGCTTCTGCAGTGCCGTCTGCACCGCTTTTTCTGAATGCTGCTACATAGTCTCCAACGGTGGAAACGTAGCCGTTTTTGTACTCAGCACCTAAACCGTTGTATGCACCGGGCCAGGTGAGAGCTGCTGATACCGGGAATGCGCTTACCATACCTAAGAGCATGCACAGTACTAAGCAAATACTAATAAGTTTTTTCATATTACTTGATGTCCTTTCTTAATTTTTTTATTATTTTGTTTTTTTTTTAATAAAAAATGAGATCGGAAACATCGTAAGGGTGTATAAACTTGCTGTGAGACTCTCCTGCCTCCGAAACCCCGAAGACAGGAGAGATTTTCATTCTTACGATAGCCCTAAAATAATTGGAACTATAAATTAGAATTTATCGGTAAAACGATATAATACGGTAGTTGCTTCTGCTCTGGTTAAGGTATTCTGCGGACGGAAGGTGCCGTCTTCATAGCCTTCAATCAGTTCCTGATCAATTGCACCGTAGATAGCATTGCGGTACTGATCAGCAATTGCATTGGCATCAGAGCAGTATTCTTTGTCAACCACGATGGTATAGTTGCCAACAACCTGTTTGTATGCTTTCATCAGGATGTCGATGAAACGTTCTCTGGAAACAGGAGCATCCGCTTCGTTTACGGATTTGAGCATACCCTGTTGGGCAGCCTGTTCTTTCCAGTTGGTGTCATCAGAAGTGTCGTTCATAACTCTTAAGGTTAACATACAAGCCTGATGTAAGGTAACTGCATCATCGGGACCAAAGGTTTTTGCGTCGTATCCTTTGATGTAGCCTGCATCAGTCATGTCAAGAATGTTGTAGTATGCCCAGTGATCATCAATATCCTGGAAGCCTTCGGAGAAGCGTTCCACGAAGGTTGCCTGGTCTACCAGCATACCTTCATCATAATTGGGATCATCGGGTAACAGCTTACCGCTATCAAAGATGAAGCCGCCGACCATCCAGTCATTACCCTGAACTTCCATTTTGAAGACGTGGTCGCCTTTGGTTAAGTATACATTGCCAACTTCAAAGTTTTTCAAATCCCAACCGCCACGTTTGATAACAAAGCCATCTGCGATAACTTCATCATCCAGAGTCAGCTTTGCAGTACATTCTTCACCGCCGGTCCAACCATCGGAACCACGGATAGACAGTTTGTAGTTGCCTTCATCTTCAACGTGAACATTAAAGGATACCCATTCACCGGGTTTGGTGTCACCTAAGTGACCGCCTGCATACACGGTGGGTTTGGAATGGCTGATTTCAAAGAAATCATCATATTCCTGACCTAATACCCAACGGTTTACGTCCGGAATTACGCCTACCTGATATAAGTCATCCGGGTTATATTCCCAAGCAAAAACTCTCCATTCGGGATATTCTGCTTCTTTTAACAGATGGCTGTACTGGTCTTCTAAGCCTGCGTCAGCCATAATTTCCTGTGCTCTTGCGGGCCATTTACCATCTAAAATATGGTAGGTAACATCAATTCTGTTTCTGTGAGAATCTTCTGTTTCTGCAGTGAAGCCGGTGTAATCGGTATCAACATAGTTATTGTTTGCGTAAATATCTCTGATGATTGCGCCGGCACGTGCAAAGATGGGGTTTGCTGCACGCTGAACAACGTTTTCTTCAACAGTAATCGCTGCACTAGCTTCGTCCAAGTAAATACCGCCACGGGTATCGCCGGAATCCACTAAGTGATTGTATTTAATGGTGGATTCTTCCATTCTGCCCAAGGTGTAGATATGGGCACCGTCAAAGTTCTGAGAAGTAACGTTTTCCACGTAGTTGGATAACACGTGAATATCTCTTACTTCCGGCGGGTTCCAAGCACCCCAACCCCAACCAACGGAGATACCGGTGTAGGGAACGTCACGAACGTCATTATGTTCAATCACGGTGTGTGCCGGATAGTAAACTGCCAATGCAGCAGATCCACAATGTTCATATGCCACACGGTGGAATAAGTTGTTGGAAACGGTGATGTATTCACATCTTTCCTGATCGTCGTTAAGCTCAACCTTATGGTTCCAGTTACCAACAACCAGACCGGTTGCAGCGCTGTCTCTGAATAAGTTACCAACTACGTTGGAATTTAAAACACCGTTGGTCATGTTCAGACAGTTGGAACCTAAGTTTACAAATTCGCAGTTTTTAATGTCAATATACTGTGCAGCTTCGATGGTAACCTGTGCAGGTTTCATAATTTCCTTGTGCCAGATTGCATCGTTGGTGCTTGCGATCAGATATTGGTCAGTCTGGTTTTCCTTCATACCGGTTTTGGAAATTTCATTCCATGCGCCATACTGGAATCTTAAGTTATTAAATTCCACGTTCTGTACCTTACTCTGCAAGGAGCTACCGGACATATTGAGCAGTTTTTCGGTAGTGGAAACCCAAACGTCTGCAGTGGTCATATCTTCTTCCTGATAGGGATAGTAGTAAATTTTCTTTGCATATTTATCAAAGAAAAATTCACCAGGTTCGTCCAGCAATTCAATTGCATTTTCCAGGTAGAATGCATCAGACGGGTCAACATCCAGATGGCCCATTCCACCTAAGCTGGTAGCACAAGTCCATGTAGGCTGAGTCATTTTAAAGGTAACTGCGGTATCGCTATAAAACGCAGTCTCAACCGGGGTTCTGGAGGTGGTCCAAAGAATGGGCCAAACAATCATCATATCTTCCGGATGAGTCAGCTTTTTCGGGAAGTTGGTTAAAGGAACTACTAAACCGTCGGAATCGTATTTGCTTCCTTCAATTTTATATAATTCGGAAGCTGTGTAACGGTAACGGCTCTTTGCCAAAACTGCCGGAAATTCGTTTACATACATATTTCTGGTATCTTCCACATGGCTTGCATCTGCAACCCAAATGGGAGAGCCTTCCTGAGGCTGCCAGCCGGTAATCTGGGTACCACCGTTGAATACCGGGGGATTTAACAGCTCGTCGCCTTTGTAAATTACTTTATAGCCGTTTTTACCGCTGATTTTTTCGTCCATGGTCATCATTTCTTTCACGGGATAGTTACCGCCTGCAAAATGAACCACGATATCGCCGGTCATTTCAGCATTGTATTTCTGCACTTCTTCGTTTGCTCTCTGCCAGGTAGCAAAGGGAGCTGCTTTGGAACCGTCATTTTCGTCGCTTCCGTTGGGAGCAACATAAATGTCTTTATAAACATTTGCCAGAAGTTTAACTTCCTCAGTTTCTTCTTCGGTATCCTGTTTGAAATCGTCCAGTTTGTAGCTGGGTTCATCAGTTTCTAAGAAATTGATGAAATCGATTTCTGCGGATTTGTCATGACAGAAAATTTTCAACTGATGTTCGCCTTCGGGAACCCATACAGTTGCAATTTCCTGGCTGTTTCTATAGGTACAGCCGGCAACATCTGCTACTGCTAATTCAATGCCATCTAAATATGCGGTAATGCTACTGTTTTTGATTGCATTAATTGCCAGCGCATATGCACCTGCGTTTTCAACGTTTACGGTATAAGTAACAAATTCGCCTTTTTTCAGAGCAAGAGAAGTCTTTTCGTATTCATACCAAACGTCGTCTTCCAGCTCTTCATATTCGTCAACATTTAAGTCCATCACGGATTTTTTGCGGTAATCGGAACTACCGTTACCTTCGCCATCTACACTGTAGAAATTATCCACGTCGAAGTCTTCTGCCTGAATTCTGGTGGGCAGATAGTGGAAACGGTAGGGGCCTTCGGTAGGAGCTAAGTTGATTTTAGAAACTTCGCCCATATATTCAAAGCGTAATTCATAAATATTAGCACCTGCACCGGTGTGGTCAATTCTGATGACATGCTTACCTGCAGTCATTTCAACGGTAGCAACTTTGCCGCTCCAGAAGTTGGACCAGTTTCCGCTGGCAGAAATAGAGCCTTCACCTGCAAACACACCGTCTACGGTAACACCAAAGGTTACACCGTACATTGCTGCAGCACTACCGTACACATCGTAAGTACCTGGTTTGGTTACGTTAACAGTGTACTGATACCACATGGGAGGCATAGAACCCATGTGAAGAACCGGGCTGGTATAAAAGTTTAAGGTAGCATCGTCACGGTAATCTTCCGCCCATGCTTCCGTGGAACCATTCATTCTTGAGTGGCCCACGCCAGGGCCACCCAAGTCGAAGTCTGCCATATTAATTGTGCCCGGAAGATTATGCTGTTTAAAAGGAGTTGATTCTTCTGCATGAGCAATGATGGAGATGCTAAACAACATCATCAGTGCTAACAGCAGACAGAACGATTTTTTCATTAACTTCATAAATTCTTCCTCATATTTTCTGTTGTGTGGTTAGAAATTTTAGTATGATTTAGGATTTAGGATTCAGGAGCGGTTTCAATTGCGCCTAAAGCTTCCATGTAGGGAACTGCTGCTGCGGTACAAGCATCTTCAAATGCTTCGATATCAACAATACCTTCGATACAAGCTTCTAATTCAGCCCATCTGGTTTCAAATTCGCCGGGTTTTGCACCTAAAGCGATACGGGTTTTGGATTCCCACTGTTCTCTGGTAGACCAGAAATCAACAACTTCCGGAATATCAGCATAGATGGAAGACCAAATCTGAGTGGGCGGATATGCAACAACGTTTTTAACGTGTTCGCTTTCAGGCGGGAATCTGAAGCCACCATCACCGGTTTCAGAATAAACGTAACCCCTGTTGTAAATTAAGTGGTTCCATTTAGTGGTGGAAAGCGGATAAACGGGGAATTCGGAACCGGAGGTATCACCTAAACCTAAGGTTTCGCCATCAGCTAATGCAGTGTCATCCAGGTCTAAGAATTCCTGGTTGAATCTTTCGTCATTGAATTTTCTGATCTGACGACCGTTTTCGTCAGTTTCATAGTGCCATAATTCATCGGACTGGGAACCCCAAGCTGCGATTTCTTCCCATTCGGTAGTGTACTGAGAATCAATCCAGTATAAGTACTGATAAACGTCAGCTTCGGTCATAGTGGTGGTCATAGCCAGAGAGTTCATCCACATGGTTTTTTCAGTGAATGCAGGATAATCCGGATGGTTAGGAATCTGCATGATTAAGGGACGATATCTGAAGGTTTTGCCCATTTCTTCCAGCTGGTCATTTACGATACCAACCTGGCTGAATGCGTTGATTGCAGCGATTGCATACTGACCGTTTAATACTTTTTCCTGATATAAGTTGGTGGGCTGTGCTAAGGATTCAGATTCGATAACTTCGTCGTTTAACATCTGGTTCTGCAGTCTTGCAGATTCTTTAACGATGTCAGACAGTAAGAATAATTCGTAACGTTTGGTGTTCCAGTTGATGGTACCGGAATAGTTGTGGTTTTTGTAACCCATTAATTCGGAACCGAACTGAGATAATGCTAACCAGTTGTCACCACCGTTGTAACCGAAGGGATACACGGTTTTGCCGCCTTCTTTATAGCCTTTTGCCTGGATTGCATACATAAAGTCTACTAATTCTTCAGTAGAATAAATCGGAACGTCCAGCATAATGTCGCCTAAAGGAGCGTTGGTTTCTTCTAAGATTTCAACTAATTCGTCATAGGTTTTTGCTTCGGGGAAGAAGTCTTTTAAAATGTCATCACGAACATATAAGCACTGTGTAGATAAGAAGGTAACGTCAGTTTCATATTTTAACTGAGTTTCTCTGATGTACTGAACATCTTCTTCAGCGTAAGGTTCAAATTCTGCGGTCTGAGCGTAGAAGGGTTCATCATAGCTTACATGAATGTTGTAAGGAATACCGGTGATGTAGGTTTCGCCGTCTCTGGTTACGGTGAAAGCATCCCAACAATCCTGAGGAGTTCTTGCCCACAGGTTGGGAGCAACTTTCTGAATCATTTCGGGAGTCAGATGATACAGAACGTTCATCTCGTCTAATTTGTTGAAGTGTGCAGGACCCTGGAAAGCGCCACAGAACACAACATCGGGCATGTTTTTACCGGTTACCAGTCTGGTCAGCTTCGCATCCCAGGAACCGTTGTCATTACCATAGATGTTTTTGTAGGAAACGTTGGTTCTTGCTTCCAGCCAATCAGCGGTAACGTCTTTGAAGCCAAGGTCAGCACCCATAGCGTAGTCAGTACCCTGAGTGTTCCAACCAATGATTTCGAGGTGTCTGTCCGGCACGATGTAGTTGCCGTTTTCGTCAAACTCAACTGTTGCTGCCTGTCTCTGTTTGCTTGATCCGCAAGCTGCCAGAGAAAGAGCCATGGTCGCTACTAATAGTAACGCGAGAATTCTTTTCATGGTTTTCATAATGTTTTTCTCCTTTTTATATGTATTTTATTTTTACAAAATAAATGGGGAAGTTTTTCCCTATATAATATATAATAGTATAGGGGATTTTCAGAATTAACCTTTTACTGCACCAATATTGATACCTTTGATGAAGTATTTCTGCAAGAAGGGATATACCATCAGAATCGGTAATGTGGTGATAATTAAGGTTGCTGCTTTTACAGTATCACCGGTAACACGGGGAACCGTTTGACCTTTACTCATAGCAGCCTGCATAGACATCTGGTTTGCAGTTTCTGCTTCTTTTACCAGACGCATCATTAAGTACTGCAGAGTGTGCAGGTCGGGGTCAGTAACATAAATCAAAGTGGAGGTCCAGTCGTTCCATGCACCAACGGATACCCACAGTGCTACGCAGGCAACTACCGGCAGTGTCATGGGGAAAATGATGCGGAACATAATGATTAAGTCGTTTGCACCGTCAATCTTCGCACTTTCTTCCATTTCAGGCGGAAGCTCTTGCAGATAGGAACGGATAATAATCATATTGTAGAAACCGAACAGTCCGGGAATGATATATACCCAGAAGTTATCCAGTAAACCTAAGTTACTGATGTTGATGTATGTAGGAATGGTACCAACCGGAATATAGCCGGGTAACATCAGGAATAAAGTTAAGAATTTTCTATAAGGTAAACCTCTTCTGGTTAAGCCGTATGCTGCAGAATAGGTTACCAACAGGGATAACACAGTGGAGCAAATAACTCTTGTAACAGAAACTTTTGCAGCCTGCAGGAATGAGGGGTTGGAAAGTACAGTGGTGTAGTTTTCCCAGGTGAATTTTCTGGGGAAAATGGTGATACCGCCTGCCATAACGTCTCTACCGTCGTTTAACGAAACCGCTACCTGGTTTAAATACGGGTAAACAGAGATGATGCAGATGAGTATCATGAGAATCATGTTTACAACGCCAAAGCTTTTTTCTCCTAAACTTCTCTTCATGTCAATCAATCTCCTTTCTTACCAAATACTCTGTTCGGTGACTTTCTTAGAAATCCAGTTTGCAGACACTACCAGGAATAAGCTAACCAGACCCTGGAATAAACCGAATGCAGTGGATGAAGAATAGTCACCGCCCATAATACCACGACGGTATACAACAGTACCGATTACTTCAGTGTACGGCTGGGTAAATGCATTCTGCATACCATATACCTGTTCAAAGTTTACGTTGATCAGGCCGCCCAAAGACATAACCAGGATAATTACCATGGTAGGCTTGATGCTGGGCAGGGTGATATGCCAAACCTGTTTCCACTTGCCGCAACCGTCAATACTTGCAGCCTCGTAAAGGCCGGGGTCAATACCGGTAATCGCTGCTAAGAATACAACGGAAGAGTAACCAACGTTTTTCCATAAGTGGGAAACAAACATAATGGTTAAGAAGTATTCATGCTTCATTAAGGGGTTTACGGGAACCCAACCATTTACCAAAGATCCCATCAGCTGGTTGAAGGGTCCTTCTTTTGCTAAGAAGGTATACAGCAGACCGATAACGGAAATCCAGGATAAGAAGTGGGGAAAGTATGCAATGGTCTGGGAAACTTTCTTAAACCATTTGCTTCTGATTTCGTTGAACATCAGAGCCAGGATAATCGGGAAGGGATAACCTCCGAATAAAATAACCAGACCGTATACAACGGTGTTTGATACAGCTTTCACCAAATCGGGCTCTTGGAAAATCGCAATGAAATGCTCAAATCCATAGTTTGCTGCCCAGGGGCTTCCCAAAATACCTTCTACCGGATGGAAGTTTTTAAATGCCATCACGATACCGTACATAGGCAGGTAGGAAAAGATGATTGTCAGCACAATTGCCGGCAAAATCATTAAGTACGCACCGCTGAATTTGCGAATGTTGAAAAAGAAGCCTTTCTTCTTTTTCGGCGGTGCAACAAATTCCATTTCAGCAACACCCGTTTCAACTTCGGGGGTGGCAACTGATTCCAGAACTTGTTCATTTGTCTGTTCCATTACTTTTTTCATGTTTCTCTCATTCCACCTTACTTTAATGTTTTTGCGTTTTTTTGGAACACGTCGGTTTTTCCGGAACCTCAACTCATGAAAAACCGTTTCCGATAACGTTTTATCAGACGACAAAACGGACAAAGTCCACCCTTTTTATAGAAGTTGACGTTGTCCTCGCCGGCAGCACCTCCCCACTGGAAGCGCCACCCAGAATACGGTTCGTTCAGAAATTGTAGTTTTTGGTCGAACCAAACTATATTATTTTGTCTATATTATACAAAAAAAAACTGTTTTTGTGAACCCATAATCTGCTTTTTTTATATACTAAAATGTGCTTTTTTTCAATAATAATCACAGTTTTTGGCAGATTTTAGGGGTAAAAAACCTCAAATCACTATTTTTTGTAAAATAATGGAAGCTTTTTTATGCTGTTTTTTTCTAAATTTGGACCTTGTAATTTTCCGGCCTTCAGAAAAGCAGATTTTAGGGGGTTCAAAAAAACACATTTTAGGTTTACAAAAAACAAAAGATAAATTATACTATCATTGAAGTATTGTTGTCTGATTATCAGACCGTCAATTATTTTTATAGGATCAATGCCGAAAGGACTGAGAGTTATGGCTATTTACGAGCTGAAATTAAAACAGGTATCTTCCCTGGAAAAGGTGCTGTTTGACAAAGAACCCGTTCATGAAACCATCCGTGGCGGTTCTGCGTTAAAAGGAGAAGAATACTCCTATCAGATTGCATTCACTAAGATTTTCAAAACCGATTGGTGGCACGGCAGAAGCAACCTGAAGGTTAGCGTGAACTCCGAGCTGGCTCCCTATGTTACCGTCAGAAAGGTAAGAAACGTGCCGGTGGAACTGGCTGCATTTCCCACCAAATGCGATAACGGTTACTATTCTTTATCCGCAGGAATGTATCCTGACCCGTTAATGCCCATTACCAATGAACATCCGCTGTACGCTGTTTGTCACAAATGGCAGGCTGTGTGGATCAGTGTGCGGGTTCCGGAAGACTGCAAACCCGGCGTATACCCCATCGAAGTGACCTTTGAGGGCACCGATTATGATGACGATTATAAAACTTCCTCGGTATTTAATCTGGAAGTAATTGATATGAAACTTCCCAAGCAGGAAATGATCTTTACCCAGTGGTTCCATTGCGACTGTATCGCTGATATGCACAACTGCGAAATCTTTTCCGACAAACATTGGGAAATGATTGAAAAATACATCCGTGTGGCAGTGGACAATGGCATCAACATGCTGCTCACTCCCCTGTTTACACCGCCTCTGGATACTGCTTACTTAGGAGAAAGAAAAACCGTTCAGTTGGTAGACTGTTTCTGCGACAGCGGCAAATATTCCTTCAAATTTGATAAGCTGGACAAGTGGATTGACATCTGCCTGAAGAACGGCGTACAGTATTTTGAAATGAGCCATCTGTTTACCCAGTGGGGTGCAGTGCATACCCCCAAAATTGTGGTCATTGCAGACGGCAAAGAAGAAAAACGCTTTGGCTGGCATGTGGAAGCAAAAACTCCTGAATACAAAGAGTTTATTGATGCAATGATGCCCGAGCTGGTAGCATTCTTAAAAGCGAAAGGTGTGCAGGACAAGGTGTATTTCCATGTGTCTGACGAACCCTTCTTAAGCTTAGGACATTTTGATTCGTACAAATATGCACAGGAGCTGATTGCCCCCTATACCAAAGGCTTTAAAATGCTGGATGCTCTTTCCGACATTGATTTTTATAAAAAAGGCCTGGTAAACACCCCCGTTCCTGCCAGCGACCGCATGGACAAATTCTTACAGGAAGACATCGAAAACCGTTGGGTTTACTACTGTTCTGCTCAGGCAAAGGATGTGTCAAACCGATTCTTGGCACAGCCCTCTGCAAGAAACAGAATTATGGGTACCCAGATGTTTAAGTATGACTGTGTAGGCTTCTTGCATTGGGGTTACAACTACTTCTACTCCATTTTGTCCAGAGGATTAATTAATCCCTACGAAACCGTGGATTCCGAAGGTGCTTTCCCTGCAGGGGACGGTTTCAGCGTGTATCCCTACGGTGATGAAGTGGTGGAAAGTATCCGCTTAAAAGTGTTTAAAGACGGGATTCAGGACTACACTGCGATGCACCTGTTGGCAAGCTACAAAGGAAAAGACTATGTAGTTAACTTAATCGAAGAAATTGCAGGACAGACCATCACCTTTGATAGCTTCCCCTACTTTGGTGACTACATTGTTCACTACCGTGAAAAAATCAATCAGGAATTAAAAAATCTGATTTAGTTTATGATGAAAAACCGCTACGACCTTCCATAAAGAGACTTTTAAGGTTGCAAAGCGAGGTATTCTTATGTATAAAATATTACTTGTGGATGACAATTATGTGCATCTGCAGAGTTTGCTCAGTTATATTGAGCCGGAAGAATTTAATATCAGCGGTATCAAAATTTCCCAAAGCGGATACGAAGCGCTGGAAATCTGCAAAGAGTTCAAGCCTGACGTTGTGATTACCGATATTTCCATGCCTGAAATTGACGGGATGGAATTAACCGGAAAAATCCGTGACATGGGAATTGACGCTCAATTTATCTACATTAGCTGTTATGATGATGTGGAGTATTTCAGACGCGCGATTGATAACGGTGTTGTGGCATATCTGATGAAGCCCATTATCCCCGAAGAACTGATTCATGCCATTAAAAAAGCAATTAAACGGGCAGAAAAGAATTTTGAATCTGCCAACAGTCTTCAGCTGGGGCGGGAAAACTATGTGTTTCGTCTGCTTTCTGCCGACACCACAGATGCCTCTCATCTGTTTGAAGCAGCACCAACACTGCTGATGCAGGATTTCCGCCATTTCATTCTGGTGAAAGCGAAATTTCTGGAAACAGAAGGAGATATTTTCTCTTCCTACAGCGATTTAAAAGACTTTCCGGAGGCACTCTCTCAGGGAATTGAACCGGTGGTACTGCCCCACGGAACCGATGCGATACTAGTGCTGTTTATGAGTGAAAAAAACAGCAATTTCCAGGATACCGTCCGTAGTGTCATGTGCAATAAAATCAAGGATTTGTTTGACCGCTATGCAGTCACCGTGAAAGCAGGTGCTTCCGACACAGGTGGCAACCTGTTTGAGCTGAAATCCTTGGAAAAACAGGCAGATTCCGCCCTGAAAACCAATCTGGAACTGATTCGTTCGGACTACATTGCTTACTCCGATATTTCGGTAAAAAATGTTTCGTTCAACTTTATTGCCTATAATGAGTCTGTTGCCAATTTGGTGCGGGCTGATGTTACTCCCGCAGAAATCGGGCAGTTTATCAGAACCTTCAATTTCTCAGAGCCGGAATATGACGAAACCCTGCTGAAGGAACTGTATCTTTCCACCATTTCTTCCATTCAGGCAGTGCTGTTAAAAAACGACATTGACATTGCTCAGATTGTGGGAAGAACAGACCTTTCCTACCATAAAATCAACCGGTTTTCCGATCCGGAACATTTTTTGATCTGGCTTCGCAATATTCTCACGTTAACAGGGGAATATTTAAAGAATTACAAAGGAAAATCCCAGTTTGCTCTGGTTCAGAAGACCATCAACTATATTCACAACAATTTCTCCACCATTTCTTCCATTGAAGAGATTGCTTCCCAACTGTTTGTGAGCTATTCTCACTTAAGAAATGTGTTCAAACGGGAACTTGGCATCACCATTTACGACTATTTGCTGTCCGTTCGTATGGAGGAAGCTAAAAAACTGCTTTCCACCAGCAAAATGAATCTGACCCAGATTGCCTATAAGGTGGGCTACAGTGACTACGATTACTTTAAAACCGTTTTTGCAAAATATAACGGAATCACTCCCAGGGAGTTTCAGCAAGCAAATCAGAAAACTTCCGAAAATTGAGGTAACAATTGATGAAAAAACCGATGCGCAAAAGTTTACTGGAACAGATTTTACACGGTAACATCCGCGTTATCGGTTTTTTTGTGTTGCTTGTTTGGACCTACACTATTTGCTTCGCCACCCTAAACGCCTATCAGTTCGGTCTTTCAGAGCGAAAAAGCGACTTTTCAATGTATGTGGATACTGTAGAGGAAACCCTGAATCAGGCGATGATTCACTCGGAGCATATTGTGCAGTCTTCCTACATCAGCAATGCGTTAAAAAAGGAAAACTATTCCACCGATGAAATGCTGGAAATGCTGGACTATTCTAAGGAAATTTTGATGTCTGCAACCATTTATCAAAATGCCCCTATGATTTACACAACCAACCGCTCCATACAAGAATCCAACCTATATTCCCATGTTTCCCGTTTACATGATTACAACAAAATTATGGAAGCATTTGAGTCCAAAAAAACGGATATTGTGTTTGATAAGTCTATGAAGTATTCCGGCGAAAAAATGACAGGCATTATAATGTACCGCCGTCTGCCGAGAAACCCGGACAGTATCCTTCGCTATCAGATTCAGATTTTGCATTCCGAGTCGTTGGGATTCCCCGTGGAAATTGTGTTTTCCAATGACCCCAGAGTGCAGGATTCCGAAAACTATATCTCACTGTCCGTAAACGACAGTCTCTCTTGTATGATGAAAATCCCCAAGGGTGAGCTATACCAACGATGTGCGGAAATTATTATTTCAGGTTTTATTATGCTGATGGTGTTGATTGCTTTGATTCTCTGGATTACCCGTCACACCGCACGAAAAACCTTAGGGGAAATTTATCGGTTCATGGGAAATCTGGACGGCGAAGATTTGCTTTATGACAGTGAATTTTTTCGCACCGAGTACGATTTACAGGAATTGAATACCATTAAACAAACCCTGCATAAGCTTTCCCTGGAATTAAAGGCATATCACGATGCAATCCAAGCTGCAGAACTGGAAAACAGACAACTGGAAATGGAACGACTTTCTATGCAGTTGGACCCTCATATGCTTTATAATTCTCTTGCCTCCATCCGTTTGGATGCATATCGGATTCAGAACCAAAAAATTATGAATCTAGTAGACAATATGGCGCTGTATTATCGGGAAATTTTAAAAAAGGACCGAAAATATATTTCTGTAGCAGATGAAATGGAAACTATTCGCAAATATCTGTTTATTAACGAACTTTCCCACGAAAAGAAATATCCGCTGGAAACAAAAATTGAGCCACAGCTGATGACACTTCCCATTCCACCCCAGTTCTTCCATACCTTTGTGGAAAACTGCGTGGTGCATGGACTTTCCGGTGCCAGAAAAGACTGTTTGATTCAGATTTCCATGCGGGAAGAAAACGGCTATATTCTCTCGGAAATTTACGATAACGGTTACGGTATGACTCCCGAACGTCTTGCCGTGTTAAACGAAGGAACTCAGGAGCAGAAACATATTGGCATTTCCAACTCCTTAAAACGAATGAAACTCTTTTTCGGAGAAGAAAGCTCCATCCGTTTTGAAAGCGAAAAAAACAGCTATACCCGAGTTATCATCCGCTTTCCAAAACCTTCGGAATAAAACAAAAACACCTCTCATATATTGTATCAACCCAAAACTGATACAAATCTGAGAGGTGATTTTTTTGGACTTTTGCTACGATATTGATAAGCGAGTAATTCTCTTTGCGGATTACATTATCGAAAACCGCACCACTGTGCGTAAAACCGCTAAATATTTCGGTATTTCCAAGTCCACGGTACATAAAGATGTGGCGGTGCGTCTGAGATTTTTAGATCCTGACCGTTATGATGCGGTGCGGGAAGTTTTAAACAAGAATAAAGCAGAACGGCATATCAGAGGCGGTCTTGCCACCAAACAGAAATATGCCGAACGGGGAGCGTAGCAAAACACTCCCCTTTTCTTTTCCCGAAAAATCAGGGGAAATGAATTGACAAAAAACTCCCCATATGGTATACTTTTTGATAAGAAGATGTTGCTCTTGCTAACCATCTTCGGAGGATTTCCTCCACTAAAAAACAAGGGAGAATTTATGATGAAACAATCCGCATTACGCGCATTTTTGCGCATTTCAGTCACCGCCGCACTATATGTGGCGCTCACCTTAGCAGTTGCCCCCTTATCTTACGGAGCGGTGCAATTTCGCATTTCAGAAGTATTAACCCTGCTCTGCTTTTTTAAGAAGGACTATTGCTACGCCTTAATTTTAGGCTGTGCCATCAGTAATCTGTTCAGTCCCTTAGGGGCATTGGACTTGATCTTTGGGGTGGCATCCACTGTGTTTACCGTGGTGGGAATGCGAGCTGTTAAAAACATTTGGGTGGCATCTTTATTTCCTGCCATTTCCATGGTGTTTGTGGCATGGGAGCTTTCCTTACTGAACATGCCGTTTTGGTACAGTTTTGTAACAGCGGCACTGGGAGAACTGGTTGTGGTTACTGCAATCGGCGTGCCTTTATTCACCGCTCTTCGGAAAAACCGGTTCTTTCAAGAAACGGTGCTCCAATAAAGAAACAAACGGAGAATTGCCATGTACGAAAATATCAAGACCGAAGCCAAAGCTTTAATCAAAGAATTTCTAAAAAAGACCGATGCCAAAGAAGGAAGTCTTTTGGTCATCGGTTGTTCCACTTCCGAAATCTTAGGGGATAAAATCGGCACCAACTCTGCCTACGAAGCGGCAGAAGCGTTATTTTTGGGCCTTTATCCCGTGTTAAAGAAAAAAGGAATCCATCTGGCGGCACAGTGTTGCGAACATTTAAACCGTGCCCTTGTGATGGAGAAAAAAACGGCAAAATTATTTGGATATGAGCCTGTTTGGGTGGTTCCAAAACCTAAAGCAGGCGGTTCTTTTGCCACTGCCTGCTACCAAAATTTTTCTGAACCCGTGGTGGTGGAAAACATCCGTGCAGATTTGGGCATTGATATTGGCGGTACTCTCATTGGTATGCATTTAAAAAAGGTAGCTGTTCCCGTAAGATTGGAAAGCGCCCTCATCGGGCAGGCAACTGTTCTTTGTGCCCATACCCGTCCGAAACTGATTGGCGGCGCCCGTGCAGTATACGAATAAAAGAGGTTTTTTCACAATGAAGCTACAGAAAAAAGCTGTTTTATACACACTGCTTACCCTTCTTTGGACAGCAGTGATTTTTTCCTTTTCCATGCAACCTGCAACGGTATCTGTCGGTTTGTCCGGCGGGTTGTTGCAAAGTCTTCTGACCTGGTTTTATGGATTAACCGGCATTCATCTTCCGGCAGATCTGATGCACACAATCATCCGAAAAACCGCTCACTTCTGCGAATTTTTTCTGCTTGGTGTATTATCCTATCAGGCAAGTAAATATCTGTTGCAAAACGTTCAGAAAATCCAAAAAAAATGGATTGCCCTGTTGTACGGTGCTTTGGTGGCTGTGGCAGATGAATGTATTCAATTCTGCACAGGAGCCGGCAGAGCCATGCGTGTTACCGATATGATTTTAGACACCTGCGGCGTGGCAACCGCCATTCTGGTGATGATGCTCCTTACTAAAAAAAACAAAAAGCATAAGAATACAAAATCCGGAAATGACAGGGTATCCATATAAATTTTCCAGGAGAAATTCAAAAGAAAATTGACTTTTCATATGATTTGTGATATGATAATATCCGAAGGCAAACCAAACCAAAAAGGAGGCGATTATCCAATGGGCAAAATTGTTGCAATTGCATCAGGAAAAGGCGGCGTGGGAAAAACCACGGTTGCTGCAAATTTGTCTGCAGCTTTGGCAAAACTGGGCAAAAAAGTGCTCATTATTGACACGGATATCGGCCTTCGCAACTTAGATATTGTGTTTGGGGTGCAAAGCGTGATCGTGTATGACGTGACCGATGTGTATGAAGGGAAAATCCCGTTGAAAGACGCTTGCTACCATTTTGAACAATACGGAGAACTGTATTTTCTGCCTGCATCCCAGACCATTGAAAAAGAAGATCTGGTGGAAGAAAAATTTTCCCAAATGCTGACCGAGGCAGCCAAAGAGTTTGACTATATTCTGCTGGATGCCCCCGCAGGTATTGAAACCGGCTTTAAAAATTGTATTTCCAAAGCAGATGCCACCGTAACGGTGGTAACGCCCGACTTTGCATCCATGCGGGATGCAGACCGCGTGCTTTCGGCAGCAAACAAAGTAAATATCCAAGAAAATTATGTCATTATCAATAAATTCAATCCCAAATTGGTGCGTAAAAAACTGATGCCCAACGTGGATGAAATTCTAAACCGTTTAGGAACGCCGCTGCTTGGCATCTGGCGGTATGAAGACAGCATGATTTCTTTCCAGAATCAGGGCAAGTTGATTCTGGATGATAAACATAAAAAATGCGTGAAAGAAATTACAAATTCCGCAAAACGCTTAACGGGGGAACAAGTACCCGTCAAATTACGATAAACGATTCAGATCCATTGGAAAAACCACACACAGAAACGGAGGTTCGTTGATGAATATTGCTTTAATTGCACACGATCAAAAGAAGGAACTGATGGTTCAGTTCGCAATTGCATACAAATTTATTCTGCAAAAGCACAATTTATTTGCCACCGGTACTACCGGCGGATTGGTTGCAGATGCAACAGGACTTCAGGTCCATCGGTTTTTATCCGGTCCTCAGGGCGGTGACCAGCAGATTGGCGCAAGAATTGCCTACAACGAAATCGACTTGGTGCTTTTCTTCCGTGACCCGCTGACTGCTCAGCCTCACGAACCCGATGTAAATGCATTATTCCGTTTATGTGACGTACATAACATTCCCTTAGCTACCAACGTGGCAACAGCAGAAGTTTTAATTCAAGGGCTGGAACGCGGAGACTTCGGATGGCGTGATATTGTTAATCCGAAACGATAACAATGTTTTTAGCCACTTGTTTGATTGCATGGCTATCTGGCATATTTTTATCAGGATATTTGGATTCAAATATCCTGGTTTTTATATCGGCCTCTTTTTATGCCTTATTTGAGATTGGAATTTCCTATTTCATATCCCGTATTCAAAAAAAGAAGTTCCCCACTCTAAAAAAACTTTTCAAAGTATTCATTGTAATCGTGATTGCAATAGCATCTTCCTTTCTTTATCAAGGATATGAGCAGTATCATTTTGAAAAATCCATTTCCCTTTGTAGGGAAAATCCCGATTCCGTCACAGGCGTAGTAACCAGTGAAGTCAGTCGTTATAACGGCATTGACTACTGCACTCTCACGTTAGAAAATGGAGAACATATTTTTGTAAAAATCAGAACAGATAAACCATTACTCCCCGGAGAAAAGGTAACGCTGGCAGAACCTGTCTTGGCGGTTGTGCAACCTCAAAACAAAACCTCCTCCCAGGTACGCCGTCTTCTGGGGAATGACACCTTCTTGTCCGCCACGTTTCCCTATGAACCCACTGTCATCCGTCATGGAGTGGCAAATGAGTGGCTATATCAGTCCAAGCTTCTGCGAAATTCGGCAAAAGAACACTTGCAAGCCAACTATCCGTCTTCGGTCGCATCCTTTTTAACGGCGCTGTTAAGCTCCGATAAGTCCACAATGACAACTGAACAATATCAGGAATTTTTGAGCACGGGAACCGTTCATATTGTGGTCGTTTCGGGAATGCATTTTTCATTTCTTGCCTCTGCAATGTTGATGATTTTGGGCACCGTGATGCAAGGCCGGAGAAAACGGCTGTTATTCACCTTTCCGCTCCTTTTTCTGTTCGCCTGGTTTACGGGTGGAACCGTTTCTGTGCTACGGTCCCTTCTGATGATTTCCCTTTTGTTTTGCTATGATATTTTCTATATAAAACCCGTAAAATCTTATGTAACAGTGTTGGCAGTTGCTTGTCTGTTTGTCACCATAACCCCAACCCTGATTTTAAATCCGTCGTTTCTTCTCACCTTCGGGGCAACCTTTGGGATTACTGCCTTTTATGAACCTTTGGAAAAGGTATTTCAGAAACTTCCTACCAAATATTTCAGAAGCAATCTTGCCCTGTATGTTGCGGTGCAACCCTTCACCCTGCCTGTGATTCTATTGTATTTTTCCAGGATGCCCATGGGTACAATCCTAGCCAACTTTCTGGTGGCGCCCCTGGTTTCCCCCATTTTGATTCTTACGATTTTCGGGATGGCGGTAACAAACGTGCCTCTGCTGGGAAGCTTCGTAATAGGTGCCGGAACACTGCTTACCCAGTTATTCCTTTGGCTGATTCATCTTTCTGCCACAATCTGCCGTCCGTTGACGGTTCCCCTTGGAGAGTTTCCCTTTCTGACGTGGATGGGCAGTGGCGTAGTTTTGTTTATTGGAAGTAAGATGCAATCCAAATTAAGAAAAATTTTGTCCGCATCCCTTGCCATAATCTTCATGATGACAGCATTAATCCACACAGTCTTTCCCGTTCCACACGGTGAACTGACGGTTGGCTTTCTGGGCGCCAAAAATACCAATTCCGCTATGATTACCACACCTGCAGACCGTTTGATTTTATACGGAAACTTACAGGATCTTGCATACGGACGAGGCTCCTCCTACGACGAACACGCCTCTGTGGCGCTGATCATTCTGACAGAGCTTTCCAATTCCGAAAAAACCGATGCTTTCTTAAAAGAACTGCCCTCTGCACAGATTGTTTGTCCTGCAAAGTACGGTACTCTTCTAAAGGATTTTCACAATACCGTTTTCTTGCAAGAGAATTTTTCCACCCATGTAGACGGCATCAATATCCGCTTGTTTTCGGATTCCAACACCTTATACGAAGCGGAATTTTCTTATCAAACCCATCAGTTTTCTTTTTCGCAAGATGCCGACTATTTGCTTCGCAATTCGTACCAAAATCCCGATAAAATCTGGATTATTAATTTTAAGCAATCAAGTCAGGCTACCAAAAACTTTGCAAATCTTTCGGATAAATTACATATACTATCCAAAAAACAATGGCATCCCAATGCCAAATACTACGACAACCATTCTCTGCTGATATTCAGCCAAAACGAAGTATCCTTTTACGGAACTTCCACAGGCAAAAAGGAGCAAACGCCGTTATGGAATTAAAAGAACTAAACCGCAAGATTTCCGAAAAAAATTTCTCCAATCTCTATCTGTTTTACGGCGAAGAGGATTACCTCAAAGAATTTTATGCCAATCGAATCATCCAGAGTGTTGTGGATGATAATTTTGCTTGCTTTAATTTATTCCATTATCAGAATCTACCCGAAAAAACCGAGCTGAGAAACGCTCTGGAGCAACCGCCTATGATGGCAGAATACAAGGTGGTTTACTTAAATCAGGTAGACCTCATGAAAGCTCCTGCCGATTTTCGGGAAGCACTCACCGAGCAAATGAAAAATCTTGCTCCCTTCACCATTTTAATTTTAAGAGAAACCGCAGTGGACAAGCGTTCCTCCATTTGGAATACCGCAAAAACCGTGGGAGAAATTGTGGAATGTGTGCATCCCAACCAGGCAGATATGCGTGCCTTTATCAATCGAGAATTTGCAAAACGGCAAAAGAAAATCCCCGCTGTTCTGATTGAAAAAATCATTACAGAGGGAGAACCCAATCTGTATGCCACAGTGAATTTAATCGACACCGTTTGCGCCTATATGCAAGACACTGACACCGTTTCCGAGCAAATCCTGAACCAATTTTTGCAAAAGTCTATGCAGGCGGTGATTTTTGATTTGTCGGAATTTTTAGTCACAGGGCAAAAGGAAAAAGCCTATCAGCTTTTAAACCAACTGAAGCTGACTCCTTCCAAAACACCTGCCCAAATGATTTTTACCCTGCTCTCCCGCCATATTTCCGGAATGTATTTGGCAAAAGTCAGTCAGGAGGAACGGATTCCCTCTGCCGAAATCAAGCCGATGCTCGGCAAAAACGTGCCTGATTTTGTGATTTCTAAGTACGTAAGACAGGCAAAAAATATTCCTATCTCCAAATTAGAACAGTTAATCGGTTTCTGTGCCGAAACTGACTACAAATTAAAAAGCGGTCAGGTAACAGATCCGTATTTGGGGATTTACACCCTGTTTTTAAAATTTTGGTCTCTGTAAGAGAAAGGACAGTTTGTTATGACGCTACTTTTGGAAACCGTCAACGCTATTTCTCCCGTGTTTTTAGTGATGTTTTTGGGAATGTTTTTAAATAAACTCCGCTTCTTCTCGGAAATCACCAAGGATGAAATTGTAAAACTGGTCTACTATGTGGGCACACCTGCCCTTCTGTTTCACACAGTGGCAAAGGCAGATTTAACCGTGGCTATGGAGCCAAAGCTGATTATGTTTATGCTTTGCGCTGTGTTATGCTATGTGTTTTTACTCATTTTCCTCTGTTTTGGGATTCGTGATCCCAAAAAGAAGGGTGCCATTGTGCAAATCGGGTATCGTTCCAACATCGCCATTGCAGGAATGCCCCTTGCCATGAGCTTAATGGCGGAATCCGGGGTTCTCACCATGGCAATTACCGTTGCCTTTGTGACCATTTGCTATAATGTGACTGCCGTGATTATGCTTTCTTACTACGGCAACAAAACTCAGAAGTTTTCCTCTTTGGTGCTGGGAGTTCTGAAAAACCCGTTGATTATCGGCACCGTGTTGGGACTTGTGGTTTCTATTTTCAAAATTCCCATGTCGCCTATTTTAAATAAGGGACTGGAATACGCAGGTGACATTGCCACATCCTTAGGACTTTTAATTATCGGTGCCAACATTTCGCTAAAAGGCTTTCAAAATAATCGAGGCTATATTTTTTTGGCTGTGTTTTTCCGTAATGTGTTAGCACCGCTTTTGTTCCTCGTTTCTGCGATTTTACTGGGATTTCGAGGAGATGCCCTCATCATTATTGCCATTTTAAGTGCCACTCCTGCCGCAGTGAACTGCTTTGTAATGGCAAAAAAATTAGGGGTGGACCCCGATATTTCCGCATACGGCGTATCCCTTACCTGCCTTGCCTCCATCGGCAGTATTTTTGTTTGCGTGTATCTTTTAAAACTGTTGGCGTTGGCGTGAGGTAGCGTATGAAAAATCCCTTTCGTATCTGTCCTTTTTGCGACAGTCCCGCCCCAAAAGACGATTTTCTTTGTCCCAAATGCAGAGAACTGATAAAAGAATACCGCAAAACACCCAGATGTGTCGTTTGCGGTCAGGATAAAGGACAAACCCCTCTTTGTAAGGAATGTGACAAACAGTTGCCGCCCTTTCGGCTTGCCATTTCCTGCTATCATTATGACAGCACTCCCAAAGAGGCTTTATTAGCCTATAAACTGGGAAACCAATTCTATAAAGCAAAAGGCTTTGCAAAACTGATGGCAGAAACTCTGGCATCCTACCGGATTACCCCAGACCTTATTACCGCCGTTCCCTCCGGCATAAAAACATTTCTGAAAACAGGCTACAGTCCTGCATTGGAATTGGCAATGCCCCTAAAGAAAATGCTAAAAATCCCCCTTTGTGCAGGCTTTCTCAGAAAGAAACTGTTTACAAAACGGCAATCTTCCCTAAACGGAAAAGAACGGGTGGAAAATGCCAAAATCAGTTTTGTGGCACTTCCTCACCGCAAAAAGAAAATCCGAGGCAAAACCGTTCTTTTGATAGACGATGTTTACACCACAGGCTCCACCGCCCGGGAATGCACAAAACTTCTGCTTTCCTTAGGTGCCAAAGATGTGTATGTGCTCACCCTTTTAGGCAATGCCAAGCGATAATTTGCGGTTTTTTCATTTTTTTAGAAATTTTCCTTGATTTTTTAAAAAATGTATGCTATAATATCATCTGTCCGTAAACGGACATCTCGGGATATAGCGCAGTTTGGTAGCGCGCTTCGTTCGGGACGAAGAGGCCGCAGGTTCAAATCCTGTTATCCCGACCATATCGAGTGTTCATAACGTGTATGAAGTTATGAACACTAGATTTTTTTGTTTTTATGCAGTTTTAGTTGTTCTTAAGTACTCAACCTCAACACCTTTTCTTGTATTGACTTTTATCTAGTCAAAGTTCTCCGGCATATCAAGCTCACCAATGAACTTGTAATGTATTATTACCGATTGAGTGCGGTTTAATCCCGTGCCTTCTACTGCGTGAACTTCGATTTTCTCGATTAGCTCCTGAAGAATCATCGGTGTAACTTCATTCATTTCAGCAAAGCTTCTGACACAAGACAGAAAATGCTCCTTGCCTTCACGAACTTTACTTATCTTTGCAAGCTGCTGATTCAGTTCAAGAATCTTCTTTTTAAGCTCATCACGCTCAACCTCGTATTTGTGAGATAATTCCATAAACCAAGCATCTGTTACCTTGCCGTTGACGTTATCTTCATAAACTCGTTCATAAAGTCTTGAAACCTCCTGA
>JAZQKB010000040.1:0-53460 GCA_045541975.1 Clostridia bacterium | reverse complement strand
TACCGAAGTACTTTTAACCATACCGGTGACCAGCGGAGAGGCCCCACCCGTTCCCATCCCGAACACGGAAGTTAAGCTCTCATGCATCGAAAATACTTGGCGGGAGACTGCCCGGGAAGATAGATAGTTGCCGGTTTTATGCCTTATTAGCTCAGTCGGTAGAGCATGCGGCTGTTAACCGCAGGGTCGTTGGTTCGAGTCCATCTTAAGGCGCCATTCCCGATACAGAGCAATCTGTATCGGGAAGCTCTATTTGGCCCGTTGGTCAAGCGGTTAAGACACCGCCCTTTCACGGCGGTAACGAGAGTTCGATTCTCTCACGGGTCACCAAAAAAGCATCGACAGTATGTCGATGCTTTTTTATTTTTATCTATCCTTTAATAAAGATTTTCGCCATATTTTGGAAGGGAATCGTGAACAGCTAACCCCATACATGGAAACTCCCCATTCAGATGAATGAGGAGTTTTTCATTTTCACTGTTTTTATAACTGTTTCAAAAAGTTTTTCAAACAATTATAAATAATCTCGTGACCGGCATCGTTGGGATGCAGACCATCTGGCACATAATTTTCTTTGTGACTGGGGAGATTGGGATTGATGTCACACTCATGATATGTGTCTAACACAGAGAGCTTATGATATTCTGCCACTTCTTTAATAATGTTTACATAGGTTTCCAAACAAGCTGCAGTGCGAACGTGGAAACCGTTGTAGACCATATGTTCGTTATCACGGTGAATGGGAGTCATTACCACAATCTTTGCGGTGGGATACTTTTCACGAAGTTTGATACATAAATCGTGATATGCGCCGTAGAAAGTGTCCACAGTGCGGTCATCCATAGAGCCTAAGGCTGCATCTCCGTGACCGTAGTCATTGGTGCCACCAAAAATCACAATTACATCTGCATCTGCTTCCATGTTTGGAATACGGGTGGCAAAATAGTCATCATCAATTCTCGGGTCAACTCTTAAGGTTGCCTGGGGTGCAATTCTGGTTCCGCTGACACCGTAGCTATAAACCTTACAGCCATCTTGTTCTAATCGTTTCCAGTAAATATTGTTGGGGTCAGATACCCCGATGCCCTCCGTAATGCTGTCACCTAAAAACAGGATTTTTTTCCCTTTCAGTTCCATGGTGAAATTCCTCCGAACAGTTTGTAAATTTCTTACTGCTATTATAAAACAAACAATGCGAAATGTCAAGGCAGTCGGAAGTGAAATATTATTTCATTTTGAAAACACTTCTTGCAATTTCAGAGGTAGTATGCTATACTGTGAGCAGAGGTTTAAAGTGAATATATTGATATAAAACGTATCAAAGGAGGATACAACAATGTCACGAATTCCGAACAACCGTATCAGTTTTTCTTTTTCTGCAGAAAATCCAACAGGTGCCCGCAACGGGGGAACAAGAGGAAAAGACTGCGAAAAATTACGCCCTTGTTTTAAACTTCCTGCAGGTGAAACTATGACCATTATGGATGCCGACGGCCCCGGTATGATTACCCATATCTGGCTTGGCGGGTTGTTGGGGCATGAATCCATTATCCGTATGTACTGGGATCATGCAGAGCATCCCTCTGTGGAAGTGCCTGCTTCTGCATTTTTCGGATATCCTTATGATGAAGCTTATGTGAGAGTAGACAGAGATCATAAAATTATTACCTTAAATTCTTCCAAAGTGCTTTTAGCACCCACTCGTTCCTATAACTGTTATTGGGAAATGCCTTTTCGTAAGCATTGCAAAATTACCATTGAAAACCGCGGCAGTAATGTGGTGGATTTGTTCTATGAAGTTGCAGGATATTATGGTGAAATTCCAGAGGATTCCGGCTATTTTCATGCAGTATACCGTCAGGAGCATCCTGTGCAGAAGGGACGTGCCTATACGGTGCTGGATAAGGTAGAAGGGAAAGGCTACTTCGCAGGATTATTCCTTGCTGTTGGTGTGAACGGAACCAGCTGGTGCTGGTGTGAAGGAGAGCCGAAAATGTATATTGACGGGGAAACCTATCCTTCCATCAATTATACCGGTACGGAAGACTATTTTTGTGGTTCTTATGCCTTTGGAAACGACACGATTCCCGAATGGTATCAGACCTATAGCGGTCTGTATGCCGGTTTGTATGCAATTTTGGGAGATACCCGTGAAAAATACAATGTGCAGCAGAGATTCCTTTTGTACCGTTGGCACGATAAAGATCCTGTTTATTTTGATAAATCCTTCCGTATGACCATTGATGACGGCATTTATGAACCGCCGGTTCATTCCCCAAGATACGACGACTTCACCTCGGTGGCATTTTATTATCTGACCGAGCCGAAGGCATTGCCCTTTGAATTGCCTTCTCATTTTGAATTATTTATGAGATAAGAGGGAGTTTTTTGAAATGAATAATCAAAAAATTGCGGTGGGTCTTGATATCGGAACCACCACCGTCAGTGCGATTGTGCTGGATGCTAAAGAGCGAACAGTACAGCAGATTTATAATGTGGAAAATGATTCCAAAATTCTTTTGGATCACCCCGGTGAGTTTATTCAATCACCCAATCGCATCTGGGAGATTGTAAAAGAACTTTTAGACGATATTTTATTAAACTATTCTGTTACCTCTATCGGTGTGACAGGGCAAATGCACGGAATTCTTTTGATTTCTCCTGATGGGGAAGCATTATCCCCCTTATATACCTGGCAGGATATGCAGGCAAGTTTGGGAGAAAATTCTTCCTGTGAACAACTGGAAAAGCTGACGAAAATCCGTGTGCCTGCAGGATACGGACTTGCTACATTATATCATTTGATTCAAACAAACAAGGTGCCGGAAACTCCCTATGTAACCGGCACGATTATGGATTTTATCACTATGAAACTGTGCGGATTATCACGTCCTGTGATGCATATTACCAACGCTGCATCCTGGGGATTTTTTAGCACTTCTCTTAATAACTTTGATTCCAATTTATTAGAGAAAGCAGAAATTCCCAAAGACGTTTTACCGATTGTAACAGCTCAAAAAAAGGTTGTTGGTGAATATCAAAAAATACCCGTTGCGGTGGCAATCGGAGATAATCAGGCGGCATTTATGGGGTCCGTCAGTGACCCGGATAAAACCCTTTTGGTAAACATTGGAACAGGGAGCCAGGTTTCTTTGTTATCGGATCAATTTCCCGAAGAAGAAAGTTTCTTGGTAGAAGCGCGTCCTTATGACGAGAATTCTTTTCTATACAGCGGTTCTTGTTTGTGCGGTGGCCGTTCTTATGCTTTGTTAGAACAATTTTTCCGCCAGTTCGCCACAAAATGCGGGTTGGAGAATAAGCCGTATTATGATGTGATCAATTCCTTGGCAGAGGAAGGTCTCGCATCGGGAAATATTGTGAATATTTCCACCACCTTTGCGGGAACCCGTGAAAATCCCAACCTTCGTGGTGCAATTACAAACATCGGAGAAGAGAATTTTACGCCCGAAGCCTTTTCGGCAGGCCTTTTGATAGGGATGGCAGAAGAACTGTATCAATTATATCAAAAGATGCCTCATGATGGGATAACAAAACTGGTTGCATCGGGAAACGGTGTGCGGAAAAACCCTGTTTTAAGACAAGTCATAGAAGAAGTGTTCCAAATGAAATTAACCATTCCTGACCATACTGAGGAAGCGGCGTTTGGCGTTGCAATGTTCGCTGCAGAAGCAAATTAAATATTGCGACAAAATACTGTAGCTATCGTGGAAAACTACAGTATTTCTTTAGAAAAAGCCGGAACTTTTTGCTGTTCAGTTGGTCTAAGTACCAAAAAGGATGTGTTTTTATGAGAAAAATAATCGCTGTTTTGATGTGCTTTATTTGTCTGGTCGTTTCGGGATGTGGGGCACAAACAAATCCTAAAACCGAATCTAAAAAGACCGAAAATAATGAAACAATCCAAGGAACATTTGGCGAGCAATATGAGAAGAAACCACTTCGCATGCTCAATATTGACGGCGAATTATATTATGATACTAATTTGATGAGCGATACGAAAGCACGTTGCGGTGTGATGGATTGGAAACTAGATAAAACGGTAGAAATCGGGGAGGTTCCCAAAGAATCCGGTACTGCAAACTTTACTTGTGAAGGCTGTCAGTTTGCCACAAAGATCACCTGTGAGGTTTTGGTAGACGGTGAATGGGTGATTTTTAAAAAATTTGAAAACCAGGTGGGAGAAACTGAAAATCTTTCTGCATTTCCTTACTGTTTTTACATAAAAGGACGCTTGAATAATGCTGCGATTGACAGTGAATTGGCTGTGTTAACCGATGATATTGACATCACATTTTCTGATATTTTTGAACCTATGTTATCTTCTCAATATCTGCCGGATGCACCGAAAAAAGCAGTTTCTTTTGACTTTGTGCAGTCGGGGGATAAGTGGGGGATCAGTTGTTTTGTGAAGGATTTAACCAATCATAGCATGATTTTTCAGATTGAGCAATTTGGCGGTTCTTATGAGGGACAATTGCAGACGGGAGAATGGTTTCAGATTTATCAGCTGAAAGAGGACGAATGGACTCCTGTTGCAACGAATCCGCTGATTGATTATGCGTTCCCCATGGTGGCGTACTTCATCCCGAAAAATGATATTACCGAGTTTGAAATTGAGTGGAAATGGCTTTACGGAGAACTTCCGGCAGGCGAATACCGGTTGGATAAAGAGGTAATAGATTTTGTTTCGGGACAAGAGCATCCCAAGGAAATTTATTCTGTATATTTTACGATAGAATAGGAGATAAGAAATGAAAAGCATGAAGAAAATACTGTTGATACTGTTGGCAATGATGCTGTGTTTAACAGCGTGCCAATCTCAGCAATCAGACGCTGAACCGGCTCCCGAACCTACTCCGGAGTTGGCACAGGAGGATATTATCAACTATATGGCACTTACCTATGCAGACGCCGATGCAATTCGGGCGGATTACCCGTTAGAAACTGAAATTGTACTGCCGGAGCGTAGCTTTATTTTGGATACTACTGTTTCCAATCCTGCAGAAAAAATGGTATACGACTACTTTTATGCTGTTGGTACCGGCGACTATGATTCCATTTTGGAACGCATCGTTTCCACCAATCTCAAACAGGCGACGAAGTCTAATCAAGTTGCGGATGAAGAAGGCATTTTTTATGAAAAAGTAATTCTTCGTGATTTAGAAATCGTTCCCATTGAAAGCTTTATCAATCTGCCTTATGATTTTTGTGAAGAAGTGGCAACCATCGGCGGCAGCTATAAGCTTACGGAGTATGCTGTTGTTGGCGCCAGAGCGGAAATTAAGCATAACGAAAAATCTCTTGCTATGGGACCACAGGTTGGGGACGGAGAGATTGTTCGCTACTTTTTAGTAGGGAAAGCTGATGGGGACTACCATCTGTTTGAAATATACTGGGATGATTTTTTGGTATAATGCTACAAAGGGAGTTTTTTAGATGATCAAAAAACTTGCTGTCTTGATTTCGGTTTTGCTGATGTTTAGTTCTTCTGGTAGTGTGCTTGCCAGGGAAAACTGTAGTGATTGGGCAGAAGAAATCGTTAAAATTGCAGAGCAATGTGGCATTGTTTCCGAGAAAATCGACTGGGATTACAGGGAACCGATGACACGAGGAGAGTTGGCACCGATTCTTCTTCGTTCCTATGAAAATGTGACCGAAAAAGAAGTGCCAACCGGGGAAGAACTTTATTTTTCTGATGCTTCTTATGAAGCAGATGCTTTGTATTACTTAGGTATTATGAACGGCGTGGGGGATGGAAAATTTTCTCCTGAGACTCCGGTTACCAGAGAACAGATTTCTAAAATTATTCTTACGTTAAAAGCTGTTTGCGAGGATGAAAAGTTAGTTCTTCCACAAGCTTTTTATAACCCGTTAACCGACTTTATGGCTGTTTCCGACTGGGCAAAACCCTATGTGGAGCAGGCCTATAACGAAGGGATTGTTACAGGCTATGAAGACGGTAGCTTTCAGGGGCAAAAAACTGTTTCCCGGGAGGAAGCAGTAGCACTTTTGGTGCGTTCTTTAGAATTATCTGAGATGATACCTGTTGTGGAAGAAACAGTTTCAGAAGAAGAGTTGTATTTGGATGCCGAAGGCTTTACCTGGAATCTGAAGCCCGGGTTAGAAGCGGGTGAGTTTACAATTCTCTGGAGCCGTTTGCCAAAAGGAACGAAATATTGTCTTACTGTGATTGAGCAGAGAAATTCCCGTTACGAAGGAGATATTCCGCCAAACGGGCCGATTGAATATCACTATATTGATCAGTATTCGCATGCGATGTATTTGTATCCCAACCGTACCTATCAGTTTCTTCTTTCTGCAGGAGAACAAAATTTGGATGCTAAGATTTATATTCCGAAAATTTATACAGAGGAAATGGATTTTATCCAGGATAATCTTCCCGAAGCAAAAGAGGAAGCAGATGCTTTGATGACAGAGGTGTCTGTTCCTGCGTGGCGAATGAAGTCAGACGGAACAAAGTACGAATCTCAAATGAAGGTGACCGTTCACTCTGCGATTGCCGATAAAGTTGTTGCGGTGTTTACGGAAATCTTTCATGGAGAAGAACAATTTCCCATAAAGGATTTGGGTGGATACTCCTGGCGAGGTGGCAGAAGTGAACATAACTGGGGTACAGCATTGGATCTTAACGCCAATGAAAACTACTGCTTGTATCAGGACGGAACCACCGTTGGTGAATGTTGGGCACCTTATGAAAACCCGTACTCGGTAACTCCCTACGGGGAAGTGGTGAACATTTTTGAAAAATATGGATTTACCTGGGGTGGCGACGCCTGGTCAAACCCCAAAGATTATATGCATTTTTCCTATCTTGGGACTTGATTTTTGATAAAGTGAGGAATCAAAAATGAAAAAGAAACAACCGGTGGAATATACCGAAACAAAACCGAAGAAAAAAAGAAAATGGCCATGGATTCTATTGGCGATTGTGCTGATTCTTGCGGTAGCAATTACCGTTTTGGTAAAATGGCAGTGGAATAATATTATGGCAATTCATTACGCCACTTCTTATTCTGCAGAAGACCTTGAGAAAATGCGGGAAGAAAATGACCGTTTGATTCAGCAACTTTGCGAAGAAATTTCCCAAGTAGATTTGTCACGGTTGCCTGAAGAAGCACAGGAACTTCTTCAGAGTGGAGAACTGTCGGAAGAAAAGGCAGTTGCCGTTTTAACAGGTCAGGTGAGTTGGGAAGAAGCTAAAGAAGATATTTCTGCACCGGTAGAGCCAACTCAGAATAACCAGGTTTCTAAGGTAGACGATATTATTGCACAGATTTACGTGCTTCGTTCCGGTTATGTGGGAAAGCTGGATGGCTTAGTTACCCAGGCGTATAAAGAGTACAAAAAAGGCGGTATTACCAAGCAGGATCTGATCAACAGATATGTCAGCATTGGATACGGCCTGGAAGCAGAGTGCGACGGAAAAATGGAATCACTTTTATCTGATTTAACAAATGAACTGTCCCGCACCGGCGGAGATTTGGCATTGGTGGATAGTGTCCGTCAAACCTATTATTCGGAAAAAAGCATCAAAAAAGCAGAAATGATTGCAAAATATCAAAAATAAATGCTAAAAAAAGACTGAACATTTGAGTGTTCAGTCTTTTTTATAAATTATCTTACTGATACAGCGATGAATATAATATTAATTCACCAAGTGCATTAATTACATCATCTTCAAACACTGTTGCTAAAATAATATTCATATCATATGTATTTAAGTCTTGACCTGAAACACGCATTGCATACGGTTCAATGATAAAGTATCCTTCTTGTTCAGCGGGAGTTACCGAAAATTGTGTAATCATTGTTTCGTTGGGAATGTCGTTGAAGGATGAAATCACCTGAACCATTCGACCATTCGCAGTTTCAAATGTTTTCCACTCATTGTGGTCAAAGGTTTTGTCGAATGCTTCATAATAGGAATCACCATTGTCAAACGGGCAGTGATCCTGTACCATGGAGATGTAGTCGCGATCGGTGTAACCGTTATTTCCGGTAAAAAGGTCTAATACTTTCTGTGCACCGCCACCAAATACAAAAACTAAGACCAAAAGCAGAAACCATATTGTTTTGATAATAGAGACGAAATACTCCAGACATCCTTTTGGTGTATCACTTTCCTGCTCATCCCACTCGGGGGTATCGTTTTCGTATTCCATATTTTCATTTCCCTCCTTAATAAAAGTCTTTATATAGCCTACATTGTATCATATATAGCCTTCTATGTCAAGACTAAAAGACTATAATATAGTCATAGAAAAGAAAAAGAGGTGGGATATGGATACTTATACGACTGTAAAAAACAGGCTTTTACGTTTGTGTGAAGAAAAAAGAATTACGATTAACAAATTGGCTACGGAATCTGGAGTTGCGCCTTCCACAATTAAAAATATTTTATATGGCAAAAGTAAAAATCCTGGAGTAGTTACCCTAAAAATGCTCTGCGACGGACTAGGTGTAACATTAAGAGAATTTTTTAATACTCCTGAATTTCAAAACCTGGAGCAGGAGCTACGTTAAAAATTGATAGATCTGTCAAATATCAAAAAAGCAGAAATGATTGCAAAATATCAAAAGTAAATAAGAGATGGGAGAAAGGGCTTTGCCCTTTCTCTTTTTTTGGAAGAAGGTCATAAAAAAGAGGATTTTTTCACGAATTTTCCGTAGAAATTCCACAAAAGCTATTGCTATTTCATAATTGGTGTGTTATAATAACTAGGTTAAAGTATATCTTTTTTGAAGACCGTCGGAGGTGTTTTTTGTGGGTGAGAGAATTTTCTTGGCAACCCCTCATATGTGCGGAAAAGAAATGGCTTATATTCAAGAAGCATTTGAAACGAACTGGATTGCTCCTTTAGGTAAAAATGTGACTGAATTTGAAAACGAAATGTGCCGGACTGTGGGCGCTCCTCAGGCAGTGGCTATGTCTGCAGGAACTGCTGCATTACATATGGCGCTCCGTTATTTGGGTGTTGGCAGAGGAGATATTGTATTCTGCTCTTCCATGACCTTTGCTGCGAGCTGCAATCCCATTGTGTATGAAGGCGGTACTCCCGTGTTTATCGACAGTGAGCCGGGAAGCTGGAATATGTCGCCTGTTGCCTTAAAAAAAGCATTTGAAAAATATCCCAATCCCAAAGCGATTGTGGTGGTAAACTTATACGGCCAGTCTGCCGATTACGATCAAATCTTATCCCTTGCCAAAGAACATAACGTTCCTGTGGTGGAGGATGCGGCAGAAAGCCTGGGTGCTACCTATAAAGGGAAAATGACCGGTACTATTGGTGATTTCGGTGTGTTATCCTTTAACGGAAACAAAATCATTACGACCTCCGGTGGCGGTATGCTTCTTTGCAAAACCGAAGAAGAAAAAGAAAAAATTGTAAAATGGATTACCCAGTCCCGTGATCCTGCCCGTCATTATCAGCACACGGAACTTGGCTTTAACTACAGAATGTCCAATATTTGTGCCGGAATCGGCAGAGGTCAGTTGACTGCACTTTCTGATCGGCTGAGAAAGAAACGGGAAATTTACGAAATTTACCGTGACGGTTTTTCCGATTTACCGGTAGATATGATGCCCATTTGTGATTACGGCACGCCTAGCTATTGGCTTTCCTGTATGACCGTTCGAGGATTGGATCCTGTGAAGCTGATGGAAGCATTGGATGCAGAAAACATCGAATCACGCCCCATCTGGAAACCTATGCATCTGCAACCCTTCTATCAAGAATGCGATTACTTGATGCATGACGGAGATGTTTCCAAAGGCATTTTTGAAACCGGTATCTGTTTGCCTTCTGACACTAAGATGACAAAAGATGAGCAGAATCGTGTGATTGATATTATCAAAGCTCAATTTTAAATTTTTTAAAATGGAGTAAAAAAGAGCAAAAAAGGAGCAGGAAAATGTACCGTAAATTCGGAAAACGTTTTTTAGATATCTTTTGTTCTCTCTTGGCACTTGTGGTATTTAGTTGGTTATACCTCATCATTGCACTGCTTGTGGCAATCTTTTTAGGAAGGCCGGTGTTTTTTACTCAGGAACGTCCCGGCAAAAACGAAAAGATTTTCAAGCTTTATAAGTTTCGCACCATGACGGACAAGCGAGACGAAAACGGCAATTTACTGCCTGATGAGGTGCGTCTCACCAAATTCGGTAAATTTCTTCGTGCCACCAGCTTAGATGAACTTCCGGAAGCCATCAATATTCTGAAAGGGGATATGTCCATTATCGGACCTCGTCCTTTGCTGGTACAGTATCTGCCTCTTTATAATGAGGAACAAAAGCATCGCCATGATGTGCGCCCCGGTCTTTCGGGATTAGCGCAGGTAAACGGCAGAAATGCCATTACCTGGGAAGAAAAATTCAAATTAGATGTGGAATATGTGAATCACGTGACCTTTTGGGGTGATGTGAAAATTATTTTAAAAACCGTTTGGAAAGCCTTCGCCAAGCAGGAGGGCATTAATCAGGACGGCTCTGCCACCATGGAGCCATTTAAAGGAAGTAAAGTGGATGCATAAAGATGTGATTGTTGTAGGGGCCGGCGGTCATGCCAAAGTGATAGCCGACATTGTGAGAAAATCGGGAGATAACTTAGTTGGATTCTTAGATGATACCAAAGAAGCAGGAACCGAATTTTTCGACGCCTTTGTTTTAGGAACTGTAGACTCCTATTTGGAATATTTGGAGAAAGAATTTATCATTGCCATTGGGAACAATGCAACCCGTGAGAACATTGCTGCCAAAATGAAAAACGTTACCTTCTATACCGCCATTCATCCCACTGCGGTGATTGGAGAAGGGGTGATGGTTGGAGAAGGCACTTGTGTGATGGCAAATGCCGTGATTAATGCAGATGCGAAAGTTGGAAAGCATTGTATTCTGAATACCGCTTCCGTGGTGGAACACGATAATGTGCTTTCAGATTTTGTGCATATTTCTCCCGTAGCGGCGTTGGCTGGTACCGTTACCGTGGGCAAACGGACTCACGTTGGGGTTGGAGCCAAAGTGAAAAATAATACCCACATTTGTGCCGATGTGACAGTAGGTGCAGGTGCCGTAGTGATCAATAACATTACCGAAGAAGGAACCTATGTGGGAGTTCCTGCAAGAAAGGTGAAATAATCTATGAAAAAGATACTCATTCTTGCCAATATCGATATGGGACTATACAATTTCAGAAAAGAATTGTTGGCAAAGTTGATTGCTTTGGGGTACGAAGTGCATATTTCTTTGCCGATGGGCCTCAGAGTGAAAGATATGGAAGCAATGGGATGCCATTTTATTGAAACTCCTGTTGACCGACGGGGGATGAATCCCATCGCGGATTTAAAATTATTTTTCACCTATCGGAAAATTTTAAAGCGATTAAAACCTGATGTGGTTTTAACCTATACAATCAAGCCAAATATCTACGGCGGACTTGCCTGCCGTATGGCTAAGGTCCCCTATCTTTCCAATATTACGGGATTAGGCTCAGCGGTGCATAGCGGTGGGATGATTGCCAAGTTTTTAATGATGCTGTATCGCCGTTCTGCCAAGCACGCAAACTGTCTGTTCTTCCAGAACAGTCAGAATCTGGAGTTTTTTAAAGAGAAGAAAGCGATTGCTAAAAATTATGTGTTACTTCCCGGCTCGGGGGTTAACATCAAAGAATATACTTATGAGAAATACCCCTCCCCGGATGAAACCATTTCTTTTCTGTTTATCGGCAGGCTGATGCGGGATAAGGGGGTTGGGGAACTGGTGGAAGCTGCTAAAAATATCCGCAAGGATTATCCGGAAATCACTTTTGATTTAGTAGGCTTTTGCGAAGAAGAATACCAGCAGACTTTTCATGAACTAAACGAAGGTAACGTGGTGAACGCCTTAGGTCAACAGCAAAATGTGCGGGAGTTTATTCTAAGTCATTCTGCCACAGTATTGCCTTCTTATCACGAAGGAACTGCCAATGTATTATTGGAAAGTGCATCTTCGGGACGTCCTTGTATTGCAAGCAACATCCCAGGTTGCAAGGAAATTATCGACGACGGGGCTACCGGATATGTGTTTGAGGCCAAAAGTGCTTTAGCATTGGAGGATGCCCTTCGGAAATTCATTGCTCTTTCTTATGAAGAACGAAAAGAAATGGGTGTTTTAGGACGGTTAAAAATGGAGCGGGAATATGACCGCGAAATTATTATAGAACATTATTTACGAGAAATCGGGAAGGTGGAATCACGATGAACTTATATGAAAAAATTGTAAACAAACAGGAAAAAATTTCCTTAGTCGGTTTAGGTTATGTAGGAATGCCTATTGCAGTTGCATTTGCCAAAAAGGTGGATGTAATCGGATTTGACTTAAATGCTAAAAAAATTGAGCTTTACAAAAGTGGGATTGACCCCACCAAAGAAGTAGGAGACGATGCCATTAAAGCTACTACCGTAGATTTTACTTCAGATCCTGCCCGGTTACGGGAAGCAAAATTTCACATCGTGGCAGTGCCTACTCCTGTTAATTCTGACCATACTCCGGATTTGACTCCCGTGGAAGGTGCCAGCAGAATTTTAGGTCAGAATTTGACCAAAGGTTCTGTTGTGGTATTTGAAAGCACCGTATATCCCGGTGTTACCGAGGATGTTTGTGTGCCGATTTTAGAAAAGGAAAGTGGCTTAAAATGCGGTGTTGATTTTAAAATCGGTTACTCTCCCGAACGAATTAACCCCGGCGATAAAGTGCATAGACTGGAAACCATCGTGAAAATTGTTTCCGGTATGGACGAAGAAACCTTAGACACTGTTGCAAAAGTGTATGAACTGGTGGTAGAAGCCGGCGTACACCGTGCAGAAAGCATTAAGGTTGCAGAAGCAGCAAAGGTCATTGAAAACAGTCAGCGTGACATCAATATTGCCTTTATGAACGAGCTATCCATTATTTTCAATAAAATGGGTATTGATACCAAAGCGGTGTTAGCTGCTGCAGGCACCAAATGGAATTTCTTAAAATTTTTCCCCGGTCTGGTAGGCGGTCACTGTATTGGTGTGGATCCCTACTACCTGACCTATAAGGCTGAGCAGTTGGGATACCATAGCAAAATTATTTTGTCTGGCAGAACCATTAATGATGATATGGGTAAATATGTGGCAGAAAACATTATCAAGAATTTAATTCGTGCAGACATTTCCATCAAGCGTGCAAAAGTGGCAATGCTTGGCTTCACCTTTAAAGAAAACTGTCCCGATACCCGTAACACCAGAGTCATTGACATTATGAACGAGCTGGCAGAATATGATGTGGTTCCCATGGTATGCGATCCGGTGGCAGACAAAGATGAAGCGTTGCACGAATACGGAATTTCTTTCTGTGCTATGGAAGATATCCGTGATGTGGATTGCTTAATTATTGCAGTGGGTCACGAAGAATTTATGAAGATGAGTCTTTCTGATTTCGACAAGTTCTTTAAAGATGTGCCCAACAACAAAAAAGTGTTGGTTGACATCAAGGGTGTGTTAAACAGAAAAGAAGCAGAAGATTTAAATTACAACTATTGGAGATTATAAATTATGGGTTACAAGGATTTGAAATTTCCGGAAGGCTCCCGTTTTTTGGTAACGGGGGGAGCAGGCTTTATCGGATCCAACCTGTGCGAAGCAATTTTAAATATGGGTTTTTTTGTTCGTTGTCTGGACGATTTTTCCACCGGAAAACGGGAAAATATTGAACCGTTTTTCAAAAATCCAAACTTTGAATTATTAGAAGGGGATATTCGGGATTTTGATACTTGCATGAAAGCTTGCGAAGGGATTGACTATGTATCTCACCAGGCAGCATGGGGAAGCGTTCCCAGAAGCATTGAAATGCCCCTGTTATACGAGGATATCAACATTGGTGGCACTTTAAATATGATGGAAGCTGCCCGTCAGAACAAGATAAAAAAATTTGTGTATGCTTCCAGCTCTTCCGTGTACGGAGACGAACCTAACCTTCCTAAAACGGAAGACAGAGTGGGGAAAGTGCTGTCGCCTTATGCATTAACCAAAAAGACCAACGAAGAATACGGACGTCTTTATACCAAACTCTACGGTTTGGAAACGGTCGGTTTTCGTTATTTTAACGTGTTCGGTCGCCGTCAGGACCCTCATGGCTTCTATGCGGCAGTCATCCCGAAATTTGTGAAGGCACTGCTGAGTAACCAGGCGCCCACCATCAACGGTGACGGAAAGCAGTCCCGTGATTTCACTTATATTGAAAATGTGATCGAAGCAAATTTAAAGGGAATGCTGTCCGGCCCAGAAGCGGCTGGCGAAGCCTTTAATATTGCATACGGCGGTCAGGAATATCTGATTGATTTATACAATAAGCTGTGCGAGCTTTTAGATAAGCACATCGAACCGAACTACGGTCCCGACCGTGCAGGGGATATCAAGCATTCCAATGCGGATATTTCCAAAGCAAGAAACTTATTAGGCTATGATCCTGATTATGATTTTTTCCGTGGCATTGAATTAGCGGTGGATTGGTATCGGGAAAATTTATAAGAAACTTTAGACGTTATCGGGTCTTGCTTACCCGGTAAATCTGAAATATATTAGTAACAGAGGTTAATTTATGACACCTTATGTATTTATGATTATGATATGGGTGGTGCTGTTTTACTACCTGTTGTATCAGAATAAAGGAATCTCGGAAGAGGGCATGGAAAAACGGAAACGGATTTTCGTGTGGTTTTCCGGGATTACGCTGTTTGTCATTATGGGATTCCGACATTATCTGGTCGGGGTTGACACCAAGAACTATCTGAATCGTTACCTTGCCTCCCCCTTCTACAGTTGGGATGACTTTACTCGGTGGAACTTATGGATTGAAGAAGAACTTGGTTTCATACTGATTGGTAAAATTTTATACGCTTTGAAAGTGCCGTACCAAGTATATTTGATACTTTACGGATTGTTTATTACTTTTTGTATTTGCAAATTAATTCATAAGTGGTGTAAGAACGCGTTTTGGGGATTCTATCTGCATACCACCATCGGACTTTTTACCATGTCTATGTCCGGGATACGGCAATCTGTAGCCTGTTGTATTTGTTGGTTGGCAATGGATTATATTATGGAAAAAAAACCGGTTCGCTTTATTTTGATGGTGCTGTTAGCATCAACCTTCCATCAGTCAGCAATTTTCTTTGTAGTATTCTATTTTGCACGTTATATCAAGGTCAAAAAAGTAAATGGCTGGATTCTTGCGGCTTTAACGATTTCCACACTTGTGTTGCGACCGTTTTTGATTCAGTTAATTTCTCCCTTCATGCAAGAGAAATATGAAAAATACGGCATGATTTCTGACAAATATCCGATTAACCCTCTATTGGTGGTTGTTGCAATCCTCATTCCCATATTCTGTCTGTTCTTTTGGGAACGCCGTAAAATTAAAAACGAAAAGGAAGAGCAACTCTACTCTCTGTGTTATTGCGGCTCTTTTATCTTTGCTGTGATTCAGGTGTTGTCCCTTTCCTCGAATGCGATTGGCCGTATGAATTTCTATTTTTACATTTTCAATGTTGTTCTTTTAGGGAATGTTATCCATGACATTGAAGACCGTAATACCCGTTATATCGCATCCTTTTTTGCAATTCTGTTGCCTGGCTATATGTTCTTTAAATCACAGAGTTTGGGGATTTCACCATATTATTTCTTCTGGCAAACATATGGGTCGTAAAGGAGAACTAAGATGAAGGTTATCTGGATTTTAAATTCTCCCATTGGGAGAATTTCCGAGGTATTACAATTGAGCCGTGCTCAAAGCGGTACCTGGATTGATGCTGCAATGGAGTCCTTGCTGGAAGCTGATCAGTCAGTTGAGCTGGCAATTCTTACTACTGCGAAAATCAAAGAAACTCGTAGAAAAAACGAAAACGGTGTAGAATATGTGTGCCTGAATTTAGGTAGATGTCCCCGTGGCAAAAGCACTCCGAAATCCAAATTGAGACTTTGGACCTCGGAAATTGAGCGAATCAATCCTAATTTGATTCATATCTGGGGGACCGAGTATTCGATTGGTTATGATCTAGCAAAAGAAATCAAACATATTCCTATTGTGTACCGGATTCAGGGAGCAATCAATTCTATCAGTAAATATCCAAACGGTCATTTGTCGGTTCGTAGCATGAAAAAGGAGCTTTCTTTCTTCGATGGTTTGAAAGCCAAAAAATATGAAAAAGATTCCCGTTTTATGGAAAAGCAAGCGGAATTGGAACTTCGTATGATTGGAGCATCTTCCGGTATTTTTTCCGATAACGAATGGGCATTGATGCAGTATCAGATGAAACTGCCGGAAGTTCCTGTTTATTTCGATAAACTTCCCATTCGCAAAGTATTTCTTGAAAACTGCTGGAAGCTTGAGGATGCGGAGCCTCACAGTCTGTTCTGTTTGGCAGGACGTACAGCTTATAAGGGCCTCCATCAGGTCATTGAAGCGGTTGCACTGTTGAAAAAAGATTTTCCTGATATTTTGCTCAGGATTCCGGGGAGCATTGCATCCAGAAAACCGACATGGTTGTTTGAACCTACCTATATTACCTATCTGAAGAAATTGATTCAAAAGTACGATTTAGAGAAAAATGTTGTATTCTTAGGAGCTTTGACTTCAGAGGAAATGGCAGAATATATGTGTAAAAGCCATGTGTTCGTGATGCCTTCTGTGATTGAAAATGAATCTGCTACCTTAAGGGAAGCAATGGCTGTGGGAATGCCTGTAGTGTCTTCTTTTGCAGGAGATATTTACGAAACTGTTGTGCATCGGGAAACTGGCATGCTTTACCGATATGAGGAATACGAGCTACTGGCGTATTTTGTGAAAACCTTATTTTCTGATGCTGATTTGGCAACCGGACTGGGGCAGCGTGCTTCAGCGTTTATCAGAAAAAAATATGAAGATTATGATTATGGAAAGAACCTTTGCGAAATTTATAACAAGGTTTTGAAACGTTAATTTTTAAAAGGTGACGGAAACATGAAACGTGTCGGAATTATCACAATGTATCATAACAGTGAAAATTACGGTGGCATTTTGCAAGCTCATGCACTGGCAAAAAAATTGAATCTGCTGGGTGCCGATGCCAGACAAATCAGTTTTGACACCTGCGGTAGCCGAATTTTTGCACCAAAGAAATCAGTTGTTACTTCGGCGAAAAGTATTGTGGCAAAATGCCTGAAGTTGCTTTCTGTGGGGAGTGCTAAGAAAAGCAGAATCATCAAACAGTTCCGAGATGCTGTTCCACACACTGCTGTGGTGAATCCCAGAAATATTACAAGTATTGTGAATGATTTTGATGTGTTTATCACAGGAAGTGATCAGGTCTGGAATCCCTCTGCTATGTGTAGTGAGTATTTGTTGGGATTTGTTCCGTCCCATAAAACAAAGCTGTCTTATGCCGCCAGTATCAGCAGAGATCGGCTGACGGGAGAAGAGCGAGCCATATTTCAGAATTATTTAAGCACCTTTACCGATATTTCGGTAAGGGAATCCCACGACGTTTCTTTGTTGGCAGAATGCGTCAACAAAAACATTGAATGGGTGATGGATCCTGTGTTCTTACTGGATCAACAGGAGTGGGACGATGCATCTTGTGAACGTCTGATAAAAAAGCCTTATGTTTTTTGTTATTTTTTAAATGATAAAAACAAAAGTTCCGAGCTGATTGCCGATTTCGCAAAACAAACCAACACCCTTACAGTGCAGATTGACAAACTTCAGACATCTTCTAAAAAAATGACGGATCAAACCGTTAAAAATGTGGGGCCCAAGCAGTTTTTATCTTTGATTAAGCATGCGGATTATGTATTGACTGACAGTTTTCACGCGATGTCCTTTTCATTTATTTTTAAGAAAAATTTTGTGGTATTTCCCCGCAATAAAGAGAGAGGAATGGAATCAAGAATCACCTCCTTTTTGGATTTAATCGGACGGGGAGACCTCTTTTTAGACAAAGAGATAACGGATGCCAAGCAAATTCTTGCTCTGAATAAAATGGACTACACAGCGTTATATACCGATTTTGAAGAGAGAAAAGCACATTCTGTGAACTTTTTAAAACAATATTTGTAAGGGTAATACTATGGATTACACATTTGATTTTGTAGAATCTTATGGGATGTATGCAAATGATACGTCTCTGCAACAAAATAGCTCGTCCGGTGGAGTGTTTTCATTATTGGCCGAGCAGGTCATAACAGAAGGCGGAACGGTGTTTGGCGCTGCTTTTTGTGATGATTTCCACTCTGTAAAACATATTCCTGTGAACAATTTAGACAATTTACAAAAACTGCGGGGGTCAAAGTATACACGAAGTATATTTGCAGACTCCTTTCCCGAAGTTCAGCGGTTACTGGAGGAAGGGAAGCCGGTTTTATTTTCTGCAACGCCTTGCCAGATAGCTGCTTTGCAGAACTATCTGAAAAAAGATTATCTCAATTTGCTTACGGTGGCTGTGATCTGCCATGGGACTCCCAAACAAAAGGTTTGGGCCGACTATTTAAAAGAACTGGAAACAAAATATCAGAGTAAGGTGACCGGTGTTCGTTTCCGTGATAAAAGCAAAAGCTACAAAAAATACAGTATTTGTATTCAATTTGCGAACGGCAAACGGTATCGCAAAACAAAAGATCAAGATGTGTATATGTGCGGGTTCTTACAGAATATTACGTTGGAAAAGAGCTGCTTTGCTTGCCATTTCAAAGGAAACAATATTAAAAGTGACATTATTTTAGGGGACTTTTGGGGTGTGGAAAACGTTGCACCCCAGCTGCAGAACAATCGCGGAACTTCTCTTGTGATTGCACGGACTGAAAAAGGGAGAAATGCCGTGAACGACTTGCTCTCTTGCACGAAATATCAGAAAGTGGATGTGAAGAAAGCAATCAGTCAAAACAGTTCTTTGTTTTGTTCTGCAAATAAACCTGAAAATTATGATTTGTTTTGGGATTCGTATGATGAAATGCAGTGTGCAAAATCCATTGAGAAATTTTTGCAGAGAAAAAAATATATATTGTTATTAAAGAATAAATTGGGCAGAATTTTTGCCAAAGCGAAACATTAGACATAGGAGGTATTCAAAATGGAAAAAGAAAAATGGCAAATAGATGTGCCGGTGTATATGATTTTTTTCAACAGACCTGACACATTGGCTGAAGTTTTTGCGGAAGTGAAAAAAGCGAAGCCTTCTAAACTGTTTTTAGCTTGTGACGGCCCCAGAGAAGGAAACAAGGCAGACGAAGAAGCGGTGGCACAGTGTAAAGAAATTGTTTCGGATATTACCTGGGAATGTGAAGTGCATCAAAACTATTCCGATGTTAATTTAGGTTGTGGCATGAGAATGTATAGCGGCATTAAATGGGCATTTGAAACGGTAGATCGCTTGATTATTTTAGAAGATGACTGTGTTCCCAGTCAGGCATTTTTTCCGTTTTGTAAAGAACTTTTGGAATTATATAAAGATGATGTTCGCATCCATTCTATCAATGCAATGAACCATCTGGGCGTTTACGAAGATACTCCCTACAGTTACTTTTTCGGTCGATCCTGCTGTTGTGGATGGGCAACCTGGAAGCGTACCTGGGATCATGTGGATTTTAACATGTCCTTCTTGGAAGATCCCTATGCCTTAAAATGTGTGGAAAGCAAGTATCCCTACTATAATTGGGCAACCCAGCGTGGTATGGAACGCAAAAAACAGTTGGACGAAGGCAAAAGACTGACTGCCTGGACTTATCAGAGTGCTATGGCATGTGCCTTGTATGAGCAGATTTGTATTGTCCCGAAATATAATATGATAACCAATATCGGTATGACCGGAAACGGAGTTCGTTCCGTCAATGATGCAAGAATCCTGCCGAAAAAAAGCCGGGCATATTTTGATACCAAAAAATATGAAATTGAATTTCCCCTACAACATCCAAAATATGTGGTAGAGGATAGAATGTACTATGATAAGGTGACCAAAAAGTTTCAATTAGGCTTTTTTGGTTATGTTGAATTGGTGATTCGTCGGTTGATTTACGGCGGAAAGAGAAGACGTAAAAAATAACGTTTTCTTTCACTCAATGTAAAGAACAGAAGTTACGGAGGCAGAAAATTGGATACCAATATCGAAGCAAAAAGCTCCCGGCAAATAAAAATCGGAGCGATTATTTCCTATCTGGCATTGGCATTGGATGTGGTTGCCGGGCTTTTATATACGCCCTGGATTATTCGCCAGATTGGGAAAGCTGATTACGGGTTATATACTTTGGCAACTTCACTCATCACCATGTTCATGTTGGATTTTGGAATGAGTGCGGCTGTGGCGAAATTTGTATCCCATTACCGTGCCAAAGGCGATCAACAGGGGATGAACAATTTCCTGGGAATGATATACAAGCTATATATCATTATATCAGCGGTGATTTGTACGGTACTGATTGTCGTGTATTTTAACATCAATCAGATCTATGTTAAGCTGACGCCTTCGGAACTGGATTCCTTTAAAATTGTATATCTGATGGCAGCATCGTCTATGGTTGTTTGTTTCCCGTTTATCACTTTAAACGGAATTATGACAGCTCATGAGCAGTTTGCACGGTTGAAACTTGCAGACGTATTTAACAAGGTAGCAACCATTCTTTTAACCATTTTTGCATTGTTATTTGGGATGGGATTGTATGCTTTGGTAGGCGTACATGCAATCATGAATTTATTAACCATTGGCGTGAAATGGTTGATGATCAGAAAAAATACGAAAATCAGAGTGAATTTTCATTATTTCGATAAAGGAATGCTCAAAGACATTACCGGTTTTTCCTTTTGGACCACCGTGCAAAGCATTGCACAACGGTTAATTTTTAATATTACACCAACCGTATTGGGGATTGTAACCGGTTCGGTAGGCATTACCATGTTTGGTCTTGCCGCTACTTTAGAGGGGTATGTTTTTAAGTTTTCCCAGGCAATTAACGGAATGTTTATGCCTAAAATTTCCCGTGCCACCTTAGGCCAACAAACCGGTGAGGCCGTGCTTCCTCTCATGATTAAAGTGGGAAGAATTGTGCTCTCCATTGCCGGACTTTTGGTGATTGGTATTGTGACACTGGGGCAGAATTTTATCCAGGTATGGTTAGGTGAAGGATACCAGGTGGTATATTTTTGCACAGTGCTTTTGATTTTACCGTCTGTTTTTCATTTGCCACAACAAGTTGCAAATACCACTGTGGTCGTGTTAAATAAGGTGAAAAGTTCGGGCATCGTGTATACCATTATGGCGGTGGTTAACATTGCATTTTCCTTCTTATTCGGTTATTTCTGGGGAGCAATTGGCTGTTCTTTATCCATTTGTGTTGCTTATTTTGTGAGAACCATTTTGATGAACGTGGTCTTCTATAAGCAGTTAAATATCAATGTATTCAAGTTTTTCAAAGAATGTCACGGCAAAATGGCTCTGGGCTTGCTGATTACCCTTGGTTTAGGATTTTTGATTTCCAGCTATGTAGTGATTGCATCCGGTTGGATGAGATTTTTGATTCAGGTAGGATGCCTGAGCGTTTGCTACGTTGTAATTATGTGGCTGATCGGCTGGAACAAGTATGAAAAGAATTTGTTTTTATCCATGATCCGATCTGTGCTGAGGGGTAAGAAAAAGAAGGCGAAACAGTAAAAGGAGCATATCATGTTAGAGGCAGCATATCGGGACACAATTGAATTATTTGCTTCGGGAATGAAGGGCACTGTTCCCAATGGAACTCGTGTTTATTCCAAAAGCGAGATTGAAGCAATTGAAAAAATCGCACGGATGCAGGGCGTCTGGACGGTTGTGTTTGCGGTATTAAAAAAACTGTCTCAAGAAGGCAGATTGGATCCTTTGGTAACCGATCTTCCAAAATGGCAGATGGAAGTTCATTTGAAGGTTATGGAATACACACTTCGTCAGGAAGCCATGTATCGCTTTGTGGAGAAAGAACTTTCCTTTGCGAATCCCGTTACCTTAAAAGGAGATTTGATTTCCGATTTGTATGCAGATCCTGCGTTGCGAATGTCGGGGGATACCGATCTTCTGATTGACCCGAAAGACGAAAAAGCGGTGCTTTCTGCTTTCACCAAAGCAGGTGGCGAATACCAGCAACGAAGCGACAGTAACAATCAGTCTGTTTGTGTGCATCCGAAAGCAGGCAAATTTGAGATTCACGTGGCTTTGGATACCAAAGAGGTTACCGAAGTCTGGTATGACAATTTAGATTTTGGCGGGGAAGAAAAGCGACAGGTGAGCCTGCGAAACGGTCACACTGTTACCGCACTTGGCATTACCGATGGCGCTATCAATATGATTCTGCATTTTTTAAAGCACTTAATCAGCGGGATTTCCCATCTGAAAATGCTGGGGGATTCTCTGTTATATCTGTCATGCTATGCCAATGAGATTGACTTTTTCCGTGTGGATGCAGTGATGGCAAAATTGGGATACACCAAAGTGTATGAAACCATGAAGCAAATCGGTGTTTCCTATTTTGATTTTTCTAATCTTCCCGTTTCTGAAAACTGCGAGCAACAAGCTGAAAAGATCTTGGCAGATATGCAATTTTGTGCGACGAACGGTTTTCGGGAAGAAGAATTAACCTTATATAATGAATATTCCCGCCAACGCTATGAAGAATATCATAAAAAGAACTATACAGCCTATAAAAAAGAGATTTCCAAAGGGGAACTGAAACGACGGTTATTTCCCCAAAAAGCTTTTTTATATAAGGAATATCCCGTTCTCCAAAAACACGGATGGTTACTTCCGTTTGTTTGGATTGCAAGAATTTTTAAGCGGATGTTCGGCAAAAAAATAGAATTGGGAACGCAGGCAAAGCCACGTATAGAGCTTCTGAAGGAGTTAGATTTACTGTGACAAAAAGAGTGATTTTTTTGGTTTTGATTTTTCTTAATTTGGCTACTATTTTCTTTTTCTCGCACCAAGATTCTGCCACCTCTACAGCTGTGAGCAATTCCATTTCCCGCCAGATTGAAGTTCGTACTCCGGATTATGTCAACAAGACGCAGGGAGAGAAAAATGTGCTTCATACCGGTGTGCAGAGAACATTGCGGCGGGGTGCACATTTGTTGTTGTTTTTCACGTTGGGAATTTTAACCTATCTGTTTTTTTGTACGTTTCAAAAACGATGGTTTGTGTTCGTTGGTAATCTGATGCTCGGATTTCTGATTGCCTTATCAGATGAATTTCATCAGACATTTGTGCCGGGTCGATCCTTTGGTTGGGACGATATTTCTTATGATATGATTGGATTTTTTTTAGGAACGTTACTGACGCTTTTAGCAATTTGCATTTCAAACATATTTCATAAAAAAAAGAAACTGTGAAAAAAACTTTGTTTTTTCACAGTTTTTTATTATTGCATGGATTCAATTTCTTCCGATATTTCAGTCTTTTCCAATTCTTCCACCAGAATGGTGCCGGTAAAATAATGCTTTAAAATCTGTTCGTAATTGTAACCCTGTTCTGCCATTCCTTTGGCGCCGTACTGACTCATTCCAACGCCGTGACCGTAGCCGGTACCGGTCATAATATATTCAGTTGGAATCCCAACATCTACAGGAATCAGTCCGGTTGCAGTGAGAATGGGCTGAGAAATACTTCGCTCTTCCAGTCCTTTTGATGTGACAACGGTCACCGGTTCCGGTGTGTCACCTTTTTTGGTAATGGTGAAGAGATTGCTACGAAGATTAAACAGACTTCTGGACTTTTCTTTTTTTAAGTGATAGGTTCCTTCGGTTCCTACGATTTTCAAGTCGATAATTCTACCGGAAGCAGAAGTTTCCACCACTTCCAAGTCAATAACGTCACCGATGTTCACACCAATTCCTGCCAGTTTTTCTTCAATTTCATCGGGCGTGTAAGGAACGGTCCATTCTCTGGAGGTATCATAAGGATCTTCTACACCAACCAGGTAAGGGAGAGCTGCTGACCATACATTTTCGCTGTTTTCGGTGTGCCCGCCGGAGGAGGAGTAAAAAAAGGTGCTTGCGTAGGTGTCACCATATTTTAAATAAATCCCTTGGGTTTCTTCTATTGCTTTGTTGGTTTCCGGCTTCTCGGCTTTTACGCCAAGGTATACCTGAGACTGAATGGAATCGTCTAAATTAAAGCCGTAGTTCTGAAATTTATTCCAGTTGGTCATAGCATAGTTTCTGGCACAGACTGCCTGTGCTTTCAACGCTTCGGTAGGCCAGGAGGACGGCATTTCCCCGGGGACAACGCCTTTTAAGTAATCCTCGATATCCACATAGTTGATTACGGTCAATCCTAAATCAGTTCGGATAAACTGCGCGGCTCCCCGGTATTCGGTTCCGCCAATGAAAACCGTTGTGTGATCGGCAGGAGTTAAGGTGATGGGAGCATTTCCGTTTTCATGGGTATAAAGAACGGTACTGTCTGCGGGGGATATCAGTTGGACGGTTCCGTCTTCAGCCCAACTGACTAAGATTTTTGTTTCAGCCAGCTCGGTAACAATTTCATCACCCACAGTTACTATAAAACCGCTTGCATTTTGCACAGTGGTTTCTTTGGGGGAAGTGGATGCAAATTTTAATCCGATGCTGATTTCTTTGGCAGAAACTGTCAGACTAGAGAATAGCATTACAATGATAAGAAAGATTGTAACTAATCGAAAGCGTTTCATCTGATACCTCCGTTTTTTCGGTAAAATCTATATAAAGCAACAAAATTCTTCTTATATTTTAACATAAAAATTGTCGTTTTGCAAGTCTATTCACAAACATTTCAGAAATTGGCAGATTGGAGCAAAAACAGACGTCAAAAAACGGGGGTGTATAGCCGTTAAAAAAAACGGCAAAATTATGATATTATCGTGAAATATGGTTGACAAATGTATGATTTCGTACTATAATTATAATGTATGAGAAAATGGCGATTTTCTATGGAAAAATGCTTGAAAATACAAGATATCAGCAAGAATATAAACGGACTTTGTTTGATGATATGAAAGGATGGTGCCCGATGTTTGGATTTGGCCAGGACGTGGGTGTGGATTTGGGAACAGCAACAGTTCTCATTTATGTAAAAGGAAAAGGAATTGTGTTAAAGGAGCCTTCTGTGGCAGCAGTAGACAAGCTGTCCGGAAGACTGTTTGCAGTGGGTTATGAAGCGCAACGTATGATTGGGAAAACTCCCGGAAATATTGTGGCAGTTCGTCCCCTTCGTGACGGGGTGATTTCCGATTATGATGTGACGGAAAAAATGCTCAAGCATTTCTTAAGCAAAATCAATATTTCCCGCATCTTTAAACCCAACATTATGATTTGCGTTCCTTCCGGTGTTACCGACGTAGAAGAACGTGCGGTTAAGGATGCCGCTATTCAGGCAGGTGCCAAAAAATCCTTCATTATTGAAGAACCCATCGCTGCTGCCATCGGTACCGGGATTGATATTTCCCAGCCCAACGGTACCATGATTGTGGACATTGGTGGCGGTACCACCGATATTGCAGTGATCTCTTTGGGTGGTGTGGTTGTGTCCACCTCCATTAAAGTAGCAGGGGACAAGTTTGACGATGCCATCATCAAATATATCCGAAAAGAACATAACGTGTTAATTGGTGAACGCACTGCAGAGCAGATTAAGTATAACGTGGGTTGTGCATACCTGCCGGATGAAGAACTGGTAACAGAAGTAAAAGGTAGAAATCTTTTAACCGGTCTTCCCAAAATCTTCACCGTAACTTCTACCGAAATTCACGGTGCTCTGATTGACACTGCAATGCAGATTGTGGATGCAGTGCATCAGACTTTAGAAAAAACACCGCCGGAACTGGTTGGCGATATTGCTTCCACCGGCATTATTATGACGGGTGGCGGTTCGCTGTTGGGCGGCTTCCCCAAACTGATTACTGAGCATACCGGCATCAAAGCTACCATTGCTGATGACCCCACCACTTGTGTGGCATTAGGAACCGGTAAAGCATTGGAACAGATGCACCTCTTAACCGACGACTCCAATTCAGTTGCAGGCAGAAAATACTACGACATGTAGGGATTATATATGGCTTTTATAGAAGATAAATTTGAAGTTGCCGTAATCGGAGCAGGCCATGCAGGCTGCGAAGCGGCATTTGCCTCGGCAAGACTGGGGCACAAAACGGTGCTGTTTTCCATTAACCTGGATGCAGTTGCCAATATGCCCTGTAACCCCAGTATCGGGGGAACCGGGAAAGGACATTTGGTCCGTGAGATTGATGCCTTAGGTGGCGAAATGGGAAAACTGGCAGATGACACCTTCCTTCAGTCCCGTGTGTTAAACCGTGGGAAAGGACCTGCAGTTTATTCCCTTCGTGTGCAGGAAGACCGTCGTGCCTACCAGGAGGAAATGAAAAAACGGATTGAAAACCAGGAAAACCTTTCCTTAAAACAGGCAGAAATCGTAAAAATTGATATTGAAGACAAACAGGTAAAAGGTGTGGTGGATGCGCTGGGCAACTATTACAAAGTGGATGCCGCAATCATTGCCACCGGTACATATCTTCGTGGAAAAATCATTGTGGGAACCTATTTTGAACCCGGCGGACCTGACGGCATGTTTGCCGCCAACAAGCTTTCGGAAAGCTTAGAGGAAAACGGCGTTCGTATGATGCGCTTTAAAACGGGGACTCCTGCCAGAGTTCACCGTGACTCCATTGATTTCTCCAAAATGGAGGTTCAGTACGGCGACGAAGAAATCACTCCCTTTTCTTTTATCACCAAGCGTGAGCTTACAAACCGTGTGGAATGTTATTTGACTTATTCCACTGAAAAAACCAAACAAATTGTGTTAGACAATATTCATCTTTCTCCGTTATATAGCGGAATGATTGAGGGAATCGGCCCCCGATATTGTCCTTCTTTTGAAGATAAAATTATGCGGTTTCCCGATAAGCAACGCCACCAGTTATTCATTGAGCCGATGGGGTTAAATACCAAAGAAATGTATGTGCAGGGGATGTCTTCGTCCCTTCCTTATGAAGTGCAGGTGCAGATGTATCGTTCGGTAATCGGCTTGGAAAACGTGGAGCTGATGCGTCCCGCCTACGCCATTGAGTATGACTGTGTAGACCCTACGGAATTAACCTTAGGTCTTGCCTTTAAACATATCAAAGGCCTGTACGGGGCAGGGCAGTTTAACGGTACTTCCGGTTATGAAGAAGCGGCAGCACAGGGATTAATTGCAGGAATTAACGCCGCAAGATACATAGACGGCAAGGAAGAATTTCATTTAAGTCGGGATAATTCTTATATTGGCGTTTTGATTGACGATATTGTGACCAAGGGAACGAACGAACCCTACCGGATTATGACCTCCCGAAGTGAATATCGCTTGCTGCTCCGTCAGGATAATGCGGACCAGCGTCTCACTCCCTTAGGATATGAAATCGGTCTGATTTCCGAAGAACGCTACCAAGACTATTTGGCAAAGCAAAAGTGGGTAGAAGAAGAAATCAAGTATTTGGAATCTGTGGTAGTTCCACCGTCTGAACATGTGGTTGCCACCTTGGAAAAATACGAAAGTACTCCCATTAAAACAGGAATCCACCTAAACGATTTGCTTCGCCGACCGGAAATTACCTACAAAATGCTTTTAGAAATTTCCAATAAGGTGCACACGCTCCCTCGTGAGATTGAGGAAGAGGTCACCGTTACCATCAAATATTCCGGTTATATCAAACGGCAGATGTCTCAGGTAAACCAGTTTAAAAAGCTGGAGCAGAAAAAACTGCCGGAAGATATCAACTATGACGATATTTACGGTCTTCGTATTGAAGCAAGACAAAAACTATCCAAATTCCGACCCGAATCCATCGGGCAGGCATCCCGTATTTCGGGCGTATCTCCTGCGGATATTTCGGTGCTTCTCATTTATTTGGATACCAGACGGGAGAACCCGTCAAAAGAATAAAGCTCGTGAAAGGAGCGTGCCACCATGGCAGAACGACTGATTCTCATCGTAGATGATGAAAAACCTATTGTAGACATTTTAAAATTCAACCTGCAGAAAGAAGGCTTTGACACCATTGAAGCATACGACGGGGCAACAGGTCTGGGACTTGCAATGGAAAAAAATCCGGATTTGATTTTGTTGGATGTGATGCTTCCCGAAATGGACGGATTCACCGTTTGTAAGGAAATCCGTATGAAATCTCAGGTGCCCATTATCCTGCTCACAGCCCGTGAAGAGGAAGTAGATAAGGTACTCGGGTTAGAACTTGGTGCTGATGACTATATCACCAAGCCTTACAGCGTGAGAGAGCTTTTAGCCAGAATCAAAGCCAATTTGCGACGTACCAAAAAATCACAACCCATTACTGCTACGGATAATGCAGATGTGTTAACCTATGGCAGATTGAGTATTGATACCGAGCGCTTTGAAGTGCAAAAAGACGGCAAACCGGTGGAAATTACCGTTCGTGAATTTGAGCTTTTAAAATTCTTAGCATCCCAGCCGGACAAAATTTTCTCCCGTGAAAAACTTCTGGAAAAAGTTTGGAAATATGAATACTATGGCGATTTAAGAACTGTTGACGTAACGGTGCGCCGCCTGCGTGAAAAATTGGAAGACAATCCGGGTGAACCCGATTTTGTGGTAACCAAGCGAGGCATCGGTTACTATTTCAACAAAAACTGTAAATAAAAACAAACAAATTTAAAAACTGAGGAACGATATGTTTAAAAGCATTCAAACAAAACTGGTACTGTTATTTATCCTTGTTATTCTATCGGTAATGCTGACGGTGGGAACCTTCATCATCACCAATGTAACACGGTTTTATTATACTGACTTTATGTCTCAGATTGGTACTGCAGTTTTTACCGAAGAATTTGTTCCTCAGCTTACAGAAGCAGCCACCGCAGAAGACGGTGCCAAAAAGCTTTCCGAACTTTTGGAAGCGGCATCCGGTCGAATCGGGGTGGATTCCTACCGTAATTATGCCATTTTGGACGCTAAGGACGGAACCCTGATTGACAGCTCCGATGAGCTTCTCACCCAGGTAGAAATTTCCGACAATATTTTAGCGGCAATGTCCGGCAGAGTGGGAGACACGGTATCGGAAAACGGTACCTACATGGAATATGCTTATCCCGTGATGGTAGATGATGCCACTGCTTTTGTGATTTATGTGTACGAAACCAAAGAAGAACTGCAAAGCTTCTCCCAGAGTATGTTTTTGGTAATTTTGCAGGCACTTCTGGCAGCGCTTCTGATTTCGGTGGTGTTGGGGTATCTGTTATCCAAAACCATTACCACCCCCATTAAAAACCTGACCTCCCGTGCTGAAAAAATTGCCGAAGGGGAATTTGAGGTGGGCGAACTATCTCAATCCAAGGACGAAATCGGGGTACTAACCAACACCTTCCGCACCATGGGTCAGCGTCTTTCTGAAACGGTGCAAGAGGTTGCCTCTCAGAATACAAAGCTTGAAAAAATTATGGAATATTCCACCGACGGTATTGTGGCATTTGATACCGAAGGGGAACTGTTACATATTAACCCTTCCGCCAAAAAGTATCTGGCAATTGACGAAGAAAACACCATCCGTTTTGATGAGTTTTTCACAGCACTGTTTCCCGATGTGTCTTTAGGAAACTTTCTGTACTTAAATCCCGATAAACAGCTGATTAAAGAAGGTGACTACAACAACCATTATCTGCGGTTTTATTTTGGTAGTTTTCGTTATTCCGACGACACCATCGGCGGTGTGATTGTGGATGTGCAGAATATGACCGAATCCAGAAAACTGGAGTTATCCCGCAGAGAGTTTGTTGCCAACGTATCTCACGAACTGAGAACGCCCTTAACCACCGTAAAGGCATATATTGAAACCTTAGAAAGCGGTGAAGTGGATGGCGAAATGCAGGAAAAATTCTTAGATACCATCCATCGGGAAACCGACCGTATGACCAGACTGGTTTCCGATCTTTTGATTTTGTCCCGACTGGATAACGGTGTAAAACTGAATCTTACCCGTATGCACATTGAACCGATTCTGCGTGACGTGTCGGAAAAGATGCAGTTTGAAGCGAAGAAAAAGCATCAGAACCTTACCTATACCATGATTAACGAAATCCCCCCCATTGCATTGGATTATGACAGAATGCAGCAGGTCATTATCAATATCGTGTCTAATGCGATTAAATACACAGCCAACTACGGTGCCGTGAAAATCTATTCCAGCTATGTGTCTGACAATGCCATTATCCGCATTGTGGATAACGGTATGGGGATTCCCGAAAAGGATGTAAAGCGGATTTTTGAGCGGTTCTACCGTGTGGATAAAGCCCGTTCCCGTGAACAGGGCGGTACCGGTCTCGGCCTTGCTATTGCTAAGGAAATTATCAATGCACACGCCGGGGAAATCACTTTAAATTCCAAGTTAAACGAAGGTACTGAGATTATTATCACGCTGCCTGTGGAAAAAAGCTTCCAGACTCCTCACGAAGAGGAAGCTGTAGCAGAAGTAATCAGCGAAAACGAATAGAAAAAAGCGAGGAACCAGTATGGATGAAATCATCAGAGCCATCACAAGTGACGGCTATCTGAAAGCATATGTCGTAAATTCCACCGAAACCATCCGGGAGGCACAAGGACTTCACGGCACAGGAAAGGTGGCATCCGCGGCTTTGGGCAGAGCCTTAACCGCGGCACTGATTTTAGCCAACGATATGAAAAACGAAACAGACAGAGTGTCTGTGCAGTTTCGTAGTGAAGGGCCTATCGGCAATGTGGTTGCCGAAGCTAACGGACAAAACCAGGTGAAGGGATTTGTGTCCAATCCCGATGTGGTGCTTCCACTAAGAGAAGACGGCAAGCTGGATGTTGGCGGTGCGTTAGGACATAAAGGAACCTTAACCATTGTAAGAGACATTGGCTTAAAAGAGCCTTATGTAGGCACCGTGGAACTGATTTCCGGTGAAATTGCGGAAGACATTTCTTATTACTATATGCAGTCGGAACAGATTCCCACCGTTTTGGGATTAGGCGTTTTGGTGGCACAGAATTTTGCTATCCTATCCGCAGGCGGTTTTATGATTCAGCTGTTACCGGGTGCGCCCGATAGCATTGTGGACAAAGTGGAGGAAAACGTGAAAGCGCTTCCTAAATCCATTTCGGCACTCATTGCAGACGGCAAGAACGCCACCGAGATTTTAGGAATGCTACTACAAGGCTTCGACTATCAGATTTTATCCAAAAAGGAACCCACCTACCGTTGTGACTGCAGTCGCTACCGGGTGGAAACAGCCTTAATCAGTTTAGGCAAAACCGAACTGAACAAAATGATTGAAGAAGAGGAAACCACTGAGGTCTCCTGCCATTATTGCAATAAGAAATATCATTTTTCCAAAGAGGATTTAGAGATGCTTTTGCGTCTTGCAACCAAGTAAGAAAGGGTGTTAGATATGAGAAAATTATTCACTTCCGAATCTGTAACCGAAGGGCATCCTGATAAAATTTGTGACCAGATTTCCGATGCCATTTTAGATGAAATTTTAAAACAGGATCCCGCTGCCCGTGTGGCTTGCGAAACTACCTGTACCACCGGTATGGTGTCTGTGATGGGCGAAATTACCACCTCAGGTTACGTGGATATTCCCAAAATTGCCAGAGAAACTGTATTAGAAATCGGTTATGACCGTGCTAAATACGGTTTTGACGGTACCACCTGTGCGGTAATCACCTCTATTGATGAGCAGTCTCCCGACATTGCACAGGGCGTTAATGTGTCCGGTGACGATAAATCCACCGGTGCAGGCGACCAGGGGATGATGTTTGGCTACGCTTGTGACGAAACTCCCGAGCTGATGCCTTTGCCCATTTCTTTGGCACATAAATTAGCAAAACGCTTAACTGATGTGAGAAAAGACGGCACACTCTCTTACCTCCGTCCCGACGGCAAAACTCAAGTTACCGTGGAATATGAAAACGATATTCCCAAACGGATTGATACTGTGGTGATTTCTACGCAACATTCCAACGAAGTGGAATTAGAAACCATCCGTGAAGATATGAAAAAACATGTGATTGCACCTATCATTGATGCTGCTATGATGGATGAAAACACCAAAATTTATGTGAATCCCACCGGCCGTTTCGTGGTAGGTGGACCGCAAGGGGACTCCGGTTTAACCGGCAGAAAAATCATTGTGGATACCTACGGTGGCTATGCCCGTCACGGTGGCGGTGCATTCTCCGGCAAAGACCCCACCAAGGTGGACAGAAGTGCTGCATATGCATCCCGTTGGGTTGCTAAAAACATTGTGGCAGCAGGCTTGGCAAAACGTTGTGAAATTCAGCTTGCTTATGCCATTGGCGTGGCAAAACCTGTATCCGTGATGGTGGATACTTTTGGCACCGGCACGGTTTCCGATGATATGATTGCAGACTTGGTGAACGAAGTGTTCGACCTTCGTCCGGCAGCAATTATTTCGGCACTTGACTTAAGAAAACCCATTTACAGAAAACTGGCTGCATACGGACATATGGGCAGAGAAGACTTAGACGTGCTGTGGGAAAAAACCGACAAGGTGGATGCCTTAAAAGCCGCTGTGGCAAAATTAGCAAAGAAGTAACATACTAAAAAATTCAGCCATGGGGGAGATTCCCCTGTGGCTGTTGTAACATAGGTAAGTGTATGATTGTAGCGTTAGAGAAGGTGTCTAAATTCTTCGGAGCGGAAGAAATTCTCACCGATATTACCCTAAAAATTGAAGATAGTGACCGAATCGGGCTAATCGGTGCCAACGGAGCAGGGAAGACGACACTTCTAAACTTGCTTTCGGGAGAATCGGAACCTACCGAAGGGGAAATCATTTTCCAGAAAAAACGGATTGGCTACCTTCATCAGAATGCAGGTCTCTCCGGCGGAAATTCCATTTTGGAGGAAATGAGAAGTGTGTTTTCCGATGTGCTAAGAATGGGCGAAAAACTGGAAAAGCTTTATGAAGCGCTTTCCACTCCCCAGGGAAACACCGAAGAAAATCACCGAGAATATGCAAGATTGCAGACTTTATATGAGCAAAAAGACGGCTATCATATTGATATTAAAATCAATACCGTGTTAAACGGTATGGGCTTTTTAGGAAGGGATTTATCTACCATTGTAGATAGATTGTCCGGTGGCGAAAAAACCAGACTTGCTCTGGCAAAACTTTTGTTGTCTGAGCCTGACCTTTTAATTTTAGACGAACCTACCAACCATCTGGATTTTAAAACCTTAGAATGGCTGGAAGACTATTTAACCACCTACCGTGGCGCGATTATTTTAGTATCCCATGACCGTTATTTTTTAGACCGCTGTGTTACCGATATCTGCGAACTTTATAAAGGAAAATTAAAGCGTTACCGTGGTAACTATTCCAAATTCGTGGTGCAAAAAGCACAGGAAATGGAATATTTGCAAAAAGAATATGACAAACAGCAGGAAGAAATTGCGGCATTAAAGGACTATGTGGCAAGAAATCAGGTTCGTGCTTCGACCGCCAAAAGTGCAAAAAGCCGTCAGCATATTTTAGATAACATGGAGGTTTTAGAAAAGCCTTCCGATTATTTAAAATCTATTCATCTGAAATTCACTTTTAAAACCGAACCTGTAAAGGATGTGCTTCGGGTATCGGATTTGGAATTAAAAGTCAAAGATAAAGTATTAAATCCCGGTGTGAACCTGCATGTCCGAAAAAACGATAAAATTGCCATTGTGGGTGCCAACGGGGTTGGGAAAACCAGTCTGTTAAAAGCCATTTTGGGAGAATTTCCATACTCCAAAGGGGAAATTCTTTGGGGTGGCGGTGTGAAAAAATCCTATTTTGAGCAGGAAACCAACAAGCTTCATCCCGAAAAAACAGCTTTACAGGAACTTTGGGACCGTTTCCCGCAAAAATATGAGCAGGAGCTGAGAAAACTGCTTGGCGGAATGCTCTTATCCGGCGAAGATGTGTATAAGCCGGTTGGCGTGTTATCCGGCGGCGAAAAAGCAAAAGTGAAATTTGCGATCATGATGCTGGAGGAAGGAAATGTTCTCATTTTAGACGAACCCACCAACCATTTAGACTTATCCTCCAAGGAAGTGTTGGATAAAGCATTAGCCGATTATGAAGGCACCGTGATTATGGTGTCTCACGACCGTTATCTCTTAAACAAAGTGCCCACAAAAATTGTGGAAATGAAACCGGGCGAAATGGTCATTTATGACGGGAAATATGACTATTATTTAGAAAAGCATAAAGAGGATGTACCCCAGCCTACTGAAAAGAAAAACGAAAAAGCCAACGAGTTTTATCGCTCCAAAAAAGACAGGGCAGAGGAAACCAAACGGAAAAATGACCTTAGAAAAACCGAGGCAGAAATCGAAACAATTGAAGCAGAAATTGCACAACTTCAGGAGATAATGGCATCTTCCGATGTGGCATCAGATTTTGCCAAACTAAAAGAAGTTTGTGACCAATTGGAAGAAAAAGAAGCCATCCTCAACCGTTTATACGAAAAGTGGGAGGAATTATCAGTAGAATGACTGAATTCTTAACAAAATTGTTTATCAAAAATCACAATGATGTAAAGCACCCCCGTGTCCGCCAAAGCTACGGCAAACTGGTGGGAATTGTTGGGATTGTTGCCAATTTGATCTTATCCTTGGCAAAGCTTGTTTTGGGATTTTTGTTTCATTCCGTTTCCTTAACGGCAGACGGTGCCAACAACTTATCCGATATGGGAAACTCTTTGGTAACCTTCATCGGATTTCATTTAGCAGGAAAGCCTGCAGATCGTGACCATCCTTACGGCCACGCCAGGTATGAATATATCACGGGACTTCTGGTGTCCTTTCTCATCATCATTTTGGGGGTATCTCTTCTAAAAACTGCAGTGGAAGATATCGTTTTCCCCAAAGAAACCGTATTCCATACGGTTGCCATCTGGGTGATGGTGGCGGCGGTACTGGTGAAACTTTGGATGTACTGTTTTTACAAAAAAATCGGCAAGAAACTAAATTCCGTTGCCATTTTGGCCACCGCAAAAGACAGTTTAAACGACTCTTTTTCCACCGGCGGAGTGTTGGTAAGTTTTATGTTAGGGAAAGCACTCAATTTGCCGTTGGACGGTTATGTGGGTGCCATTGTATCCATTTTGATTCTTTATAGCGGATGGGAGCTGATTAAAGATACCATGAGCCCTCTGCTTGGAGAAGCGCCCAAAGAAGAATTGGTGACCGAAATTAAGGCGGAAATTCTGTCCTTTCACGAATCCATTATCGGGATTCACGATTTGATGGTGCATGAATATGGAGCAGGGCAGCTCTTTGCATCGGTACACGTGGAAGTGCCTGCCTCCCAAAGTATTATGCAAAGCCACGATATTGTGGATCAGATTGAAGTTCATTTTATGAAGGAACACGGTATTCAGATGGTCATCCATATGGACCCTGTGGAAACCGATAATCCAAAAGTAATGCAACTAAAAGAGAAAATGGCTACCATTGTGGCAGATATTTCTCCCAATCTTCATATTCACGATTTTCGGGTGGTGTTTTTAGCTTCCCACAACAATTTGATTTTTGATGTAGAAGTTCCTTTTGATTTTCCCTATTCTGAGAAAAAGCTGGAAGAAATGATTGTGTCAGAAGCGGGAAAAGAGAACAACTGCATTATTCAGTTTGATAAAACCTACTAAAAGGAGTATGTGCTATGCCGTTTGAGAAAATTTTGCAGGATGACTTCATTTTGCGGCTGATTATTTTATATGTTTGTCGGGAATACGGTGACTCTATCACCAACCCCCAGCTCACCAAGTTCATTATGGACGGTCAGGAAGTGGATTACTTTAATCTCCAGTACAACATTTATGAATTGGTAAAAATGGAACATCTTCGTGTGTTTACCGATAGCGGAAAGCACTATTATGAACTAACCGACGAAGGTAAGGAAACTGCAGGCTATTTTCAGTCTAAAATTCCTATGCTCATTCGTAAAAAATTGGATGAAGCCATTTTAGAAAAGAAGAAAAACGATGCTCCAAAAACTGCTGTGATTGCAGACTTTAATCCCGAAGGCGGCGAGTTTTTGGCAGGAATTAAGATTTTAGAAAACGATCAGGAGCAGTTTTCGTTGAATGTGTTGGTTCCTACCCGTGAACACGCTATTCGTGTGTGTCAGTTTTTGCAGGAACATATCGAAGAAATTTATCAGCAAACCAACGAAGAAATTATGAAATTGTTTAGTGAACCGAAGGAATAATTTATGAATCAGTTTTTACCTATCACAATGGAGGAAGTGAATCAGCGATATCATGGCGAAGTGGATTTCGTCTTAGTAACCGGGGATGCCTATGTGGATCATCCCTCTTTTGGCACTGCCATCATTTCCCGTGTGTTGGAAGCAGAAGGATATCGGGTGGCGATTTTAGCACAGCCCGATTATAAATCCAAAACTGATTTTATGCGATTCGGAAAGCCCAAGTTAGGCTTTTTGGTCAATAGCGGTAATCTGGATTCCATGGTGAATCACTATACCGTGAATAAAAAACTAAGAAGTACCGACGCCTTTTCGCCGGGTGGTAAAGCGGGAAAACGCCCCGACCGTGCGGTGATTGTGTATACCAATCGTATCCGGGAAGCCTACGGGCAGATTCCCGTGGTGATTGGCGGACTGGAGGCATCCCTTCGTCGTTTGGCTCATTACGATTACTGGAGCGACAAGGTTCGTCGCAGTATTTTGGTGGATGCCAAAGCTGACTTTTTGATTTTCGGAATGGGAGAACTCACCATCCGTAAGGTGGCAGAATACTTAAAAAACGGCACTCCCGAAGAAATTAAAAAACTGCCGGGAATTGTGTATCAGACCAAAACGGTGGATTCTTTGAAGAATACTGTTACCTTACCGTCTTTTGAGGAAGTTCGGGAAGATAAGAAACAATATGCAAAGTTTACCAAAGAAAGCTTTGGAGAACAAAATCCCTATATCGGAAAAACTTTAATTCAGCATCATATTGACCGTTATGTGGTGCAGAATCCTCCCTGCAGACCCCTACTTCAGGAAGAATTGGACGAAGTTTATCAGTTGCCATTTATGAGAACCTATCATTCCGTGTATGAGGCGGAGGGCGGGGTGCCTGCCATCAGCGAAGTGAAGTTTTCGATTATTTCCCAACGAGGCTGTTTTGGTGGATGTAATTTCTGTTCCCTTGCCTTTCATCAGGGCAGAATTGTGACCGCAAGAAGTCATCAATCTATTATCGAAGAAGCAAAAAAGATTACGGCGGACCCCGATTTTAAAGGCTATATTCACGACGTGGGCGGACCTACGGCAAACTTCCGCTTTCCTGCCTGCGACAATCAGTTAAAGGTTGGCGCCTGCAAGAACAAGCAATGTCTGTTTCCCACTCCCTGTAAAAATCTGAAAGCAGACCACCGTGATTATCTGGATCTTTTGAGAAAGTTGAGAAACTTACCGAAAGTCAAGAAAGTTTTTGTCCGTTCCGGCATCCGCTTTGACTACCTGATGGCAGACAAAAACGATACCTTTTTCCGTGAATTAGTGGAGCATCATGTTTCAGGGCAACTGAAGGTAGCGCCTGAACATTCTTCCAATAATGTGCTTCGCTATATGGGAAAACCCAACATCGAAGTATTTGAAGGGTTTATGAAAAAGTTCTATCAGCTCACCAAAAAAGTGGGAAAGGAGCAATATCTGGTTCCTTACCTCATGTCCTCTCATCCGGGCAGTCGGGTGCAGGATGCGGTAGAACTTGCCCTCTTTTTAAAGAAACATAAAATGGTACCCGAGCAGGTGCAGGATTTTTATCCAACTCCCGGGACCTTATCCACCGCCATGTACTACACCGAACTGGACCCCAGAACGGGTAAAAGCGTGTATGTGGCAAAATCTTATCAGGAAAAGACCATGCAACGGGCGATGCTGCAGACCTATAAAGCAGAAAATCGGGAAACCGTGAAAAAAGCATTGAAAGAAGCCGGCATGGAGCATCTGATCCCACAACTATTACCGTACCATAAACATACAGAGAAGGAGACCAAACAACATGATTTTAGACGGAAAAATGGTAGCACAAAGAATCAAGGACGAAATGAAAGAAAAGGTGGAAGACCTGAACAAAAAAGGAATCAACGTGGGGCTCACCGTAATCATCGTGGGCGATGATCCTGCATCCCGTGTGTATGTAAATTCCAAAAAGAAAGCCTGTGAAGCATTAGGGATTACCTCTCAGGAATTTGCACTCCCCGCAGAAACCACCGAAGAAGAACTGCTTACTTTGGTTCGTAAACTAAACGACGATGCATCGGTCAACGGCATTTTAGTGCAGTTGCCCCTGCCCAAGCATATTAACGAAGAAACCGTTATCAATACCATTTCTCCCGAAAAAGATGTGGATGCATTTCATCCTCAGAATGTGGGCAAAATTATGATTGGTAACTATGATTTTCTGCCTTGTACTCCTGCGGGTGTGATGGAGTTGATCAAAGAAAGCGGTATTGATGTGACCGGAAAAGAATGTGTAGTATTGGGCAGAAGTAACATTGTGGGCAAGCCTCAGGCAATGCTTTTACTGCATCAGAACGGCACCGTTACCATTTGCCATTCCCGTACTAAGAATTTAAAAGAAGTAACCAAACGGGCAGATATTTTAGTGGCTGCCATCGGCAAACCTAATTTTGTGACCGCAGATATGGTCAAAGAAGGTGCCGTTGTGATTGATGTTGGTATCAACCGTATGCCCGATAAAACGCTGTGTGGCGATGTGGATTTTAACGAAGTATCTAAAATTGCATCTGCCATCACCCCCGTACCCGGTGGAGTTGGTCCCATGACCATTGCCATGCTGATGAAAAACACCGTGACTGCTGCAATTTGCCAAAATGGGTTAAAAGATTAAGAAAAAAGGTACTAAAAGAATGAGAATTGATAAGTATTTAAAAGTATCCCGCATTATCAAGCGCCGCACCGTGGCCCAGGAAGCCTGCGAAGGCGGAAAGGTTACTATCAACGGTAAGGTGGCAAAGCCGTCTTCCGAAGTGAAAGTGGGCGATGTTTTGTCTTTGCAGTTTGGTGCAAGATGTGTAACCGTGGAAGTGCTGGAAGTAAAAGAAACGGTTAAAAAAGACGATGCATCACTGATGTATCGCCAGTTAGAGGGTTAATAAGAACCCGACCCGATAACACAATCAAAGATTGCGGTCGGGGGCCCCGGAACCTTGTTGTATACCCAATAAAAAAGGAACAGATTTTAATCTGTTCCTTTTTTATTGGGTGCAAAATTGGTTGCCGTGTAAAATATCATAGATAATCAGCTCAACGTTTTCTAAAAGCTTCTCATCTTTCGGTGAAATGGCATCTGTTTTTTTCATATCTTCATTATAAATTGCAGTATTGACGGTCGCCGGATAACGGTTTGAAAATTCATTTAGCACCGTCAGATACCAGGGTGCTTTGTTACCGCTTTCCAAGAATATTTTAAGTCCCAATGTGTTTCCGCTGATCTTTTCAGAGAGATTAAAATCTGGAATTGGGTAGTTGGTCCAGATGACATAGGGTGTTTCGTAAAGCTGAGGATAGTTTCCGGCAGAGAAGGTGTTGGTTTGTTCCACGAAACCTGCATCCATGTAGGTGCTGCCGTTGGTACCGAGCAGGGGTAAGTGGTCGCCGTACATTGCTAAAATCACAGGTTCGTCTACTTTGGAAAAATATTCTACCAATGCCATAAAGGCTTTATCTGCATTGTAAACGCCCTGAGAATAGCGGAGCAAATCATCGTAGTCTTCGGAAGAAAGGGTAGGTGCCTCCATATCAATATCGAAGAAAGCATAGCGGGGTTGCTTGTAAGCACCGTGGTTTTCCATAGTGACCACAAATTCCATAATATATTCAGAGGTTTTTTCTTCAAATTCTTCAATAATCTGTTTCACGCATGCCATATCGTCAATATATGCGCCGGATTTGTCTTGATGAGTGAACTCGTCTATTCCCTTAAACTCGTCAAACCCTAATAACGGATAAGCGGTGGAGCGGTTATAAAAATTCTTTTTGTAAGGATGCAGAGCCACCGTTTGATAGCCTTCTTTCTGATAAGCTGAAACGATGGATGGCGTATATTCCATAATATATTGAGAGTAGGGATATGCTGCTGAGGGCAACAGATAGGTGGGAATGCCTGTGATCACTTCAAATTCCGGCATACAGGTTCCGCCTGCATACACAGGAGACAGAAATGTTCCTTTTTCGGTGTTGTCTGAAAGAGAATGGATTCCGCTGAGTAAGTCCGGCGTATAGGAAACTTCCGGCATCAGAGAAGGATCCCACCAGGCTTCATTTTGAATGATAATTACATTTGCTTTTATCGGATTCGGAGAGGGAAGTTTTTTTTCATAGTCGGGGCGAAAGGTTTCAATGGCATTTTTGGTATAATTTGCAGGCTTTGGCACAATCAGATCTCCGATTCTGGGGAAAAAGGTCAGCACTGCACCGTTTGCCTGATAGTCTTCAATGGGATTGAAAGCAGAAACACGGATATCCAGTTTTGCCAATGTCTGATGGCGAAATGTTTTATCATAGCAAAGGGTGTTGTTGGCAATCATAAACGCCGCCGTCAAAAGTACTCCAAAGATTACCCGATGGTGCCACCGTCTTTTGACGGGGCAGAACCGCAGTACAAACAGATGGATTCCTAAAGAACAAAGGTTAATAAGCACTGCAACAATTACCGAGGGAATAAACGGAATCTCCACAAAGGAAGTGATATCCCCCACGTTGGACATCAGGAGCAGGTTGCAGGGAAGCAATGGGTTCCCGTTTAAGCGTCCCATCACTTCGCTGGTGTATGCAATCATAAACATGAGGACTGTATTGCAAAGATTCGCTACAAATGCATTTTGTGTCAGCACATAAAAGAAACCTTGCCAGCAGAACAAAAACAGATAGGTAATCATCATTTTGGCAATATAAAAATCGGACTTGTAAAATGCGTCTGCAGCGTAAGGATAGGATAAATGCATCACTTCCAGTGAGCACAGCAGAATCAGCGGTGCAACCAGGAAAAAAGCAAATCTTAATCCGTTATTGCGGATGCTAAAATCGGATTTGTTCAGTATTTGTTTTTGCATTGTAATCCCTCCTTTTTTTGTCGAAATTTTTTAGAAAATTTCGGATTTTTTCAGAATATTGATATTATAGCACCATTCTTTTAAAAAAGCAAGTGTTTTCTATTGATAAAAAAGCACCGGCTGATCACAGCCGATGCTTTTTTATCTACATTTTTTCTGTTTCAATGGCTTTGGCGTATTCTATCAGTTGCTTTCGGGAAGAAACACCAAGTTTACCATACAGATTTTTGTTATGAAATTTCAGAGTGTTTTCCGCAATGTGCAATTTTTCCAACACTTCCTTGGTAGAAAGCCCTGCCAGATAACAGTTATATATCGTACGCTCTGATGTGGTCAGGGTGGGTAACTGTTTGATGATATACGCACAGTGTTCTGAAAATTCTGGAGTATCTTTTTGGATGGTGGTTATTTGTTTTTCGGGAAGTTTTGATATTTTTTCCTGCAGATTTGAAATTACGGTTTCCTGTTGCTGAATCATCAGATAAACGCCGATTAAGAACAGTTCGCTGATAATGTAAGAAACAGACAGAATTTCAAAATCAATTTTCACCAGCTGTTCCAACAGCCACACACATAAATTCACAAACACAGCTACAATCAGAATAATTGCATGAGAGGTAGATTCGATTTTCTTTTTGGTAACTGCATGTATGGTGGTGGCAGCCATTAGGAAGAAGTATCCCAGCAGGTAAAACAGATATACGCAGTGCCAGCTGCCGTAATCTTTTACCAAAACGGAAACACCGTTCACGGTTTCTAAGGAAACGGATTCATAGTAAATGGTAAGAATCCCGGGACTTGCTGCAAGGAAAAAGACTGCTAAGGATACTGCAAATAACACACCCGGTACCCATTTTTGATAATGCAGTTTGGAAACCTTCATCACCGTCATAATCATAGATAATGGTAAAAATACCGAGCCAAGATAAGAAACACGGTTTGCCCAGAGGGCTTCTTGCAGTGTTTTTGACACAGAAAGCCATAAATATCCGGAATTTACCACGAATACCGAAATAAACAACACAATAAACCACAAATTTTTCTTTTTAATACTGAAGAAATATCCCAATAGCAGCAGAAAAGAAAAAATAGTAGTTACACCATATATAGAAGAAATTGTTGCCCCTTTTTCACCAATCGGCTGACAACCTGTTATGAGAAACAGGGTAAGCAAACAAATCCCCAAAAGGTAAAAGAGCTTTTGCTTCATAAGATTCTCCTTTGATAGCATCTTTTTATCGTTTTTTAAATAATCCCACACTTTTTCCCACACTTTTTGTGAAAAAAATCGGATTTTCCACACTAAAATTTGAAAAAAGTGTGGGGACAGTTTCGCAGAAGTGTACTATAATATATATAGTTAAAGTAAGTTTATTTTATCACAAAGTTTAACTTTCGTCAATGGGCAAGTCGATTTTTGTTGAAGAAAGCAGAAAACCAAATTTATCATTATATAAAAGGAGAATTGCAATGGGACTTGGAGATTTTTTTAAAAACATTTTTGGAAAAAAGACTTGTGCATTTTGTGGAGGCGAATGCGGGATGATGAGCCGCACAAAAATCAAAGGTGATGAGTACATCTGTTCAAAATGTGACGATATGTGCTCTGCCTTTATTCGCAAAAGCAGATACACAAAAGCAGAACTGATGGGGCATATGGAGTATATGAAACGCTCCGACCGTATTTACCGTGAAATTATTGAGCCAAATTTAAAACAACGAAACCGCTATCCTTCTGCTACCAACCGTCAGGGAATTGAGTTTTTCGATGATTACGGAATGTTCCGCATTATCGACGATTCCAGAGACAGAGACCAACGCTATCCGACCGAGTTAATCCGTTACGACCAGGTATCTTCTTATGAACCGTATGTGGAAGAAGGCGAACCCACTGAACCCGGTAAACCCAAGATTTTCAAGGAAGGCGGCATCAAATTGACATTAGTGGGAGCGAAAGATGATGTTACCACCATGAGAAACGGACTGCGTGCCCATCCGTACATTATAGAACCCATCAAGGTTCGCTTTGCTACTAATGAACGGGAAAAAGAAAACTACCTAAAATATGCAGAAAACGCAATCGCTCATTTTAACTATATTTTTGGGGTGAACGATGATGTAAAAGGTTTATTCAACTTTGGCATGACCACCAAAGAAAAACGGGATCTGATGGGTGCTGTGGGATTTGCCAAAACTGCTATGGCAGCGGTGAAGGTGGCAAAATCCGGCGGTGAAATGACCGATGCGCAAAAAGAAGAAATCCAAAAGAATATGAATGCAATGAGCGACGCCCAGACCGGAGGCCTGGCACAGTACACAAGAGCTGCCGATACAGCAGAAGAAAAAATCAATTAATTTTGGGAGGAAATGATGATGAAAAAATTATTGACAATTGTTTTAGCAGGTGTAATGTTATTTTCTTTAGTGGCTTGTAATTCCCAGCAGGGAGCTTCGGGAGGAACCAACCTGGGAGCTAAAGCCGAACTTGTGGAATATGACTGTTACGAAGGCGACGGTTACTATATCTCCGCTGAGTTCAGCTATCCGGACAGCGATAAGTTTACGTTAAAAGACGATGACTACACCAATAGCAAAATTGTTGTGAATGAAGAAGAAAACTACGAGGTTCAAGTAGGACTTTATGAAGATTCTACTTATTGGGAAAACAAAGAGTACATCCAAGAAGAAAACGAAACCTATCAAGAGTTGAAAGTTGGTAAATACGATGCATACGGCTACGAAGGTTTTGGCGGATATTATATCTGTATACATTTAGAAAACCTGGAAGAAGGTTGGGACAGATATATGGAGGTTGGCATGAATCGACCTGATTACAGCAGGGACTCTATGGAAGGGGAAGAATTCTACAAAAACGAAACCATTCGTGCAATTGTGGATTCCATTGTGTTTAACGGTGCTTTAGAAGTTTCCGAAGACGCAGAATAGTCCTTGCGTTTGCCAGGGGAGGGGATATCCCTCCCCTGTAATATTATGTGGATATTTTTTGGGAAAAACTTGCATTTTGGCAAAAAAAGGTCTACAATAAAATCAGATAGAAAAAATCTCATCCAAGAATCGAAGGAGGAGAACTTTATGAAAAAAACAATCTGTATGCTGTTGGCTCTTTGTATGGTGCTGGCACTTTGCTCCTGTCATCAGAAACCTGCAACTAAACAACCGGGAAATCCCACAACTGAGTCGGAATCAGCAGTGCCGTTTCTTAACGTGATGATTGGCAACGCTTTCTTAGAAGATTGGTCAGAAGAGGAGACTTATGTTTCTGTGAAATGGGAACAGTTGATGCTTTCTGAAGAATCTGCAAAAGATTATCCTAAACTGCAAACTTCCTTGGATAGATTCAACGAAGAAGAAATCAGTCTTGCTGAAACCACTTTTGAGGACCTTCAGGGAATGAAGGCAGAGCTGATGGGATACGGGCACGACTCTCTTTCGTTGGAAAGTGAAAATAAGCTGTATATCCAAAGAGCAGATGCCAATCTGGTAAGTTTTTTGGAATACGGATATATTTATTCCGGCGGAGCGCATCCGAATCATTACTATCTGGGCTATAATTATGACCCTGTCACCGGGGAAGAACTGGAACTTTCCGATGTGCTGACCGATGTGGATGCACTGGCTGAAATTCTGTATGAAAAATTGAGTGCAAAATATTCCGATGGTATGTTCTTGGGAGACTCCCTGAAAACCGTTTTGGAAGAATATGATATTTCCTATTATCAGTGGACAATGGATTACCAGGGCATTACCTTCTGGTTCAGTCCCTATGATATTGCTGCCTATGCAGCAGGCCCCCTGTCTGCAAAGATTTATTTTTGGGAAGAGCCGGAGCTGTTTTGTGAACCTTATGCCGATGCTCCCGAACATTATGCGGTAATGCTCCCCAAATGGCTGAAGCTGGATTTTGATCTGACCGAAGGCGACGAACAAACTGATTATGTGGAAATTTTTGACCAGCTGGATTACTACGGCTCATACAATATGTTCGCAATAGCGGTGAACAATGAACAGTACACCGACGAAATCAACTACGCTTACGAATTTGAACCCTATCTGGTACATACCGGCGGAAAGAACTATATTTATTATATTTCTCATTCAGACGGTGAATATCATACAATCAACGGTCTTGATATCAACGGAACAATCAAACAGATCTCTCAGCGCTCTGACACCCAGCCCGACTATCAGTATATTGAAACGGCAGAGAACAAAGGTGTGGTTTACACTGAAGTTATCAACAATCCTGATTACTTTACATTGTCAACTAATTTCCAACTGTTAGGTACCAGAGGTGCTGTTGCCGATTATCAGATTGATGAAAATGGATTCCTGCAGAAGCTTGATGACAACTATACCTTTACCTACGGAATGGATCTGACCTCTGCGATTCCTCTGAAAATGACAGACCGCACCAACGGTCAGACTACGGAGTTGCCGGCAGGCACCGTGTTTACTCCTTTGATTACTGACGGTGAAACCTGGGTGGAACTTCTTACCCAGGACGGAAAAGTATACAGAGTAACAGTGGATGTGTCCGATTGGCCGTACACGGTGAACGGCATGCCTGAAGAGGAATGCTTCACAGATATTATGTATGCAGGGTAACGCTATGAAATATATTCTGATTTCCTGTGTTTTGGTTGTGTGTGTGCTGGTTTTTGTGGTAGGCTGCAACCAACAACCTGCTCCTCAGCCGGAACCGACGGCGATGCCTGTGGAAACACCGCAGATTCTGGACGGACCGGGTATGATGTACCGTGATGAGGATTATCGCACAGAATATGCAAATGTTTTTGATTTTGACTCCTATGAAGAAAATCCGTCGTTTGCCGTTGCTTTTTTAGGATACGGTGACCGTATGGAATTTCGCAATACCTATGTAAACGGTATCTTTGCCGATTTATCGAAAGAATCTCTTGAACAAATAGAGCATTTTGATTTTATGGGAGATGAATGGTATCTTGTGATTCCCCGATACAGAGAATCTGTGGACATTATCCATACAGAATCCGGAAAAACGGTTACGGTATATCAGGGAGAAGCTTTCACACTGCGGTGTAATCTGTCTGACTTGCATTCCAATATCGAAATTGTTACAGTGAATCGAAACGGTGTTTGTAAGTTCAGTCCCCAAATGGGTGGTGACGGACGTCTGATTGTTACAGAATCTGTTCACGATATTACCGACTACACTGTCATGGAATAATCAAAAAGCACATTGACACAACAAGTAGTGACAATGTGCTTTTTTTGGTGCAGCTGATGGGACACGGTCGCACAGATGCGCCCTGACTACTTGACGACCCAAGCCTACGGCTTCGGTACCCGTCTGCGTACCACTCGTCTAAAAACAGTTCCCCGAACTGTTTTCTAAACGACTCGTGCCCTCTTAGGTTTCAAGTCCCATGAAAAACAAAAAAAGCTATCCTTGTGGATAACTTTTTTCATTTGGTGCAGCTGATGGGACTTGAACCCATACGAGAGTGTTCTCACTACCCCCTCAAAGTAGCGCGTCTGCCGATTCCGCCACAGCTGCAAAACTATATTTAATTGACATTTTCGAAAAAGAACAATTGTGATTATAACAAAAAAAGTAGAGTGTGTCAAGTTTTTTTAAAAAAAATAAAAAAAATTTCCGATTTTACTTGATTTTTTAAAAAATGTGTGGTATTATTTCTTAGTGATAGAAAAATAAGGGTGGAATTCTGCCCATATGCAACGGGATTTTCCGGGGCAGAGTCAATCATATAATAATATAATGTAATAAGAGGAGATATTCAGTATGAGTCCGTTAGTAATCACAACTTTAATTGTTCAGATTATTTTATCTTTAATTTTAATCGTAGTTGTTTTGTTCCAGAATGGCAATCAGGAAGGTCTGTCCGGCACCATTGCAGGCGGTGCAGAAACTTTCTTTGGTAAAAACAAAGGAAAAACTCTTGATGCAAAAATGAAAAAATGGACCTCTGTAGTTGCAGTGCTGTTTTTAATCAGCTCTGTATTACTGGGTGTTTTTGTTCAGAATGAAAACAAACCGGTTGTTACCACCACTCCCGTAGCTCCTATCGTTGAAACTGCTCCTGTAGCAGATGACGAAACTGTTACCGGCGAAGAAGTTGTTACTCCTGATGTTCCCGACGAACCCGAAGTAACCGGCGAAGCACAGGATTAATTTGACTTAAGAAGAATTTCAGCCCGACAATTTAGTCGGGCTGATTTTTTAAAACTGAGCAATTCCGATGTGGCCTGTATGGAAAACCCAACCGGAAGAAAAGTGAAAAAAGTTGGAAAAAAGTATTGACAAATAAAATGGAATATGTTATATTAAGTAATGCCCTTAGTTTAGGCGTTATTTTTTTGTGCAAAAAAATATATGTTTTTTCACGAAAAAAGTCATTTGGCAGAGCCTTTTTATGCTGTATGGGGCACCATTAATCAGTTAATTAAAATACTATAATTTAGCGGAGGTGTTTATAAGATGAGAGTAAAAATTACTTTAGCTTGTACCGAATGTAAACAGAGAAACTACGACACTATGAAAAACAAGAAACACGATCCTGAAAGACTGGAAATGAACAAATATTGCAGATTCTGCAGAAAACATACTCTGCATAAAGAAACCAAATAATCTTTTTTGGTTTCTTTGGTTTATTTTGATTTGTTTGCCGACGGCAAAATTGCGGTCGGAGACTGGTCCCGTCTTACATTGATTTGTAAAAGCGCAGCATGAACTTCTGTAGGAAAGAGCATCTGCGGATGCTTTAGAAAGGAATGAATGATAATGGCTGAAAAGAAGCAAAACGGAATTGCAAAATATTTCAAGGGCGTTAAATCTGAATTTAAAAAAGTTACTTGGCCGTCTTTCAAGCAGATTGTCAACAATACCGGTACTGTTATTGCTGCCGTAATTGTTGTAGGTTTATTTATCTTTGTATTGGATTACGCTTTCTCCGCGATTTTAAACACAATTATTAAGTAAGGGAGGCGACTGCTGTTTTATGGAAACTGCAAAATGGTATGTCGTTCACACCTTTTCCGGTTATGAAAATAAGGTAAAAACCAATTTGGAAAAAATGGTGGAAAACCGTGGTCTTCAAAACAATATTGTGGAGATTAAACTGCCGGAAGAAGAAGTAGTTGAAATAAAAGATGATCAGAAGAAAGTAATCAAACGCAAAAAATTCCCCGGTTACTTATTCTTAAAAATGACCATGGATAACGATACCTGGTATATCGTAAGAAACACCAGAGGTGTTACCGGTTTCGTTGGTCCGGGGTCCAAACCTGTTCCGCTTACTGAAGATGAAATCATCAGTATGGAGCTGGAAAAAAGAGTCATCGAATTGGATTTCGAGGTTGGAGACGACGTTCGCATTACCGAAGGTTCTTTCGAGGGCTTTATCGGGGTGGTTCAGTCCATCAACATGGCAGAAGAGAAGTTTACTGTTTTAGTATCCATGCTCGGCCGTGAAACACCGGTGGAATTTGAATTCGGACAGGCCGAAAAGGTCGAATAATCACATCAGAATAAGCGCGTTTTACGCACTTAGATACAGCAAGGCAAGGGTTTGCTTTGCGTGGGAGGGTTGAAAAACTCTTGAGAGTTTTTCGGATCCCGCATCATTACCACATTTTTTCTTAATAGGAGGTGTTCTTTATGGCACAGAAGGTTGTAGGCTTTATTAAACTTCAGATTGAAGCAGGTAAAGCAACACCCGCACCGCCGGTTGGTCCTGCACTGGGTCAGCACGGTGTCAACATTATGCAATTTACCAAAGAGTTCAACGAAAGAACTAAGAACGATATGGGGTTAGTTATCCCGGTAGTTATTACCGTTTATGCTGACCGTTCTTTCTCTTTCATCACTAAAACTCCGCCGGCAGCAGTACTGTTGAAAAAAGCTTGTAAAATTGAAAGCGGTTCCGGGGTTCCCAATAAAACCAAGGTTGCTACCGTTTCCAAAGCTGATTTACAGAAAATTGCTGAACAGAAAATGCCTGACTTAAATGCAGGTTCCATTGAAGCAGCAATGAGCATGATCGCAGGTACTGCCCGCAGTATGGGTATCACCGTGGAAGAATAATCCAACGGGATTCATACGAAAAAGTGGGAGAGATTTTTTAATCTCGCAAATCGGATTTCTTTTGATAGAATCCGAACATTCAAATAACCACAGGAGGATTAACTATGTTTAGAGGAAAAAAATATCAGGACGCTGCGAAACTGATTGACAGAACCAAACTCTATGATTCTCAGGAAGCTATGGATTTGGTTTGCAAAGCAGCAAAAGCAAAGTTTGACGAAACCGTTGAACTTCATGTTAAACTGGGTGTAGACTCCAGACACGCTGACCAGCAGGTTAGAGGTGCTGTTATTCTGCCCCACGGTACCGGTAAAACTGTTCGTGTTTTAGTATTCGCGAAAGGTGACAAATTAGCAGAAGCAGAAGCTGCTGGTGCTGATTATGTTGGCGCAGAAGAACTGGTTACCAAAATCCAGGGTGAAAACTGGTTTGAATTTGACGTTGTTGTTGCAACTCCCGACATGATGGGTGTTGTTGGTAGATTAGGTAAAGTATTAGGTCCCAAAGGCTTAATGCCCAACCCGAAAGCCGGCACCGTTACCATGGATGTTGCAAAAGCAATCGCTGATATCAAGAGCGGTAAAATTGAATACCGTCTGGACAAAACCAACATCATCCATTGCCCCATCGGAAAAGTTTCCTTTGGTGCTGAAAAACTGCTGGAAAACTTCAACGCTTTAATGAGCGCTGTAATCAAAGCAAAACCGGCAGCTGCAAAAGGTCAGTATTTAAGAAGCGTTTCTGTTGCTTCTACCATGGGCCCCGGTGTGAAAATCAACCAGTCCAAATTATCTGACTAATTTTGATTTTTTAGAAAAATCTAAAATTCCCCTTGACAAATCTGTATTTATATGATACAATACTCAAGGTTTATTCCAAAGACAATAGGCGGTTGGGGAACCAACCTTAAAATTCGCCTATCGAGGAAGACGATAAAATTTGTTATATTTATAATGATATTTATCCTAACTGTCCTCATTTTGTCTTTGTGAGGACAGTTATTTTTTTGGTAGATGGAGGTGTATAGAACATGCCAAGTAACAAAGTGTTAAAAGCAAAACAGCAGGTAGTTGTTGAATTGTCTGAAAAAATGGCAAAAGCAAACTCCGGTGTTTTAGTAAACTACTGCGGTATCACCGTAGAAGAAGACACTGCTCTGCGTAAGCAGATGAGAGAAGCAAACGTTGAATACAGCGTTGTGAAAAACACCCTGTTAAACTTTGCTGTGAAAGATACCGACTTATCCGGTCTGTGCCCCTACTTAGAAGGCCCCACCGCATTAGCAATCGGTATTGATGATCCCATCGCTCCGATCAGAATCGTTAGCGAATTCATCGAAAAGAACAAAAAATTGGAAATCAAAACCGGTTTCTTTGAAGGCAGAATGTTAGAACAGTCTGAAATCGAAAAAATCGCGAAGTTACCTTCCAAAGAAACTTTACTTGCAAGAGCATTCGGCGGCTTAAAAGCTCCTATCTCTGCATTTGCAAGAGTTATCAATCAGATCAAAGAACAAAAAGAAAGCCAGGGTGCATAATTGTAGCCTGATGCTTATCTCAAAATAGGTGCGAAATCGCACAGAAAATGGAGGAATAAAAAATGAGCGAAAAAATTACTAAATTAATCGAAGAAGTTAAAGAATTAACCGTGCTGGAACTGGCTGAATTAGTTTCCGCATTAGAAGAAGAATTTGGCGTAAGCGCTGCTGCAGGTGCTGTAGTAGTTGCTGCTGGTGCTGCTGCAGGCGGCGCTGCTGCTGAAGAAAAAACCGAATTTGACGTTGTAATGACCTCTTTCGGCGACAAAAAATTAGACGTTATCAAAGTTGTTAGAGAAATCACCGGCTTAGGCTTAAAAGAAGCTAAAGACATGGTAGAAGGCGTTCCCTCTAAGATTAAAGAAGGCGCTTCCAAAGAAGACGCAGAAGAAATCAAAACCAAATTAGAAGGCGCTGGCGCAACCGTAGAACTGAAGTAATTCGATCTACATTTGGTAAACTGTGGGGCTATTGCACGAAAGTGTGGTGGCCCCATTTTTTGTTGCTTGAAAAATGAGTTAGAATTCGTGAATCTCACCCTCGGCGTACACCCGGTACAGCCGAGGGCTTCGTCAAGGCGTTGCCTTGATTCAATTTCCGAATTCTATTCTCATTTTTCTGCACAACGGAGTGGGATGAAGAGTGGAGGCAAATGCTGTTCACCACTCGCCGTACAGCGCGTACGGCGAGTGGTGAACTTAACCCATTGGGCATCCGGTTTTTTGCGCAAGTAATTTTAAAAATACTCTTTTCTCAAAAAGCAGTAAAATGAATGAAAAAATTTCAATTTTTCTTAGAAAACACTTGACAAACGGGTTGTTTTATAGTACAATACCGTATGTCAAGTATTTTTACTTTACACCTAAAGCAAAGGAACGATTTTATGAAAGAGATTAAGTACGGTGTTCTGCTCGATTTTTATGGAGAATTACTCACCGAAAAACAGCGAGGCGCCCTGGATTTATACTATAATGAAGACTATTCTCTTTTGGAAATCGGCGAACATCTAAACATTTCCCGTCAGGGTGTGCATGAATGCATCAAAAAAGGGTGCGAGCATCTGGAAGAATACGAAAAGGTGCTTGGACTTTACCAAAAAGAACTGGAAAAAGAATCCCTGAAGGCTGAACTGTTAGCAAAACTTTCTCATCTGGATGAGAACACAACAAATGAAATTACCAAATTGTTAGATAGATTGTAAGGAAAGGAGAACTGCACATATGTTTGACTCTTTAAGAGAAAAGCTGGACGGCGTGTTCAAAGCTCTCCGTGGAAAAGGAAAACTGTCTCAGGATGACGTAAAACTCGCCATGCGTCAGGTTCGTCTCTCCTTGTTGGAAGCAGATGTTAACTTTAAAGTAGTTAAGGATTTGGTTGCAAGAATTTCCGAACGTGCGGTTGGCACCGAGGTGTTGGAATCTTTAACTCCTGCGCAGATGGTTATCAAGATCGTAAATGAAGAACTGATTGCTTTAATGGGCAGCGGCAATGAAAAAATTAAAATTGCTGACCGTCCGCCAACGGTAATCCTGCTGGCAGGTCTGCAGGGGGCAGGGAAAACCACCACTGCGGCAAAACTGGCACTTCATTTAAGAAAGCAGGGCAAAAAACCTCTGTTAACCGCTTGTGACGTTTACCGTCCTGCAGCAATTGACCAGTTAAAAACCCTGGGTGCAGGGTTAAATATTCCTGTCTTCACCATTGACGGTTCCAAAGACGCGGTAAAAATTGCCAAAGACTCTTTGGATTTTGCAGTCCGCAATTTAAACGATATTGTCATCATTGATACCGCAGGTCGACTGCACATTGATGACGATATGATGGACGAAATCAAACGTATCAGCGCAACGGTAAATCCCACCGAAATTCTGTTGGTGATTGATGCACTGTCCGGTCAGGATGCGGTAAACTCCGCAAAAGCTTTTGATGAAGCGTTAGCCATCGACGGTTTAATCTTAACCAAGTTAGACGGTGACTCCCGTGGCGGTGCAGCGTTATCTGTCAGAGCAGTGGTTGGCAAACCGGTAAAATTTGCGGCAGTTGGCGAAAAGCCAACCGATTTAGAACCCTTCTATCCCGAACGTATGGTTTCCAGAATCTTAGGAATGGGAGATGTGCTTTCCTTAATTGAAAAGGTAAGCCAGGAAGTGGACGAGAAAAAAGCGCTGGAATTGGAAGAAAAGCTAAAGGCAAACCGTGGTATGGACTACTCGGATTACCTGATGCAGCTGCAGCAGATTCAGAAAATGGGTTCCATTAAGGACTTGCTTGGATTTTTGCCCGGCATCAATAAAAAGGCGATTGATGAAGCCAACATTGACGAAAAGAAATTTGTTCGGTCCCGTGCCATCATCCAGTCTATGACGGAAGAAGAGCGCGCCAATCCGAAATTAATGTCCTTCTCCAGAAAGAAACGTATTGCCGCAGGTAGCGGTACTACCATCCAGGACATCAATTCACTCACCAAAGAGCTTGAAATGATGAACAAAATGATGAAGGAATTTAAAAACAACAAAAAGTTTGCCCGTAAAATGAAGGGCATGATGGGAAAAATGGGAATGCCCGAATAATCATTCCCGATATTAAAAAAGGCGAAGCCTTGGATACCAAAAAA
>JAZQKB010000039.1:0-84814 GCA_045541975.1 Clostridia bacterium | reverse complement strand
TTCTTTATATATGCTAGCTACAAGACCGAGAAGTTCAGAATCCCATTTATGTTCTTTGATTATCGAATAATTAAACATTCTCATGCCCTTAACCTCCTTTCTTTCCCTTAAATATTATCACATATTAAGGGAATTGTCAATATATTAAGAAAATTTACCCTTATTTATTGTTTCTTTTTAAGGTAAAGTTATTCTGCAAAACTTCATCTGACATTTTTTAGCAGAAACGGATAGAAATACTTTTGCAAATAAAATCACCTACCTTCTCCATTTTGAGAAAGTAGGTGATTAAGCCTATAATTTTCTACTAGTCCTAACTACATTCACTTTGTTTTCACCATCGTCAGACCACGAATCAACAACCTGTGATATAGGGAATATGGAATTATAATCATCATGTTCAGAAATGGTTATATCCTCTGAGAACCATATATCTCGCGAAAACATTATTAATTTGCTTTCAGTTCTTATGATAATTGCCTGATCAAATGAAATTTCAAATTCACCGTCATTTATACAAATCGAATCATTTACTATCTCTATATCTTTAATAGATTCGCCTACTTCAAATGCCTCAAATGGTTCTTCACAATAAGGTTTAAATGTACTATCAGATTCTACCATTTTGCATTTAAATCCAGCCACCTCTTCTTCGGTATCAAAGAACGGGGTTGTTTTTTGAAGATTAGTGATCTCAACTGATGATTTATCTGTATTTATTCTCAAGTTTCCATATGCGTTGCCAAAAACTTTTCCACACTCGTATGAAATAAATTTGGATTTTTTTATATTTCTTAACATTTCTTCCATATTATTATTCAAAGTTACATATATCACTCAACCTCACTCCTTTACTTTATAAAATGAATTTTTTGTGGCTTAATTTTGCCGGGGGTTTTAACTGTTATTTCTACCGCAGGGCTGTTGGGAGTCTTTGTTATTACTCTATAAACAACACTTGATTTATCGGAAAATGTTGTTTGTACACCCTTACCATTTGGCAAAATTCTTTCACTTCCACCTTTGCTGATTTTTTTGTAAAAATCGGCGGAAGATTTTATAGGATCATTACTTTTGAATACTCTAGTGTTTTTCCCCTTTGTTCCAAAATAGCCGTTTTTGCCAAGATTATATTTCTTTGCAACACTTTTAGCATTATCAGATACACTTGTAATCTTTGAAGCTTTCTTAGCTGCTTTAGCGGTGTCACTCGCTTTATCCACTGTTTTAGCGATATCAATTCCTTTATCTGCATACTTGGCCACATCTGCAACCTCACCGACAACTGGAATTGCACCAATAGCACTAAGTCCTGCAGAAAGAAAATCGCCTCTTGCAAGGTCAACAGGTATTGATGCCAAATTTGTGAAAGTATCCAACCCAGGAATAAGTGAGGCAGCGGTCAAAAGATTGCTTAAGGCATCTAGACTATTGCCTTTTGTATTACCAAAATTTCCTGATTTCCCTGCACCCATTAAGCAGTCACCTGCTTTCTGGACTTTGAAAATTCACTTTCAAAGGCTATGATATTGATTCCCATATCCTTATATGGTTTGAATATGCTGTCAGGTGCACTACCATATACTATTATGGTTTTAGGTGACAGCCTTTGTACCATTCGAGCAAGACCTATTTTGAAGAAAATTTTATCCTCTTTGCGCTTAATGCATCCATGTGTGCCTACTGCGACAGTTTTATTTTCTTCTATCCCGTCAAAGCAGAAAGAGAAGGTTCTTTCATCCCCGAATCTTACATTTGGGATGACTTCAACGCCGTTATTCTGCAACCAAACGGCAATAGCCCTGCTGCGATATGTATTCCACATTTGCATGATAAGAGGCATATTTCGATAAAGACTAAAGTCGGGGGATATGATACCCTTGAACTTTTTCAACTTATCGAGATATTGTCTTGGCTTGTTCCAAAGCCTTTCAAAATCCCTGTCATGCTCGTAAAAGACCACCCAACAGTCAAAATCGTCCCATGTTTTAGACATTGCCTTTGAAAATGTTATGACTTTATCTGGTAAATGGTCGCTTGTCCTGATGACAGGCAACTCATAATAACCATCATAGTCAGCATTTTCTACCAAGAATGCATGGAAAACATCATAATTGTTATTAAATTGTACATTCGTCATAAAGTTTATTACCTCCGTAAACATTAAAAATCGTAGAAATCATAAAAATTTCCTCCAAACTATTGATTTTTGTTTACGGATATGCTAAACTATACTTAACAACACAGTATGCGTTCAGCATACCCGTAAAGAACACATTGTTAAACTGCGCCAACAGTTTTTCTAATGTGTTTTTTCTTTTTGCTTAAAACAATCAATTTACATCACTCCTTTCCTAAAGTTTTTTATATTATTCTTCGACTTTTACAAACTCATTGGCACGATAGAGCTTCTCTATGTTGTGTGCTTCTCTTAATTCTCTGTCAGTAAGATTACATAAATTTTTAACAAAACCCTTTCCTATCATAAAAGCACAGTCAGGTCTTGTACATTCTGTATGTAATAATGATACTGTGTGAGTTGTAACCATGGACTGCATATTCTCAAAACTCTGAATTATTGAAAGAATTTTTTCGGAGAGTTCATGGTGATAATATGCGTCAAACTCATCTATCACAAGAAATGTAAGCTTGTTAAATTCTATAAACCAGCAATAGAAAAGCATTAATGTTCTTGTTCCTGATGAAGCTATAGACTCAAATTCAACAACATTATCATTTTCAAATTTGGCACCGATTGTAAGAGCGCCACTCATTAACTTTAATGGTACGAGTGTATAATTAAGTCCCATATCATTGATAAATGTATTAAAATCTTCTAGTCTACCATTATTAAGAATGATTTCATTTAACTTTTCGCTACCAAGTTTATAACCTATGTATTTATTGGCATCTTTAAGGCTCCTGAAATATAGCATTCCGCTGACGAAGTTCATTATTTTTGTGATAACCGAATCTTCATCCTGAATTGTATTATTAAATATGTATTTAATAACTGACAACTGTTTTTGAAGTCCTTGCGTTCTTAAGTTCTCTGCTCCGGGAATTTTAATAAAATTATCTTTTTCATCAACGAAATTGTGAAGGAGCATCTGCTTTCCATTTATAGCTATTGCTTCAAGTAACAAAGTTGTTAAATTAGCCTTGCAATAGGTATATATAACCTCATCCTTGCCAAACTGAAAAACATATGTAAATGTTGCAAAGTTTTCTTCGTTTCCTACATAAGTGTATAAGTGTCCCGGAACATTGTCTTTTTCTGCATCAAGCAGGTGGGCAGTTATATCAACAACAGCAGTGCACAGACTTGATTTTCCCGAGCCATTTTTACCAAAAACAACAGATTTTTTGGCGATTTTATTTTCAACTAAGTTTTTACGGAATCCATAATCGCGAGTGTCAGATAAATCCCACAAAAGAGCGTCTTTAAATCCTCTATAATTTTCAACTTGAAACTTTTTAAGCATGTCCAAAACCCCTTTCTAAAATGTATTTTACCATAGCTTTTATTAAATGTCAATACTTTCCTGTATTTTTTCTACGGATAATTTAAAAATATTTTGGAAAATGGTCTATGGTTGTTGGTTTTCCGTATTTTTATTGCAGTTATTTCACTTGTGTTTGGTAAAACTTATATGATACTTATAAAAACCAGCCGTGTGCAAAATATGAGCCACTTCTCTTAATTTTTTTCTAACATTTTTCTAGCACTTTTCTAGCGAAAACCCAAAAAATGCATCAAAAAGTGGCAATACGAAAATTTCCAGAACAGCAAAGGCTTTGAAGGATTTTAACCCCACAAAGCCATGCATACGAGCATAGCGAGTATCAAGGTTCCCGGGACACAACCGCAATCTTTGATTGCGATGTTGGGTGGGGTTCTTCTTTTATGCGGTTTTTAACGCTTTTTAAGTTCCTTTAACTTCCACTAATTTACTCTATCTAAAAAGAGTGTCTAGGAGCTCGAAATCATGATGCCCCTTGAGGGACGTGGGTTCAAATCCCACCCACTCCGCCAAAAAAAGCACCTACAACAACAGGTGCTTTTTTTAATCTTATAAAAATTTTACTTTCCTTCCAGCAGGCTTCTCACAAAATCGGTATTGATTTTGTTTTTCTCACGAAGCTCGTGGAGGCGGATAGCCAAGTCGGTGCAAATGTTTTCCCGATTGTTTAAGATACGGTCTGATTTGGAGGTGAAGCTCATTTTGGTAAATTCTAAAAGGCCCATATAGGTGTCCTGACCAAAATATTTCATCACACTTTCCACCTTGGGGTCGTACGCAAGACCGATGGACGGAACATTCGCCGCAAAGGCATAAATCAGAAGGTGGAGTCTCATGCCCACAGCAAAGAGGGAGTGCTTTGCCAGACCGATACAGGTGTCGGCAGAAAGACGCTTGGAAATGCAAACTGAATTGGTCAGTTTCGCGTACTTCTGGTTGATTGCCATATCATGAGGATAGTGCATGGGCACAAACAAAAGCTCGCACTGATGACGTTGTTTTAATTCCTTTAATGCTTCTAACAACTCTACCTCAAAAATGGGAATGGTTTTCCATTCACGCAGTGATACCACCACATAGGGTTTTCCGTAGAGCTGGTAGCGATAGAGCAGACTTTCTGCCTGCTCGGTATCTGCATCAGAAAGTGCCACAACAGGGTCGCAAGTCACCTTGGTTTTTGGGTTGATAACGCCCATTTCGTTTAATACGTCCAGGGAGTCCTCTTCCCGCAAGGTAATCACGTCCACCAGATTTAACACATTCTTGGCACGCTTGCGGTTACCCGCTTTTCTCACGGGACCGATGCCGTTGGCATAGAGCATCACCTTATTGCCAAGTTTTTTTGCCATACGGATTAAAAACAGGTAGTATAACAGTGATTTGGTAGAGGTCACGTCCTGAATGATACTTCCGCCACCGGACACAAAGAGCTTGGAGTGTTTCAGTGCCTTACGGATGGCCAGGAAATTCCAGCGGTTGATAGCATTAACCCGGTAAATTCGTTTGGTATCGGAGGGACGGTTCGACAAAATGGTGATACCAATATCGGGGTCATACTCACGGATATCGTTAATAATCATTTTTAAAATGGCGTCGTCACCGGAATTGCGGAATCCATAGTAACCGGAGAGCACAATGTCGGATTGCTTCATTTCGTAGAGCAAATCCTTATATACCTTAATGGCATCTGCAGTCATTCGGTGTGCAGAATATTCGGTTAAAACCATCGCACTTAAGCGGGAAACGGTTTCCGCTTTTTTTGTTTTTTCCATGCGATAGGCATCGCAGACGGAGCGGACAATATCCTCCTCAGTTGGTGTTTTTAGTCCACGGCAGGTAAAGTTTGCCATTTTCAGCTTGGAAAAATCGCTTTCTGTAAGCACACCGTGGTGACCGTAGCTTCCGGTCAGCACCACAATTTTTCCTGCTGCCATGGCTTCTAAGGCTGCACGGGAAATTCCCACAAATACATCTGCCAATGCAATAATTTTATTCACATCGTTTCGCTTGCCCGTCATAATCACGGTGCGGTTGCCCAAGGTACGGTTAATTTCATCTGCTTTTTTGGATAATTCCTCGTAGGCATCACCGTCACCAACGATGATGATTTGCACATCTTTTAATTTGCGGTTAATTTCTTCTGCCCGTTGCAAAAGCAGATAGGCACTGTCACAGTTGCCTTTTTCCAAACGGCATACGCAAACGATTTTTTTGGAATTATCCCGAATGCCAAACTCTTTGATAAATTCTTCATCAGGAGTGATTCCCACAAAATCCTTTTCGTTAATACCGTTCACGGTGATGGTGATATCCTTGGTTTTCATACGGCTGTTGCGGATCAAATGACGTTTTAAGTCTTCTGAAACAACTAAACATTTGTCTCCCCAAACGGTAAATTTTTTCACCAAGGTGTTCTTGGTAAAGGCAAAGTGCAGGGTGGATACAAAGCCGAAGTTGAATTTTCGCTTCAGCATATGTATGATCACGTTGGGGATTCTGGCGTGGGAATGGACAATGTCAAACTGTTCTTCTTGCAGCAGTTTCTTTAGAATTTTATAAGATTCTAAAATGCTTTTCGGCGTTTTGGAAGAAAGAGGTGCATAGGTATGTGCAATACCGCATCTGACCAGCTCGTCTGCAAAAATACCGCCTTCGGATACCACCTGTACGGTATGACCTTCTGCCACCAGCCCTTTTGCCAGTTCCACAATGTGGGTTTCGGCACCGCCGATGTCCATTTTCATGGATGCCAGTAATATTTTCATTTGGGGATTCACCACCGTTCTGTCTGATGATTTAGGAGGAAAAGCTTGCGCCATCCTCATTGTAAAAACCCAGTCGGGTTGCTAAAAATGCGGTAATTTTGATACCGCTATCAATCATTGCTTTTTTTAACAGCATGGGATTTAAGGTTTTTTCGGTTCCGCAGGCGCAGTTTAGGGTCAGCGTCACGCCGTCCTCGGTGTCGGTTACGCCGTAGCGAAACATCAGTTCTTTTAAGTTGATGGTTTTGGTTTTCCCTTTGGAGAATTTTTCCACCAAAATTTCTTCCTGATTTAAAAACGAGCGGATTTTTTCGCCATCATCCGTGCGGATTGCAATTTCGTAGTCCGCATTGGTAGTCTCGTTGAACTTTCGCAGGTTTTCGGTATAAATTTCCACGGGGATAATTCCTTCGGGGCTTGCCAGATGGAGCTTTTCCTTGATTTCCCCAAAGGAAATGGAATCGGTTTTGAGTTCAAAATCCAAATATTCCTGCTTTCCCACAATGCCTAAGGGCAGGGGATTGGCAATGTTTAACACCATATGAGGATTAAACCCCTCGGAGTACTTTAAGGGAAGACCGGTACGCTTGAGAATCTTCTGCACCGCCTTCATTAAGTCCAGATGAGAGATATAGGGCATATTTTTTTCAAACTGTAATCTGATTTTCATAATAAGTTCCTTACTTGTTTTTGCGAAGATACCGTTTTCTTCGCAATTCTCTGAAGATTCGTTCTCCGTGATGAACAGCCCAATTGATAAAGGGAGAGAATACCACTTCAATTTCGCCTAAAAATTCGGTAAATTCACCGTTGAAGCCCTTTTTGAAACGGTACAGACCGTATAAGGGGTTGTCTTCACTTAAATCGCCGGACACACCACGGAAATCGTAGATGTCACATCCTTTTTCAATGGCCCAGCGAATCATTTCCCACTGGAGCTGATAGTTGGGCATCACATTGCGGTATGCATTGCCGGATGCACCGTATAAGTACCAAACCTTATTGCCATAGTAAATTGCCAAAGTACCTGCAATGGGTTTGCCTTCAAAATCTGCCATATACAGACGGGCATTTTCGCCGTATACCTCCAGCATTTTTTCAAAATAGGAAGCAGGACGTACTACAAACTCGTCACGAAGACCGGTTTCTTCCATCAGTCGCTGGAAGTCAGCCACATCTTCTTTTCCGCCTAATCGAACGGTAACACCCTTTTTCACGGAAAGACGGATATTATAACGGGTTTTGGAATGGAAGATGTTGAACACTTCTTCTTCGTCTTTTCCTGCCACATCCAGCCGAAACACAAAGCAGGGTTGAATCCCTTCAAAGTTTTTGCTTCCGGGGATGATTTTAAAGCCGGCATCTTTTAGGTTTTGTTTGAACAGTTCGTTGTCACACTTCACATCGGGATCTGCTTTAAATACATAAGCTTTATGTTTTTTTGCCAGTTTTTTAATGCCGTCGTAGAGTTCTTTTAAGGTTTCTTTGTCGTCTAAATCACAGACGGGACCTCTGGGAGAATACATAATGGTTCTCTTAATCACAGGAACGGGACGGATTAACACACTCATAGCACCTTTGATTTTGCCTGCTTCGTCGGTGCAGATTAAAATCACGTTTTTCCAGTCGGGTTTCATTTCACTCCAAAGAACAGACTGCATAAAGTGTCCTTTGGGGTGGTTTTTATTAAATTCTTCGTATTCTTCGTATCTATCTTTTGTGAGTTCGGTTACCATAATGCAAAACATATCCTTTCGCAAGTTTTTCGTGTTCGCAGACAATGGGGTCAAGGTCGGGAAACGAGCCGTATTTTTTCTCAATGGCTCTGGCAATGAGCAGGTCGCATAGCTCTGGATTTTTGGGGAGCAGAGGACCTGAGAGATAAGTGCCGATGAAATTTTTAAACATCACACCTTCGGTTTTGTCTTCTCCGTTATTGCCATATCCGCTTAGCACCGTTCCCAGCGGAGCGGCACCGTCTGCAAGATAAATGCGTCCTATGTGGTTTTCAAAGCCTGCAAGCACTCCTAAAGGAGAATCAAGAGCAATATTTCCAATCAGCTTTTTGTCGCCTGCTTTGGTGGTGACGGGAAGAAGTCCCAGTCCTTTCTGAGAAATTCCCTCTGCAATAAAAGAATCTCCCAATATGGGATATCCCGTTGCTGCCGCTAAGAGAACACCGTTCTCGTCACGGTATTGCAGGAGTTCTTCCCGATAAGTTGCCAGTTTTTCTGTAATTTTTACCAAATCTTTTTCGCTGCCGCCGCCTAAGTAGATTATATCCGCATCGGATAAATCCAGCGTCTCCTCAAAGGAAACGGGGATCACGGCAAGCTCAATGTTTCGTAATTTGCACCGCTTGGAAAACACCGTGATGTTTCCGCGGTCGCCATATAGGTTTAAAAGTTCGGGGAACAGATGGAGTAATGTCAGTTTCATGTTGTTGCCCCCTTTTTCTTTTGATTTTTTTCTAAGATGAGCAGTTCTTTTTTTGCATCAAAAATTAAGGTGTAGTTTACCAGCAGGTATACCACTTCGCAGTCGGTTTTTAAAAATTCGGAGGCTAAGGCAACGGGATTTTCGTGAACCTTCACATGTTCCACATCAGCGTAGAACCAGCGAAGTGCCATATCCTGACACCGTTTGCCTGCAGCACCGTGTGCCACGCAGTCACAAAGCAACTGGAAATCCACATCATAAATCCAGGAAATGTCGATCCCGTCGGAGGGCATATCGTTGATGCCAACCACAACCGCTTTTTTGCGGGGATCATTTTTTAAGGTGGCAATTGCCTGATTAAAGCCTGCAGGATTTTTTGCTAAGTTTAAAATCACAGGTTTTTCCAAGGCAAATTCTTCCATGCGGGCAGTCTGGGTTTCGTAATCAGCAAAGGCACCCGTGTAATTGGAAATGGGAAGCTTCAGCGTTTCTGCCACGGAAATTGCCGCCAGCACATTGTATAGGTTATAGAAGCCCAGCAGGGAAGTTTTCACTTCCTGCTTTTCATTTAAGAGGAACGACAAGGTGGGATTTAACGTCACATTGGTTGCTCCAAAGTTTGGGGCGGGACGTTGATAGTCACAGCCTGTGCAGAAAAAGTCACCCAACTGATTATAGTGATAGAAATTGTAAGACAACTCACTTCCGCAAAACAGACAAGTTCTGCCTTCTTTTGTTTCAGTTTTGGGCTGATTGGTTTCCTCCGAAACTCCAAAAATTACAGTGGGATTATTGACGCTTTTGGTAAAGGAAGCACACATGGGATCATCCCCGTTTAATACTAAGGTAGCCTGGGGTGCTTTTTTCACAGCGATTTTCAGCTGTTCTAAGGTTTCGGTAATTTCACCGTAGCGGTCCATCTGGTCACGGAACAGATTGGTAATCACAATCAGGTGGGGAGTCAGATGGTCAAACACAATTTTTGCACTGGCTTCGTCAATTTCCAGCACCGCATAATCTGCTTTTAAGGAGCCAAAGATTCCGGCAGAGCTGATAAATGCAGTTGCCACACCGTCAAACATGTTGGCACCCACTACGTTGCAAACGGTGGAACGCCCTGTTTGTGAAATCAGCAGATTAATCATATTGTTGGTGGTAGTTTTGCCGTTGGTTCCCAGCACACAGATAATTTTTTCCTTAATTTTGGGAGCAAGCAGTCTGAGAGCATCGGGACAGATTTTTAAGGCATATCTTCCTGGGGCGGAAGAGCTTTTGGTACCCATCAGCTTTCCAATCACAATCAGAAACTTGCAAACCATTACGGCAATTGCCAGACGTAGTCGTTTCATAAGAGAATCCTCGTTGTTCGTTTTTATTAAAAGTTACACTTCCATGATAATGGGAAGAATCATGGGAGAACGTTTGGTTTTTTTGGACAAATACATACCAACCTGAGAGCGCATTTCGTTCTTTAGCGTTGCCCAGTCGGTCACTTTTCTTGCAATCAGACCTTCCAGCGCTTCTTTTGCCACCTGGCGGGTTTCTTCCATTAAGTCCTCGCTGTCTCTCATATACACAAAGCCACGGGAAATAATGTCGGGACCGGAAAGAATCTGACTGGTTTCGGAAGATAGCGACACTACGATGACGATTAACCCGTCTTGAGACAGATGCTTTCTGTCACGAAGGACAATGTTACCCACATCACCCACAGACAATCCTGCCACATACACTTTTCCTGCAGGTACACTGCCGGCAGGCTTTACCTGACTTTTGGTCACCTGCAACACATTGCCCAGCTGTTGCACAAAAATGCGGTCTTCGGGAATGCCCACTTCCATTGCCAGATTTTTATGGTGGATTAGGTGCTTGTATTCTCCGTGAATGGGCATAAAAAATTTAGGCTTGGTTAACGCTAAAATCAGCTTTAATTCTTCCTGACAGGCATGACCGGAAACATGCACATCCGCTAAGTTATCATACACCACCGAGGAGCCACGTTTAAATAATTCGTTTACCACGGTGGAAACCAGTTTTTCATTTCCCGGGATGGGGTTTGCGCTTAACACCACTAAATCGTTGGAAGTGATTTCCACTTTTCGGTGAGCAGAGAATGCCATACGGTGCAACCCGCTCATGGGTTCTCCCTGGCTACCTGTGGTGATAATGGTTAAATGCTCATTGTTATAATTCTTGATGTTGTCAATATCAATCAGCGTTCCTTTGGGAATCTTCATGTAACCCAGTTCCTGAGCAACCTGCACCACATTTTCCATACTTCTGCCCGATACCGCTACCTTACGGTTATAGCGGACGGAAGCATCAATAATCTGTTGCACACGGTGCACGTTGGATGCAAAGGTGGCAATGATGATTCTCTTTTTGGGATTGGTGATAAAAATATCGTTTAATGCTTTTCCCACCGAGCGTTCACTCTGGGTATAGCCGTGCCGTTCTGCATTGGTGGATTCGGACAATAGCAGGGTAACGCCTTGTTTTCCCAGTTCGCCGAACCGTGCTAAATCAATCATATTGCCCGTAACGGGGGTGGTATCAATTTTAAAGTCACCGGTATGCAGAATGATGCCTTCCGGCGTATGCACTGCAATGGCAACCGAATCTGCAATAGAGTGATTAGTATGGATAAATTCAATGGTAATATCGCCGAATTTTAAAGTATCTCCGGCGGAAACCTGATTTAAGGAAACCTTGGAGAGCAGGTTATGTTCCTTTAATTTGAATTTTACAAGTCCCAAGGTCAGCTTGGTGCCAAACACGGGGATAGAGCAATCCTTCATCAGGTAGGGAATCCCGCCGATGTGGTCCTCGTGACCGTGGGTTAATACCAAAGCTTTAAATTTATTCTGATTTTTGATGATATACGAATAGTCGGGGATGACCAGGTCTACCCCCAGCATATTCTCATCGGGAAAGGCAATTCCGCAATCAATTAAAATGCCGATATCTCCGTACTCAATGGCAGTCAGATTTTTTCCGATCTCATGCAGACCGCCTAAGGGAATTACCTTCAGTATTTTCTTTTTCGCCACTAATAAGCCTCCTATGTTTTGCTAAGTACCAAACACTCCAACCGCAACAGCGGGGAGTTTGGTACCAAAAAATTCCGTACATAATAACAGTCATTATAGTATAACATAAATTTTTTATTCTGTCAATTATATAATTGTATTATTTCTATCCCGTTTGGGAAATAATCAAAATAAGAAAAAAAGTTTGGATTTCTTTCAAAAAAAGCTTTACAAAAGGTAGGAATGTATGTTATTTTAATCATAATCAAAACATTTTTTTGTTATGACAGAATGAAAACAGTATATTAGATTCCGTATGAAGATGGCATTTTCTGCCTTTCATCTTAGGAAAGTGAGGTTTTAGGATGTTTCAGATTGTGAAGAGGGAAGAGTTAAATCCCACCGTTACCAGAATTTCGGTGGAAGCTCCCCGAATTGCCAAAAAAGCATTACCCGGTCAGTTTATTATGCTTCGGGTGGATGCAGACGGGGAACGTATCCCCTTAACTGTTGCCGATACCGATAAGGAAGCAGGCACCGTTACCGTGATTTTTCAGGTAGTGGGCGAAGCCACAGAATCGTTAAACCACATTCCCGAAGGTGGGTATTTGCATGACTTTGTGGGGCCGTTGGGTGTCCCCTCCAAAATTGACGGTTTAAAGAAAGTAGCCGTTGTGGGCGGAGGTGTTGGCTGTGCGATTGCCTATCCGATTGCCAAAGCTCTGCATCAGCAGGGCACCCAAGTGCATTCCATCGTAGGCTTCCGAAACCGTGATTTAGTGATTTTACAAGAAGAATTTTCCAATGTCAGTGACCGTCTGGTTTTAATGAGTGATGACGGTTCCTGCGGAGAAAAAGGACTTGTGACCGATGCCTTAAAAGCACTGATCGAAAGCGGTGAACAATACGACGAGGTGATTGCCATTGGTCCGTTAGTCATGATGAAGTTTGTGGCAAAATTGACCAAAGAATACGGTATCAAAACCACCGTTAGCATGAATCCCGTGATGATTGACGGCACGGGAATGTGCGGAGGTTGCCGTCTGACTGTTGGAGGCGAAACCAAGTTTGCCTGTGTGGATGGCCCCGATTTTGACGGTCATTTAGTAGATTTTGACGAGGCGATTCAGCGTTCCCGCATGTATCACGGATTTGAACGCCACCGTCACGAAGAAAGCTGCAATCTCTTCCGGGAGGTGAAATAGTATGCCGAATATGTCTCTAAAAAAGAATCCTATGCCTCATCAGGAGGCGGAGGTTCGCAACAAAAACTTCTCCGAGGTCGCCTTGGGATACACTCCCGAGCAGGCAGTAGACGAGGCAGAGCGTTGCCTTGGCTGTAAGCATAAGCCTTGTGTTGGCGGATGCCCTGTTTCTATTGATATTCCCGCTTTTATCGGAAAAATCAAGGAACAGGATTTTGAAGGTGCTTATCAGATTTTAAATCGATCCACTTCGTTGCCTGCAGTTTGCGGACGGGTATGTCCTCAGGAAGTGCAGTGTGAAGCAAAATGTGTCCGTGGTATTAAGGGGGAACCCGTTGCCATCGGCAGACTGGAACGCTTTGTTGCCGACTGGCACAGAGAACACAGCAAAGAAGAACACATTGATAGCAAACAAAAGGGCAAACGGGTTGCTGTGATTGGTTCCGGTCCTGCAGGTCTTAGCTGTGCCGGTGATTTAGCCAAAGAAGGCTACGATGTAACGGTGTTTGAAGCATTACACGTGGCGGGTGGAGTATTGGTATACGGTATTCCTGAATTTCGTCTGCCCAAGGCGATTGTGCAAGCGGAAATTGAAAAATTAAAACAAATTGGTGTAAAAATTGAGACCAATGTGGTAGTTGGTAAAACCGTAGCGGTAGACGAATTGTTTGACGAAGGGTTTGACGCTGTGTTTATCGGTTCGGGAGCAGGACTGCCTCGGTTTATGAAAATTCCCGGCGAAAACTTGAATGGGGTATATTCTGCCAACGAATTTTTAACCCGTGTGAACTTGATGAAAGCCTACCGTGACGATGCGAAAACGCCCGTCCTTCATGCAAAAAATGTGGCGGTAGTGGGTGGCGGTAATGTTGCCATGGATGCTGCTCGCTGTGCGAAACGGTTAGGTGCGGAAAATGTGTATGTGGTATACCGCCGTTCTTTAGAGGAAATGCCTGCCCGAAAAGAAGAAGTGGAACACGCCATGGAAGAAGGCATTCATTTTAACGTGCTTTGCAATCCCAAAGAAATTGTGGGAGACGAAAACAGGTTTGTTTCTGGCATCCGCTGTGTGGAAATGGAATTAGGCGAGCCGGACGAATCCGGTAGACGTCGCCCCATAGAAAAAGCAGACAGTGAATTTGTGCTTCCTGTAGATGCGGTGATTATGTCTATCGGAACTTCTCCCAATCCTTTGATTAAGAGCACCACTGAAGGGTTAGAAACCAATGCTCACGGCTGTATCGTTACCAACGAGGGAGGAAAAACCTCCCGGGAAGGTGTGTATGCAGGCGGGGATGCAGTAACCGGTGCCGCAACGGTAATTCTTGCCATGGGCGCAGGAAAAACTGCGGCAAAATCCATTATGGAATATCTGGAAAATCAATAAAAAAAGCACCTGATGAGGGTGCTTTTTTATTGGAATACGGAGAGAAATATTCCTGCCGCCGTTTCTTTTGGGTAGTTTGTTTGAAACTCCAATACCTTGCAAGGTTGTTCGGAAAACAGCTTTGCCAGAACAAACAAAGACGGCGTTGTCACCAATTTGGGGCAGCTCTGTTTTCGCCGGATTGCTTTTAAGAAAGAATCTGCCGTGTATACGAAAAACGGACTCAGTTTTAACAGTTTTCCCGTGATTTCTGCAGATTCCTTTAGGATTTCTAAGGCAGAATTGTTGGGGAGTAAAGCATTCGCTTTCAAAAAATGTTGCCAGCGGGATAGAGCAATTTGCCGTTTGTTTAAAAGCTCCCGGAAGGTGTTTTTCTCAAAGGTAAAAGCATCCCCCTCGTATACACCAAAGGCTTTCAAGGTATCCAGATACCCTAACCGGATATTTCGTCCGGTGTTTTCTTTGTGAAAAATCAGCCAGTTTCCCAAATCCCACTTGGGGCATACTGAAATTACGGATGAATCTTTGGCAAAGGGAGGCTTTTTCGGATTGTATTGGTCTAAGCTGACTGCAATCACTTTGGTTGCACCTTTGGATTTTGCCAAACCGACAGGCAGATTGTCGCAATAACCGCCGTCCATGTATTCCACCCCTGCAATGGTGTGGCATTTTGCGGCGGGGAAGCAGGCGGTGGTGGCCATCAGGTAGTCGGAAAGCATCCCGTTTGGTACGTCTTCGGTAAAAACCTGGTGGGCAGATAAATCATCTTTTTTTGCCAGCACCATCCCCAAAGAGATGCGGGAGGCACGGATTTTTTCTTCGCTCAAGTGGGTTCTGATGAGACTTTCCAGTCCCTTCCGACAGGCTCCGCCCTCTTTTAAAAATGCTTTGGCATACTGGAAAAAATTGGGCTCTTTGGGAAAGTCAAACACGGAGGTTGTGTTTAAGTTTTCCCATAGTTCTACCGCTGTGTCGTAAGAATCCTGCACCATCAGAGCACCGTTTAGGGCACCCACGGAAGTTCCTGTGATGATATCGGGAGAAATGCCAAGCTTTTTTAGTGCCTTCCAGACACCAAGTTGATAGGATCCCCGAGATCCTCCGCCTGCCAGAGCCAGTCCTGTTTTCATTGTATGCCTCCTTTTTTATCTTCTTTACAGTATGAACATTTTTTTATAAAAAATACGAAAAAGATACACCGAATGTTTGACAGACCACCGCTTTTATGATATGATAAATATGTGAAAAATTCGGAAAAAGGCAGGGGATAGACAACATGGGAAAAATTGTGGCAAAAAAATCGCTGGGACAGAACTTTTTGCAGGACGATTCCGTGATTGACAATATCGTAACGCAATCTGGCGTGAATCATGACACCGATGTGTTGGAAATCGGGCCGGGACTTGGTGCCGTTACCGATTTGTTGGTGGAACGGGCAAGAAATGTGGTAGCGGTGGAAATTGATGACCGCTTGTATCACAATTTAGTGAAAAAACACGGTCACCGTGACAATTTTACCATTTTTAATGCGGATATTTTGGAAACTGATTTATCCAAAATTGTAACCGATAATATGATTGTGGTGGCAAACCTGCCGTATTATATCACTACTCCCATTATTACTAAGTTGGTAGAAAATCCCTGTGGATTACAATCCTTAACGGTGATGGTGCAGTTGGAGGTGGCAAAACGAATTTGCGCTGACCATACCCAAAAGGATTACGGCGCTATTTCTGTATTTTGTAATTATCATTGTGATACCGAGCTTTTATTTACGGTTCCGCCGGAAGCTTTTGATCCGATTCCCAAAGTGACTTCTGCTGTGATGAAACTTTCCTTTCGGAGTGAGAAAGCAGTTACTCCAAAAAACGAAAAGCACTTCTTTTCCGTAGTGAAAGCGGCATTTTCCAATAGACGAAAAACCTTGGCAAACTGTCTGATGCAAAGCTTTGGCATAACCCGTGAAGAAGCAGTTGGGCTGATTGCTGCCTGCGGTTTATCGGAAACTGTTCGTGGGGAGAAGCTTTCCCTTGCCGATTTTGCAAGACTTAGCGACCTGATGGGAGAATGAGACAACAAAAAGCAGAAAACTTCCTAAAATTTCCTGAAAATTTCAAAAAAACACTTGCAAAATAAAAAATGGTGTGCTATACTAATGGTATAATGGCTGAGAATAGGATTTTGTTTGAAAAATTCTCAGAAAGAATGTGTGAAAAATCTTATATATAAATGGAAAAGGAGTATTAGAAATGACTGACAACAAATTTGTGTTAAGCTGGGTTGAAGAAATGAAAGCCCTGGTAAAACCCGCTAACGTAGTGTGGATTGACGGCTCCGAAGAGCAACTGGAAAAATTAAGAGAAGAATCTTGTAAATCCGGCGAAATGATTCGCTTAGATCAGGAAAAATTACCCGGATGTTTTTATCATAGAACTGCTCAGAATGACGTTGCACGTGTGGAAGACAGAACCTTTATCTGTGCAGAAAGCGCTGAAGAAGCAGGCCCCACCAATAACTGGATGGATCCCAAAGCTGCTTACGAAAAATTAGGCAAATTATTTGATGGCTCCATGGCAGGCAAAACCATGTATGTAATTCCTTTCATCATGGGCGTGCTGGGCTCTCCCTTCTCTAAAGTTGGTATCGAATTAACCGACAGCATTTATGTTGTATTAAACATGGCAATTATGACCCGTGTTGGTATCCAGGCTGAAAAACAGCTGGGAGACAGCGCAGATTTCACCAAGTGCTTACACGCTTGTAAAGACGTAAATCCCGACGAAAGATATATTATGCACTTCCCCCAGGATAACACCATCTGGAGCATTAACTCTGCATACGGCGGAAACGTGCTGTTAGGTAAAAAATGCTTAGCACTGCGTATTGCAAGCTATCTGGGCAGAAAAGAAGGCTGGATGGCAGAACACATGCTGATCTTAGGCTTGGAAAATCCCAAAGGCGAAGTAAAATATATCGCAGCAGCATTCCCGTCTGCTTGTGGTAAAACCAACTTAGCAATGTTGATTCCGCCCTCTATTTTAAAAGGCTATAAAGTATACACCGTTGGTGACGATATTGCTTGGATTCGTGTTGGTAAAGACGGAAGACTGTGGGCGATGAACCCCGAAGCAGGTTTCTTCGGTGTTGCACCTGGTACCTCCAATAAAACCAACCCCAACGCATTAGCTACCACCATGAAGAATACCATCTTCACCAACGTATTCTTAAAAGATGACAACACTGTTTGGTGGGAAGGTATGGACGGAGACGCTCCGGCTACCGGTACCGACTGGCTGGGTAACCCCTGGACTCCGGATTCCGGCGTAAAAGGTGCGCATCCCAACTCCAGATTTACCGCTCCTGCTTGTCAGTGTCCCTGTATTTCTTCCGAATTTGAATCCACCGAAGGCGTTCCGCTGTCTGCAATCGTATTCGGCGGCAGACGTGCAAAAACCGCTCCGCTGGTATACCAGTCCTTCAACTGGAATCACGGTGTATTCATGGGTGCTACCATGGCATCGGAAACCACCGCAGCAGCTGCCGGTGCAGTTGGCGTGGTTCGTCGTGACCCCATGGCTATGATTCCCTTCTGCGGATACAACATGGGTGATTACTTCCAGCACTGGTTGGATATGGGTACCAAAACCGATAAATTACCCTTAATTTTCCATGTAAACTGGTTCAGAACCAATGCGGAAGGCAAATTCATCTGGCCCGGATTTGGTGACAACGTTCGTGTGTTAAACTGGATTTTAGCAAGATGTGCAGGTGAAGTTGATGCTGTGGAAACTGCAATCGGTTACCTGCCTAAGAAAGAAGACTTAGACTTAACCGGTCTGGATATTTCCGACGAAGTATTAGACGAACTGTTAAGCGTGGATAAAGAAGTTTGGTTAGAAGAAACCAAAGGTATTTCCGAATTTTTTGCAAAATTTGGTGACAGACTGCCCAAAGAACTGGCAGCTGAGCTGGAAGGCTTAAAAGCAAGATTACAGTAATCGCGAATAAAAAAAGTGCCACACAAAAAGTGTGGCACTTTTTTTATTGCAGTTTTACAATTTATTTGGAAATATTGACTTTTTTTGTCAGATATGGTATGATATTTCCAAACAAATCTTACTATGATTGTAGGGAATACAATCAACCAAAAATCAGGAGGATTTATTATGGCATTTTGTAAGTATTGCGGCAAAGAACTGGCTGAAGGCGAAGTTTGTGTTTGCCAGGCACCCCAGGCAGAACCGGTGGTGACCGAGGCTGAACCCCAGGCAGAACCTCAGGCAGTTTCTCAGACTCCCAACGCATTTGTTGGTGCGTTAAACGATGTTTGGAAGATGTTTTTAGCACTCATTAAAAAACCGGTCAGTGTTGCGAAAGAATTTGTAGCAAACGCAACTCCCATGCATTGCTATGTGATGATCGGAATCCAGGCAGTTGCAGTGGCACTTTTGGTAACTATTTTAGCAGCAAAATATAACGGTGTGCTGGAATCCGCAATGGGACTGGCATCGTTGGGTGAATCTTCGATGTCTGCTGTAGCAAATGAAGCAATCAAACAGGCTACTTTCTCCATTCCGCTGGTTATTTTGGTTGGACTGGTGCTGACTGCCGGCATGGCGTTTTTAATCCCTGCATTATTCACGGTAGCAGCAAAAATTTTCAAAGGCAAAGCGGATTACAGCACGATGTTGAAAGTTTCTTCTGTCAATAGCTTAGTGCTGACCCCCTTCGTTTTGGTTGGTGTGGTGCTTTCCTTCTTCTTCTCTGCAGAAATGGGAATGAGCGCTATGATGAATCCTATGGGACTGATTTCCGCATTTATTGTTCCGGTAGTTGTTGCTTGTTTAGGAATGTCTTTAGGTTCTTTTTTAATGATGGCACTGCTTCCGGATGTTATGGAACTGGATGCTGAAAATCATCCTTATGCAATGTTCATTGTATGGCTGCTGTCTGCAGTGGCATTCTACCTGGTATTCTCTCTGGTAGGATGGCCGTTATGTGCACCTGCAGCTTTAAAAACCTTGCTGTAAATGTTTCAAAAGTATGCACCGGGGATTTTCCCCGGTGTTTCTTTTTGCTCGCATATGTTTGTGCCGATTTTTGTCAACTTCTTGTCAAAATCCCCGAAAACACTGAGATTTTTCCAAAAAACGGAAAAGTTATAAAAAATGAAAAAAATAAAAGAAATTAAGAGAAAAACAAATTTATTTCATAATAAACGGAAATATTCATGATTGCTATTGTCGGTAGGGTTTACTATAATAAATTAGCACTCTAAAGTTAAGAGTGCTAAAACTGTCGAAAATCCTATGAAAAATAAAGAATATCGGAGGAATTACACATGAATTTAAAACCCTTGGGTGACAGAGTTGTCATCCGTATGGTAGAAGCAGAAGAAACCACCAAAAGCGGTATCATTTTAGCAGGGAGTGCCAAAGAAAAACCTCAGATGGCGGAAGTTGTGGCAGTAGGTCCCGGCGGAATGGTAGACGGCAAAGAAATTAAAATGGAAGTGAAAATTGGCGATAAAGTTATCACCAATAAATATGCAGGTACTGAAGTGAAATTAGACGGTACCGAATATATTGTACTGCGTCAGGCAGATATTTTAGCAAAGGTAGAAGACTAATCTTTTTAATCTTCGGACTCAAATAAGGAGTCCTCTTTTGCAATAACTTATGTTTAACAGAAATAAAGGAGTAGATACCAATGGCAAAACAGATTATTTATGGCGAAGAAGCCAGAAAAGCATTAGAACGCGGTATTAACCAGTTAGCTGATACCGTAAAAATCACTTTAGGTCCCAAAGGCAGAAATGTGGTTTTAGATAAGAAATTCGGTGCACCGTTAATCACCAATGATGGTGTGTCCATCGCAAAAGAAATCGAGTTGGAAGATCCTTTTGAAAATATGGGTGCTCAGCTGGTGAAAGAAGTTGCCACCAAAACCAATGACGTGGCAGGGGACGGTACTACCACCGCAACTTTACTGGCACAAGCGTTAGTTCGTGAAGGATTAAAAAACATTGCTGCAGGCGCAAATCCCATGATTGTAAGAAAAGGGATTGCAATGGCAGTGGCAACCGCTGTGGAAGAAATCAAGAAAAATTCCAGAAAAATCAAAGGTAAAGAAGACATTGCAAGAGTTGCAGCAAACTCTGCAGCAGATGAATATATCGGCACTTTAATTGCAGATGCTATGGAAAAAGTAACAGCAGACGGCGTCATCACCGTGGAAGAATCCAAAACCGCAGAAACCTTATGCGAAGTGGTAGAAGGTATGCAGTTTGACCGTGGATATATTTCTCCCTACATGGTAACTGATACTGACAAAATGGAAGCTATCTTAGACGATGCATACATTTTAATCACCGATAAAAAAATCACCACCATTCAGGATTTACTGCCCTTATTGGAACAGATTGTTCAGCAGGGCAAAAAACTGGTGATCATTGCAGAAGACATTGAAGGCGAAGCGCTGACCACTTTAGTATTAAACAAATTAAGAGGCACCTTTACCTGTGTTGCTGTGAAAGCTCCCGGTTTTGGTGACAGAAGAAAAGCAATGCTGCAGGATATTGCCATCTTAACCGGCGGTGAAGTGATTTCCGATGAATTAGGCTTAGACTTAAAAGAAACTACCTTGTTCCAGTTAGGTAGAGCAAAACAGGTAAAAATTCAGAAAGAAAACACCATCATTGTAGACGGTGCAGGCAACAAAGCAGATATCAAAGCAAGAGTCAACCAGATTAAAGCGCAGATTTTAGAAACCACTTCCGAATTTGATAAAGAAAAACTCCAGGAAAGACTGGCAAAACTCTCCGGCGGTGTGGCAGTTCTTCGTGTTGGTGCTGCAACCGAAACCGAAATGAAAGAAAAGAAACTCCGTATTGAAGACGCTTTAGCAGCAACCAAGGCGGCTGTGGAAGAAGGTATCGTAGCAGGTGGCGGAACCGCCTTCTTAAATGCTGTTCCCGCTGTGGAAAAATTGGTTGCAAAAACCGAAGGCGACGAAAAAACCGGTGTGAAAATTGTGTTGAAAGCTTTAGAAGAACCTGTTCGTCAGATTGCGAAAAATGCAGGTGTGGAAGGCTCTGTCATTGTGGATAAAGTGTATGCACAGAAGAAAAACGTGGGTTATAATGCATTAACCGAAGAATATGTGGATATGTTGTCCACCGGTATTGTTGACCCCACCAAGGTTACTAGAAATGCGCTGCAAAATGCGGCATCCGTTGCTTCTATGGTATTAACCACTGAAAGCCTGGTGGCAGACATCAAAGAACCTGAAGCTCCGGCAAATCCGGCAGCTATGGGTGGCATGGGCGGAATGTACTAATTTTTTAGTATTTTTGGGATCCGTAAAGATTATCATATTACAAATGAAAAAGGATTGGATTCTATCAAAAGAGTCCAATCCTTTTTTTGTGTTGTATGACAGAAATGATCTGTTTGTTATTTCCACGGAAGCACACAGGTGCTTCCCTACGAAAACTTATATGATTTTTAAAACGGTGCTTCTTCCGAATCTTCCAAGAAGTCCTTTAGGTTGGTATACCGCTTTTGTTCGGTATTGTTGTGAATCATTCCCGTGACGCAGGATTTTCGTCCCACAATACACACAAAGCTTTTTGCTCGGGTAACGGCAGTATATAACAGATTCTGTGTCATCAGCTGAGGGTAGCCGTATACCAGAGGAATCACCACAGCGTCAAACTCACTTCCTTGGCTTTTGTGCACGGTCACCGCATAGGAAAGCTCTAAATTTTCCAGCTTTAAAAAATCGTAATGCACAATTTTATCGTCATCAAAGAGAATGGTCATTTCTTTGTTGTCTAAGTCAATTTCGGTGATGACGCCCATGTCTCCGTTATAGATGCCTTGACCACGGTACCCGTCTTCGGTTTCCCATTCAATGTCGTAATCGTTTTTCGTTTGCATCACACGGTCAAACTTAGAAAACGTGTACCCATTTGCGGATTTCTGAGGCTGATTTTTCCGCACGGGATTTAAGGTTTGCTTTAAAGCGTTATTTAAGGCAACCGAACCCAGCACACTTTTTCGCATAGGGGTTAGCACCTGAATCCTTTCGGGGGAAATATCCAAAAACTTGGGCAGACGGTTTTCCACCAGGTCGCAAACCGTTGTCACGGTATCTTCACCGCTTGGACTTCCCACAAAGAAGAAGTCGCTGTTTTCTTCGTTATAAAGAGGTTCCTGGAAGTTTAAGATACGGTGGGCATTTTCCACAATGCGGGAGGTGTTTTCCTGACGGAAAATCTGATGAAAACTAATTTTGGGAATTGCACCTGAAGATAGCATATCTTTTAGCACATTTCCTGCTCCCACGGGAGGCAGCTGGTCACAGTCACCCACCATAATGATGCGGGTTTTCTCGGTAAATGCCCGTAAGAAAGATTCAAAGAGTAAGGAATCTGTCATAGACATTTCGTCCACAATTACCACATCGCACCTCACGGGATTCTGCTCGTTTTTCTCAAACTGGGGACGGTCTCCTCCGGAATGGGTTACTTCTAAGAGGCGGTGAATGGTTTTGGCGTTTTTGCCCGTTACTTCCGAAATTCGCTTTGCGGCACGGCCGGTAGGTGCAGCTAAAATTACTTTTTTATTTAAGGCATCAAAGGCGGTAATCAGATTTTTAATCACGGTGGTTTTTCCTGTTCCGGGACCGCCTGTGATGATGAATACTTTTTGTTTTAAGGCCTCGGTAATGGCTTCTCTTTGTTCGGGAGACAAGGTAATATCCGAAAGGTCATCCACATCCAATTTTTTCGATAAATCTTCGCATCTGGTCTGCTTTAATGCCTGAAGACGCAGGGCAATGTAGCTTTCTGCCAGATAAAAGTGGGGGAGTGCATAAAACACAGTGTCGTCCTTTTTGGTACTGATGAGTTTTCCTTCCATTAAAAGCAGCGAAATAGCATTTTCCACTTCTGTTTGAGAAATGTTTAACAGTTCGCCTGCTTCACTAATCAGCTGGGTTTTCGGAAAACAGGTATGTCCGTTATAAGCTGCCTGATACATCAGGTAGATGCTTCCGGATTTCAGCCGTTCCATGGAATTTTTTGGGATGCCCATTTCTTCGGCAATTTTATCCACGGTTAAGAACCCGATTTTTTCCACCTTTTCGCAGATGATGTACGGATTTTGATTGCAAAGCTTAATGGCACCGCTTCCCAATGTGTTATACACTTTTACTGCAATGGCAGGGGAGAGGCCAAACTTCATAAAGTAGGACACCACATTCTGCACTTCGATTTTTTTCATATAGTCTTTATGAATGAGTACTGCTTTTGGCAGAGAAATTCCTGAAATTTCAGATAGCCGTTCCGGGTATTTTTCAATCATTTCTAAGGTTTCTTCCTGGAATTGGTCCACAATTTTTTTCGCCGTGGCAGGGCCAACGCCACGGATAAATCCGCTGGATAAAAACTTATAAATAGAGGCAGTATCCTGTTCAAAATGAGGTTCATAGTATTCACACTGAAACTGGGTTCCAAATTTGGGATGCTCCACCCATTTGCCGTAGGCAATGATGCTTTCCCCTTCGGCAATCATGGGGAGATTTCCTGCCAAGTTTACATAATCGTCGGAGGTTTCCAAAGCGACCACGCCATAGCCGTTTTCATCATTATAATAGATGACTTCTTCCACAAGTCCTGTGATTCGTTCCATTGCGTCCATTTTGGTTACCTCCTTTCTTGTGTGTTTTTTATCATACACCTTTTTCTGAAATTTGTCAATACAAGATACGAATGTTTGTTCGTATTTTTTGTCGAAAACACTTGTTTCCCTCGGGAGACTTCGAGTCCCTCGTCGGCACTTTTGCAACAAAAAAAGCAGACACCTTACGGTATCTGCTCTTTTCTTGGCGCGCCTTGAGGGACTCGAACCCCCGGCATTTCGGTTCGTAGCCGAACCCTCTATCCAGCTGAGGTAAAGGCGCATGCAAAGGTTTAATTTTGCAACATTGCTATTATATCAAATGAAAGTTTGTTTGTCAATGTTTTTTTTGATTTCTATTGAAATTTTTTCCCAACTGTGATAAACTGATAGCAGAACAGAATGCTTTTATCCTAAAAAAGAACCACAAAAAATATGACGGGGAATTTGTATGAGTCTACAACCTGATTTTCTTTTCAAAGGCGTGGAAGAACTTACTCCCGCTTTTTTACAACAGCATAACATCCGCTTTCTGATTTTAGATGCTGACGCCACCTTGATTGAGGCACAAACCGATTCGATTTTACCTCACCGGGTAATGCTGGTGGAAGAGCTGAAAAAAACGGGAATCCGTGTTGCGGTTGCTTCCAACGGAAAAACTCACCGTATCAAAAAAGCATTCGGAGAACATCAGATTGAAGCCCACGGATATTCTCTAAAACCCCTGCCGTTTCGTTTGAAAAAACTCACAAAAGGCTATGCTAAACGTGAGGTGCTTTTGGTAGGGGACCAGTTTTTTACCGACATTTTATGTGCAAAGCTTTTGGGGATCCGCTCTGTCATGGTGGAGCCATACGGACCGGACAAAGGCCGTGGCATGAAGCTTCGCCGATTCTTTGAGAAAAAAATTGTTAAAAGGAAATAGATGTATGAGTATTATTTTTGGACCAGGCGGAAACAGTGAACAGTATTATAGTGAGGGATATAAATCTTCTTTAGACCGCCCCCAATATCTTGCCAAACTAGGGTTAAACGGCTATGAATATCAGTGCAATAAGGGTGTGCATATTTCTATGGATAGCGCCCGTATATTGGGAGAAGAGGCGAAAAAACATGGGGTGCATTTATCCATTCACAGCCAGTATTATGTGAGCCTTTCTTCCACAGAGGCAGAAAAACGGGAAAAGAGTGTGGAGTATCTGTTGGCTTGTTTTCGGGTGGCGAACGAAATGGGAGCAGACCGCATCGTGGTGCATTCCGGCTCCTGTGCCAAAATGACCCGTGCCAAGGCTTATGAACTTTCTTTAGAAACACTCCATAAAACCCTTACCCGTGCCAAAGAGGAAGGATATGAGGGGATTTATCTTTGCCCCGAAGTGATGGGAAAAATCAATCAGTTGGGCGACTTTGACGAAGTGATTAAAATGTGCATGACTCATGAAATGCTTCTTCCTGCCATTGATTTCGGGCATCTAAATTGCCGCACGTTAGGAAGCTTAAAAACCAAGGACGATTATTTAACTCTCTTCCATAAAATGGAGAAAAAATTAGGCAAAGACAAAGCGAAAATCTTTCATTGCCATTTCTCCAAAATTGAGTACACCAACCAGGGCGAAAAACGGCATCTCACCTTCGAGGATACCCAGTTTGGACCTGATTTTGAGCCGTTTTTAGAGGCGGTACACGAAAAAGGATTCACACCCATGATTATTTGTGAATCTGCCGGTACCCAAGACAAAGATGCTCTGGCAATGGCAAGTTATTTTAACAATCTGAAATAAGGATATCACAATGAAACAGTTTTACGAATCAAGACTTCAAAAACTACGGGATCAGTTGGCTGAGCAGGAAGGAATCCTGGTCAGCGACCCGAAAAACGCCTTTTATTTTACGGGAATCAACTCCTCTAATATTCACTTGTATGTGACCCGTCATAAAGCCTATCTTTTAACTGATTTTCGCTATGAAACCATGGCAGGGGAAAATGAGGCAGGCTTTACCGTGGTAACGGAAGGCTCATTGGTTTCCAAATTAAAGGAGCTGATGACCGAATCCACGGTCTATATTGAACAGCAGTTTTTAACCGTTCATTTCTATAAAATGCTTCTGGACCATTTTCCCAATACCAACTTTCCCAACGTAAAGTCCATGATTATGGATTTGCGACTGTTAAAGGATGCTTCCGAAGCATTCAAGCTTCAGCAGGCACAACGGATTGCGGATACTGCATATCTGAAAATGCTGTCTTTGGTGAAGGAAGGGGTTACCGAGCAGGAATTGAAGGCAGAACTGGAATATCAGATGATGCGTCTGGGCGCTAAAAAAACTTCCTTTGATACCATTATTTTGTTTGGAGATCATGCAGCAATGCCCCATGGAGAACCCTCTATGCGAAAACTAGCGGCAGGGGATGCTCTGCTTTGCGATTTTGGTTGTGTGTATGAAGGATATTGCTCGGATGTTACCCGAACTGCATTTTTCGGAAAAGTTTCGGAAAAACAAAAACACGCCTACGAAACGGTACTGGGCGCCCACAAACTGGTGCTGGACTTTATCGGTGTGGGAAAGGCCTGCGCCGATGCGGACAAAATTGCCCGTGACTATATCGAAGAGCGAGGCTACGAAGGTGCTTTCGGTCATAGCTTAGGACACGGTGTTGGGGTGAAAATTCACGAGCATCCTACCCTAGGGAAAAGCAGTACGGAGATTTTTCAAAACGGCATGTTTTTCTCCAACGAACCGGGGATTTATCTGCCGGGTGAATTTGGCATCCGGATTGAGGATACCTGCTATTTAGAAAATGACAAGCTCTATTCCACTACTAAGCTGGATAAAGAATTGACTGTTTTAGAATAAGCAAAATAAAAAGCTGTTGCGGTTGCAACAGCTTTTTCTGTTATTATTTTTGTGATTTGGCATCGCAACGGGTCTGGAATTTTTCTTTCATCACCACAAATCTTGTGTGCGTTCCCTCTGCGATTTTTTCTGCTTCATCATACGCTTCTAATGAGAAGACAATTTTTCTCCCTTCCCATTCGGTCACGGTGGCAGAAACGGTCACCTTCATTCCTACGGGAGTAGCAGCTAAATGCTTCAGATTCATTTCGGTGCCCACCGTAGCAGTGCCGTCTTCTAAGTAAGGAAAGCACAATTCGTGTGCCGCTTTTTCCAGCATTGCCACTAAATAGGGAGTGGATAACACGTTGGCATTTCCACTTTCTAAGGTGATGGCGGTATGGTTTTCTGTTACGGTAAATTGATGTTTATTTGTTACGCCGATTGGATTCATATTCAATACTCCTTATTTCATTTCGCAGATGGTTACCCCTGCTTCGCCTTCCCCAAAGTTTCCTAAACGGAAGGATTTCACCGATTTGTTTTTCTTTAATAACTGATGGATTCCTGCACGGAGAACACCCGTTCCTTTTCCGTGAATGATGACAACGGAGGGGATGTTTGCCAGCACTGCATCGTCAATGAATTTTTCGGTTACATATTCCGCTTCCTCCAGATTCATACCACGAAGGTCTAATTCCGGGCGGATTTCTTTGTTTCTGGCGCTGGCATTCCGATAGGGACTGTGCTGAGTCTTTTGCTTTCTTGCTTCACAGCGGGACAGGTTGGCGATGTTGGTTTTAATACGCATAATTCCTGCTAAAACAGTCAGATTTCCCTTGTCATCAGGCAGAATGTCCACGGTGACGGGGGTATCAAAATCGTCCATCATTACGGTCATACCAATACTCAGTTCTTTTGTGGTTAAGGGGTTTTGTTTTTTCTTTTCTTCGTTTTCCAGTTTTCGTGCCTGGTTCTGCCGTTCTTCTGCCAGCTTCTTTCTAGCTTCGCCTACCGCTTTGGCACGGTCTCGCTGATTCTTTGCTTCCTGGTTTAAGGTCTTTATAATGTCTTCTGCCTTTTCCCTTGCTTCATCAATGATTTCCATTGCCTGCATCCGTGCTTTTTCAATAATTTCACGGTTTTTCGCCAACGCATCATCTTTTTTAGAGGATAGCTCCTTTTCTAAAATACGGATTTTTTCTTTCAGCAATTCTGCTTCCTGCTGATCTTTTTCTGCTTTGATTCTTTGCTCGTCGATGACAGTTAACACATCTTCAAAGCGGATGGCATCCGCAGAGAGTCGTTTTTCAGCAGCCTCTAAAACTTCGTCTGATAGGCCTAATCGTTTGGAAATGGCGAAGGCGTTACTTTTCCCGGGCATACCCATAATGAGGCGATATGTGGGCATCAGCGTTTCTACAGAGAACTCTAACGAGGCATTTTGAACTCCCTGACCGGAAAGTGCATACAATTTCAGCTCGGGATAGTGAGTGGTTGCCGCCACAGTCACACCCCGTTTTCTTAAATATTCAATAATTTCAATGGCAAGTGCCGCACCCTCGGTAGGGTCGGTGCCTGCCCCCAATTCATCAAAGAGGGCAAGACTTCCGAAGGTGGCATTTTGTAAGATAGAAACAATCCTTGTCATGTGAGATGAGAAGGTGGATAAGGATTGTTCAATGCTTTGTTCGTCACCAATATCGGCAAAGATATGTTCATAAACGGCAATTTCGCTTCCCATAAACACAGGGATAGCAAACCCGCTTTGTGCCATTAAGGTTAAAAGTCCCAAGGTTTTTAGGGACACGGTTTTTCCGCCCGTGTTGGGGCCGGTGATGACTAACGTGTCACAACCGTCACCGATTTCAATGTCGATGGGGACAGCGGTTTCGGGATTTAACAGAGGATGCCGTGCTTTTTTTAAGACAATTTTTCCCTGGTCGTTTAACAGAGGAATTTCGCCTTTTAAATGACGGCTGTATTTGGCTTTGGTAAAGATAAAATCCAAATCTAAAATCAATCCGTGAGACACTTCGATTTCTTCCCAGATGCCGGATAACTGACCGCTTAAATAAATGAGGATTTTTGCGATTTCTTCCTTTTCTTTGGATTCTAATTCCTTCAGCTCGTTATTTAAGGTCACAATTGCCATAGGCTCGATAAACACGGTGGCACCCGAGTCGGAGGAATCATGCACCAAGCCGGGAATTTCGTTTCTGTATTCCTGCTTTACGGGCAATACATAGCGGTCGTTTCGTAAGGTTACTGCAGCGTTTTGCAGATACTTTTTGTAGTTTTGGGAATTGGTATATTTTTGCAGCGTTTCCTTGATTTTGTTGTTGGCAGAAATTTTCTGACGGCGGATTTTATAAAGCTCGTCGCTGGCATTGTCCGACACTTCATCCTCGGAAATAATTTTCATAAAAATTTCGTCTTCCAGGCGTTTTTGGGTGGTCAAACGGTATTCGTAATCGGAGAAAATTTCGGTTTTGTTATCGGAAAAATATTCTTTCAGGCACCGTGCGGATTTTAACAGAGTGGCAACTGAAAGAAGCTCCCCTTGGGAAAGAGAGCCACCAATGGATAAGCGCTTGATGATTCCTCTCATTTCGCCAAAAGCATAGATGGGAGGACTGCCTGCCTTTATGAGAAGGGATATCGCGCTTTCTGTTTGGGAAAGCAGACGGGAAACCGCTCCCAAAGTGGTTTCTGCCTGAAGACTTACGATGTTTTCCTTCGTTTCTTCCAGTACGGCATACTCTTTGGCACGGACTAAAATTTTATCAAATTCCAGGGTTTGATACACAGTTTTTGTTTCCAAACTGCAAACTCCTTTCTTGTGGTGTTACGGCAGGGGAAAATGGATGGGTTTTACGGAGGAATCTAAAGCCTTGAACTCATATCCTCGTTCTCTCATATAGTGGATGTAATCTTCCACCACCTGGGCAATCCAGGGGTTTTTATCGGTATCGTGAAGCAATGCGATAATACGGGGCTTATACTGGGAATAGGTAATCAGCGCATTGATTTGGTCTTCGTAAATTTTAGCACTGGAGGCATCCTCTGAGGTCACATTCCAGTCGTAATACACAAAGCCACGGTTTTCCATTTCGGTGACCAGCTCCCAAATTAAGTGGCGGTTATAGGAATTGACACTGCCGCCGGGAAATCTGAAAATGCGGGGACGGTAACCTGTGGCATCCCAGATGTTGTGGTAGCTTCTGCAAAAATCTGCCAAAAATGCGGATTTTTTCCAATATACATATCCGTAATCGTGAGAATGGGTATGTACGCCAAGGGTGTGTCCATCTTCGTAAATCTGTTTCAAAATTTCTGGAAAACCGTCTTCCATAATGAAGAAGGTGGCGGGAACGCCTTCCTCTTTTAACACCTCCAATAAAGCCGGTGTGGAATTGGACGGACCGTCATCAAAGGTCAGATAAACCACATTCTCTTCGGGTGGCAAAAATTCCTGGTTGGGATTATCTCCATACAGCTCCGGATAAGGATCCTCCTCAATTTCGGAAACAGGAATTTCGGCTGGCTCCTTCGTGGGAAACGGAGTGGGGGACGGCGTTGGTGTGGGAGTGCTTTCCGTTGCCTTAACCTCGCTGTTTTCGTTTACAGGCACTTCTGTGAAATACAGTTCCGCTCCTACCAAAAAACAAACCAAAAGCAACAGACAAACTGCTATCACCCAATTATTTTTTTGTTGATTAGGTGTGTGATGTGGCATGTTGGACTCCTTCTATCAAAACGCCCAAAGGGCGTGCGCTCCAAATTAGTATCAACAGTATACTACAGAAATAAAAATTTAGCAATAGATTTTTTGTTTTTCCCATTTTTTTCTTTCACCTGCCAGATGCGTGTGCATACAATGAACTATCGGGGATGGCAAGGCGGATTGTATGTAAAATCGGGAGGTATTTGGATGAGAGAGGCATTTTTTTACGGAGTGATGCTGTTTTGTTCAGCATACGGAATATTTTCCTTGGTATTCTTTTTGCGGGATTTTTTCGGCGAGAAAAAATATCTTCGGGGGAAGTGTGTGTATACCCTTGTTTTTTTGGGGGAAGAGGACTGCTATCCCGAAGAAATGGTGAGAGCACTTTTATTTCAGAATTACAAAAACGATACCGGAATCTGTGAGAAAAAAATCATTGTGGTAGCAGACGATGAAAACAGTTGCAATTACCGAAGAATTGCCAGGATTTTTGAAGACGAACGGGAGGTTTTGGTGTGCAATCGGGAAAGTCTCTCCTCCCATCTTGAAAAATAACTGTTTTTTTGGCAATTTTTTCACAAAAAACCTGATTTTTTTCCCGAAAACCCTTTACATTTTTAAGGTTTTGTGTTAGAATAATATAGGTGTATTGTTTTTATATTTTTTCATTTTTCCCGTAGGGAAAAATGAAAGTTCTTTCCCGAACAAGTGCGAAAGGAGGAGATGAGATGTATCTTCATATCGGAAACGATTTTGTGTTAAACGAGCAGGATATTATCGGCGTGTTCGATTTTGACCATATCTCAGAAGCCTCCTCCACCATGGAATACTTAAAAGCACTGGAAGCGGATGACCGTTTGATCGCCATATCGGACGAACTTCCAAAATCCTTTGTATTAGCCGTGAAAGACGGGGTAGAAATCGGGTATTTATCGCCCCTTGCCTCCCGTACCATACAAAACAGAAAAGGACTTATGTTTTAGATAATTTCGTGATAAAATGTGCGAAAATCCCATAAGAAAGGATGAGATAGATGACTGAAGAATTGAACGAAAAAGTGGAAACCGTCTATGACGAGAGCCAAATTCAGGTATTGGAGGGCTTGGAAGCTGTCAGAAAGCGTCCCGGTATGTATATCGGCTCCACCTCGGTGAGAGGCCTCCATCATTTGGTATACGAAATTGTGGATAACGCCATCGACGAAGCACTGGCGGGTTACTGCGAAAATATTGATGTTACCATCAATCCCGACAATTCGGTCACCGTCCGTGATGACGGCCGTGGGATTCCCGTGGGTATCCATCCGAAAATGGGGATTCCCACCGTGGAAGTGGTATTCACCATTCTTCATGCCGGCGGTAAGTTCGGCGGCGGAGGATACAAGGTATCCGGCGGTTTGCACGGGGTAGGTTCTTCGGTTGTAAACGCCCTGTCTGAATGGCTGGAGGTGGAAGTTTCCAACGGGGAACACATCTACAAACAGCGTTACGAACGGGGGAAGGTGGCATCCAAGCTGGAAATCATCGGCGATACCGACAAAAAAGGTACCACCGTTACCTTCATGCCCGATACATTGATTTTTGAAACCGTTGAATTTGAATATGATGTGCTCTTAACCCGTTTAAGAGAACAGGCTTTCTTAAACAAGGGCATTCACATCAATTTTAAGGACAAGCGTCCCGAAGAAGAAGTTTTCAAAGAACTGTATTACGAAGGCGGTATCAAATCCTTCGTAGAATACATCAATCAGGAAAAAACACCATTACATCCCGATGTGATTTATCTTTCCAAAGAGAAAGAAAACATGATTGTGGAAATTGCAATGCAGTATACCGATTCCTACAGTGAAAATCTGGTCAGCTTTGCAAACAACATCAACACCACCGAAGGCGGTATGCACGAAACCGGCTTTAAATCCGCATTAACCCGTATCTTAAACGATTATGCCAAAAAGCGTAACATGTTAAAAGACAGCGACAAGGCGTTAAGCGGGGAAGACGTTCGTGAAGGCTTAACCGCCATTATCAGCGTAAAACTCCAGGAAGCGCAGTTTGAAGGTCAGACCAAAACCAAACTGGGGAACTCCGAAGCCAGAACTGCCACCGAAGGTATGATGCAGGATGCTTTTGCTTCCTACTTAGAAGAAAATCCCGGTGTTGGCAAGCTGATTTTAGAAAAAGCCTTCTCTGCATCCCGTGCAAGAGAAGCGGCAAGAAAAGCAAGAGAATTAACCAGAAGAAAAACCGCTCTGGAAAATACCCGTCTGCCCGGTAAACTGGCAGACTGTTCCGAAAAAAATAACGAATTTACCGAAATCTACATTGTCGAAGGGGACTCTGCAGGCGGTAGTGCAAAGCAGGGCAGAGACCGTCGCTTCCAGGCAATTTTACCGCTTTGGGGTAAAATGCTAAACGTAGAAAAGGTTCGTATTGATAAAGTTATTGGCAACGAAAAACTGCTCCCCGTAATCACCGCATTAGGTGCAGGGGTTGGCGAAGACTTTGACGTGGAAAAACTCCGTTACGGCAAAATTATTATTATGGCCGATGCCGATGTTGACGGTTCTCACATCAGAACCCTGCTTTTAACCTTCTTCTTCCGCTATATGCGTCCCTTAATCGAAGAAGGACATGTCTATCTGGCACAGCCGCCGCTCTACAAGGTGTTTAAAGGCAAAAATACCCGCTATGCCTACACCGACGAGCAGTTAAAAGAAGCACTCTTGGAAATCGGCAATGATGCCAATGTGCAGCGATACAAAGGTCTTGGTGAAATGAACCCCGACCAGCTTTGGGAAACCACCATGGACCCTGCCACAAGAACAGTTTTAAAGGTCACTTTAGACGATGCCATTGAAGCGGACAAGATCTTCAGCGTCTTAATGGGCGAAGAGGTAGAACCTCGCCGTGAATTTATCGAAACCAACGCAAAATACGTTTCCAACTTGGATATTTAGTTTGTCAGAAAGGAAGAACAGTTTATGGATACTCAAATGTTTGAAAATGAACATATTGTTCCGGTTGATTTGGTCCATGAGATGAAATCTGCCTATCTGGCATATTCCATGTCGGTTATCGTGGCAAGAGCCTTGCCCGATGTCCGTGACGGCTTAAAACCGGTACACAGAAGAATTTTATATACCATGCACGAAGATGGGTTAACTCCCGATAAGGCATACAGAAAATGTGCAACCACCGTTGGTGACGTGTTAGGTCGTTACCATCCTCACGGTGACGCGTCTGTATACGATGCCTTAGTTCGTCTGGCGCAGGACTTTTCTCTCAGATACCCCTTGGTAGACGGTCAGGGGAACTTCGGTTCCATTGACGGGGACCCTGCAGCTGCTTACCGTTACACCGAGTCCAGAATGGCGCGGTTGGCTCAGCTGATGTTAAAAGAAATTGACAAAGAAACCGTTGATTTTACCCCTAACTTTGATGAACGCTTAAAAGAGCCTACCGTGTTACCCTCCCGTTTCCCCAACCTCTTGGTAAACGGTTCTGCAGGGATTGCGGTTGGTATGGCAACCAACATTCCGCCTCACAATTTATCGGAATGTATTGACGCTATTTGTGCCACCATTGATAATCCGGAAATTTCCATCGAAGAGATTATGGAATATATCAAGGGCCCCGATTTTCCCACCGCAGGTAACATTATGGGAAAAAGCGGCATCCGCTCCTATTTCCAGACAGGCCGTGGCAAAGTTATCGTCCGTGCCCAAGCTGAAATCGAGGATGACGGTAACCGTCAGAGAATTATTGTGACTGAGTTGCCCTATCAGGTGAACAAAGCACGTCTGATTGAAAAAATTGCAGAATTGGTACACGAAAAACGCTTAGATGGCATTGCAGACCTTCGTGATGAGTCCGACAAGGATGTTGGCGTTCGTATTGTTATCGAAGTGAAAAAAGATGCAGCAGCCAATATCGTGCTGAACAATCTGTATAAATACACCCAGATGCAGGATACTTTCGGGGTCATTATGCTGGCATTGGTAGACGGTCAGCCTAAGGTGTTAAATATCCGTGAAGTGCTGGATTGCTACATTGACCATCAGAAAGATATTATCATCCGCAGAACCATTTTTGATAAACGAAAAGCCGAAGCAAGAGCACACATTCTAGAAGGGTTAAAGAAAGCACTGGATCACATTGACGAAGTGATTGCAACCATCCGTGCCTCCTATAACAACGCCAAAGAAAACTTGGTGGAAAAATTCGGCTTCTCCGAAATTCAGGCGCAGGCAATTTTAGATATGAGACTTCAGAAATTGCAGGGCTTGGAAAAAGAGAAAATTGAAAATGAACTGGCAGATATCATCAAACAAATTGCATACTATACCGAAATTTTAGCATCTGAGCAGATGGTTTTAGATATCATTAAAACCGAACTGACTGAGATTAAAGATAAATACGGGGATGCCCGCCGTACCAAAATCACCTTTGATTATTCTCAGATTGATGATGAAGACTTAATCGAAGAGGAAGAAATGGCAATTTCCTTAACTCACTTAGGTTATGTGAAGCGTCAGCCAACCGACACCTTCAAAAGTCAGCACAGAGGCGGCAGAGGTATTGCAGGTCTTTCCACCCGTGAAGAAGACTTTGTGGAGGAACTGTTTGTTACTTCCACCCATAACTACATTCTGTTCTTCACCAATACGGGCAGAGTGTTCAAACTAAAAGCTTATCAGATTCCCGAAGCATCCCGCACAGCGAAGGGTACCGCCATTGTAAACTTACTCAATTTAGAGCCTGGTGAAACCATTTCGGCAACCATTCCCATGAAAGGCTTTGAAGAGGACAAGTACCTGGTAATGACTACCAAAAACGGCGTTATCAAGAAAACCGAGCTGATGGAATACGATACCAACCGTTCCGGCGGTCTGCGTGCCATCGCTTTGGATGACGATGACGAGCTGATGCAGGTGAAAATCGTGGACGATTCTGCAGAAGTGGTATTAACTACTTACTTAGGTATGTCCATCCGCTTTAAAATCAGCGATATCCGTAGCCAGGGACGTGTTACCCGTGGTGTTCGCGGTATCAAGCTGAAAGCAAATGACCGTTTGGTTGGTATGAGTGTGGTGCATGACGATACCGAACTGTTAATTGTTTCCGAAAATGGTTTAGGGAAACGTACCTCCTACTCGGAATATAAGGTTCAGAACCGTGGCGGTATGGGGGTTAAAACCTATAAGATTACCGAAAAAACCGGTAATATTGCAGGTGTTCGCTCCATCAAAGACGGTGATGACGTTATGATGATCACCTCTGCAGGTGTTGTCATTCGTATCAAAGCGGAAGATATCAACACTGTGGGCAGAAACACTCAGGGCGTTATCTTGATGCGTCCTGACCCGGATGTGAAGGTGGTATCTGTGGCAAGAGCTCCCCGTGAAGAAGAGGAAGAAATAGCCGAAGAAACTGCTGAAACTACCGAAAACACTGAAACAACTGAAGAATAAAGCAAAAAGGGGTTCTCCGACCCCTTTTTTGCACATTTAGAAAAAGGAAAATTAATATAAAAAATGGACTATTTTGAATTAAAAATTGAATGTGAAGCAGGGAATACTGAGGAGGCAGAAAACTTCCTGGTAATCCACGATATTTATAATTATTTTGTTACGGATCCGAAGTTAGAAGCTGACATTATGGCAGAAATGCCATGGCTTTTAAAAGACGAACGGGACACGGGAAATGCCTATATCACCGTGTGCTTAGAAACTGCAGAAGAAGCGGAAGAACTGTTTTTGATACTCCAAGAAAACGGCTTTTCGGTGTCTGTTCGCGGTGCCAACGATTCCGAATGGAAGGATAACTGGAAACAGTTTGCCAAAATCGTTAAAATCACCGATACCTTGGTAGTAAAACCGGCCTGGTTGGACTATGAACCGAAGCCTTCCGAAAAAGTGTTGGAATTAGATAGCGGTGCCGCCTTCGGTACCGGTACCCACGAAACCACCCAGGCTTGTGCAAGACTGATTTGCAAATACCAAAAAGACCAGACCAAAATGCTGGATATCGGTACGGGTAGCGGTATTTTAGCTATCATCGGCGGTATGCTTGGTGTTTCCGAATTGGTTGCCACCGATATTGACCCCGTAGCGGTGGAAACCGCTAAAATCAACATCGAAAAGAACGGCTATTCCCATATTTGCGATGTCCGTTGCGGCGATTTACTTGATTGCGTTGGAGATGAGAAATTCGATATTATTACTGCCAATATTATCGTGGATGTACTGCTCATTTTACTAAAAGATGTAAAGCAGTGCTTAAATCCCGACGGGGTGCTGATTTTATCAGGCATTTTGGAAGAAAGATGCCATGAAATTTTAGAATCTGCTACCGAAAACGGTTTTGTCCTTGTGGAAAAAACCGTGGAAAACGATTGGTGCGGGCTGGCATTACGATTGGCTTAATGAATTGCTTGACGAAAACAATTGTTTACTCCTGACTTGAATTAATGCTAGTAAGATTGTCGAAATTTGTTGAAAGGAAGTATAATAAATGAAAAAGAAAATTTTTGCTGTTCTTATTGCAATTATTCTTATCTTCATAATGGTGGCTTTTATATTTTTTGGAGTCTTGAGAGGTGAAATTAAGGTGGAGCCATCACCAAACGGAGATTATGAAGTTGTCAGTTGGTTAATTGATAAAGGTGGTTTCGGATATGGCGGTGCATTCTATATAAAGGAAAAAGGTTTGTTTTCAAAATGGTATAAACTTGGAACGCAACCTTTTTCGGGCGAATGGATATCGGAAACATTATTTGCAGTACATCACTCTTATGTTGTTGATGACGATTGGTATAAAGAATATAACGTGAATGATTATTTTAGCAAGTAGTATAATTTTTTAAATTTAACATTATATTCAACCATTCCAAAAACATTGGCATCTAAATTATACAGTCTTTATAGTAAGAGTGTCGAAATTTGACGAAAGGAGAAACCACATGAAAAAAGGATATATAGTTTGTTTATTAGTAGTATTAATACCGATATTGCTTTTATGTATATTAATAATACCACAAACTAATACAAGAAATGCTGATGTTGTTATTTCTTCTGACTATTCAACTATTACTTATCGTGGGAATGTATATGTGCCTATACAACCGGAACAACTACCTTTTGACATAACTGATATTAAGACAACCATTGCCAATGATATGATTAAGGCAACCGTTGAGGATAATAATTATTTTTTAGATAAGTATTTTTTAACAAATTACATTGCCATAAAAGAATTCAATGGTGAAACTTTTATTTATCTACATACGGATTATGATGTCAATGAGAGTGATTACTACTGTTCGCAAACATACAAGAACAAAAATGAAGAATAATTTTTGCTCTTAACTTGATGTGAAGATGTTTTCAAAAACATTGGCATCTGGATTATACAGTCTTTATATGCGGTCTGTGACCGCAATGAATTGCCTTAGAGCATGAATTGAAATCTGCGATTTCATCAATTAAGCCGGTGGCGCATGAATTGTGCTACGCACATAATAAAGGAAAAAACACTATGATTGAAGAACAGTATATCAATTTTGAATTTATACTTCGCTATATCCGTTCCCTTGTGACGGAGGATGTGACAAAATTATACGATTTTGCCATGGATCGTGATATCCCCGTGGCAAAGCCTGAAACCACCAAGCTTCTTTATCTTTTGGCGATGATAAAGCAGCCGAAAAAGGTGCTGGAATTAGGCACAGGCATTGGTTGTTCTGCGGTGATTCTATCAAAAGCCATCGGTGAGGATGCTACCATCGTTACCGTGGAAAAAAATCCCGAAAACTTTGCAGAGGCATGCAAATTGTTTGAAGAACGAGGATTAAAAAGTCGCATTTTCCCTAAAAACGGAGACGGAATGGAAGTTTTGGAAGAGCTTGTGGCAGAAGGGGAAACTTTTGATTTTATCTTTTTAGACAGCGCAAAAGGGCAATACTATGACTACATTCCCTATCTTAAGAAATTGCTCCCCAAGGGTGGGGTGTTAGTTACCGACAATGTGCTTTATAAAGGCATGGTAGCAAATGATGATTTGCTGATTTTAAGAAAGAAAACCATTGTCAAGCGACTGCGGATGTACTTAGATGCCATCAGCCACGATGAAGAACTGGAAACGGTGGTTATCCCTATCGGAGACGGTGTTTCCTTAACCGTTAAGAAATAAACAGAGGTGTCTGTATGAATTTAGAAAAATTAGAATTATTATCTCCTGCAGGAGACTTAGAAAAACTGGAAACCGCAGGAGTTTTCGGTGCGGATGCCGCCTATATCGGCTTAAACGGACTTTCCCTTCGGGCACCCCAACAGCTCTTTTCGGGCGATTATCTAAAAAAAGCTATCGAAATCAAGAAAAAATATAACATGAAGCTCTACGGTGCCTGCAATATGGTGATGCGGGACGGTGACTTTGCCACTTTGGAGCATGCCATCCGTGAAGCATATGAACTGGGCATTGATGCCGTAATTGCATCCGATTTGGGAGCACTTTGCTTAATCAAAAAATGGTGTCCCGATTTAGAGGTTCATATGAGTACCCAGGCAAATATCCTAAATTCCGTTGCCTGCAACACCTATTATAATATGGGTGCCAAACGAGTGGTTTTGGCAAGAGAACTGACCTTAGACGAAATCGCCACCGTCCGTGCAAATACCAATCCAGACTTGGATTTGGAAGCCTTTTGTCACGGTGCCATGTGCATTTCCTATTCGGGCAGATGCCTTTTATCCGCCTATATGACAGGCAGAGACTCCAACCGTGGGGAATGTGCACAGCCTTGCCGTTGGAAATATAAACTCTACGAAGAGAAACGTCCCAACTATCCGTTCACCATCGGCGGGAGTGAGCACGGCACCTACATTATGAATGCCAAAGACATGTGCATGATTGAGCATTTGGACCAGATGGTGAAAGCAGGTATTACCTCCTTTAAAATTGAGGGACGAATGAAAACCCCTTACTATGTGGCAGTCACCACCAATGCTTACCGAAAAGCACTGGATATTTTCAAGAAAAATCCAGATGACTACCGCTTACCCCCTGAGGTTTTGGAGGAGGTCAACAAGGTAAGCCACAGAGAGTATTGCAAAGGATTTTACTTTGGTAATCCCTATGCTGACGGTCAGCTGGTGCATACCTCTGACTATGTGAGAGATTACACCTTAGTGGGTGTGGTCAAAGATTATGACAAGGAAAATAAACGGCTCTATATTGAGCAGCGAAATAAATTCTATCGGGATGATATTTTGGATGTGTTAACCACAAAGGGAGAAAGCGTTCTGTTAACGGCTTCTGACCTTCGTAATCCCGATGGGGAAGAAATGGAATCGGCTCCTCACGCTCAGCAAATTGTGAGTATCTATTCCGAGCAGGAATTTCCCAAAAACTCTATGCTTCGCCGTAAATGTAAATGGCAGGAAGATGCTTCCAACCAATCAGTAAGCGGCTTACCGATATGTTAAAATTATCAGGCAGGAAAGGAATGTAATCTTATGCAACCTTCTATGATTCTTGTGCTAATTTTTGCAGCGTTTATGTGGTTTATTTATCAGGATCAGAATAACCGTCTGCAGAAACCCAACCAACAACGAAAGCCCACCGTGGCTGCATTGACAGTGCTGGGCGTGGTTACCCTGGTGAAGATTTTTATTGCACCTCAATTTGAGGGATACGCTGTGGACATGGGGACCTACAGTGCCTGGATGAATAAAGCTGCAAAAGGCTTAAACGGTTTTTATGCCGAAGGGTATTTTTGCGATTATCCACCCCTTTATATTATGATGACCGGCTTTTTCGGCTGGATAAACAATCTGCTTGGCGGCGGTGAATATCTTACCAAGCTGTTTGTGAAACTGCCTGGAATCCTTGCAGAAGGACTCATTGGTTACGAGCTTTTAAGAGCATACAGTAAACGGTATCCGCAGCCGAAACAGTTAGGTTTTACGCTCTTGTTAGCGCTGTTTCCCTCCTTCCTCATTACTGGTACCTATTGGGGACAAACAGACGGTGTTTTCTGCTATCTGATGCTTCTCACTTTCCGGTTTTTACTGGAAGAAAAGCTGACTCTTTCCGCCTTGTTGTTCACGCTTTCTGCACTGACCAAACCTCAGAGCTTTTTGTTCGCTCCTTTGGTTGCGATTTTATTTATTAAGAGTGATTCTTTAGTTTTAATTCCCAAATGGAAAAATCGTTTTCCCAAGGTGTTTAAAATCCTCTGGAATCTTGTTGTTACCTTCGTTTTTGCACTGGCGCTGATGAGTATTTCCATGATGCCTTTCAGAAACGGTGTGCCTGATTTGGGATTCTTAATTTCCAAATATATGGAAACTTTCTCGTCCTATCCCTATGCATCGTTAAATACCTTTAATCTGTTTGGTTTGTTAAACGGTAATATGAAGCCCATTACCGACAACTTTATTTTCCTCACCTTTGAAAAATGGGGCACCATTCTGATGGCAGTTTGTGTGCTGGGCGGTATGTTGGCCGTAATCTTCAATAAAGATAAGAAAAACCTGTTTTTAATTTTTGGCACTTACTTATTTGCCATTGTGATGCTTGGCTCCAAAATGCACGAGCGTTACTGGTATTTTGTTCCGGTTCTGATGATGCTTTCCTTTGTGGTTACCGGTAAGAAAAAATACTTTGGCATTTCTTGTCTTTTAAGTTTAACCTACTTTTTAAATCTGGATTTTGCCTTAAAATATCTGGCAGGCGTTTCCGCTGACTACTACAATATGCTTTTTGTAGTTGCATCTGTTGTAAATTTAGCTACACTGTGGTATTTGGTATGGGAAACCGTTACCGTGATTGTGGAACAGTACCCAAAAAAAGAACGAAAGGTACGGGAGTATTCCGAACAATTCACTTGGAAGAGTGCCGTTGCTATTTTATGTGTGATGGTCATTTTCGGCGGTGCAGCGTTCTACCGTTTGGGAAGTACCAATAATACCCCGCAGACTTATGCAAAAATTGCAAGAGGGCAGACTGTTACCTTCCGGTTGCAGGAAACCTCGGAAGTATCTGAAATCTGCTACTTTGCGGGTTACGGCTTAAGAAATTTCAAGCTTCGTTATGAAGGGCCGGATATCGGTGCCTATGTAAACTTTAACGGAAAACAGGAAAAATCCACCTATGTATTCAGCTGGCAACAGGAGAAGCTTACTAATCCTCTGATAGATACTGTTATCTTGGAAGTTTTGGCAAACGGTTCCGATGAAATCACCGAATGGGGTGAATTTGCTTTCTTTGATACAATGGGGAATCAGATTCCCTATACCGTGGACGCACCTGCAGGTACCGAAACTTCGGCATTTTCCGATGAGCCATACACCGTTCCTGCAGATCCTTCCTACGAAAACAGCTTTTATTTTGACGAAATTTATCACGGTCGTGCAGCGTATGAATATCAAAACGACCTTTCCATGTATGAAACCACCCATCCGCCTCTTGGAAAACTGCTCATCACCATTGGTATCAGTTTATTCGGATGGAACACCTTAGGCGTTCGTTTTATGGGTGTGTTCTTTGCCATTCTGATGATTCCTATGTTTTATCTTTTGGCAAAACGACTGCTTCGCTACAATAAAGTTGCGTTGCTTACCACGGTGCTTTTCACCTTTGGATTTATGCACTTATCCCATACCCGGATTTCTTCTATTGATTCCTTTATGGTATTCTTTATTATCGGGGCGTTTGCTTTTCTTTTGGAATTTGTGCACGAATATATAGAGCGGGGAATTAACTGGAAAACCTTGCTGTTTTTGGGAATCTCCGGCGTAATGTTTGGTTGTGGTGCTGCTGTAAAATGGGCGGCAATTTACCCCGGTATCGGTCTTGGAGCCATTTATCTGTTTGCTATTTGGCTTCGTTACAAAAAAGCACCGAAAAATACCCAGGCTGGAAAACTGATTCTGTGGTCATTGGGATTATACGCCTTGATTCCATTCCTGATTTATTATCTGACCTACATTCCGTATTTTGGTTGCTTTAACGAACCGTTGACTTGGAAGAGATTTATTTCTGCTCAGGAACATATGTTTAAGTACCACAGTCAGTTAACGGCAACACACCCCTACAGTGCAAACTGGTATCAGTGGATGATTGATGCAAAACCGCTCTGGATGCATCAGGGTGTGGTTCTGGCAAACGGTTCCCGTGAAACCATTGCCACCTTCGGCAATCCCATTTTGATTTGGGGCGGACTGGCAGGCATTATTTACACAATGATTCGCTGTGTGAAAGAAAAGAAAGTTTCTTTAGCGGCATTTGTCATTTTTGCAGGATATTTCAGTCAGATGTTGCCTTGGATGTTTGTGACCCGTTGTACCTTTATGTATCACTATTTCCCCATGGTTGGCTTTTTGGCACTGGGATTGGGATATTATTGGAAGCAACTGGCAAAAAAAGGAAAATCCCTTTGGGGAGCATTGGCAGTGTGTGTATTGGCGATAGCAATGTTTGCAGTATTCTATCCTGTATTAACAGGAATCCCTGTGGATCCTGCCTATGTGAACAAACTGAAAATTATGCCTAACTGGGTATTTTAAAAAATCACGAAAATATTTAAAAATATTTCTGTAAAAAAAGGATTTTGGGATATTCGTGTCGAATATAACCAATAAGAGGAGCGATTATATTGAAAACCATTTTAGCAACTGATATTACCAAAACCGTTCGGCAGATGTGCATTGATGCCAATACCATTCTGCCAGACGATGCATATCATTCCATCTGTAATGCCTGCAAAACCGAACAGAGTGCCGTTGGCAAAAACATTTTAGAAAAACTGGTTGTGAACGCAGACATTGCCAAAGAAGAAAGAATCCCCATCTGTCAGGATACGGGGTATGCAGTTTTCTTCGTAGAGGTTGGCCAGGAAGTTTATGTGGAAGGCAACCTCACCGAAGCCATCAACAAAGGTGTCCGTCAGGGTTATGTGGACGGTTACTTAAGAAAATCTGTGGTGGCAGACCCCTTAGACCGTGTGAACACGGGAGATAACACCCCTGCTATTATTCACTACGACATTGTTCCCGGTGATGCGTTAAAAATTACCATCGCACCCAAGGGTTTTGGTAGTGAAAACATGAGCAAAATTGCAATGCTGGCACCTTCCGCAGGGTATGAAGGTGTGGTGGATGTGGTGCTTAATGCAGTTCGCTCTGCAGGCCCCAATCCCTGTCCTCCCATTGTGGTTGGCGTTTGTGTAGGCGGCGATTTTGAGCAGGCGGCCAAACTTTCCAAAGTGGCATTGACCTTACCAATCGGTACCGTTCCCAAAAAGCCTCTGTATCAGAAAATGCAGAAGGAACTGATGGAAAAAATTAATGCAACCGATATTGGTCCTGCAGGTTTAGGCGGCAATAACACCGCACTTTGGGTTAACATTATTGACCATCCCACTCATATTGCAGGCTTACCCGTAGCGGTAAACATCTGTTGCCACGTTTCCCGTCATCTCACCAAAGTTCTTTAATTCGTTTTGGAGTGGAGTTTCCACTTTCCATAAAAATAATAGCTCGGTTCGGAAGACGGAACCGATATTTACGGATTTTCCATTCGGATCGGCTAACACAAAGGAGAATCAGTATGAGAGTAATTTTTAACGAAAGAAAATTCCAGGCGAAAGACAGCTTTAAAGAAAAATTTGTGGCAAAGCTTTCTAAGTTCGACAAGATCTTTGACGATACTGCCCAAGCAACCGTAACTCTGTCTCTCATCAAAGATACCTACATTGTGGAATTAACCATTTTTTATAAAGACACCATCTTCCGTGTGGAAGAGGCGGATGCCGATATCTGGACCGCAATGGATGAACTGATGGAAAACTTGAAAAAGCAGATCAGAAAGTATAAAACCAAAATCGAAAACAAAATTAAAAAAGCTTCTGCTATCGCCGAAACTTTCCAGGATTTTGAAGCGGACGAAGAAGAAAAGGGAACTCTTTATGCTCCCGAAGAAACGGAATTTACCGTTGCCCGTTCTAAAGTGATTGCGTTAAAACCCATGTTTGTGGACGAAGCAATCCTGCAGATGAACTTATTGGGACATACCTTCTTCGCATTCCGTAATGCGGAAAATGACGGCATCAGCATCGTGTATAAGAGAAAAGATGAAAAGTACGGCATTTTGGATGTAGAATAATACGGCTTGATAAAATGCGCAGAATCGATGAATCTCACCGCTCGGCGTATAGCATATACGCCTTCGGGCTTGTCAAAGCGAAGCTTTGATTCGATTGCATAATTCTGCATCATTTTCTCTTCGCCTTACCAAAGTGGCTCAGTAAATGAATAAGAAGAAAAGGGGTTGTATGGTTACAACCCCTTTTTAAAAAAATAATCCAAATAAGGAGAATATACATATGGAAACAAAAATTGCAGTAATTGCCATGATGATTGAAGATGCATCAGTCAGTGACAAAGTGAATACCCTTTTGCATCAGTATGCCGATAAAGTGGTTGGCAGAATGGGAATCCCATACAGAGAAAAAAACTTAAACATTATTTCTGTGGTGATTGATGCTGCTCCCGATGAAATCAATTCTTTATCAGGGAACTTAGGAAGACTTCCCGGTGTTCGGGTGAAAGTGTTAACAGCTTAATTCTTTTAAAATAAAAAAGCCAAAAAACGATAAAAATTTCCAGCATATATTTCGGATATCTTCACAAACTATGACTGTCTTCCACGAAAAAAACTTTTTGGATTACGAAGGTTTCCAACAGTATTTTTTAGGGAAGATAAATTACGAAAAGGAGATTTTAGAATCGTTATGGCAAGCAAAAAGAACTTAGTACCCGAAGCAAAAGAAGCGTTAAACAGATTCAAAATGGAAGCTGCTCAGGATGTTGGTGTAAACTTAAAACAGGGTTACAACGGCGAATTAACCTCCAAAGAAGCAGGTTCTGTAGGCGGTCAGATGGTTAAAAAAATGATCCAGTCCTACGAAAACAACATGAAATAAGTTCCTTTTTAGGAATTTATTCACGGCTTTTTAAAGCATGAAAAAAACGGTATTGCATCGCAATACCGTTTTTTCATTCCAAATAATCTACGCAGTGGGAATAAATTTGAGAAAATAATTTCGGGTTCTGGGACCGTCAAACTCCATAAAGTAAACGCCCTGAAATTGCCCTAACACAGGTTTTTTGTTTTCCACAATCAAACTTACGGATACACCTGCAACAGTAGAACGGATGTGTGCATGGGAATTTCCGTCGTAATGCAGATGGTCGTCCCGTTTGGGAAACGCCTGACTGACTGCCGATAAAATATCCGCTTTCACATCCACATCCACATTTTCGCTAATCACAACCGAAGCGGTTGTGTGAGGGCAGTAAATCAGTAACAAACCGTCCTTCCAGTTTTGCTTTTCCACCTGTTTTTTGATTTCGGCAGTAATGTTATACATGCCTTCCGAACCGGTTACCAAACTACATGTCAGCATAGCGCACATCCTTTCTTCATTTTTGTTTATTTTTGTTCTTCTTTCTCAAAATGAGCTAAGGGATTTAAATCAATTGCTTCCTTTACCAAGGAATCGTCGGTGTGTGTGTAAATTTCAGTGGTGTTTAAGTTTTCATGCCCCAACACCTTCTGCAGAGTTTTAATGTCTACCTTTCCATGTTTATACATGAGGGTTGCCGCTGTGTGCCGAAGCTTATGGGTAGACAGCTTGGTGGCGTCCAGCCCTGCTTTCCGAAACAGATTTTTCATGGTGTATTGAATGCCTGCCACAGAAATGGCATTTCCCCGGGAGGAAAGCAGCAGATAGTCTGTTTTTCCCTGGGGGCGGACTGCTAAATAATCGTCTAGAGCTTTTCTTGTGGCATCATTTAAAAACAGTTGCCGTTCTTTGTTGCCTTTTCCGGTCACCGTTAAGGTGTTTCCACGAATGTGTGACAAACGGATGTTCTGTAGCTCCGAAACACGAAGTCCGCAGTTTAACAAAATGGTGAGCATCAGAAAGTCCCGTTCTTTTTGTTTTCCGTCAACCGAGTTTAAAAGTTGTTTGGCTTCTTCTAATTCCAGATAGCGGGGAAGGGTTTTGGGCATCTTTGGCATTTCCAAATCCTTGGCGATGTTTTTTTCTAAAAGATGCATCTTCACGGAAAGATATTTATAAAAAGATTTAATGGCAGAAAGTTTTCTGGCACGGGATTTTACGCCGTTTCCTTTTTCTTTGCTTAAGTACATTAAATACTCGTATATGTCTGTAATTTCAATGGATTCCATAAAGGAAATGTCCACGCGGGAAATATCCACTTCCTCCATGGGAGTAGTAAGATGTTCCTTTTCTTTTACCAGGTAACGGAAAAAAGTTTGCAAATCATAGGCATATTCTTTGACCGTTAGCGGAGATTTTCCCTCAATGGTCAGCTTGTGTGATAAAAAATTACGCACCAGCTGAGAATGATTGCTACGATAATCTGTTGCCACAAGCTAACCCTCCTTTTATTTTTGGTAAGTTCAGTATAACACAGTTTTTTTATAAATACAATAACAAACAAAAAAATCTTTGGAATTTGTCAACAAAAAAGCTGTTTTTACCGACAGATTAGACTAAAATTTTTGTGTTTTGTATGATATACTGAGGTTAACTTTCATTTCATAGCGAAAAGGAGTAGTCCTTATGATAGCGACCACCGTTTATTTTGATATCCTGTTTTTTTATAATTTTGTGATGAATCTTCTGTTGCTGTTTCTCACCTCCTATGCAAGAGGTGGCAAGTTTCTTTTTGGGAGGGGAATTTTGGCAAGTGCGGTGGGAAGCTTCTATTTTTGCCTGTTGTTTATCAACTCTTACCGTTTTTTAGAGCACATTATGTTTCAGATTTTAGTAGCATCGTTTATGATTTTTGTTGCTTTTCGGATTCGGAAAATTTCTGAATTTTTCAGACTGTTTTTGTTGTATTATTTACTCAGTTTTACCTTAGCAGGCGGTATCCGTTTTTCTGCCTCCTTTTTTTCTGCAAATGCCAATCAGGTAACGCTGCTTGCTGTGGTAATCGGTTCTTTTTTACTGGTAATATGCAGTCGGTTTTACTTGGAAACTCTCCGTCAAAAAAGCATAGAACAGAAAAAAACCGTTTGCCTGTTTTTTGGAGACCAAAAACTTTCTTTAGAAACTTTTTTAGACACGGGAAACCGTTTGCAGGACCCATTGGATCAAACCGGTGTGATTGTGGTAAATTCGGAAGTTTTAAAACCGTTTTTGAACATAAAATCTCCGGAAACTGTGCAAAATATCCGGGTGATTCCCTGTCGCACTGTGACGCAAAATGAAGGAATTTTATATGCATTCAAGCCGGATTTAATCACCTGTGATGAAAAACCTGTCCGTGCAGTAGTGGCATGGTCGGATGTTTTTTGTCATGAGGGTTATGATGCTATTTGTAATCCCACTGTTTTAATGTCACAATAGAAAGGAAATGGATATGAGTAAAATATACCTTTGGTTCTGGAAACTGATTGTTCATCTGTTTTTAAGAGAATGTCATTATATGGGGAGTACCGATGTATTACCGCCCCCCTTGGATCCCGAACACGAAGAAGCATTAATTTCTAATTTAAAGGATGAAAAAGCCAAGCAGACTCTAATTGAGCATAATCTTCGGCTGGTGGTCTACATTTCCAAAAAATTTGAGAACACGGGCGTTTCTTTAGAGGATTTAACTTCTATTGGAACCATTGGTCTGATAAAGGCAGTCAATTCTTTTAATCAGGAGAAAGCCATCAAACTTGCCACCTACGCATCCCGATGTATCGAAAATGAAATTTTAATGCATCTTCGCAAAATTTCCAATCAGCGAAACGATGTGTCGCTGGATGAACCCCTATCTATGGATGGTGACGGAAATGAACTTCTCTTATCCGATATTTTAGGAACAGACGGCGATATTATCCATAAAGCCATTGAGAAAAAACTGGAAAAAGAGGTGCTGATTGCTGCAATTTCCAAGTTATCCAAACGGGAACAGCTGATTATATCGCTTCGGTTCGGTATTTTCGGTGCAGAAGAAAAAACGCAGAAAGAGGTAGCAGATATGATGGGAATTTCTCAGTCCTACATATCTCGTTTAGAGAAAAAAATTATTGATAAATTAAAACGGGAAATGGAAAAAAGTATGCAATAAAAGGATGCAAAATCATTGCATATTTCTGTATGGAATCGGCGATACTAACAAACACAAAGCTTTGATTTTATAGATTTTTGGGAGGCTCATATGCAACGGAACAACTATATGAAGGGCATCCTTGCTGGGATGGTAGTGGGCGCTGTGGCAGGTATGATTTTTGATCCTCTGCGTTCTGAAAAGGAAAACGCCCACCTTAAGAAAAAAGCTGCCAGAATGCTGAAGGCAGCAGGGCAGATTGTGGATAATTTTACCAGCTTTTAAGTTGTGCCATGCAGTGCAAAGGAAATTCTTCTTTTGTACTGCATCCGGTTCTAACGGTACATGTATTTTCATAAAATGAACTAAGAAACCAGTCCAAAAAACGTCACATACAAATTTTAGAAATTTTTTTCGGAAAATCTCTTGACAAATCGCTTTTGATATGGTATTATAGTTTAGCGCTTGAGCAAGAGAGATGTGCCGGAGTGGCGGAACTGGCAGACGCCCAGGACTTAAAATCCTGTGGGAGGTGACTCCCGTACCGGTTCGATTCCGGTTTCCGGCACCATATTTTTCTGGCTCAGGCGTTTATAACGCGGGATGGAGCAGTTTGGTAGCTCGTCGGGCTCATAACCCGAAGGTCGGTGGTTCAAATCCGCCTCCCGCAACCATAAAGGCATCTCAAATGAGATGCCTTTTTCTTTTGTAAGAAACGAATCTTTTTAAAAAAATCGGGTTATGAGACAGACGAGCGTGGCTCGTTGGGCAATGGTCACGAATGCCGCGATGCGGTCCGAGAGAGGGACCATTGGTGCAGCGGTCAAAACTGCGGTGAGCGAGCAGCGAGACAAAAACAGTTTTGGGCACCGCAAACCGGCACGAAGTGATAACCCGAAGGTCGGTGGTTCAAATCCGCCTCCCGCAACCATAAAGGCATCTCAAATGAGATGCCTTTTTCTTTTATAAGAAACAAAACTTATTAAAATAAAAAGGTTATGAGACAGACGAGCGTGGCAAAGAAAAAACCGTTGAGAATATCTCAACGGTTTTTGTTTTTTTAATGTATTTATTTCTTCTTACCGAATAAGCCTTTCACAAAGCCAAACAGATTTTTGCCGTCTTCCACCACATTGGATACCCGGGTAAACTCGTCAAAGGTACCTGATTCAATCATGGCTTTTCTGCCTTGGGCAATCAGTTCTTCTTCCACTTCCACGGCCAGAGAGTCTGTCACATCGTCTGCAATTTCTTTGCCGAGATTTCTTCCGCTTTCTTCATTGATTTCTTTGGCAACTTCTTTGGAGTACGCTTTTTGTTCTTCCGTCATGGTAACAGGTTTGGGAGTACATTTGGGAAGCAGGGCATTGAATTTTGCGGAAAGTCCGCCGGAAGCAAAAGCACTTTCAAAATCGGTAGCGTTGGCGGAGGCTTCTCCTAAAGCACGAAGCTCATTAAGAAAGGCATCTACCTCCGGTTGCACGGATTCGGGAACGGTATAATACTGGGAGAAAAAGTTTTCCCTTGCCATAACACAGCTTTTTACATCTTCTGTCATAATAAATCCTCCTTTTTTATTTCCTTTTTTTCAGTATAACACAGTTTGTTTTCATTATGAATGGTGTCGGTTTTTCTTTGGGAAAAAAATTCCTTTTTTTATGACAAAGTTGTTGACAAATCAACATTCGTGTGTTACAATGTAGTTGTTGATTTGTCAACAACTACATTAAATGAGAGGAGAAAACGTGATGATTGGACGTTTTGAAAACTTTTCATTAGGATTATCTCAGCTGACTTCTGCTTGGAATAAAATTGCCAATGAAGAACTGAAGCCCTTTGGCTTAAAAGGAAGAGCTTCCATTTACATGATTGCGTTATATAAAAGTGAAGAAGGGTTAACCGGTGCAAACCTTTCTGAAATCTGTCACCGCGATAAAGCGGAGGTTTCCCGTGTGATTTCGGAAATGGAAAAAAAGGGACTGGTTGTCCGTGGGCAGGGTGCCGGCAACGGTTATCGTGCCAAAATCCGTTTAACGGAATCAGGAAGAAAAGCTACCTACGAGCTTCGTGAACGCATCAAACTCGCCGTGGAAAAGGGCGGGCAAGGTCTTAGCGACGAAGAACGTGACCATTTTTATTCTGCACTGCAGGTGATTGCTAAAAACCTTCAGGAAATCAGTAAAGAAGGACTGTAATAAATAAGGAGATTTTTATGAAAACAAGAGTGATTATTGATTCCACCGCAAATTTAAAAAAGGAGCGCAGAGCTTTGACCACTGTGATTCCGTTGACGGTTCGTTTTGGCGACGAAGAATTTATTGACGGTGTGACCATTACCAACGAAGAATTTTACAAAAAGCTGGAAACAGTGGATCAGCTTCCCACCACCTCTCAGGTTACTCCTGAAGCATTCCGGGATGAGTTTCAGAAGGTGACAGATGCCGGAGATGAAGCGATTGTGATTACGGTTGGGTCCGGACTTTCCGGTACCTGCCAGAGTGCCAATATTGCTGCAAAAGAATTTGATAATATTTATGTGGTGGATTCCGGAAACGTTGCTGTTGGCTCCGGCATTATTGTGGAGTATGCACTTCGTTTGGTAGAAGAAGGCAAATCGGCAAAAGAAATTAAAGAAATTTTAGATGCCGAAAAAGGAAAAGTGCATATTATTGCCATGGTAGACACCTTAAAATACTTAAAAATGGGCGGCAGAATTTCCGGTGTGGTTTCCTTTGTGGGCGGTCTTTTAAACATTAAACCCATTGTGGAAGTATACGACGGTGCAATTCATCAGATTTCCAAAGCAAGAGGTGCGAAACTGGGAAATCAGGCATTGATTACTGAAATCGAAAAAGTGGGTGAAATTGATTATTCCAAGCCGGTTTTATTTGGGCATAGCGGCCAGACTGACACCGGTATGAAGTTGTTTTTAGAACAGACCAAAGATTTCTGGAAAAACGGAGCAGTTCCCAAAGAATCTATTTTGATGGGCAGCACCATTGGTACCCATGCAGGTCCCGGTATTGTTGCCATTGCATTTTTTGCAAAGTAATCGGGAGTGACGTATATGGCTTTCAAAGCGGTATTATTTGATTTAGACGGCACTTTGCTTCCAATGGATCAGAATGTTTTTGTGAAAACGTATTTTAAAGGACTTGCCAAAGCGTTAGCTGTCCATGGTTATGATTCTAAAGAATTGGTGGATGTTGTGTGGCAGGGAACTGAGGCAATGATTCATAATAATGGCAATGCCACGAACGAAACTGTTTTCTGGACTCATTTTTGTAACCATTATGGAGAACAGGCAAAAGCGGATATCATTCATTTTGAACGGTTTTATCAGACAGGCTTTGACAACGTGCAATCGGTATGTTCCGATCATCCTATGGCAAAAAAAATCATAGAATACTTAAAAGAACAAGGTGTTGTAACCGTTCTTGCCACCAATCCGATTTTTCCTTCGGTTGCAACAGAGAAGCGGATTCAATGGGCAGGTCTTTTGCCCAAAGATTTTGCTCTGTATACCACTTATGAAAACTGCCGTTACTCCAAGCCTGATCTTCGTTACTATCAAGATATTTTAGAACAGCTTGGGTTAGCTGCGGAGGAATGTTTGATGGTGGGCAACGATGTGGCAGACGATATGGTAGTGACAGAGCTTGGCATGAAGGCGTTTTTGCTCACAGACTGCCTTATTAACCATAACAATGAAGATGTTTCAGCATATCCTTCGGGAAGCTGGGATGAACTTTTTACCTTTTTGAAACATCATTACCAAACAACAATCTAACAGAAGGTCGCTGAGGGTACGATTATTCTGTTATTCGATTTCCTTCCTTTGAATGAAAAAAGCACTTACTTCTAAAAGAAGCAAGTGCTTTTTTCTTATGTGTTGATTTTTCTTATTTAGGATTGCTTTTTGGAAAGCATCACTTTGTCGCTTGCAAATTCACTTCCGCTTGCTTGTTCAAACAATTCCAGAAGTTGAGCAACTGTTAGTTGTTTCTTTTCCTCACCGGAAACGTCTACAATCACTTTTCCCTCATTCATCATAATCAGACGGTTGCCGTATGCGATTGCATCGTGCATATTATGGGTAATCATCAGGGTGGTAAGCTGGTCCTTTGTAACAATTTCTTCGGTAATTTCCAACACTTTCTTTGCGGTTTTCGGGTCAAGTGCGGCAGTATGCTCGTCTAAAAGCAGAAGCTTCGGTTTTTTCAGTGTTGCCATCAGAAGCGTCAGTGCCTGCCGTTGTCCGCCAGATAAAAGGCCCACTTTTGCGGTTAAGCGTTCTTCCAGACCTAAACCCAGAATTTTCAAAAGTTCTTTATATTCTGCTCGCTCTTTGGAAGTAATCCCTGCCCGTAAGGTTCTTTTTTTGCCTCGTCTTGCAGCCAAAGCAAGGTTTTCTTCAATCTGCATATCGGCAGCAGTACCCGTCATCGGGTCCTGGAACACTCTACCTAAATACTTTGCTCTTTTGTATTCCGGAAGATGGGTAATATCAATGCCGTCAATCACAATGCTTCCGCAATCCACAGGATATACTCCCGCAATCATATTGAGCATGGTTGATTTTCCGGCACCGTTTCCACCGATTACCGTTACAAAATCACCGGCTTTCAGATGCAGATTAATTCCTTTTAATGCCTTTTTTTCATTGATGGTTCCGGGGTTAAAAGTTTTTTCAACGTCTGATATCTTAAGCATTTACTTTTCCCCCTTTTTTGTGTTTTCTCATATGTTTTTGAGTATACTGACTTTTCCAATAGGGAACAGCAAGGAAAATTGCAACAATAGATGCCGATAACAGCTTCATCAGATTTGCATCCATTCCCAAGGTGATAACCGTCTGGATTACAATATAATAAATAATGGATCCGAATGCAACGGATAAAAGGCGCAGGGAAAAGTTTTTAAAAATTTTGCCAAACAGTGCTTCTCCGATGATGACTGCAGCAAGACCGATTACAATTGCTCCCTGGCCCATTTTGATATCAGCAAACCCCTGATACTGTGCCAAAAAGGCTCCGGAAAAGGCAACCAATCCGTTGGAAAGCATAATGCCAAGCACCTTGTTGAAATTGGTGTTGATACCTTGCGCACGGCTCATATGCAGGTTAGTTCCGGTTGCTCTGATAGCGCATCCGGTTTCGGTGCCAAAGAACCAATACAGTGCAGCAATTAAAATGATTAATACAATCCCTACTGTAATCAGCGGATTATGGAAGGCAAATTCCCGAACCCAACGAAGGGAAACCAGCAGGTCCGTCTGATTCACGTTAACAGACTGATTTGCTCTGCCCATAATTTTCAGGTTTACAGAATAAAGTGCAAGCTGAGTGAGAATCCCTGATAAAATCGCCGGGATTCCCATGAGGGTGTGCAAAAGTCCTGTAACGGCACCTGCCAACAGTCCGGCAACAAAAGCAAAAAACATTGCCAGCCATAAATTGCAACCGTTTAAAATCAGAATGACTGCAACTGCAGCACCTGTGGCAAAAGAGCCGTCAACGGTAAGATCAGCAACGTCTAAAATTCTGTATGTAATATAAACTCCAATCGCCATAATGCCCCAAATTAACCCTTGGGAGAAAGAGCCGGGCAAAGCGTTTAAAAGCTGTGCAAAAATTTCCATTTGATTCACTCCACAAAAATTTTATGAGCCGGAGAGAATGCAATTCTCTCCGGCTAACTGTGCGAAACGATTAATTTTCGATAGCAACGTATCCTTCTAAAGGTGTAATACCTAATGCTTCACAATTCTGTTTATTATATTTGGGGGTCTGATTTTCTGCATATTCAATAGGCATTGTGGAAATATCAGCACCGTCTTTTAAAATTTTCACTGCCATTTTACCGGTTGTGTAACCAAGGTCATAGTAGCTGATAGAAAGGGTTGCAACACCGCAACCGGCACAGATACCTTCTTCTCCGGCGATAACGGGAACCTTTTTGGGTTCGCAGATGTTATCAATGATACCGGTATTTTCTGCTACGGTGTTATCGGTGGGAACATAAATCACATCGCTCTTATCTGCTGCTGTGGTGCAAATCTGAGCCAGGTCGTTGGAATCGGTGAAGGGATATAAGGTAGCGGTGATGCCTTTTGCTTCCAGTTCTGCTTTCACCACATCTACCTGATACTGGCTGTTTGCTTCTTTGGAGCAGTAAAGCAAACCAACTTCCTGTGCATCCGGGCACCACTGGAGAATCATTTCTGCCTGTTTATCCAGGGGTGCAAGGTCGGAGGTACCGGAAATGTTTCCGCCAACGGTTCCGTCAAAATTTTTGATTTCCAAAGCTACGCCGTATTCAGTTACGGAAGTACCCAGAATCGGAATATCGCCTGTTGCTGCAGAGGCTGCCTGCAGAGCAGGAGTTGCATTTGCCATAATTAAATCCACGTTGTTGGAAACAAACTGGTTTGCAATGGTGGAGCAGGTGTTGGGATCGTTCTGACCGTTTTGAACATCAAAGCTTACAGCGTCTTCACCCAACCCGTCGATGACTGCCTGCATAAAGCCTTCTGTTGCAGCATCCAGCGCCACGTGTTCAACCAGCTGAACAATACCGATTTTATACTTCGCATCGGAAGTAGTTGTACCGGAACAGCCGGTGAGGGATAAACAACCTACGCACATTACCAGTGCCAATAAGAGAGATACTAACTTTTTCATAAGAAAAACTCCTTACATAAAAATTTACAAAACTCGAATTTCTTAAGTTCTTGTTTTTTCTGTAATTCAGTATATATGATTTCTCATCATTAGTCAAACGAGCGTTTTTGATGTTTGCCATCTAAATTTTCGATGGTGATTTTAAAAAGTTAACTCTTAAGTTATCCTTGAGAAATTCGGAGGTAACCTAACCAACAAAAAGCACTTGCAACGCTAAACGAAGCAAGTGCTTTTTCTTATTATATTTAATAGTTGTTTTCCAATACCAAGAAGATGTCTTTTACAGCATCTAATTCGCTTTGTTTGTTCTTTTTGAGCCAGTCTGCTGAGAATTTTTCCAACCATTTAGCGGTATCGGTGATGCGTTCTACGGGGTAGCCTGCCACCTTGGCGAGGAGTTCTGCCATCACGGCGATTCCTTCTGCGGAAATCAGCATCTGTTTACGAAATTCATCCTTGGTCCAGGTTTCTTTGGATAATTCGTCCATTACCTGTTTGCAGGAAGCCTGAATTTCTTTGATTCTTTCAAAAGACGGAATTTCCACGGGGCGTTTCTTTTCAAATAAGGTGTTGGAATAGGAATTTGCGATAAAGGTGAAGCGGATTTCCCACTGAGCATCACTTAAGGTTCTTAAATAGTGATAACCTTTTTCGTTTTCATAGAGCAAGTGGTTCACATCTGCTTTAAAGCTGTCGGTAGGTTCGGTGGTCACAGTCCAGCTTTTTGCACCGCCTAATACCAAACCGTAGAGAGAAAGCTCAATGGTGCAGGGGTTTCCGAAGTCACCCCAGTTGGTGGTTAATACACCGCAGGCACCGTGACGGTATCCTGCATCAATCATATTGCAGATGTTTTTCTCTTCTTTTTCCACCCATTCCACAACGCCTTCCCAGCTCCAGGTAGCGGGGCAGACAATCTGGGGTTTTTTCATGGTTTCAAACAGAGCAATATCATTTTCGTGAATTTCGGGTTCATACCACCAGTTTAAGTATTCAATACCGTCGGGCAATTCGGCAATTACTTCGGGATGGTGCAGCAGAATGTCTGCCCACATCATCACGGTTTTGCCTTTGGACTGCAGATAAGAAACCAGTTTTTTCACAAAGTCGATATAGAGCTTTCCCGCATCCAGATTCCAGTGACGGCCAATCTGCAAATCGAAGGTTTCGTCACAGCAGATGTTGAATTTGTTGGTACGAAACAGTGGCATATACTGGTCCATTAAACTGGTAATTACTTCAAAGCTTTCGGGATTTAAGGGGTCGATGGTATGATGCGCCATACGTTCCCACCAGGTCATATATTCCTGGGTGAAATTATTCACTTCCCGCAGGTGCTTGTACTGATCCTGCTCTAAGAGTTCATACAGATGACCGAAGCAGGAAAGTGACGGAATAAACTCAATAAAGTTTTCGTAGCAGTAGTCATCCAGCTCACGGATTTCTTCTGCGGTGAAGTAACCGGTTTTATCCTTGGTGCCGGCATATTCTTTAAAATCGAAGGAATGTTCCACATAAAACTGCAGGGAATTGAGCTTATAGTATGCCATCTGGTCGATGAGACCTTTTAAGGTTTCCACCTTCGGCACTTTTCCACGGGTGGTATCGTGATAGAATCCACGCTGGGGAAAATCGGGACAGTCCTCAACGGAACACTGGGGAATATTTTCGTGGGTAAAAATCTGACGGAGTGTTTGAATACCGTAGAAAGCACCTTGCGCGCTTTCCCCGATAATTTCTGCTTTGTCATTGGTTAAGAGCAGGGTGTAGCCTTCGGTATCAGCAGTACCGAACGTTACAGTCAGAGGGATACCACCGTCAGATAAGGGCAGTTTTTCTACTGCCTTCTGTAATCTGGAATCAGTCAATTCTCCAATGAGTGACAGCGTTTTTTTCTGTATGGTAGCCGGAAATTCTACCAGTTTTTTGGGAGTAGGAATCAGATGCAACATGGTTTTTCTCCTTTTTTTGGATTACTCAAATTTGTAGGAATAAATATCGGCACTTCGCATGGTAAACCGCAGACGGATCACTTTGCCCTGCAAAGAAGAAACGTCTTTGGAATCACCAAAGTACACGGTTCTGTCGGTGGTGTTGCCAAAGAGTTCGCAACTGTGCCAACCTTCTAAGGGTTTGTTGTTGGCATCTACCACATCCACATAAATCCAGCCTAAAGCAGAGGTAGAGAAGTTTAAGTGAAGCTCACTACCGGTAAAGAGAATGGATTTTGTGGTGACCTGCTTCACATCATAATCTGCATGGTAGGAAGCAAAGCCGTCTAAACGCATAGAATGGCGATACAGGGTAGGCGGGGCACCGGGACCTGCAAATTCCTGCACAAAGAAGGAAAATTCGGTTCCTTCCCAGGGGGCAGGCATTTTGGTTTCGATAAAAGGATAAATGGGAGTGGAAAAGTCGCCGTAGGACCAGTTGTAGGGATGCTCCTGCTCACGCTCGATAAACATTTCATCGTAACGCTTCCAGTTTACACCGTCACGGGAACACATGAACAAGCAATCGGTAATAGCGGTACCCATTCTGAGTTCCTTGGTTTCGGCACGTTCCCAACGGAGGCGAGCACCTTCTTCACCACCCATCTGTTCAAAGTTTTTGCCCAAAGAGGTTCTTTCCACATAACGCATGGGGAACCCGATAAACATATGGGGTGCACGGGGATATTTCATAATTTCGTTGGTGTAGAGCTGATATTCTTCGCTGTCACCGTAGTTTAACAGCACCGGCTCCGACCAATTGTGAAAGTCGGTGGAGTGCATATATTTGATGTCGCGGACACGGTCTTTCATAAACACACGGATAAAGCAATGATATTTTTTGTCATTTTTATCCCACCATGCCACATTCTGGCTGTCAAAACCGCCACGGACTGCAGTGTCGGAATCCATTACCAAAAAGTTTCGTTTAAAATGAATACCGTCGGGAGAAGTGTAGCACCACATTTCCCGTTGACTGAGCCAGTGGGTACGGTTCTGTTTGTGATAATCGTAGCACAAAGCAATTGCTTTGTATTTTTCTTCCGGCAAACAGTCGGGGTTTTCGTCAATAAACACGAAGAAGTTATCAAAGGGTTCGCCGTAATCGTCGTTACTGTAGTTTACCAAAATGATATTGTTGTCGGTACTTCCGTTGTATTCGTGAAGCCCGACGTTGGGGCGGGTCCAATGCACATAGTCGGTGGATTCCATCATACAAACGATACGGGTACCAACTGCCCCGTGCATGTTGGGGCGGGAGGCTACGTAATACATCCGGTAGATATCCCCGTCTTTTACCGTCATGGGATAAGCCACGCCTGCTGCTTCCCAGGGAGCATCAAAGGCAAGTGCAAATTCTTTCTTTACGGGATGATGCAGTTTCAGTTCTGCAGTGGTGTGTTCGGGAATGATCATGGAGTCGTCCCAGAAAACTTCACGTCTGTTTTTGATGTCGATAAACATAGTGTGTCCCTTTCTTTTTGTCTTTTTATGAGTAGTAATTTGATGAATTATTCAAATTTGTAGGAGTAAATATCGGCTTGTCGCATGGTGAAGCGCAAACGGATTACTTTGCCCTGAAGAGACGACACGTCTTTACTGTCGCCAAAGTACACGGTTCTGTCGGTAGTGTTTCCAAACAGCTCGCAGCTGTGCCACTCTTCTAAAGGTTTATTATTAGCGTCTAACACATCCACATAAATCCAGCCTAAAGCGGAAGTGGAGAAATTTAGGTGCAATTCACTTCCTGTGAACAGGATGGATTTGGTGGTGACTTTCTTCACCTCGTAATCTGCGTGATAGGAAGCAAACCCGTCTAAACGGATGGAGTGACGGTATAATTGATGCGGATTGGGGGAGAAGGAACCCTCGGGCAGATAGAAGGAAATTTCTTTGCCTTCCCAGGGGGCAGGCATATCAGTTTCCAACAAGGGGTACATAGGGCAACTGTAGTCCCCGTATGCCCAGTTGTGGGTGTGTTCCTGCTGCAGGGGGAAGAACATATCGTCATAGCGTTTCCAGTTTAACCCGTCACGGGAGCACATAAAGATGCCTTCGGTTACGGCGGTACCGATACGAAGGGATAAATTTTCGGCACGTTCTTTTCGTAAGCGCGCCCCTTCTTCGCCATTCATCTGCTCAAAGTTTTTGCCTAAAGACGGTCTTTCAATATACCGTTCGGGGAAACCGATAAACATATGAGGCGCACGGTAATATTTCATAATGTGGTTGGTGTATAGTTCATATTCTTCGCTTTCGCCGTAGTTTAACAAAATGGGTTCTGACCAGTTTTGAAAATCGGTAGACTCCATATATTTGATGTCGCGGACTCTGTCTTTCATAAACACACGCACAAAGCAGTGATATTTTTCATCATCTTTGTCCCACCAGGCGGTGTTGATGCTGTCAAATCCGCCGCGTCCCACAAAGTCGGAGTCCACCACCAGACGGTTTCTTTCAAAATGAATGCCGTCAGCAGAAGTGTATAACCACAGTTCCCGGGGACTTAACCAGTGGATGCGTTCTTTTTCTTCTAAGTTACGGCAAAGAGCCAGGGCTTTGAACTTTTCTTCGGGTTTGCAGTCTGGATTTTCGTCAATAAACACAAAGAAATTGTCAAAGGGTTCTTCCAGAGTTTCGCTTTTCTGAGCTACTAAAATAATGTTGTTTTCTTTGCTGCCATTGCATTCGTGAAGACCTAAATTGGGACGAATCCAGTTTCTGCCGTCACAAGACTCCATCATACAAACCACACGGGTAGAATACACACCGAAGGTTTCTGGAATCTCGCACACATAATACATCCGGAACAGGTCGCCGTCTTTCACGGTAATCACATAGCCAACACCTGCTGCCTCCCAGGGAGCATCAAAGGTGAGAATGTGTTCTTTTTTGATGGGGTTATGAAGCTTTAATTCTGCGGTGGTGTGTTCAGGAATAATCATAGAATCTTCCCAGAACACTTCCCGTCTGTTTTGAATATCAATAAACATAAGAAAGCCCTTTCTTTATAACGGTTGCTTAATAGGTTTGGGTGCGTTGCGGGGATATTTTGGCAGGGTTTTTGCCAGTTTTTTAATCACAACGATGTTTCGCTTGTCTTCCGAGTGGGGAAGATTGAAGGAAAGCACCGTTTCAATTTCTGCATTGAGTTCTTTCAAAGCTTTTTTGGAAGAAACAATTTCTTCTTCCACATTGGAGCCTTTTAGGGCAATAAAATATCCGCCCACCTTCACAAAGGGGATACATAATTCAATGAGAGAGGGAAGCGACGAAACCGCTCTTGCGGTGGCAATATCAAACTGTTCTCTTAAGTCGGGATTTTTGGCCCCGTCTTCTCCACGGGAATGAACGGTTTGGATTTTGGTAAGGTTTAATTCTTTGATGACTTCATTCTGGAACAGCACTCGTTTGTTCAAAGAATCCAGCAACGTCACATCCAGATCAGGACGGGCAATCTTTAGCGGAAAGGAAGGGAATCCCGCTCCGCAACCAATGTCAATCACAGAGCCTTGCACCTTTCCTGTTTGCAAAATGGTCAAGCTGTCAATAAAGTGCTTTAGCTCAATTTCCGAAGGTTCGGTGATGGCGGTTAGGTTGATTTTTTCATTCCATTCCCGAAGCAAATCCGAGAACTTCTGAAAGCGGTTCATCATTTCGTCCGTCGGGATGATATTTTGTTCTTTTAAATAGTCTTGTAAGCGTTCTAACATGGTTTTACATTCCTTATTTTGTGAGTCCTTCCCATTCTAAGAAGGGAATTTTATCAAGCTCAAAAATCCGCCCGTTTAAATAATAAAGGGGATTTTCCTTGTCTTTTAGGGTAAAACGGAACCGATAGGCATAAAGGTACTGGTATTTGGCATTGAATTTTTTGTTGATTTCGTTTTTGCCGTACTTTCCGTCTCCGATTAAAGGATGCCCGATATGGGCAAAATGGGCACGAATCTGATGGGTTCTGCCTGTAATGAGGTGAACCTCCACCAAAGACACGGGGCAACCGTGCAGAGTGGTTTCTTTTAACACACGGTAGCGGGTAATCATTTCCTTGTAGCCGTCTTTTTTTCGGTCAGACACATAGACCTGTTTTTTTACTTCGTCTTTATAGTGATAAGCCGTTAAAGTGGCTTCTTTCTTTTCCAAAAATCCGCTCACCAGACACAGATACTTTTTCTCTGTTTCGTTTTGTTTGATCGCTTCGTTTACTGCCCGCAGCGCCACTGCATTCTTTGCGGCAATCACAATCCCACCGGTATTTCGGTCAATCCGGTTACAAAGGGCAGGTCGGAAGGAAAGTTCCTCGTCGGGGTTATATTCACCCTTTTTGTATAGGTATGCAAGGATGTGAGAAATTAAGGTATTAAAATTTTCCTTTTCGTCGGTATGTACCACAACCCCCACTTTTTTATGCAGAAGCATAATATTTTCATCTTCGTACACAATATCTAAGTCGGGCTTGATTTTTAAAAAGGAATTTTCGTTTTCTTTCGCATCAAAAAACAGCTCATCATTCACATAAAATTCCAACACATCTCCTTCGGTCAGCTTATAGGAGATTTCTTCCTTTTTGCCGTTCACTTTAATCCGCTTTTTCCGAAGATATTTATAAATCAGCGAATCGGGGGCAAATTTCAGCACTTTTTTGATGAACTTATCAAGTCGTAATCCCGCATCGTTGCGGTTCACGGTGAATTTTCTCATAGTATCCTCTCAGCAATCAAAATAGATACCTATATCATAGCAGATTTTTCCAAAAAAATCAATAGAAAAGCTGTAAAAATACAAGGAGTTTTTTCGGGGGTTTTGTATAATTCTTTTTCCGAAAACCAAAAATATTGATAAAAATATAACAATTTTTATTTTTTTTCCAAATACCCCTTGAAAATCGGGAAAAAATGTTGTAATATAGTATATGGCAGAATTTGGCTGCTTTTCTAACATGCATAAAAATTTATTATATAACAGAAGGAGACAAACTCTCATGAAAAAGACCATTGAAGATATTCAGGTAGCAGGCAAAAAAGTCCTGGTTCGTTGTGACTTTAACGTTCCCCTGGATGAAAACAAAAATATCACCGACGAAAACAGAATCAACGGTGCATTACCCACCATCAAATACTTAATGGGTCAGGGTGCAAAAGTAATTCTCTGCTCTCATATGGGTCGTCCCAAGGGCGAATTTAATATGAAATACAGCTTAGCTCCCGTTACCAAAAGATTATCCGAAATCTTAGGCAAAGAAGTAAAATTAGCAGAAGATGTAATTGGGGACAGCGCAAAAGCTTTAGCAGCAGATATGAAAGACGGCGACGTAATCTGTTTAGAAAACGTTCGTTTCCATAAAGAAGAAGAAAAGAACGATCCCGAATTTGCAAAAGCTTTAGCATCCTTAGCTGAAGTTTATGTAAACGATGCATTCGGTACCGCACACAGAGCACACGCTTCCACCGCAGGTGTTGCTGATTACTTACCTGCAGTTTGCGGTTACCTGATTCAGAAAGAAATCGACATCATGGGAAAAGCATTGTCCAATCCTGAAAGACCTTTCGTTGCAATCTTAGGCGGTGCAAAAGTTTCTGATAAAATCGGCGTAATCAACAACCTGATTGAAAAAGTGGATTCTTTAATTATCGGCGGCGGTATGGCATACACCTTCTTAAAAGCTCAGGGTTATGAAATCGGTAAATCCATCTGCGAAAACGACAAGCTGGATTTAGCAAAAGAATTACTGGCAAAAGCAGAATCAAAAGGTGTGAAAATGTATCTGCCTGTTGACACCGTTGTTGCAGACGGCTTCTCCAACGATGCAAACTTCAAAACCGTGGATTCCAAAGCAATTCCCGCAGACTGGGAAGGCCTGGACATCGGTGCAAACACCATTGCACTGTTCTCCGATGTTGTAAAAAATGCAAAAACCGTTATCTGGAACGGACCCATGGGCGTATTTGAAATGTCCAACTTTGCAAAAGGTACCATCGCAGTAGCAGAAGCAATTGCAGCAAGCGATTCCATCTCCATCATCGGTGGCGGTGATTCTGCAGCAGCTGTGGAACAGTTCGGCTTTGGCGATAAAGTAACTCACATTTCCACTGGTGGCGGCGCTTCCTTAGAATTTTTAGAAGGTATCGTTCTGCCCGGTATTGATTGCTTAAACGATAAATAAGATACTGCGTACAGCATAAATTGATAGAAAGCGAGATTGAAAAAATGAGAACCAAATTAATTGCAGGTAACTGGAAAATGAATAAAAAACCTTCCGAAGCACAGGATTTAATCAATTCCTTCAAAGGTGCTGTGGACGGTGCAAATTGTGATGTTTTAGCTTGCGTACCCTTTGTGTGCATTCAGAATGCTGTAAAAGCAGCAGCAGGCACCAAATTAAACATCGGCGCACAGAATCTTCACTTTATGGAAAGCGGTGCATACACCGGTGAAGTTAGTGCAGATATGTTATTAGATATCGGCGTAACCTACGTTGTAATCGGTCACTCCGAAAGAAGAGAATATTTTGCAGAAACTGACGAAACCGTAAACAAGAAAACCGTAAAAGCTTTAGAAAAAGGCATCGTTCCCGTAGTTTGCGTGGGCGAAAAATTAGAAGACCGTGAAAAAGGCATCACCAACGATTTAATCAAAGATCAGGTTGTGAAAGCATTTGCAGGAATTTCTGCAGACGATGCAAAAAAAGTGGTTGTTGCATACGAACCCATCTGGGCAATCGGTACCGGCAAAACCGCAACCGATGAACAGGCAGAAGAAGTTTGTGCATTTATCCGTGCATGCTTAAAAGATCTGTACTCTGCAGATGTTGCTGATGTGGTAAGAATTTTATACGGCGGCAGCATGAATGCAAAAAATGCTGCAGGCTTACTGGCTATGCCCAATATTGACGGCGGCTTAATCGGCGGTGCTTCCTTAAAAGGCGAAGACTTCACCACCATCATTAACGCTTGCAAATAAGACATCAGAAAATTGAACTCGTATTCGGTTTCTGTGAGTAAATTTTACGCAATCGTGCGTTAAAATGCTCGCAAATACACAAAGTATTTACTGCGCTTTTGCCTTCTCTTGCAAAAAAATTTCCGCTTTGGAATCGCTTCGCCCCCTGCGGGGCATAAATCGTCCCGTAATCTGATACGGGATGGTAAATATCGCAAAAAATAGTGAACAATCCAAGAAAATGGCAAGTGGTATCCAAAAAACACTTGCCATTTTCCAAAAAAGAAAGGAAAATCGGTATGAAAAAACCTGTTGCATTACTGATTATGGACGGTTACGGCTACAATCCCGAAACAGAAGGAAACGCCATCAAAGCTGTTCCCAACAAATATATCGACACCCTGATTGCACAGTATCCCAACACCTTAATTGATGCCAGCGGTATGGCGGTAGGTCTGCCCGAAGGTCAGATGGGCAACTCCGAAGTTGGTCACACCAATATCGGTGCAGGAAGAATTGTGTATCAGGAATTAACCCGTATCACCAAAGCCATTAAAGACGGCGATTTTTTCCAAAATGATGTTCTTCTCTCTGCAATGGAGAATTGCAAGAAAAACGGCACTGCTTTGCATCTGATGGGACTTCTGTCTGACGGTGGCGTGCATAGCCATAATACCCATCTTTACGGTCTCTTAGAAATGGCGAAGAAAAACGGCTTGGACGAAGTGTATGTGCATTGCTTCTTAGACGGCCGTGATGTGCCTCCGTCCTCTGCGAAAGACTATCTGGCACAGTTGGAAGACGAAATGAAAAAAATCGGCGTAGGTAAAATTGCCACCATTATGGGCAGATACTATGCAATGGATCGTGACAACCGTTGGGAACGAGTAGAAAAAGCATACAATGCCATGGTAAAAGGCGAAGGTGAAACTGCTCTGACTGCTGACGAAGCAATCACTGCATCTTATGCAAAAGAAGTGGTAGACGAATTTGTTCTGCCCACCGTGATTGATGGGGCAAAAACCATTTCGGAAAACGACAGCGTGATTTTCTTTAACTTCCGTCCTGACAGAGCAAGAGAAATCACCCGTACCTTCGTGGACGAAGCATTCTCCGGCTTTGAAAGAGCATTTTTTCCCTTATTCTACGTTTGTATGACCCAGTACGATGCAACCATGCCCAATGTATCTGTGGCGTACAAGCCTCAGAGCTTAAAAAACACTTTCGGGGAATATATTTCTGCAAACGGCTTAAACCAGTTAAGAATTGCAGAAACTGAAAAATATGCGCACGTAACCTTCTTCTTTAACGGTGGCGTGGAAGCAGAATTTCCCGGCGAAGACAGAGCATTGATTGCGTCTCCCAAGGTTGCAACCTATGACCTGCAGCCCGAAATGTCTGCTTGCCCTGTAACCGACGAAGTGTTAAAACGGATTGAGTCTGACAAATACGATGTCATTATTTTAAACTATGCAAACTGCGACATGGTAGGCCATACCGGTGACTTTGATGCAGCAACCAAAGCGGTAAAAACGGTTGACGGCTGTATGAAGAGAACCGTGGAAGCAATTTTAGCAAAAGGCGGTATCGCTGTGATTACCGCAGACCACGGTAACGCAGACTTAATGTTCTCCGAAGAAGAAGGCGTTGTGACTGCACACACCACTAACCCCGTTCCCTTTATCGTATGCGGAGCAGGGGATATGAACTTAAGAAAAGGCGGATGCTTAGCAGATGTTTGTCCCACCCTGTTAGACTTAATGGGGCTTACCAAGCCGGAAGAAATGACCGGTTCCAGCCTGATTGCAAAGTAACATGAAAAAGCTGGTTGAATTAATCAAAAATGTTTTTTTAAAAAAAGATTTTATCACATTCGTGGGAATTGGTGTGATTAACACGTTAACCACTACTTTGGTATCTTATTTGGTATCCGGGTATCTGAATCCCAGCATTTCCTTTATTCCGGGTTATGCGGTGGGAATTTTAGTGGCATATCTGCTAAACAGCCGATTCACATTTCACGAAAAGCTTTCTTTTGTGAAACTGGTTAAATATGCCATTGCAACTATTCCGAACTTTCTCATTCAGTTTGTGATGGTGTTGCTGTTCTGTGAACTTTTGCAGTGGCATAGCTTAATTGCATACGGGTTGGCGGCAGTTATCGGAATACCCGTAACCTTTTTACTGCAGAAGTTCTTTACCTTTCAAAAGAAATAACCGAAAAAGCTCGTAGGAAAACCTGCGAGCTTTTTTTGTTGTTGGACGAAGCTAATAAAAAATTGTCCGATTTTCATAAAAAAGAAGCGTAAATTCCCAAAAGATTCGTCGGTGTTTTTTGGGGAAATGGGTTGCATTTTTATAAAATTTAATGTATAATATAAATATCTTGTGATAAAATGCAGTAATATTTTTATATAAAAAGAAAAGGAGATTATAAAATGGGTGGAATTTTTGGTGTAGCATCCAAGGAAGATTGCGTACTGGATTTATTCTTCGGTACAGACTATCATTCTCATTTAGGTACCAAACGCGGAGGTCTTGCCGTTTTGGGTAAAAACGGTTTTCAAAGAGCCATTCATAATATTGAAAATTCTCCTTTCCGTATTAAATTTGGCCGTGATTTGGAGGAAATGGAAGGAAACTACGGGATCGGTTGTATTTCCGACACCGAGCCTCAGCCCCTGATCGTTCGCAGTCATTTAGGAAATTTTGCCATTACCACCGTGGGCAGAATCAATAATGTGGACGAACTGGTGAAGCTGGCATTTGACAAAGGTAACCCCCATTTCTTGGAAATGAGCGGCGGTCAGATTAACCCTACCGAGCTTGTGGCATCTTTAATTAACCAGTGCGATTCCATTGCTGAGGGGATCCGTTATGCCCAGGGGAAAATTGACGGCTCTATGAGCATGCTGATTTTAACCCAAAAAGGCATCTATGCTGCTCGTGACCGTGTGGGCAGAACTCCCTTGATTGTTGGGAAAAAAGACAAAGCACGTTGTGTCACCTTTGAAAGTTTTGCTTATTTTAATTTAGGCTATACCTTAGAAAAAGAACTTGGCCCCGGGGAAATTGTTTTGGTCAATCCCGATGGAATCCAGGTATTGAATCCTCCCGGAGAAGAAATGAAAATCTGTAGCTTTTTGTGGGTGTATTTTGGGTATCCTACCTCCACCTACGAAGGCATCAATGTGGAAAAAATGCGTTATAACTGTGGGGAACGTCTTGCGATGCGAGACGATGTGAAGGCACATATGGTGGCAGGAGTTCCCGATTCAGGGATTGCACATGCCGTTGGCTATGCCAATAAATCCGATATTCCCTTTGCCAGACCTTTTATTAAATATACTCCCACCTGGGCACGTTCCTTTATGCCACAGGTGCAGGCGGAACGAAATATGATTGCCAAAATGAAACTGATTCCCGTGGAAGAATTAATCCGGAACCGTGATATGGTTTTAATTGATGACTCCATCGTCCGTGGCACTCAGCTTCGGGAAACGGCGGAATTTCTCTATCAAAGAGGTGCTAAAGAAGTACATATCCGTCCGGCATGTCCGCCCATTATGTTTGGCTGTAAATACTTGAATTTCTCCCGTTCCACTTCCGATATGGATTTAATTGCCCGTCGTATGATTGCACTTCGGGAAGGGGAACATGTGGACAAAACCACCTTGGAAACCTACACCGATCCCGATCACGAAAACTATCACGATATGGTGGAAGCCATCCGTAAGGAAATGGGCTTCACCACTCTGAAGTATCACCGCTTGGACGATATGGTGGATGCCATCGGTTTAGACAAATGTAAACTTTGTACATACTGCTGGGATGGTAAAGAATGCCCCGGACATTGTAAGTAAAAATGGCGATAAATCAATCAAAGTAGCCGCTCGGCGTACCCTATGTACGCCTTTGGGTTCCACCAAAGCAAAGCTTTGGCTCCTTTGCTTTATTTCCCATCCATTTTTTCGTTACACTGTGGAAGTTGTAAATGTTTCTCTTGCCTCACTCTGACGAGGGAGAGATAAAGGAAAGCTACAAAAAAACTCATACAATGTTATAACAAAAAAACTCCCGTCCGATGTTGGACGGGAGTTTTTTGTTTTGGTACTGAATATTGGTATGATTGATTTTGGCTAAGCAATTTTGGTTCATAATGAAATGGTCTGCGCAAAATTGATTGTCAAAATTAGTCTTCTTCGGTGTCTACATACTTGCTGTCTGCAATTACTTTTTCAGCAACGTTTGCAGGAGCTTCTTCGTAGCGGACAAATTCAAATTCAAATTTGCCTCTGCCCTGAGTCATAGAGCGAAGATCGGTGGAGTATTTTGCCATTTCGGAAACGGGTACTTCCGCATCAATTTCCTGCAATTTGGAGTTTACGGGAGTCATACCCATAATTCTGCCGCGGCGTTTGTTGATGTCACCGATAACGTCACCCATGTAATCGTTGGGAACGATTACTTTTAAGGAACCGATGGGTTCTAAGATGCAGGGCATTGCTTCTGCCAAGCCTTTCATATAGGCTTTATGAGCTGCCATCTTAAATGCCATTTCGGAAGAGTCAACCGGATGGTAAGAGCCGTCATACAAGGTAGCTTTTAAGCCAACCACAGGGTAGCCTGCCAGCACACCATGGAGGATACTTTCCCGTAAACCTTTTTCCACAGCGGGGAAGTAGTTCTTGGGAACGGCACCGCCTACAACTCTTTCTGCAAAGATTAAATCGTCTTCTTCATGGGGTTCAAATTCAATCCAGCAATGACCAAACTGACCGTGACCGCCGGACTGTTTCTTATGTTTTCCTTCCGCACTAACTTTGCGTCTGATTTTTTCGCGGTATGCCACGATGGGTTCCTGCAGAGTAAAGTCCACGCCGAATCTGGTTTTTAATTTACTCTGGATAACTTCCAGATGCTGTTCACCTACACCGCATAAGATAAACTGACGGGTTTCGGGATCGTTGTAGTAACGGATGGTGGGATCTTCTTCACGAAGTTTAGATAAACCGGAACCGATTTTTTCTTCGTCACCCTTTTCCTTGGAGATGATTGCCATCTTCACATGGGGAGTGGGTAATTTAATTTTCTTCACTTCTAACTTATCGTTTTTCGCTGCTAAGGTATCACCGGTTTTGGTTACGGCAAGTTTTGCCACACAACCGATGTCACCGGCAATCAATTCTTTGGTTTCTACCTGTTTTTTACCCTTGGGCAGATAAATTTTACCGATTTTTTCTTCTTTATCACGGGTTAAGTTGTATAAAGTGGTATCAGCAGTCAGTTTACCGGACAATACTTTAAAGATAGACAACTTTCCGATAAAGGGGTCGGAAATGGTTTTGAATACGAACAGTCTGGTGGGATCGGATTCTTTCATTTCCAAAATAACTTCTTCTTCGGTTTCCTGATGGATTGCCTTTTCGAGTTTTGCTTCATCGGGAGAGGGGAAGTAGTCTTTAATTGCATTTAGTAACCCTTTGATACCGATATCGTGGGTACTGGAACCGAACATAACGGGGGTGATTTCGCAGTTTGCAACCCCTTTTCTTACGGCATTTAAAATTTCTTCAGAAGTAAATTCTTCGCCGGAGAAATACTTATCCATCAAGTCTTCGGAGGTTTCTGCAATCGCTTCATACATCTGGTCCTTAATGTCGGCACAAGCAGCTCTCATGGGATCGGTAATCGGAATGTTTTCTTTGGTGGTAAAGTCTCTTGCACGGTCATGAATCAAATCCACATAACCGGTAACAAAATTATCAACCTTTAAAGGTACATAGAAAGGAGCAACGGATTTTCCGAATACTTCTTTTAACTGGTTTACTACCTGCGTGTAGTTAGCATGTTCATCATCAATATCGTTGATATAAATGATTTTGGGCATATTTTTTCGTTCTGCATAATCCCAGGCGTTTTCTGATCCAACGCCAACGCCGGATTTACCGCTTACCAAAATCACAACTGCATCTGCAGCACGAAGACCGCAAGCCAATTCTCCTTCAAAATCGAAGAAGCCGGGAGTATCTATAATATTAATCTTTGTGTCTTTCCATTCACCGCTGGAAATTGCTGTGGAAATCGAAATACCACGTTTGATTTCTTCGGGATTGTAATCCATAACGGTGTTACCGTCTACGATTTTTCCCAGTCTGTCAATTTCCTTCATGTTCAGAAGCATCGCTTCTGCCAATGCGGTTTTACCGCAGCCGCCGTGTGCTGCCAAAGCAATATTTCTGATATTTTTTACATTGTAGTCCAAATGAACTCATCCTCTCTTTTTTTGGTCTTTTCGCACAATCCAATAAAATACTAGATTCAAGCCCCGAAGAATGCAACTCTTTGGCACCTGCCCAAAAATTCTATGCAGCGTATTCTGCGAAGATACCTTCCATCGGTGGGCGGGAAAAGGGGATTCAACCGGGGGGAGACGGTATTTATTTGATGACTAATTTCATTATACAATATCCATTTGAAAAAATCAACTGAAATTTTCACGATATTTTTCTATTTTTTTGTGCAATTTCAACAAATGTTTTTTAATAATTTAAAATTCCGCCTTTTTTATTGCAAAAAATTTGAAAAAAGGCTTGACAATCTTGACTTTTAGTGATAATATGATATAACCGCATTTTAATGGAAAAGTGTTCCTATTTATAAAGGTATTTTGACGGATATTCAAAGAATATCAAGCAAAATAACTGGCAATGTTGCACGAAAACATCGGTGTTTCTTTCCGAAAAAAGTAACGGGAAAAATCCTTCCCCAAAAATTTTTTTGAAAGAGAACCCGGTGGGTTCCATGAGGTAAATTTTTAGAAGAGGTGATTTTTGTGGTACATCCGGTCCGCTACGGCAATGTAGAGAGAATGAACTACTCCAAAATCGAAAACGTTCTGGAATTCCCCAACCTGATTGAAATTCAGAAGGATTCTTACGAATGGTTTATCAGCCAGGGTATCAGAGACGTGTTTGAGAGCGTTTCTCCGATTGTGGATCATATGGACAAATACGTGCTGGAATTTGTTGACTACAGATTCGATGATAAGCCGAAGTACTCTGTTGCAGAGGCGAAGAAAAGAGAATCTACCTATTCCGTGCCCCTTCGCGTCCTGATGAGACTGGTAAACAAAGAAACAGGCGAAGTGAAGGAACAGGAAATTTACATGGGTGAATTCCCGAAAATGACCGATTCCGGTACCTTCATCATCAACGGTGCGGAACGTGTTATCGTTAGCCAGGTTGTGCGTTCTCCCAGCATTTATTTTGAAATGCAGAGAGACAAATCCGGGAAAGAACTGTATCTTTCTACCATGATTCCCAACCGTGGTGCGTGGATTGAGTTTGAAACCGATTCCAACGATGTGCTTTCTGTTCGTATTGACAGAACCAGAAAAATCGTTGCTACCATTCTGCTGAAGGCTTTAGGCTATGCCACCAATCACGAGATTGCTGAACTCTTTGACCATGATCCCTTAATCGTGAACACCTTGGAAAAGGACCCTGCAAAGAACACCGAAGAAGCAATCATCAAGATTTACGAAAAATTACGTCCCGGTGAACCCGCTTCCTTTGAAAATGCGAAAAAACTGATTTTAGATTTACTGTCTGACCCCAAACGTTATGATATTGCAAGAGTGGGCAGATATAAATTCGATAAAAAGCTGTCCTTCTATCTGCGTACTGCAGGTAAAGTGCTGGCAAGAGATGTTGTTTGTCCCGAAACCGGTGAAATTTTAGGCTCTGCAGGAGACTTAATCACCGACGAAATGGCAAAAGAGTTTGACCGTTCTCCCGTAAACGCTATTTATCTGCAGCTGGATGACGGCTCCGAACTGAAGGTAATTTCCAACAACACCTGTGATATTACCTATTTCTTCCCCAAAGCAGACACCAAAATCATTAATGAAAAAGTACATTACGGTCTGTTAAAACCCATTTTGGATTCCGATTTATCCGATAAGGAAAAATTAAAGGAAGTTTACCGCCAGAAAAACATTCTGATTACCAAAACCGTTACCACTGATGACATTGTGGGTACTGTAAGTTACCACATCTGTATCGCAAAAGGCGTTGGTACCACCGACGATATTGACCATCTGGGTAACCGTAGAATCCGTTCTGTGGGCGAACTGCTCCAGAACCAGGTAAGAGTCGGCTTGGCAAGACTGGAACGTGTGGTTCGTGAAAGAATGACCGTTCAGCAGGAAACCGACATTTTAACTCCCCAAACTTTAGTAAACGTTCGTCCCGTATATGCGGCAATGAAAGAGTTCTTCGGAAGCTCTCAGCTGACGCAGTTCATGGACCAGACCAACCCCTTAGCAGAGTTGACTCATAAGAGAAGACTGTCTGCGTTAGGTCCCGGTGGTTTATCCAGAGACCGTGCCGGATTTGAAGTGCGTGACGTTCACCATTCTCACTACGGCAGAATGTGTCCCATTGAAACCCCTGAAGGACCCAACATCGGTCTGATCAACTGTTTGTCTACCTATGCGAAGGTGAATGAATACGGTTTCATGGAATCTCCCTACCGTAAGATTGACAAGAAAAAGAAAAAAGTTACCAATATCGTGGAATACTTAACCGCAGACGTGGAAGATAACTACATCATCGCTCAGGCTACCGAACCGTTGGATGCAAAAGGGTATTTTGTAAACGAAAAAGTAACTGCAAGATTCCGTGAAAACATCATTGAAGTTGACCGTGACCGTGTTGATTATATGGACGTTTCTCCCAAACAGCTGGTTTCTGTTGCAACTGCGATGATTCCCTTCTTGGAAAACGACGACGCGAACCGTGCGCTGATGGGCTCTAACATGCAGAGACAGGCTGTTCCGCTGTTAAAACCTGACAGTCCCATTGTTGGTACCGGTATGGAATACCAGGCAGCAGTGGACTCCGGTGTGGTAGTGGTTGCTCAGGAAGACGGTATCGTTACCTCCGTAGACGGTGACCATGTTACCGTAAAAACCGACGAAGGGGAAGAAAAGAACTACGAACTTATCAAGTTCAAACGTTCCAACCAGAGCACCTGCTTAAATCAGCGTCCCGTTGTTGCAAAAGGTGACAGAGTGACCAAAGGCACCGTAATTGCAGACGGTCCTTCCACCGACCACGGTGAAACTGCACTGGGTAAAAATGCTTTAATCGGCTTTATGACCTGGGAAGGTTACAACTATGAAGATGCTATTTTAATTAATGAAAGACTCATCAGAGATGATGTATATACTTCTATTCATATTGAAAAGTATGAAATCGAAGCAAGAGATACCAAGCTGGGTCCTGAAGAAATCACCAGAGACATTCCCAATGTTGGGGAAGATGCCCTAAAGGACTTAGACGAAAGAGGTATTATCCGCATTGGTGCCGAAGTAAAACCCGGCGACGTGTTAGTTGGTAAAGTTTCTCCCAAAGGTGAAACCGAATTAACCAGTGAAGAACGTCTGCTCCGTGCAATCTTCGGTGAAAAAGCAAGAGAAGTGAGAGACACTTCCTTAAGAGTGCCTCACGGCGAATGCGGTACTATTATTGATGTCAATGTGTTTACCCGTGAAAACGGAGACGAAATGTCTCCCGGCGTGAACATGATTGTCCGCGTAAATATTGCTCAGAAGAGAAAAATCTCCGTTGGGGATAAAATGGCGGGCCGTCACGGTAACAAAGGTGTTATTTCCAGAGTTCTTCCGGAAGAAGATATGCCGTATTTACCCGATGGCAGACCGTTGGATATCGTGTTGAACCCCTTGGGCGTACCTTCCCGTATGAACATCGGTCAGGTATTGGAAGTGCATTTGGGCTATGCTGCCAAAGCATTAGGCTGGAAGATTGCAACTCCTGTGTTTGACGGTGCTGTGGAAGAAGATATCGTGTCTGCATTTGAACAGGCAGGCATCGGTTATAACGAAGAATTACTCCCCGAATACGAAAAACGGGAAGCTGAATTTAAAAAAGAAAAAGCAAAATTTGAAAAAACAAAAGCAAAAATGTCTCCTGAAGAGTATAAAGAAGCCGAAATGGAAATCATGCTCAAAGAGACTGAATTAAAGGAATTTAAAGGCAAGGTTTACGACGGTAAAACCGTGTTATACGACGGTAGAACCGGGGAACCCTTCGATAACCGTGTTACCGTGGGTTACATGTATTACCTGAAGCTGCATCATCTGGTTGATGATAAGATTCATGCCCGTTCCACCGGTCCTTACTCCTTAGTAACTCAGCAGCCTCTGGGTGGTAAAGCTCAGTTCGGTGGTCAGAGATTCGGGGAAATGGAAGTTTGGGCGCTGGAAGCATATGGCGCTGCTCATACTCTGCAGGAAATCCTCACTGTGAAGTCCGACGATATTGTTGGACGTGTGAAGACTTACGAGTCCATTGTTCGCGGTGTGAATGTTCCCAAGCCGGGCGTGCCGGAATCCTTTAAAGTATTAATTAAGGAACTTCAGTCTTTAGGTCTGAACATGAAGGTGTATGATAAGGATAACGAAGAAATCAACTTAAAAGACACCTACAATGATGATGACACTCATCCGATCAGACAGATTGAAAATGAAGACGACTTGATTCAGTATGCGGAACGAAATGACTTCGCAAAAGAAGACGAGGATGAAGATGACGATTTAATCGAGGTAACCGATTTACCCGAAGAAGACCATCTGATTCCCGAAGACGAATCCGACTTTATTGAGGACGATGAAGATATCGACACTATTTTAGCAGAACACGAAGAAAGCATCGACGATATTTTAAACGATATTGAATCGTAACGACTTTACCTGTCCCCGATGCCTGGGGCATTGGGGCAGGTGCTTACATGATTACAGGAAAATCGGGTAAAACTTTAGTAAAGGATGAGAGTCAATGTCAAATATGGAATTAAATACAAGCGAAGTGAAAAAAGACACCAAGGTAGAATTTAACAACTTTGAATCTATTAAGGTTGGTCTTTGTTCTCCCGAAGATGTTCTGGATTGGTCCTACGGGGAAGTAAAAAAACCGGAAACCATCAACTACCGAACCCAGAAACCGGAAAAAGACGGTTTGTTCTGCGAAAGAATCTTTGGTCCCACCAGAGACTGGGAATGTCATTGCGGTAAGTATAAAAGAATCCGTTATAAAGGTGTAGTTTGTGACCGATGCGGCGTTGAGGTTACCAAATCCAAAGTAAGACGTGAAAGAATGGGGCACATTACCTTAGCAACTCCCGTTTCTCACATCTGGTATTTCAAGGGAATCCCTTCCAGAATGGGTCTCCTTCTGGATATTTCTCCCAAATATTTAGAAAATGTATTATACTTTGCATCTTATATCGTAACCGATCCCGGTAAGAACACCGACCTGGCATTAAACCAGATTCTGTCTAACGCAGAATATCAGGAAGCCAGAGAAAAATACGGTGACAAATTCCAAGCCGGTATGGGTGCAGAAGCAGTTCAGACTCTGCTTCGTAACTTAGATTTAGACAAATTATCTCAGGAATTAAAAGACGAAATTGCGTCTACCACCGGTCAGGGCCAGAAACGTACCAAACAGATGAAACGTTTGGAAGCCGTGGAATCCTTCCGTCTGTCCGGCAACAAGCCTGAATGGATGATTTTAGAAGTTCTGCCGGTTATTCCGCCGGATTTAAGACCGATGGTGCAGTTAGACGGCGGCAGATTTGCTGCTTCCGACTTAAACGATTTATACAGACGTGTTATCAACCGTAACAACCGTCTGAAAAAACTGTTGGAATTAAATGCTCCTGAAATTATCGTTAGAAACGAAAAGAGAATGCTTCAGGAAGCAGTTGACGCCTTAATTGATAACGGCCGTCGCGGAAAACCCGTTACCGGCCCCGGCAACCGTCCCTTAAAATCTCTTTCCGATTTATTAAAAGGGAAACAGGGCCGTTTCCGTCAGAACTTGCTGGGAAAACGTGTTGACTATTCCGGCCGTTCCGTTATCGTTGTTGGCCCCGAACTGAAAATCTATCAGTGCGGTCTGCCCAAAGAAATGGCTTTAGAACTGTTTAAGCCCTTCGTTATGAAACGTTTGCACGATTCCGGCAAAGCACATAACATCAAATCTGCAAAGAGAATGGTGGAACGTGTGAACGACGAAGTGTGGGATATTTTGGCAGAGGTTATTAAAGAACATCCCGTTCTTTTAAACCGTGCACCCACCTTGCACAGATTAGGTATCCAGGCATTTGAACCCGTTTTAGTAGACGGAAAAGCAATCCGTCTGCATCCGCTGGTATGTACTGCATACAATGCGGACTTCGACGGTGACCAGATGGCTGTTCACGTACCCTTATCTGCAGAAGCTCAGGCAGAAGCAAGATTCTTAATGCTGTCTGCAAACAACCTGTTAAAACCTCAGGATGGTAAACCTGTTACCGTTCCGACTCAGGATATGATCTTAGGTAGCTATTACCTGACAATCGTGAATGAAGAAGAACCCGGCGTGGGCAAAGCATTCTCCAGCTTCGATGAAGCAATGCTGGCATATGAAAACGGCGTGGTTGGTCTGCATGCACCCATCAAGGTAAGAAGCACCAAAGAAATTGACGGCAAAACCTATTCCAAAGTGCTGGATGTAACCGTGGGAAGAATTATCTTCAACAGCTACATTCCGCAGGACTTAGGCTTTGTGGACAGAACCAACGAAGATACTATTTTGGATCTGGAAGTTCAGTTCAATGCTGACAAGAAAGCACTGGGCAAAATCATTGAAAAATGTATTGAAGTTCACGGTATTACCGAAACTGCTGTGGTGCTGGATGATATCAAAGCAAACGGTTACAAATACTCCACCCGCGGTGCTATCACCGTTGGTGTTGCAGATATGGAAGTTCCCATTACCAAATGGAAACTGATTCATGAAACTGAAGACAAAATCAAAGACGTTGAAAAGAAATTCAAACGTGGTCTGTTAACTGAAGACGACAGATACAACAAGGTTATCGACCTGTGGACCAACACCATTGATAACGTTACCGATGCTCTGATGGATAACTTAAAAGCTACCAACCCCATTTTCATGATGGCGGACTCTGGTGCCCGTGGTAGTAAGAGCCAGATCCGTCAGCTGGCAGGTATGCGTGGTCTGATGGCGGATACCTCCGGTAAAACCGTTGAAATCCCCATCCGTGCAAACTTCCGTGAAGGTCTGAACGTGCTTGAATACTTCATTTCTTCTCACGGTGCTCGTAAAGGTCTTGCCGATACCGCACTTCGTACCGCTGACTCCGGTTACTTGACCAGACGTTTGGTTGACGTTTCCCAGGATGTAATCATCCGCGAAGATGACTGCGGTTCTCACGACGGTCTGGACGTTGAGGCAATTAAAGGTATTGAACCCTTACACGAAAGACTCATCGGCAGATATTTAATCAATGATTTCGTAGATCCTGCTACCGGCGAAGTGATCTGCGATACCAATGCCATGATTTCCAAGAAAAAAGCACTGGAAATCGAAAAAGTTTGCGAAGCAAACAACATCAAATCCGTTAAAATCCGTTCCGTTCTGGGTTGTAAATCCAAAATCGGTGTCTGTGCAAAATGTTACGGTGCAAACCTTGCCAGCGGTTCTCCCATTTCTATCGGGGAAGCAGTTGGTATCATTGCAGCACAGTCCATCGGGGAACCGGGTACCCAGCTGACCATGAGAACCTTCCACACCGGTGGTGTTGCGGGTGGTGACATTACCCAGGGTCTTCCCAGAGTTGAAGAACTCTTTGAAGCAAGAAAACCCAAGGGCTGCACCGAAATTTCCGAACTGTCCGGTAAGGTTTCTGTGGTAACGGATCATAAGAGAGAAGTTACCGTTGTGTCTGATGACGGGGAAGCAAAAACCTACAAAATTCCCTACGGCTCTCAGATTAAAGTGCAGGACGGCAGCACCATTGAAGCCGGCGATCCTTTAACCGAAGGTCCTATCAATCCTCACGATGTACTCCGTATCAAAGGCAAATTCTCTGTTTGGGAATACTTAATTTCCGAAGTACAGAGAGTATACCGTCTGCAAGGGGTTGATATCAACGATAAGCATATCGAAGTTATTGTTCGTCAGATGATGAGAAAAATCCGCGTGGATGACAGTGGTGACACCACCATGTTCCCCGGCTCCTTAGTGGATATGGTAGAGTTTAACGAACAGAACGAAAAGGTAAGAGCTCAAGGCGGCATAGAAGCTGTGGGTGAAGTTACCTTACTTGGTATCACCAAAGCATCTCTGGCAACCGATTCCTTCCTGTCTGCAGCATCCTTCCAGGAAACCACCAAGGTTCTGACTGATGCCGCAATCAAAGGTAAAATCGACCCGTTAAACGGTTTGAAAGAAAACGTTATCTTAGGAAAACTGATTCCTGCAGGTACCGGTATGCAGAAATACCAGGATACTGCTTATGAAACAGCAGAAAAACCTGTTTTGGAAGAAGAACCTGTATTAGTCGCTGAAGAAGCGTAAAAAATGTATTCATCCATCATCGGAAATTCTTCAAAAAATTTCCGATGATGGAACCCATTTTTCTGTTTTTTTCTTTCCAAAGAAAAAAATAAAAAAATTCATAAAAATATTGACATTTTGACTTTTTCGTGCTAATATATCATATTAGAAAGTGGTGTGTTCTTATGCTTTCGGAGTTGTCCGGTGAGCAAAAATTAGTTGGAATCAAACAGTGTACCAAGGCAGTGGAAGAAGGAATTGTATCTTCGGCTTATGTCGCAAAGGACGTGGCCCCCGCTATTGTAGACCCCTTCTTACGACTGTGTTCTGCGAACAATATTCCTGTTACTGAAATCTCCACAAAAAAGGAACTGGGAGAGCTTTGCGGTATTGACGTGAAGGCATCGGTTGCGGTGGTATTAAAGTAACAAAAAAGAACCTCATTTTCATAAAAAAGTGAAAAAATGTAAGGGGAGAAGTATGCCCTTACACCTATTTTAGTTTTACCGATCTGTTTGTTTTTGCAGTTTTGGAGTTTCTTAAAAACTGTGAAAACAGGCAGATTGCCTGGAAGAACATTTTAATTTTAATGAAAGGAGAAACAAGATGCCCACATTCAGCCAATTAGTTAGAAAAGGCAGACAGGTAGCTGTTACCAAGTCTACTGCACCTGCTCTTCAGAAAGGCTTAAACACCTTGAAAAAGCAGGCAACTGACATCTCTTCCCCGCAGAAAAGAGGAGTATGTACAGCTGTTAAAACCATGACGCCTAAAAAACCGAACTCTGCTCTGCGTAAAATTGCCAGAGTTAGACTGACCAACGGTATTGAAGTGTCTGCATACATCCCCGGCATCGGTCATAACCTGCAGGAACATAGCGTTGTTATGATCAGAGGCGGCAGAGTAAAAGACTTACCCGGTGTTAGATATCATATCATCCGTGGTACCTTAGATACTCAAGGTGTTGCAAACAGAAATCAGTCCAGATCCAAATACGGTGCTAAAAGACCGAAAAAAGCTGCTGCAAAATAAGATAGCTGCTTAACTTATTTGGAACAAGTTCGTACTTTGTACGAGAAACAATTAAATAGTGCAAGTGCGAATTTTCGTTATATTTCATTATAATTAAGATGTTCGTCACCAGCACTAACAAGATCAGCCATCAAAAAATGGCGAAGCTTGAGTACCCGATAAAATTTTATGATTTATCCTTAGAAAGGGGGAAGTACAGTGCCGAGAAGAGGTAATGTAGTAAAAAGAGACGTTTTACCGGATCCGTTGTATAATGATAAAATCGTAACCAGATTAATCAACAACGTTATGATTGACGGTAAAAAAGGTGTAGCCCAGAAAATTGTTTATGGTGCTTTTGAAATTGTTCAGGAAAAAACCGGAAAAGAACCCTTATCCGTATTCTTAGAAGCAATGAATAATGTTATGCCTTTATTAGAAGTTAAAGCAAGACGTGTAGGTGGTGCTACCTATCAGGTGCCCATCGAAGTTCGTCCTGAAAGAAGACAGACTTTAGGCTTAAGATGGATTACTCTGTATTCCAGAAAACGTAGCGAAAGAACCATGAAAGAAAGACTGGCTAACGAAATCTTAGACGCTATCAACAGCACCGGCGGTGCAGTTAAGAAAAGAGATGAAATGCATAAAATGGCAGAAGCTAACAAAGCATTCTCTCACTACAGATTCTAATTTTTTATTAGCAAGTTAAAAATGGGCACAGCGGGTTTTTTCCCGTTTGCCTTTACTCCGAAGAAAGGATGTGAGTAAAGCATGGCAAGAGAATTTTCTTTAGAAAAAACCAGAAATATCGGTATTATGGCTCATATCGATGCAGGTAAGACCACTACTACCGAACGTATTTTATATTATACCGGTCGTGTTCATAAAATCGGTGAAACCCACGAAGGTTCCGCTACTATGGACTGGATGGCTCAGGAACAGGAAAGAGGTATTACCATTACCTCCGCTGCTACCACTGCTCAGTGGAAAGGCCACAGAATCAACATCATTGATACTCCCGGTCACGTTGACTTCACCGTTGAAGTACAGCGTTCCTTAAGAGTATTGGACGGTTCTGTTACCGTTTTCTGTGCAAAGGGCGGTGTTGAACCTCAGTCTGAAACCGTTTGGAGACAGGCTGACGAGTACAAAGTTCCGAGAATGGCTTATGTAAACAAGATGGATATCATGGGTGCCAACTTCTACAACGTTGTTGACATGATGAAAGACAGACTTGGCTGTAATGCTGTTCCGATTCAGTTGCCTATCGGTTCTGAAGATACCTTTGTTGGTATTATCGACCTGGTAGAAATGAATGCTCATGTATACTATGATGACATGGGTCAGGACTTAAGAATTGAAGAAATCCCTGCAGATATGAAAGACAAAGCAGAAGAATATCACAGCAATCTGTTAGAAAGTGTTGCAGAAACTTCTGAAGAGTTAATGGAAAAATATCTGGAAGGTGAAGAATTAACCGTTGCAGACATCAAAGGTGCACTCCGTAAAGGAACTCTGGATAATACCATCGTTCCCGTTCTGTGCGGTACTTCTTACAGAAACAAAGGCGTTCAGCTTCTGTTAGACGCTGTTATCGACTATATGCCGGCTCCCACCGATATCGAAGCAATCAAAGGTGTTGATCCGGACACTGATGAACCTACCTGCAGACCTTCTTCTGACGAAGAACCCTTCTCTGCGTTAGCGTTCAAAATTATGACCGACCCCTTTGTTGGTAAACTCTGCTTCTTCAGAGTTTATTCCGGTACTATTGATGCAGGTTCCACTGTATTGAACTCTACCAAAGGTCATAAAGAAAGAATCGGTAGAATTTTGCAGATGCACGCAAACAACAGACAGGATATCACCACTGTATATTCTGGTGACATTGCGGCTGCAGTTGGCTTGAAAAACACCACTACCGGTGACACTTTGTGTGTTGAATCCGCTCCGGTTATCTTGGAATCCATGGAATTTCCGGATCCCGTTATCCGTGTAGCGATTGAACCCAAAACCAAAGCAGGTCAGGAAAAAATGGGTATTGCTCTGGCAAAACTGGCAGAAGAAGACCCCACTTTCCAGACTTACACCGATGAAGAAACCGGCCAGACTATTATCGCAGGTATGGGCGAATTGCACTTGGAAATCATCGTTGACCGTCTGCTTCGTGAATTTAAAGTAGAAGCTGATGTTGGTAAACCGCAAGTTTCTTACAAAGAAACCATCCGTGAACAGGTTGACGTTGAACAGAAATATGCAAGACAGTCCGGTGGTAAAGGTCAGTACGGTCACTGTAAAATTATTGTTGAACCTATGGAACCCGGCTTCGGCTACGAATTTGTAAACAAAATCGTTGGTGGTGCTATTCCCAAGGAATATATCCCCGCAGTTGATGCAGGTATCCAGGGTGCAATGCAGACCGGTGTGTTAGCAGGTTACAACGTTGTTGACGTTAAAGTAACCCTGTACGATGGTTCTTACCACGAAGTTGACTCTTCTGAAATGGCGTTCAAGATTGCCGGTTCTATGGCATTCAAAGAAGCTTGCAGAAAGGGAAAACCCGTTCTGTTAGAACCCATCATGAAAGTTGTAGTAGTAGTACCCGAAGATTACATGGGCGACGTTATGGGTGACTTAAACTCCCGTCGTGGTCAGATCCAGGGTATGGAAGCAAGAAACGGCGGTGTTCAGAACATTACTGCACACGTTCCGCTTTCCGAAATGTTTGGCTACGCAACTGACTTACGTTCCAAAACTCAGGGTAGAGGTCAGTACACAATGGAACCCTCTCACTTCGATGAAGTGCCGAAGTCCATTGCAGAAAAGATCGTTGCTACCAGAGCGAAAAAGGACGAAGAATAATCTTTATTCCTGTTAAAAAAAATTATCTTATAAAAATCTTGAAGCATCGCTTCACGAAGGAGGAAACTATCAATGGCAAAAGCTAAATTTGAAAGAAACAAACCTCACGTTAACATTGGTACTATCGGCCACGTTGACCACGGTAAAACTTCCTTAACCGCTGCTATTACCAAAGTTCTGGCATTAAAAGGTCAGGCTCAGTACGAAGCTTACGATCAGATCGACAAAGCTCCCGAAGAAAGAGAAAGAGGTATTACCATTTCTACCGCTCACGTAGAATATGAAACCGATACCAGACACTACGCTCACGTTGACTGCCCCGGACATGCTGACTATGTTAAAAACATGATCACCGGTGCTGCTCAGATGGACGGTGCTATCTTAGTTGTATCTGCTGCTGACGGTCCGATGCCTCAGACCAGAGAACACATCCTGCTGTCTCGTCAGGTAGGCGTTCCCTACATTGTTGTATTCATGAACAAAGCTGACCAGGTTGACGATCCCGAATTACTGGAATTAGTTGAAATGGAAATCAGAGAACTGTTAAATGAATATGAATTCCCCGGTGACGATATTCCGATCGTTAGCGGTTCCGCTTTAGTAGCATTGGAATGTGCTTCTGACGACACTTCTGCTCCTGAATATGCTCCCATCCTGGCTCTGATGGATCAGGTTGACGCTTACATTCCTACTCCGGAAAGAAAAGCAGACCTGCCCTTCTTAATGCCTGTTGAAGACGTATTCACCATTACCGGTCGTGGTACTGTTGCTACCGGTAGAGTAGAAAGAGGTCAGTTAAAATTAAACGACGAAGTTGAACTGGTTGGTCTGGCTGAAGAAGCTAGAAAAATCGTTGTTACCGGTATCGAAATGTTCAGAAAATTACTGGACTACGCTGAAGCTGGTGATAACGTTGGTTTACTGCTCCGTGGTGTTCAGAGAACTGAAATCGAAAGAGGTCAGGTATTAGCAAAACCCGGTACCATTAAACCCCACACCAAATTCAAAGCTCAGGTATACGTTCTGACCAAAGAAGAAGGTGGTAGACATACTCCTTTCTTCAATGATTACAGACCCCAGTTCTATTTCAGAACTACCGACGTAACCGGTCAGATTAAATTACCCGCAGGCACCGAAATGTGCATGCCCGGTGATAACGTTGAAATGGAAGTTGAATTAATTAAACCTATCGCTATCGAAGAAGGTTTAAGATTCGCTATCCGTGAAGGTGGTAGAACCGTAGGTTCTGGCGCTGTTACTTCCGTTATCGAATAATTAGCGTTCATAAAAAAGAGCTATCGGATTTATTCCGATGGCTCTTTTTTTATGAAAGACGGCTTGAAAAACAGCGCAGAATCCGTGAATCTCACCACTCGGCGTACCTTTGTACGCCTTCGGGAGGAGAAAACCGTCGGTTTTCTTTCGATTTCCAAATTCTGCATCAGTTTTTCTTCACCTTACTGTTTCGGGAACCTGTGATTTAGAAAATAAAAAACTCTTGCATAATGGAATAGAATGTGCTATACTAATATTGTCACACGAATTTAATAGAATCAAAGAGGGATTTGTTATTTTTTTATAAGGATAACGATGCCTTTTTCTGCATATCATAATTTTGAATTTGTTAAAAATGCAAATTCCATTAATTATGGTGTGCGGATCAAATCCCATTCTGATTAAGTTTGTGTGACAACAACGGGAGTTTGCATTTTATTGCGTCAACGACCGTTGGCGCATTTTTTATTTGGAAAAGAGGGAATAACTATGATTATTGACGGACCAACCGGGATTGAACTGATTCCCGGAAACGGAGGAAAAGACTGTCCCGGAAATGGCGAGCACGGAAACGAAATTTGTTGTGATGAATGTGACTATTTGTGTTGTTGCTTAAATTACAGAGGTCCTCATAACTGTGATGATTGCGTTCATATCAAATGTCCGAGAAATGTTTTGAATACGGAAGATACAAGATTTAAAATGCAGTAAAAAAGACTATGTGTACTCTTTATTACACATAGTCTTTTTTTGTATAACGAAAACCACCAGCAATGCTGGTGGAATAAAAAAGCTTTAGCTATGCATAGAAAAAAGAATCCTCCTTTGATATAATAAAGGCAGGTCTAGCCAACCGCCTAATCAATCAAAGGAGGAATCAAGTGATGAAAC
>JAZQKB010000038.1:0-23792 GCA_045541975.1 Clostridia bacterium | reverse complement strand
GCCAAGGAGTTGCCTTAATTAATTGTCTTCCTAAGACCGCTTGGCCTCCGACTTACTGGTGTGGACTATGTGCAGTATTACGGTGATTTAATCCGTTCTGTTGGTGCAGAAGCAGAAATCTTGCTGGCAAATGATCCCAGAGCGATTTTAAACTTTGCAGACTGCGTATTAAACTGTGATATTCACAGCCGTGCCAGAACCAAACGTATTTTGAAAGCTGCAGGCGCAAAATGTGTGGTAGGTCTGGATGAAATCTTAAATGCCAGTGTGGACGGCAGCGGTTACAATGAAAACTACGGTCTGTTAGGCTCCAATAAATCTACAGAAGACACCATTAAATTATTCCCCCACGAATGCTTTGAAATGGTGGAAGGTATGCAGCAGCAGTTTAAAGAACGTACCGGCAAAAACATCGAAGTTATGGTATACGGAGACGGAGCTTTCAAGGATCCCGTTGGAAAAATCTGGGAACTGGCTGATCCGGTGGTTTCTCCTGCATACACCAAAGGCTTGGTAGGTACTCCCAACGAGCTGAAATTAAAATATTTAGCAGATAACGATTTTGCAGATTTAAAAGGTGACGAATTGAAAAAAGCCATCGAAAATGCAATCCGTGAAAAAGACGGCGACTTAGTGGGAAACATGGCTTCTCAGGGTACCACCCCCAGAAGACTGACCGACTTAATCGGCTCCTTATGTGACTTAACCAGCGGTTCCGGCGACAAAGGTACTCCGATTGTGTTAGTGCAAGGTTACTTTGATAACTTAACCGACTAATAGCTTGATAAAATGGCGCAGAGCAAGCAAACCTCATCACTCGACGTACAGTTTGTACGCCTTCGGATCACCACCCGTTGGGTGTTCGGTTTGTTTCCTCTGCGCCATTTTCTCTGTGCCATTTTGTAATATTGAGGTGAATGGTATGAAAAAAATTGGTATTATCGGGATGGGAGGCCGTATGCACTCCCTGATTTCATATGAATTTTGTCATTTTCCTGAGCTTCAGGTGGTGGCGGTGGCAGACCCGGATTTCAAGAAAGCCAAAGAACGCCTGGAGAGCATTAAAACCGTGGATGCTACCAAGGTTTGCTACTACGAAAACGGGGAAGATATGCTGGAGAATGAAGAATTAGACGGCGTGTTTGTCGGAACCCGTTGTAACTTACATAAAAAGTATGCTGTGGAGGTTTTAAAACGGAAACTGCCACTGTTTTTGGAAAAGCCTGTGGTAACCACCTTGGAAGATTATTATGAGTTAAAAGAAGCTGTGGAAACCTATCACGGTGTGGGAATGACTTCCTTTCCCCTTCGCTTGACGGAAGTTCTGCAAAAAGTAAAAGAAATTTACGATAGCGGGGTATTGGGAACACTGTCACAGATTCAGGCATATAATAACGTGCCCTATGGCAGAGTTTATTACAAATACTGGTACCGCGACGAAAGCATCACCGGCGGTCTGTTTTTGCAGAAAGCTACTCACGATTTGGATTATATCAATTATGTATTGGGAAAACAGCCGGTAGAATTGTGTGCCATGGAATCCAAAATGGTATACAAGGGAGACAAGCCTGCCGATTTAAAATGCGAAGATTGTCCTGACTATGAAACCTGTTACGAAAGTACCAAGGTGATTCGCGAGCAGGCAAAGGACGACCCCAATGGGGAATACTGTTCCTACGGTATGGATGTTGGCAATCAGGACAGTGCCACCATTCTGATGCGCTATGCTGACGGAATGCACGCCGTTTATACCCAAAATTTTGTAGCAAGAAAAGAAGCCGGCAAACGGGGAATGCGGATGATTGGACAAAAAGCAACCGTGGAATTTGACTGGGTGACCAGTGAAGTGAAACTTTACTGGCACAACGAAAGTAAGGTGGAACATATCTTGGTCCGTCCCAATGGAGGCGGTCACGGTGGCGGTGACTATGCCTTGATTCGTGATTTTACTGCCATTTTAAACGGAGATACCTCTCATTCCAGCTTAACAGACGGTCTGCAGAGCGCATATCTGTGTCTGAAGGCAAAAGAATCCGCAGAAAAACATCAGTTCATCACGGTATAACAGAGAGTAAACCCCAACAGTAAAAATAACAAAAAAATGACAATACTGTAACAAGTATTGTCATTTTTTGTTTTGTGTGCTACAATGAAATTGTGGGAGTTGTGAAACATTGCAACAAACATTCCCAATATGCAAACAGAAAGGTTGATGAGAGATGAAACGAGTGATTTCCATGATTGCGATGCTGTTGGCAGTAGCCATTTTAGCAGGTTGTTCCGCACCGGGTAACGGTTCCAAAGAGGAAACTCCTGCGCCTACTCCCAGCGCCACACCTGAGCCTACTCCGTCTCCCGAGGAAATCTTTTTAGATACTTATATCAATACCGATGAGCGTCCCATCGCCGTGATGATTGACAACGATGATAAAAACGCACGTCCTCACGCAGGTCTGGATGAAGCCTACTTAGTTTATGAAATGAATGTGGAAGGCGGTTCTACCCGCTTTATGGCGTTGTACCGTGGAGTTGATACGGCGAAAATCGGACCGGTTCGTTCTTCCCGTCACTATTTTTTGGATTATGTTATGGAAAATGATGCTATTTATACCCATTTTGGCTGGAGTCCCAAAGCCATTGAAGATATTTCTGCATACGGAATCCAAAAAATCAACGGTGTTTTAGGCGGTGACGGTGACATTTTCTGGAGAGAAGAAAAATTCAAAGGTGACTGGCACAGTGCTTACACTTCCATTGCCAAAATTAAGGCGAAAGCAGAGCAGAAAGGGTTTTACGATACCACTGAACGAACCAACGGCTTATCGTATGCAACGGAACTCTTTACCCCAGATTCTGATTTAGAAGCTAATACCGTGTATCTTAACTATTCCGGCAGATACAAAACTTCTTATATCTATCATCCCGAAACCGGCCTCTATGAAAAGCAGATTTTCTCTGCTCCTCATGTTTTGCAGAACGGAAAAACTGTCACCTTCCAGAACGTGATTGTGCAACTGGTTCCCGTGACTGCGTTAGGTGACGGTACCGACCGCAGAAATCTTTTAAATACCGGTAGCGGAAAAGGTTATTACATCACCAACGGTGTGTATGAAGAAATCACCTGGCAGAAGCCTTCTCGTCGTGAAGACACTGTTTATAAAAAGGCAGACGGCACGCTTCTTCAGATAAATCCCGGCAAAACCATTATTAATTTGATTGATCCGGAAACCGGCGTTTTGTTTGAATAGTTCTAAAAAAGGAGTACATTATGTGGAGTGAATTTGTTTACCTTGCCATTTTTGTATGGAATCTGATTACATTTTTCCTGTTTGGCTGGGACAAGTTTGCTTCCAAAAAGCATTGGAACCGTATCCAGGAAAGTCTTCTACTGTTTGTGGCATTTCTGCTTGGAAGTGCGGGAGCAATGTTTGGGATGGTAATCTGGAATCATAAAACTTCTAAAATGAAATTTCGTCTTCTGATTCCGTTGTTTGTGATAATTCATAGCGTTTTGTTATGGATATTACCGGTTTAAAAAAAATAAAAAAGCATCTGCTGATTGCAGATGCTTTTTTGTGTTTTATTTCTTACATAATGGATTCGCCACGAAGCCACATTCCGGTGTAGATGAAACAAGCAATTGTGCAGATTGCAATGAGTGTGTAACGCACATATTTGTTTTTCACTGATGCAAAAATGATATATAACGGTACACAGGCACACATATAACGGGAGCCGCTAATGAGCCAGCCGTGCGTGTAGCAGGTGAAAATGTAGGCACCAAGATACACTATGTATTCTATTCGTACTTTTTTTAGGATACCGTAGAAAAGGGCAAGCGTTCCTACAAAGAACAGAACAAGCTGTGGCCAATAGATGATATTTGCTAAAAACGGGTAACCATGCGCCATATTGTAGCTGTATGACAAGGTTTTTCCAAACCACTGTGCCTTGTTGTACCAAGGAGCTGCTGCCTGAAATTCCAAATACTGAAACCAGTTGCCGAAAAGGATTTGATTCATCAGAAGATACACGAAAAATCCCAGGGGAATTACCAGTGACCAGAGAAACTCTTTGATGTTGAATTTCTTTTCGTGGATAAGGTCATAGATGACACTGACCATCGCACACACAAATAAGATAACGCCTTGTGTTCTGGAAAGACAGGCTAAAAATCCGCAAAGTGCCATCCACCCGGGTTTTTTGATTCGCAGAAAATAAAGGCAAAGTACCGTGGTTAAGAGAAACACACTTTCGGTAAAAATGGCACCGTAAAACATAGAGAAGGGAGCCACCATCAGCAGACAAAGTCCGTTAGCTGCTTGTTTATCGCTGTAGTCTAAACGAAGAAGTTCGTAAAACATGCAGGCAGCTGCCATAAACGAAAGATTGGAAACGATAACTCCGCTGACAAAGTAATTTTGGCAAACAACATTGAAAATTCTGATCAAAAGGGGATATAGTGGATAGAACACAATGAGCTTTGCCTGATCTCCCACCGCGGTGTATCCGTGCTCTGCCAGATACAAATAATGGGGAGAATCGCCAGAAACGGCAAACACCCGGCCGACCAATTCGGCAAAGGGAACATTTTGTCCATTGATCCAGTATCCCATCAGATAAAAGAACCAACGGGAAAACAGTGCAATCAGAGTAATGAAGATCCAGTTTTCAAACTTGATTTTTTTGGGGGTTAACGGATTTTGCCTGGTTTTAAACAGTGCAATCAGCGCAAAAATTCCTGCTATAATCAGCAGAGCAGAGCCAAACATATTCAGAAAATCTGCCATAGCAATTCTCCTTTTGAAACCTTTGTTTTTTATCTTGTTTTATTATAAATCATAAATTACAAAAACGCAAGAGTGCATCCGGAATATTTTCTAAAAAAACTTGAAAAACAAAAGTGCATATGTTATAATAGAAAGGAAGAATTTTAGCATTACCAGACCTTGAATTTGATGCAACTGTTTGGAGGTAATAATATGAAATATGTTGTTTTTTTGTGTGACGGGATGGCAGACCTTAAGATTCGTGAATTTGACAACAAAACACCTCTCGAGGCAGCACATACCCCCAACATGGACCAATATGCTAAAAAGGCTGTTTTAGGAACCCTGAAAACTGTGCCGAATCACTTATCCCCCGGAAGCGATGTGTGTAATCTTTCCGTGATGGGATACGATTCCGATTTGTATTACACCGGTCGTTCTCCGCTGGAAGCGGCAAGTATCGGTGTTACCCTTCGTGATAACGAAACATCTTTTCGTGCCAATCTGGTAACGCTTTCGGGAGAAGGTGAATACGAAGATTTGGTGATGGAAGACTATAGTGCAGGCGAAATCAAAACTGCAGATGCGAGAAAAATCATCGAAGATCTGATGCCTGTTTTAAATGATGAACTGACTAAAATTTACGCAGGAATTTCCTACCGTCACCTTTTGGTGATGACCGATAAAGTGGTAGACGGAAAACTGACTCCGCCTCACGATATTTCCAAACGTCCTGTAAAGGAATATCTGCCCAAAGATGCCGAAATCTTTGCGCTGATGAAAAAAAGCTATGAGTTTTTAAAAAATCATCCCTATAATATGAAAAGAATCCAGGAAGGCAAAAAGCCTGCTTCCTCCATTTGGGTATGGGGCGAAGGGAAACGGCCGAGAATGGATAGCTTTCAAGAAAAATTCGGCGTGAAGGGTTCTGTGATCAGTGCTGTTGACTTAATTAAAGGCATTGGCATTTTAACCGGGATGCGTTCTATTGATGTGGACGGTGTTACCGGCAATATTGATACGAATTTTGAAGGGAAAGCGCAGGCTTGTATTGATGCGCTCCGTAGCGGTGATGATTTTGTGTATGTGCATATGGAAGCACCCGACGAGTGCGGTCACCGTTTTGAAGCAGACAATAAGAAACTGGCAATTGAATTGATTGATGAAAAAGTGATTGGTCCTGTTTGCCGTTACCTAGAAGAAAGTGGGGAAGACTTTGCCATTTTGGTAGCGCCTGACCATCCCACACCCATTGCAACGGGTACTCACGCAAGAGATCCTGTTCCGTTTTTTGCATATTATAGCAAAAAAGAAGTAAACGGTGATATTTACAACGAAGATACCGCCCAAAATACAGGGTTATATATCGAAAACGGTTATGAGCTGATGGGCAAATTTTTAAATCTTGATTTGTGGAAATAGGAAAAATTTCTGATAGGAGGAGAATCTGGTTGAAGCGATTACGGGAAGAAGTTAAACTGAAAAATTTTATACTGTTAACCGTGGCAGGATTTATCAATGCCTTTGGGGTAACTGTATTTTTGGCACCGGTCAAACTGTATGACAGTGGGATTTCCGGAACGTCTATTTTGCTTTCCCAGTTAACGCCGGATTATCTGTCCCTGTCTTTTTTCCTTTTGATTTTAAATATTCCGCTGTTTGCTTTTGGGTATAAAAAGCAAGGACTTGGATTTACTGTGTATTCCATTTACGCAGTTATCATGTATTCCTTGGGAGCTTGGCTCATTACCGATGTGCTTCCGCTGGATGTTGCTTTTTCGTCTCCCTTTGCAGGGAACGATTTATTGCTTTGTGCTTTGTTTGGCGGTGTGATTTCCGGGGTAGGAAGCGGTCTTACCATCCGTTTTGGCGGTGCGATTGACGGCATTGAGGTTATGGCTGTTACTTTTGCGAAAAAAATGGGGCTAACCGTTGGTACGTTTGTGATGATTTATAATGTGATTTTATATGTCATCTGCGGTATTTTGCTAAACAGTTGGATTTTGCCGTTGTATTCTATTGTAACTTATTATGCAGGATTAAAAACTATCGACTTTATTGTGGAAGGTTTTGATCGATCCAAAGCGGCAATGATTATTACCCAGAAGCCTGACGAAGTATGCGAAACCTTAGTGAACACTTTTGAAAGCGGTGCTACCCGGATTGCTGCAAAAGGCGGCTATTCTAACCAGGATAAAACGGTGATTTATTTTATCGTGGACCGTTTTCAGATTTCTAAAATGAGAGAATTGGTGCATCAGATTGATCAAACTGCCTTTATCACCATTACTGAAGTGGCAGATGTTTATAAAGCGAATATGTAGACTTTAGATGTTTGCAGAGTATATCAACATTAAAGGGGAAAACTATGAAACCGAAAAGTGAAACATATTCAGGAAAAGCAGTACGTATTTTCACCGACCGTGAAAGTCCAAGAGCAGCATTCTGGGATAGTTATCGCAAGATGAAAGAACAGATGCAAACCGGAGATGCAGACATTTGTGTGTTGCATTATTACGGTGTGGGCGGTATCGGAAAGAGCACGTTGCTTTCCAAACTGATTGATGAGTTATGCGAAAATATCAACAAACCCAGATATGTGCAAGTTGATTTTTCTGTTACTAAGGACAGTCGGCAAGTACTATCTCGTATGGCGGAATTTATGACCCGCCAATATGGCTTTTCGTTTCCGCAGTTTGATATTGCCAATCTTACTTATGCCAAGCATACTTATATAGATTTTACCGAAAAAGAAGTGCAGCAATTCTGCCAGAAAAGTCCGTTTTTAAGACTGACTCTAAAAACGCTGGACATACTTACCGGCTCTGTTGCTACTAAAATTATTGAAATTGCAGACGATATTCAGTCTGAGGTGCGAACCTATTTAAAACACCATGCAAAAAATATCCGGCAAATGGATCATATGGGAGTGGCTGAGTTATACGGCATGTTACCCTATTATTTTGCAATGGATATGAAAAACAATCTTAAGAATCACACAGAACCGTTTGTGTTTTTCTTAGATACTTACGAAGCCATGGTGAACGAACTTTCTTCTGTTGGGAATCCGTTGACCAATGATCTTTGGCTACGTGGGGAAAACGGCTTGATTCAATGGCTGCCCAATGTGATTTGGGTAATCGGTGGCAGAGATAAGTTGAAATGGGAAACCTTTGATGCAGATTGGAGCGAAGCATTAGAACAGCATCTTTTGGGGAACCTTTCCGATGTGGACAGCGATAGCTTTTTACAAAATGCCGGGGTAAAAGATGAAACCTTACGCAAACAACTGTATCGGTTAACCGGCGGCACTCCCTGTTATCTGGACCTTTGTATGGACCGATATGATGCGATTATCAAGAGAGGGGAAACTCCTCGTATTGAAATGTTTGGTAACACACCGGAAGAACTGGTTGACCGTTTGGTGTGTTATATGGATGACAGAATGCAGGATTTTGTCTATTTTCTGACTTGTTTGGAATGTTGGGATGATCAGACGGCATCAGAAATTGCACCAAACGTGTTACTGGGGTTTCCGCATACGTTGTATGAACGGATCAAAGGACTCTCATTCATTAGCGAAGTGGAGAATGGTTTCTTTGTGATTCATCCCACCGTTCGGGAGGTATTGGCAACAAAATGCCCGTTGGCACTTCAAAAAAAGACGGGAGAAGTGATGCAGGAATACTTTTTCAAACAACTTCCGTTATCCAAAAATCCGGATGAAACATATGCATTGAGACTGTTGCAGTTGGTACGATCCGGATGGCTTTTGGGATATACCCGTGAACAATTCTATCAATTTTTTATAGAGAAAGTCAACGTTCGGTTTCAATGGATGGTGGATGCAGGATTATACAGCCAGCTTGATACAATCTGGAATCCTTTGTATCAGTATGCCTCCGAGCAAACGAATGATTTGCTGTTTATTGTGATTTCCAATGTGAAAGGGTATCTTCTCTGGAGACAGAAGTTGTGGGAAGAAGCATATCATCAGCAGAAGGAGACCTTGTCACTTGCTACTGATATTTTAGGGGAGAATCACGATGAAACCCTGACTGCCCTCGGAAATTTAGCCAACACGTTACATGCAATGGATCAGTATGATGACGCTCTTTCGTTGCAATTAAAATGCTTGCGCTTGCAAACCGAAAGGACAGGGGAAGAACATCCTAAAACGTTGGTAGCCAAGCAAAATCTGGCAACTACCATCGCAAAACGAAAGACACCGGAGAATCTGCAAAAAGCAGCCGAACTGCTTCGTGAAGTTGTGGAGACAGGAACAAAATACTACGGAGAACAGTTTCCTTTTGTGATGCAAGCAAAGGAAAATCTGGCAACGGTTTTTGAGGATATGGGCGACCATGAGGAAGCATTGTCTCTGCATCAGAAAGTCTTTGAAAAACAGATTGAGGTACTTGGTGAAAAGCATTCTCAAACTTTGATCACAAAAAGCAATCTTGCAGCCTGTATGGCTGATTTAGAAAAACCGGAAGAAGCTTTGGCATTATACTGTGAGGTGTTTGAGCAGCGAAAAGAAGTGCTTGGCGAATGCAGTGAAGACACTTTGCGGACCATGGAAAATGTAGCACTCACTTTAGAGGATCTTGGGCGAATAGACGAAGCTTGTGAATGGTTTCAAAAGGCACTTACAAAGCGTCGGCAAACCTTTGGCGATTATCATCCTCAAACGCTGGAAGCAATTGAATCTTTTGCAATCTTTTGCGGAAAAAACGGACGGAAAGAGCTTGCTTTGCAATTGCATCATGAAGCATTGTCCGGTTGGCAGAGTGTTTTTGGAGCAGAACACCCCATTGTGTTCAGAGCTACCAATAATTTGGCTTATTTGTTGGTTCAACAAAAAGAATATGCCGAGGCGGAGGATTTGCTATGTGCATTGTTATCCGCATGCGAAGCTTACTACGAAGACGCGCATCCTGCGATTTTATATACAGCAGAAAAATATTACGATGTGCTGATAAAAAGTGAACAGTATGATAAAGCGAACCAAATTGCAGAACAATATCATATTCAATAATATATCGAAAAAGGAGAATTACTATGGGATTTTTAACTGGTAAAACTGCGATTATCACCGGAGCAGGCTATGCCGTGTTATCTGACGGCAGATGTGGCTCCATCGGTTACGGGATTGCAACCGCTTATGCAAAAGAAGGTGCAAATATCGTAATCACCGGCCGTAATGTGGCAAAATTAGAAAAAGCCAAAGAAGAGTTAGAAGCAAAATACGGCATCAAAGTGTTGGCATTGCAGGCAGATATTGCCGCAGGCAGCGACAATGAAGCCACTGCAAAAATGGTTGCAGAAGAAACAATGAAAGCCTTTGGCAGAATTGATGTGTTAATCAACAATGCCCAGGCATCTGCATCTGGCGTAACCATTCAGGATCACACCACCGAACAGTTCGATTTAGCAATGTATTCCGGTTTGTATGCAACCTTCTACTACATGAAGGCTTGTTATCCTTATTTAAAAGAAACAAAAGGTTCCATCGTGAATTTTGCATCCGGTGCAGGTTTGTTCGGAAACTACGGACAGTGTTCCTATGCAGCAGCAAAAGAAGGAATCCGTGGCTTAAGCCGTGTGGCAGCAACTGAATGGGCAAAAGACGGCATCAATACCAATGTGGTTTGTCCGTTGGCTTGGACTGCTCAGCTGGAAAACTTTGAAAAAGCATATCCGGATGCATTTAAGGCAAATGTAAAAATGCCTCCTGCAGGTCATTTTGGCGATCCTGAAACCGAAATCGGCAGAGTTTGTGTGCAACTGGCAAATCCTGACTTCAAATACTTGAACGGCGAAACCCTCACCTTAGAAGGTGGCATGGGTCTGCGTCCGTAAGATAGGAGACGAATTATGATTTTTGATACCATTGCAAATTGCGAGCAGTATTTTCACTTGCATCCCCAATATGAAAAGGCATTCGCTTTTTTAAAGGATGCAATGAAAAAATTTCCTGAACCCGGAAAGCACGAAATTGATGGAGACAGCCTTTTTGCATCGGTGCAGGCATATAATACCTTAACCGAAGACGGCAAAATGGAAGCTCACGAACAATATATTGATATTCAGTTTATTGTTTCCGGAAAAGAAACCATGTATGTGAACGACATCACAAAATCGGAGCTGACCGACCCGTATCGGGAAGATTGGGATGCTGCTTTTTACAAAGTAGACGAAAATGCATCCCAATTAACTTTAACTCCCGGTTGTTTTGTGGTGCTGTTGCCCAACGATGCTCATAGACCCTGTGTGGCATTTGAGGGGATTTCTGAACCCGTTCAGAAAATCGTGATGAAGGTGAAGTTGTAGAAAACTGCCCGATTGTAACCGACACATAGGTTGTTCCCTACTTGACAAATGAATTTGGCTGTGTTATTATAGTAGCCGATGAGTAAAACAGACAGTCGCGGGGAAGGGTTCCAAAAGAATCCTTCCGTGAGGAAAGTCCGGGCTTCACAGAGCAAGGGTGCCGGCTAACGGCCGGTGGAGGTAACTCTAAGGAAAGTGCAACAGAAAAGAACCGCCAGTTTCTTTTTTGGAATCTGGTAAGGATGAAAAGGCGAGGTAAGAGCTCACCGGCAATCTGGCAACTGATTGGCCGTGTAAACCCCACCCGAAGCAACACAAGACTGCACGATAGCTTGCTCGGCTGTGCGAATTGTGGCTTGAGGTAATCAGCAATGGTTATCCTAGATAGATGGCTGTCTAATACAGAACCCGGCTTACAGTTTTGCTCATTTATTTAAGAAAAAAGTCCTGAAATCATACGATTTCAGGACTTTTTGTTTTTTTTGTTTTTTTTGCTTTTTACTGATTAGTTATTGAAGCAAAACAGCAGGATTACTGCAATAATAATGATAATGGTAAGCCAGTTATCATTGTCACAACCGTTACGGTAGTTGTTGTCGCAACAAGGGTCTACTCGACAACAGTTATCATTGGAGAATAAACCGTTCATTTCAAGCACTCCTTTTCAAATTTCATTTGGCAATGCCTATGGAATTAGTCGCAGCAGCTATTGGTTCTGGTATCAGTACCGCAGCCGCCACAGAAGAATAACAGTACAAACAGAATAATGAACCATAAAATGGTGTTATCTTTGCATCCGTCTTCTCTACAACCTCTGAATAATTGCATAACAAATCCCTCTTTTTCATTATTTTTGAGTGAAGCATTCACCCTTCACCACCAATATATGAAACATGGAGAAAGCTGTGAAAAAATTTATAAAAAAAGAACTGTGTTTTTAAACTTTTTAAAAATTCACAGTTCTTTTATTGTTGATTTGATTCCACAAACCGCAGAATCAGCTGAGTTTTATTTTCGTCTGCATCCACGGAACATTCCATCAATTCTTCCAGCTCCAGTTTGGTTACGGTAACCAAATAAGTGTTTTCTGCAAGCTCCTCGTTAGGGAATTGGGACAGGATTTGCTCTTTCCACTCTGCCAAAACGGTAAGATCTTCCGATACCACAGCATTTCTTTTTAAGGTAAATACTTCCTCGTTATTTGCGATAAGATCTTCGGAATTTTGCTTTGCTCCACCGCCTCCGCCGAAATTGCCTTCTTCATTGCCAGAATAAGCGGCTATCTGTGTGGACTGATCGGAAAGAGGCTCTATAGCAGCGATTTCCGGTACGTTTGTTTGTGTTGTTACCGAGGGTTCGGGAAGTTGTCTGGTGTGTTGTATTACTTCGGGAGTTGCCAAAGGACTTTCGTTCGTTTTCTGTGTAACAGGAGTAGCGGTTTCCACGATTACCGGGTTTGCCGCATCTTGCAGTTTTGCATAATTGGATATCCCCCAAAGGCCTGCCACAAACAGGAAAGCACAGGCGGTAGCAGTGGATAAGATTCTTTTATTTTGCCAGAAGGGAACTTTTTTCTGCTGTTTTGCCTGATGAATGGTGTATTTGATTTTAGCATTTAAATCAGAGGGAACAGGAAAATCGTTTTCGATTTTTGCATCTTGAAAGTAAAAACGGTAAAGCGCTAACTGTTTTTTACAGGCTTCGCATGTTTTTAAATGGTCTTCCACAGTCTTTTGCACGGTGACATCTGCTGTGCCGCTTATATAACTGTCAAAGAGCGCAACAATTTGTTTACACTTCAAAATTTATCCCTCCATTTCCTATTGTTTTCGTATGTAATGCTCATTTTGATGGTTTAGACGAAGCATTACGAGAAAAGTTCCGTATTTTTTTCTAATTTTTCCAAAAGTGCCTTTCTGGCACGGTTAATCCCTGATTTTACGGTGCCGGTATTCATGTGCAAAATATCGGCAATTTCTTCGTAGGAAAGACCTTCAATATCTCTTAACACAATCAATTCCTTTTGCTTTGGTTTTAGGGTGTTGATTGCCTGGTATAAAGCCTCTTTTCGCTCTTTTTCCAGTACGGTTTTTTCCACATTTTCTTTCTCGTCTGGAATTTCCAGTGCATATTCTTCGTCTTCAGAGCCGGTGGCATACAGGGAAGTTACGGTTTCTTTTTTTCGTTTCCGAAGCACATCGGTGCAAACATTCACTCCAATCCGATAAAGCCAGGTAGAGATACTGGATTTTTCTTCAAATTTGGAAAGATTCATATAGGCTTTTAAAAACACGGTTTGAACAGTATCTTCGGCATCTCTTTCGTTTTGCAGCATTTTTAAGCATAGGTAATAAAGCTTTTTTGAATAGCGTTCCACCATTTCGTTAAAAGCTTCTTCATTGCCGTTTTTCAATTGTCTGATCAGTTCTTTTTCATCCATAGAAACGGCATATTCCTTTCGTTAAAAATCGGATTGTTCCGAAAAACCTTTCTGAAAAGCATCTAAGATACTCTTTACCGGAATCAATTCCAGATTAAAATCCGATGCCTTTATATATGTATAGTTATGATAGGGCAGAATGCAACGGGAAAATCCGAGCTTTTCCGCCTCAGAAATTCGTTTTTCAATGCCGCTGACTGAGCGGATTTCTCCCAGTAGCCCGATTTCACCAAATACGGCACAGTCCGACATCAGGGGAGTGTTTTTCACGCCGGAAGCAATGGCCATGGCAATAGCAAGGTCACATGCCGGCTCCGATACCGAAAGACCTCCGGTCAGATTTACATACACATCGGAGTGGGGCAATATGCTAAGACCTGCTCGCTTTTCCAACACGGCAATAATCAGATGCAGTCGGTTAAAATCAATACCGGTTCCGGTTCTTCTGGGGTTGTTGTAAGCAGTTTTGGAAACTAATGCCTGCACTTCCGCTAAAATCGGACGGCTGCCTTCCAACGTACATGCAATCGCACTTCCCGATACACCGTTCACCCGTCCGCCAATAAACAGTTCGGAGGGGTTAGTAATCTGGGAAAGACCGTCTGATAGCATATCAAACACAGCTATTTCATTGGAAGCACCAAAACGGTTTTTGTTACTGCGAATAATGCGGTAAGCCGATTGTTTTTCGCCTTCAAAGTAAAGCACACAGTCCACCATATGCTCCAACACTTTGGGACCTGCGATCATTCCGTCTTTGGTCATATGCCCAACGATAAATACGCAGGTGTTGGTTTCTTTTGCATAACGCATCAGTCGCATGGTGCATTCTCTGACTTGGGAGATGCTTCCCGGAGTGGAGGGGGCGTCTTCGGTGTAAACCGTTTGAATGGAATCCACCACCAAAATACCGGGTTTTACCGAATGAGCTTCGTTCATAATAGCATTTAACTCATTTTCTGCATAAAGAAAAATGTCATCTTCGGATGCATCCAGGCGCATTGCACGCATTTTGATCTGGGTTTTGGATTCTTCTCCGGATGCATAAAGTACCCGTTCACCGTTCTTTGCAAGACGGCTGCAAATTTGCAAAAGCAGGGTGGATTTTCCAATACCGGGGTCACCGCCCAATAAACACACAGAACCCGGCACAATTCCGCCGCCAAGCACCCGGTTCAATTCGGAAAAACCGGAATCCATTCTGGGAACAGGCGTTAAGTCTACCTGGCGGATGGATTCACTCTTCTGAGGCTCCTGACCCACTGCTTTTGAACTGGATTTTACCTTGGCAACTTTCTGTTCAAAAAAGGTATTCCACGACGAACAGGCGGGGCATTTGCCCAGCCATTTGGAGCTTTCGTATCCGCATTCGTTACACACAAAAATGGTTTTTGTTGCCATGGTTTTATCCTTTTCGCATACAGGGTGATTTTGGCTCATAAATATATAATGAATTATGCTGTTATTACCTCATCAATTATACAATAAAATGCACAATTTGTCTATAGTTTTTTTAAAAAATCTATTCATTTTGACAAAATGAAAAAAATAAATCAGAAATTAGCATTTTTTTTTGAAAAATCACTTGCTTTTTTACAAGAAATATGGTATATTTTATGATGGTAAAAAGAGAAGTGCGTCTGTATGTTGATACAGCGTTTGAAAACGAAAATCAAAGGAGACAAAAAGATGCAGGCTGTTATTTATACACTCAGCTTTTTCATTCAGGTTTTTGCCTATCTGATTACCGGATACCATTTTATAGTTTCTATTTTTGCATGGTTTCCCAGAAAAGAAAAACCGTTCGTGGTGGATAAAAAACACACTTTTGCTCTGGTAGTTGCGGCTCATAACGAGCAGAGTGTAATCAGAAATATGGTAGAAAGTCTGATCGCCTTGAATTATGACGATGATCTATACGATATTTATGTAATCGCAGATAACTGTACCGACAAAACTGCTGAAATTGCAAGAGATGCAGGAGCAATTGCTCTGGAACGTTTCAATGATAAGCAGCGCGGGAAAGGGTATGCAATGGACTGGGCCTTCAATAAGATTTTTGATGGGGACAAAGAATACGACGCCATTTGCGTATTCGATGCCGATAACATTGCTCACGGCGAGTTTTTAAACGAAATTAACAAACGCCTTTGTCAGGGTTACGAAGCTGTTCAAGGTTACATTGAAACCAAAAACCCCTACGACACTTGGGTTACCGCTTCTTATGCGATTACCTTTAGTTGTATGAACAAAATCTACCAGACTGCAAGATTTCATGCAGGATTACCCAATCAGTTAAACGGTACCGGTTTTGCATTAAAGACCGATATTATCAAAAAATTTGGTTGGGGTGCTACCTGTTTGGCAGAAGATATGGAATTTACCATGAAACTTCTGCAGCAGCATATTTTGGTTGGATGGGCTGAAAAAGCAATTGTTTATGACGAAAAGCCCTTGACCTTATCCCAGTCTTGGAAACAGAGAGTCCGTTGGACTCAGGGGCATGCAGACGTTGCATCCCGTTTTGTTCCCAAACTTTTAAAAAGCTTTTTCAAGGAAAGAAAACTCTGTTTCTTGGATTGCGTCATTTACCTTTCGCAACCCCTTCTGATGATGATTTTAGCAATCACATCGGTAGTTGGCACCATTCAGGGCTTCTATCCGGATACGAAAATTTGGTTCACATTCTCAGATTTTGGCACGCCGATTCTGTGGACTTTCCTATATTTTTGTCAGCTTGCTTATATTCCTGCCATTTTGTGGTTAGAAAAGAAATTAACAGTCAAAACGGCGGTGTACTATATTCCGTACTTAATCTTTACCTACACCTGGATGCCTATTGCGTTTATCGGTGTGGCAAAGAAAAACAAAAAAGAATGGTTCCATACCAAACACACCAGAACCATCAGCATCAAAGAAGTGGAATAAAAAGTTCCCTTTGCTGATACGAAACTGACAGCAAGGCCGCTGATGACTAATGTCTGATCAGCGGCCTTTTTTGATAGTAAGGAGGAAAGTGACGATGAATCGTCCGACCAAAACAATTTATCTGGATCATGCAGCAACCACACCGATGCATCCTGAAGTGATAGATGCCATGACTGAGGTCATGAAAAATATCTACGGTAATGCATCTTCTGTATATCACGTTGGGCAGGATGCCAAAACAATGCTGGAAGAAGCCAGAAACTCTGTGGCAAAAAGCTTGAATTGTTTGCCGGTTGAAGTGTATTTTACCGGTTGCGGTTCCGAAGCGGATAACTGGGCCATCAAAGGCTATGCAATGGCCAACCGCCAGAAAGGAAACCATATTATCACGACTAAAATCGAACATCACGCAGTGTTGCACCCTTGCGAATATTTAGAAAAAAACGGTTTTGAAGTGACCTACCTTCCTGTGGATGAAACGGGTCTTGTGTCTTTGGAGGATGTGAAAAACGCCATCAAAGATACCACAATTTTGATTTCCGTAATGTATGCAAACAATGAGGTAGGAACCATTGAACCTATTGCTGAGATTGCAAAAATTGCCAAAGAGCAGGGCATTTGTATGCATACCGATGCCGTTCAGGCAGTTGGGGCGGAAGCTATTGATTTCCAAGCGCTTGGTGTGGATATGCTTTCCTTATCTGCCCATAAGTTTGGCGGTCCTAAAGGTGTTGGTGCCTTGATTATCAGAAAAGGTGTACGAATGATTCCCTTCATGCACGGTGGTGCTCAGGAACGTTCTAAGCGTGCAGGTACTGAAAATTTAGCAGGGATTGTAGGGTTAGCCAAGGCGTTGGAAATTTCCGTGGCAACCCTTCCCGAAAAACAGGCAAAAATCAAGGAAATGAGAGACTATCTGATTTCTGAGATTGAAGCTAACATTCCGTATATTCGATTTAACGGGCACAAAGAACGGCGTTTAGCCAATAACGTGAACTTCTGTTTCCGTTATATTGAAGGGGAATCATTGCTTTTGATGCTGGATATTAACGGGATTTGTGCTTCCAGCGGTTCTGCTTGTACGTCCGGCTCGTTAGACCCGTCTCACGTGTTGTTAGCGTTGGGACTTCCTCACGAAATTGCTCACGGCTCTCTGAGATTGACCTTATCTGCCAATACCACCAAAGAGGAATTGGACTACACTGTTTCCAAATTAAAGGAAATTGTGCATCGGTTGCGGTTAATGTCTCCCATTTATGATATGTCTTTAGAAGAAAAGTAAGAAAGGAGTAGTTTATATGTATACAGAAAAAGTAATGGACCATTTTCAGAATCCCCGTAATGTGGGCGAATTAGACGGTGCTGACGGCGTTGGACAGGTTGGCAATGCCAAATGCGGCGATATTATGAAAATCTCTTTAAAAATTGAAAATGACGTGATTTTAGACGCCAAATTCAAGACCTTTGGATGCGGTGCAGCTGTTGCAACCAGTAGTATGGCAACTGAAATGATTATTGGGAAGACTTTAGAAGAAGCACTTTCTATTACCAATCAGGCAGTTGTGGAAGCTTTAGAAGGGTTGCCACCGGCAAAAATTCACTGTTCCGTGTTGGCAGAAGAAGCCATCAAGGCGGCAATTCAGGACTATTATGTAAAAACCGGACGTGAAATTCCCGGCGGCGGATGCACAGGCTGTTGTGGAAGTTGCGGTCATGATCACGGTTGCGAAAGCGAAGAATAAGATTGTTTCTTGCAAAAAAGCATCTTGAATCCAAGGTGCTTTTTTTGTGTCCTAAAACCCGAAAAATGATCCTTGTTTTTATGGAAAAAACAAGCTATTATTTTGTAAAAAACAGTGCATTTGTTTTTTTACGGCAACTGGTATAAAATTGTCCATTTTGTATATAATTATTAGTAAAAAATAACATTTTTCACAAAAAATATTAAATTTTTTTTACAAAGCGTAATCCCTTACGATAAGCGGAATCGGGTGGATTTTCAGGGCGTCGGAAATTGTCAAAAAAACATCAAAAACCCGAAAAAGCTTGACAAATAGGCATTTTTGTGTTATTATGGGAACAATCCGAAAAAAATAAAGGGCTGTTTTGAAGGCAAATTTCAACCGAAAATTTCGTCTTTACGATGTAACAGATTTGTAACATTTCTTGTAACCATCTTTCCCAAATCTGAACCTTATCCGGGAAGAAAACGGCTAATAAAAAAATAGGGGGAAATTTATTTTGATGAAAACAGCTATGGCTCACATACGAGCCTACACTGCTAAGTCACAGTTCATGATGTGCACCGTTTGTTTAGCGGTTGCGGTACTTTCGATTTTGTTTTCCGCTACTTGTTTTGGAAAAAATATTGTAATTGATATTGAGGGCGAACAAACAGAAGTATTCATGTTTGCAAAAAATGTGGAAGATGTTTTGGATCAAGCCGGTATCACGTTACATGAGCAGGATGAAATTTCCGCAAGTTTATACGATGAGGCATATCACGGTCAGGTTTTATATGTAAACCGTGCCATCCCTGTGCAGTTTGATGTGAATGGTCAGCAGACTGAGTTTTACACCACTGCAGAAACCGTTCTCGATTTCTTAGGGGAAAATAATATCGCTTTGAATGAATTTGATATGATTACTCCGTCTCTGGATACCGCTTTGGCAAAAAATACGCAGATTGTTTTGGCAAAGTCTGAGGTGGAAATTGTAACCCAGACCGAAGAAATTCCGTTTAAAACCGTATCTGTTCCCAATTATGAGGCAGATGCAGGCAGCTCCACTGTAAAAACAGAAGGGGAAAACGGATTGAAGGAAACTTCTTACATGCGGGTTTGGAGAAACGGCGAAGTAATTCACGAAACTGTGGCAGAAGAAAAGGTGGTTAAAGCACCTGTGAACCAGGTGGTTGAATACGGCACTGTTACAGCAGGCATCAGTTACCGTGGCGGTAGCATTGACCGTGAAAGCATCACCTATTCCCGTATGGTTCCGATGACGGCAACTGCTTATGATTTAAGCTACGAAAGTTGCGGCAAACGTCCCGGTGACAGAGGCTACGGTATCACTGCATCCGGTATGAGAGCGCAGCGTGGCGTTGTTGCGGTGGACCCGAGGGTGATTCCTTTAGGTACCAAGCTTTACATTGAATCTGCAGACGGCTCTTATGTATACGGCTATGCCGTTGCAGGAGATACCGGCGGAGCAATCAAAGGCAACCGCGTGGACTTGTTTATGGATTCTTATTCTGAATGTATGCAGTTCGGCAGAAGAACCGTGAATGTGTATATTTTAGACTAATATTGTAAAAGAAAAACGGAGTGATATTCACTCCGTTTTTTGTTGGTTAAAAACTCATTGTTTCCATATAATATTCTGTAAATTTAGGATTCTGATGCAGGGGAATGGTTTTGGCTTTTTTTGATAGCTCACTCATTTTCTTTCGTGCATCCTTTGAAAACAGTGCCAGTGTTCCGCCAAAGAGGGCAGTGTTTCCCAATGCCTTGTTGACCTTTGCAAATCCTTGGGGTAACAATCCAATGGCAGTGGCATTCTCAAAATTAATTTTAGAGCCAAAGCCTCCCGAAAGATAAAGCGTGTCAACTTGTTTTGTTAAAGTTAGCATTCCCGCATGAATTGCGGCTTTTGCCAACTGCAGTTTCCGGATATCCGATGCTCGGATGATTACTTCGGTTCCGGGAATGTAAAAGCAGGGCTTTCCGTGAAAATCCCGTTGGCAAAGATGGTGCTTTTCGTCAAGATATCCGCTTTCTTCCATTACACCGGTTTGTTTCATGACCGAAAGAACATCCACGATGCCACTTCCGGAAATTCCACAAGGTGAGGCGTCGCCAATGGTATGATGCAATACAATACCGTTTTCGTAAGTTACCCGGTCAATCGCACCGGGTTTTGCCGGCATTCCCATAAAGATACCTGCACCTTCAAAGGCGGGGCCTGCTGCTGTGGAGGTGGTATATAAAGTGTCACCGTCAAAGTAAGCAATTTCTCCGTTGGTACCCAAATCTACTAGCATAGAGCTTTCTTTGGATTCTGTCATGCGAGATGCCAAAATTCCTGCAGTGATATCTGCTCCCACAAAAGCAGAAATACAAGGTGCAAGATAGCAGGGAACTCCAAAAAGGTCATATTCTTTTCCAAACCAATCAGAAGGCAGATAGGGTGCTTCCCCTAAAGGAATCACGCTTTGTTCCGTCAAAAAGTGAAGCATTACCGTGTTCCCCACGATCACAATGTTTTTAGGGGTGTTGCATTGCTCAATAATGTCTTTAACCTGTTTTCTTAACAGTTTAGATAACAGACCGGGATTGGTCTGTTCATAAGAAATCCTGGAAATTACATCGGCACCGTAAGTAACCTGATAATTTGCTTCGGTGATTGTTTTGACAACGGTTTTTTTCTCATATAAAATTGCGGCTACGGTGGTAGTGCCGATATCAATAACCAAGCCATCGGTGCAATCGTAGGAGAGGGGAATGGTATCCAAAGAAAAACCAATTTCCACCATGGGGTCCAATTTCTCTGCTGTGATGCAAACGTCTCCCGTTGCTATCGTCTGACAAGCTAAACGGATCCCTTGACCGATTTCCTCTTCGGTGAGGATGTTTTTCTCCTTTTTGCTAAGAGGGGAAAGAGCCCCCTTTGCCATAACTTTGCATTTCCCGCAGGTACCGTTACCGTTGCAAGGCATGGCAATGGTAACGCCGGATTGTCGAATTAGTTGAGAGAGTGGAATGCTTTCGTCAAAGGAAAAATCAATTCCGTTCACAGTTGCATGATGCATCGTATACCACCACCTTTTGCTATTTTAACTTCAGTATAACACAAAAAAAATAAATTGTAAATATTTTTCGGGACTGGTTGCAATTTTTTTTGGAGTGTGCTACAATAAGGTTGTAAAAATATTCTTGTTAGAGCGAAACGGAGGATATTATGGATATCAATGATGTCAGAAATTTAAAAGCCATTGACTCTCATCTTCATTTTGAACATTTTCCTAAAGTAGAAAACGAAATGCAGGTGAGTGACCGTGAAACCATCTGGAAGGTGGCATCGGCTGCAAATGTGGACAAAATTTTTATTTCCACCATGGAAGCAGTCGGTGATGTAAAGATGGTAGAATCTGAAAACGATTATCTTTGGAATTTATCCCAGGAGCTGGACTATCTGTATCAGTGGGTGGTAATTGATCCGAGAAACGATAACACATTTTTGCAGGCAAAAAAAATGCTCAATAACGGAAAGTGTGTAGGAATCAAACTGCATCCGAAGGATCATGGTTATACCCTGGCAGAATATGGAGACAAAATTTTCTCTTTTGCATCTGACTTTGGTGCGATTGTGCAGATTCATCCGGAGGACAGCGCTACCTGGATTTTGCCACACGCCGATAAATATCCTGATGTGACCTTTATTGTGGCACATATGTGTTCTTGGTTGGGCAGAGCTTATGCAGATGCCATTGAACAGGCAAAGCACGGCAATGTATGGACAGATTCCTCTGGAATGGCAAGCTTTTATAATCAGGGAATCGAATATATTGTAAACCGTGTGGGTGCGGATAAAATTCTCTACGGAAGTGACGGCTACGCTGCAGGATTTCAACGTGGCAGAATTGAATATGCTCAGATTTCCAACGAAGACAAAGCAAAAATTTTAAGAGGCAATGCAGAAAAATTATTTGCAAAGACTTTTGAAAGAACAAAAAAATAACATCCCAAAAAACAAAAAAGGTGAACAGCTTGTTCACCTTTTTTTATGCGTATTTACAGGATACAATCAAACGGAATACCTGCTCTGCAGTATCCGAAAGGTTGCGGTATGCATTGGCTTCGTCCATTGCTTCCGATAAGGAACAAGGAGTTCTCACGATAGGGAAGAATGCATCAATTCCGTGCTGGTTACATATCTTTGCATCCTCGGTGACACATCCGGAAAATGCAATGACGGTTTTTCCGAATTGTTTTGCCAGCTTTGCCACACCAACAGGAGCTTTTCCCTGATAAGACTGACCGTCTAAGCGTCCTTCGCCTGTGATTACATAATCTGCATCCTTGATTTTATCAGCCAATCCAGTTTCACGAATTACCAGATTTACGCCGGATTCCAACTGTGCATTTAGATAGGACAGAAATGCAAAGCCTAGTCCGCCGGCCGCACCTGCACCGGGATAGTTTTTGTCGGAGGAGGGGAGAATGGATTTGGTTAATTCGGCATAAGCGTTCAGCCAGCCGTCCATTTGTTGTACCATTTCGGGAGTGGCACCTTTTTGCGGTCCGTATACGGCACTGGCACCCAACTCTCCACAAAGAGGATTGGTTACATCACAAGCCACTGAAAAAGTGCATTCAGACAGCTCTTTTACTACATTTTCAGTACGAATTTTCACAATTTTGGAAAGTCCTTTCGCACCAAAGGGGACTTGTTTGCCGTCTTCATCCAAAAACTCAAAGCCTAGTGCCTGAAGCATTCCGATACCGCCGTCATTGGTGGCACTTCCGCCAATTCCAATCACAAATTTTCGGCAACCTTTTTGGATGGCATCATTAATCAACTCCCCTACGCCGTAAGTGGTGGTATATAAGGGATTACGATCACTTTCCGAGATGAGTGTAATGCCGGAGGCAGCTGCCATTTCAATAATAGCAGTTTTGGTTTGACTGCTGATGCCGTACTTTGCCAAAACCGGCTGTCCTAACGGGTTTTTCACAGTTTGTTTAATCCATTCGCCGCCGGTTGCAGAAACAATCGCATCCACAGTACCTTCGCCGCCGTCAGCAATCGGGCAAATCGTTACACAGGCATCGGGAATCACACGGGCAATTCCTTCCCGGACGGCATTACCTGATTGAAAGGTGGATAAACTTCCTTTCATGGAGTCAATTGCAATAGTTATTTTCATACGAATTTACCTGCTTTTTTTCAGAATTATCGTAACATGGAAGTCATTAGAAAATAAGTCAATTCATTGTAACACAAAGCAAAAAAACTGTCAAGATTTGCAACCCCTTTTTTTTGAAGTTTATTGTATATATATAATAAATATATAATTGTATAAAATTTTTTTGATAAACTGTTGACAAAAAATGAGAAAGATGGTATACTATGTAAACATAGGACAGTGCACCATGGCGTTTTGTCCTTTTTTTGGCGTTTTTAATTTGCAAAAAAATAAAAAATATAAAAATTTTAAGAAAGGAAGTGTCAAAGCATGAAGAAGTTTTTAAGTCTTCTTCTCGCGCTGACCCTCGTGGTTGGAATGCTGACTGCATTTACTGCATCTGCAGCTGTGAACA
>JAZQKB010000037.1:0-248664 GCA_045541975.1 Clostridia bacterium | reverse complement strand
CATTTATTTTTGCACTGGCAAAATTACCTTTGAATTTATTTGTACTGGTTTTAGTCAGCGCAATTTCTTATTTTTCTTTCTTCAAACCCTTTATCGGAATTGCACTTTTAATCTTGATTACATATATTTTCTGCGGATTTTTAGTGGTTTTTTCTATTTACCCCACGATCGAAAAGCATATGTTGATTCCTGCACAGGAACAAGCACAAATTGAAGAAAACAGTGAAATATAAAGGAGAAAAACGATGAATCAAAAAAAATTTGACAATTACAACGGCGTTGACATTATTGTAACTGAAATTACCAACAAAAATGGATGCTCCGCTGAAATCATTACCTTTGGCGGAATTATCCATTCCTTGAAAGTTCCGGATCAAAACGGAGATTTTCGCGATGTGATTTTAGGACATAATACGGTGGAAGAATACCGTTTAGACGGTGCCAGCCACGGTGCATTAATCGGCCGTTACGGTAACCGTATCGGCAAAGGTAAAATTAATGTCAACGGCGTTGATTATCAACTGGCTTTGAATGATAACGGTATCAATCACTTACACGGCGGAAATATCGGATATTCCAGAAGAATCTGGAATATTGATTCTGTAACAGATAACAGTGTTACCTTATCCATTGTGGATGAAGATGGCACAGAAAACTATCCCGGTACAATTCGTTTAGCCGTTACTTACACGATTACGGACAACAATTCTCTGGACATTGAATACCGTGCAACTACTGACAAAGATACTTATTTCAATCCTACGAATCACGCATATTTCAATTTATCCGGCTATAGCGCAGGTCCAATTACAGATCATCTGATGAAAATCAACGCAGATTTTTACACTCCCACCGCTGCGGATTTAATTCCTACCGGTGAAATTCGTTCAGTTGCTAACACTCCATTTGATTTCAGAACCGCAAAAACCATTGGTCAGGATATTGAAGCAGATGATGTTGATTTAAAAAATGGTGGAGGTTATGACCACAATCTGATTCTTGGAGAAGCAAAAGTCTATAAAGAAAATGTTTGCGAAATTTATGACGCAAAAAGCGGTATTACAATGACTGTTTCCACTGATATGCCTGCTGTTCAGCTTTATGTTGGGAATTTCTTAGATGGCACTTTCATGGGGAAAGATAAGCTTCCGATTACCCGTCGCACAGGATTCTGTCTGGAAACTCAGTATTCTCCTGACACCCCGAATAAGCCTGGTTTTCCGTCTTGTTTATTGAAAGCGGGCGAAGAATTTTATTCTAAAACATCTTACTGTTTTAAAACAAAATAAAAAGGAATAAAAAAAGAGCACTTGTAAAAGTGCTCTTTTTTTATTTCTCGCATGCAGCGTGTTTCTTATTCTGAAAATATACTTTAATATATTGCACAAAGGCAAGTCCGGATGCAATCAAGAACGCAACAATAAAAACTACTTTTACCGAAAAAGATAAATGCTGCCGGAATCCTAGTAATACGAAAAACAGCAGGAAGTATACAAAAGAAGCAATTTTTCCGTATATATTTGCACCAAGAACAGTTTTTTCGTGATATAAAATCACAACGCCAACCAACATCAGAATTTCTCTGACAAACAGGAACACAGGAATAATCACAAACAACGGTTCCACAAATGCAATACACAATGCAACTAAAAACTGCAGTAATTTATCGGCAAGCGGATCAACGATTTTCCCAAAATTGCTGATTGCGGATAACTTTCTTGCAAGAAAGCCATCCAGAATATCGGTAAAGGAAGCAACTGTATACAGCACAAGTGACCATGTGCCACTATAACCGTTATGTAATTCATAAAAGAATACTGGAACGAATGCTAACGCCATGAGAAGTCTAAGCATTGTTAAAATATTCGGTAGCTTGCGCACCATGCGAATTCACCTGCTTTACGGTAATTAATAGGTAAGAATATCAACCAATTCGGCTAAATCATTGTCAAAATCTTTCTTAATGGTTAAAGCTGTTGTAATATCGTCATCAATAATGTGTGCATTTTTATAAATCACAACTCTGTTGGTAACACCATCTAAAAGAAGCTGAACAGCCTTTAATCCCATCTTAGAGGCAATAACTCTGTCTTTTACCGTAGGGGCACCGCCTCTCTGGATATAACCCAAATGGGAAGGTCTGGTTTCAACGCCGGTTTGTTTTTCAACATTTTCTGCGATGAACTCAATACCGCCAACACCTTCAGCTACAACAACAATAAAATGTGTTTTTCCTTTTTCGGTGGTTTCTTTAATTTTGTCAACGATATCTTCTAAATCAAATCTTTTTTCAGGAATCAAGCATACTTCAGCGCCGGTTGCAACAGCAACATTAACCGCCAGATAACCGGAATGTCTGCCCATTACTTCAACAACGCTACAACGATCGTGAGAAAAACAGGTATCACGGATTTTATCAATTGCATCACATGCAGTATTCAATGCGGTGTCGAACCCGATAGTATAGTCCGAACAACCAATATCATTATCGATGGTGCAGGGGATACCGATTACGGGAAATCCGTGCTGAGATAATGATAATGCACCACGGAAACTGCCGTCACCACCTAATATGACTAAAGCATCAATCCCAAAGTTTCTTGCATTTTCTGCAGCTTTAGAAACGCCTTCAGAAGTTAAAAATTCTTTACATCTTGCGGTTTTTAAAACAGTTCCGCCACGGTTAATAATACCAGAAACATCACGGTAGGTCAGTTCTCTCATATCATTTTCAATGAGACCTTTATATCCGTTGAAAATACCAACCATACGTTTTCCATAATGCAATCCTGCTCTTACAACTGCACGAAGAGCAGCATTCATTCCGGGCGCATCACCGCCGCTGGTCAATACTCCGATTGTGTTAATTTCTTTCGCCATAATTTTTTTCCTCGCTGTCTGTTTACATTTTCATACACCAGTCTATTATACACAATTCATTTAGAAAAATCAACACTTTTTTACATTTTTTTCAAAAAAATGTGCTTTTTTCTGGTTTGTTTGAATAGAGACTCCGTTTCCTTACAAAACTTCTAAAAACTGCACGTTAATGTTGTATGAATTTAGAAAGTACTTCACAGCATAAGAGTCCGTCATTCCTGCCATAAATTCCAAAATTTCTTCATCTGTTTTTTTAGCTTTTCGTTCTTCCTCATAAATATGATGAAATATTTTTTTAACTGTTTCATCTTTTTTGGTCACTTTTTCGTTAAAATAAAGACGTTCAAACATAAACTGACGAAGCATTTTGAAGTTTTCGTCAATTTCTTCCGACATTTTAATTTCGTTTTTTCCCTGACTGGTCACAATCATATCCCGGATCATTGTATCCAGTCTGGCATTCGATGTTTTGCCTAAAGTCTTACGAATAGAGGAGGGAATATCATCTTCTGTAATTAAGCCAAGACGAATACCGTCATCCAAATCTGAATTTAAATATGCAAACTTATCGGCATATTTTACGATTCTGCCTTCCAATGTGCATGCTTCTTCACCGGTTTCAATATTGCTGTGTTTTAAAATACCGTCAGCCACTTCTTTGGATAAATTCATTTTTTTAGCCAGATATGCGCTGTGTTTATTGTGGGAAAAGCCAGAGAAAATTTCATTTAAAACTGTTTCTCCGGCATGAGAAAAAGCACAGTGACCAATATCGTGTCCCAGCGCAATTGCTTCTGTTAAATCTTCATTTAATCGCAAAGCTTTCGCAATGGTTCTTGCAACCTGGCTTACTTCCAAAGTATGCGTAAGTCGGGTACGGATATGGTCGTTATATTCAAAGCTGGAAAATACTTGCGTTTTATGTTTCAACCGCCGAAATTCTTTGCTGTGAATCACACGGTCACGGTCTCTTTGAAAACAGGTTCGGATGCTATCCTCTTCCAGTGGCTCAAACCGTCCTTGCGACTCGGAGCTTAAACAAGCATAAGGACTCATCATTTTCTTTTCGTTTTCTTCAGTCATTTTACGAATATTTAAAGACAGATTCATCATCTTACCCCTCATAACTTAATTTTTTTGTCAACTGATAGACCTCATTGCAAAACAACTCTTTTTGCAACTGAGGATGTGCATCAATATCGTTTTTGGTTATTCTGCTAAAAACAGGGATTTGCGACTTTTTTCGGATTTCTCGCAGGATTTTCTGTCCTTTATCATTAAACGCTAAAACACGTGTGTAAGTGGGAGAACAATTACTTTTCTCCAGATTTAAAAGCATAGAATAAAGCGATCTTCGGATTCTTGTTTCAGGATAACGTTTACATTTGATTCTTTCTATTAAGTCTGAAAATGAGGTTGCATTGCGATTTTTAAGAATCCGGTTTTGAAGGCCCTCACTAATATTATTGATATGCGATAAGTCTTCTTCTTGCCCCATAATCAAGCGATATCTTAAAAGCGGGAAGAGTGCCTCTTCAAATGCAGGAACCGACTCCGGTAATTGGGGAAGGAACTCTGCAACATCATTACCGGTACGTAGTTGTTTTCGTATCCAGGAAGCGGATGCAAATGAATCTAAGGGTTGTTTCGCATTGTGTTCCACTGCATTTCGTTTGATGGTAAATGGAACGATATCTGAGTGTATCTTTTTGAGTGCTCGAAGATATTCAATTCCTAAAATATTATTTGGTTTCTGTTGAAGCAAAGAATCAGAAATAGCTTTCCCATATTGAATGCCTGTTTTCATCTGCTTTTTTATGAGAGTTGCATCCGGTTTTTCACACTGATACAATTCCTCTAAGTTACCGCATTCAGATCCAAAGGAAAGATATTGAATCACGCCAAGCTGATTTAATAAATAAACTCCGTAATATGCATAAAATTCCGCCGAGTTCAACACAAACTGTGGCGGAATTTCGAGCACCAAATCAACACCGTTTCTGATTGCAACCTCAGCACGGGAATACATATCAAATAAAGCAATTTCTCCCCGTTGGGTGAAATTACCACTCATCATAGCAACCACACAATCAGCATCCAGTCTGTTCTTTGTTTCCTGGATATGGTAGCGGTGTCCGTTATGAAACGGATTGTATTCCGAAATAATACCAACGGTTTTCAAAAAGGTGTCCTCCGTTATTTTAAAGAAATGAGTTTTCTATTTAAAACAAGATATTCTACCCCTGAGTATATGGTAAAGATAAGCATTACCCAACTAAAAATCTCTCCATAGGGAAGGGGATAAACCATAGAAATTACATCTTCCAATAAAATTGCCATCACACAAATGATTTGAGTCACGGTTTTTAACTTTCCACTCATACTGGCTGCGATAACCGTGCCTTTTCCGGCTGCTACTAAACGGATTGATGTAACTAAAAATTCTCTGGTAATTACTGCAATTGTTACCACAGGATTCAGTCTGCCTTGTGCCACAAAAATGACAAAGGCAGAAATCACCAAAATTTTATCGGCCAACGGGTCCAGAAATTTTCCAAAATCAGTAATTTGGTTATATTTTCTGGCAATGTAGCCATCTAAAAAATCAGTCAGCGAAATCAACAAAAAGATTGCAGCGGCAATTATATCTGTATTCATTCCGAGAACTCCCGACGCAAAAAACACATAAACAGGAACCAGAAGAATTCTGGCAATGGTAATCATATTTGCAGTGGTCATAATGTTAAGATTCGGTCGAACAACCGATTTTCCTTTCTTTTTAAGTTCAATATTTCAACGTTAATTACTGGTTTCCAATATCTTTGGACATTTGTTCAATTAAACGGTTATTTAATTCTTCGGCAGCATTATAACCCATCTTTTTCTGACGGTTATTCATTGCAGCAACTTCCACAACAACCGCTAGGTTTCTACCGGGTTTTACCGGAATATTCAAACTTGGAATTTTATTGCCCAAAAGTTCAGTGTATTCGGTAATTAATCCCAATCTGTCATATTGCTTTTTGGGATCCCATGCTTCCAATTTGATAATCAGATCAATTTTTTCAGTTTCTTTAATGGAACCCATACCAAAAATTCGTCTTACGTCGATGATACCAATCCCACGAATTTCAATAAAATGACGAATATTTTCCGGAGCGGTACCAACCAGTGACTTATCAGAAACTTTTTTCACTTCCACGGCATCATCGGCAACAAGACGGTGACCTCGTTTTACCAGCTCGATGGCAGTTTCACTTTTTCCAACGCCGCTTTCTCCCATAATCAGAACACCTTCACCGTACACTTCGCACAAAACACCGTGTAAAGTGACACGTTCTGCTAATTCTACATTTAAATATGCAATCAGTCTTGCCATAAATTTGGATGTAGTTTGTGCGGTTCTTAAAATCGGAATTTTGTATTCTTCTGCCGCAGTAATAAATTCAGGAAGAATTTCTTGGTTCCTTGAAACAATGATTGCCGGGATTTCTCGTTTGCACAGCTCACGGATGCAATGGAGACGTTCTTCCGGTGTTTTTTGTTCTAAGAAGGTGCGTTCCACTTTCCCAACAATCTGAATACGGTTTTTATCAAAATAATCAAAAAAATCAAAAAACGGAAGTCCGGGACGGCTGACATCGGTTGTGGTAATTTTGACTTCGTTTAAATCCTTTCCTGCATAAATAATCTCTAAATTACATTCGTTGACAATTTGCTGCAATGTAACAAAAAAAGAACTCACGGAAAAATCCCTCACTTTCAAAGAATTTACTTGTTTATTATACAATACTTTCCTTGCATTTGCAACTGGTTTTCATAATTTTTTTATTTTTTTCATATCTGTTGGATAACTTGTTGACATTAGTTAGGGCAAATGTTATAATAATGTTGATAAAAATAATTAATTTTAAAGGTAAATGAAAATGAAAAAAATAATTCTATTATGGTTGGTTGCCTTGCTGTTTTTTTGTCCAATTTCTGCACATGCATATAAGATACCGAGTGCATTTTGGGGTATTGATTCCAAATATCAGACGGCAGTTTCAGAAAAGCAGTATCACAATGTGATCCAATATGCTTCTATGGAAATTGAACTAATGAAAAACGAACCTGAAAACGAGCAAGTACTTCAGATTCTAGGCTCCCGCACAGAAAGTATTGCGAAAGCATTTGAAAGCCTGAGTGATTATCCGCATGCTGCAGAATATTTTGAACAATACATCTACTATGCTGAAAAGCTAGGCTGGTCTGACGCAGTAAAAATTGCAAAGGCAAAGGTGTTGCATTACCGCCCACGATTAGAACTTTTCCACCAAACCAACGAGGAAGAAGTGTTTTTTAATGCAAAAAACGAACCGCATTTAGGCGTTTTATTTGGTTCTACATCTGATGGAGCAATTCGGGAACAACTGCCCGACGAATCTGTTATTCTGTTATACCATGAATGGGGAAGCACTGATTTTAGTTGGTTTCATCATATTTTGAAGCAGGCACAGCAAAAGAATATTCGTGTTGAGTTTGCGCTAAATGTGCCAAATGAAGGCGACGATATCAGACGGATTCGGCAAAACGAGCAATTTTTAGATACAATCATCCGAGAATTGGCGAAATATCCTGACGTTCCTGTATTTTTTCGATTTGCAGCAGAAATGAATATTTGGAATAACCGTGCAACTGCAGAAGAATTTGTGGACGCTTTTCGCTTTGTCAGTACTAAAGTGAAAACGAACCTGCCCAATGCAGCAATGGTGTGGAGTGTCAATCAAACATCCAGTTGGGATATCAATATGCATGATTATTATCCCGGTGATGAATATGTGGACTGGGTAGGGGTTGCCTCCTATTTATCCCGATATTTTTTAGGAAGAAATGACTGGACTCCCGAAGAAGCCTTCAACGATAATGTATTTTTTGCCGGTGACAGTGCAGATGCGGTATTAGCTTTAGAAGAAATCATTACTGTTTACGGTAACAGAAAACCTATTATGTTGTCCGAGTCCGGTGTATCTCATTATATTAATTCGTTAAACAAAGACGAAACAGAATGGGCTATCAACCATCTGCATCAGCAATACGAATTTTTGCCGAAAGTTTATCCTCAGATTAAAGCGATTATGTATTTTGATAAACGAATGCCTGCAGAGGTAAATGACTATGCTTTATCTGATAATTCTGCATTGGCTGATGAATATTTAGAAGAAATCAAACATCCGTATTTTATCCATGGTTCCGAATCCGATGCAGCTGTGACATATCACAAAATTACAGAACCTATTGTCACGGATGAAGATTGTTTCGTTTTTGGTGTGTATCCTCATGTTTATAAAAATTCTTCTCCGAGGGTAGACGTGTATTTTGACAACTATTATCTGGAGACTTTGGTGGAACCGCATTACCAGGGCACTTTGAATTTTTCAGGGGAATCGGAAGGCTCACATACATTGAAATTGGTGATCGACGGCGTTATTGAAAAAGAATATCAGATTCTCTTAAAAAAACCGATTAAGTTATTCTTAAATGACGAAAGGTTGCAGACTGATGTTGCTCCTGTGATTGAAAATTCCAGTACATTAGTACCTGTACGGATTATTAGCGAAAACTTGGGTGCAACCGTTACATGGGATCCTGTAAAACGAGAAGTTTTGATATCAAAGGGCCAAACCTCCGTCTTAATGGGAATTGACTACCCGTATGTTACCGTAAACGGACAGAGTCAACCCATTGATGTTACTCCAAAAATATTGGACGGACGAACAATGGTTCCTATCCGTTTTTTGGCAGAAACTTTTCAGCTAAATGTTGACTGGAACGCTGCAACCCGTTCCGTTTTACTCAATCAGAAATAACCTGCTTTTTCGTCTTCGTAAACAACGCAAAGACTTGACAGAGCGCTGAAACTATGATACAATATTACAATTGAAAATTATCATTTTCAAATACGACCATTAAATTTAGACACACAGAAAGGTACGGTTTGTTGGAATGCTAGAACTCGAACAGTTAAAACAACATGCGGCAAATATCCGCGCAAACATTATCCGTGGAACCTATCATGCAGCATCAGGGCATCCTGGTGGTTCTTTATCCATTGCGGATATCATGACAGTATTGTATTTTGAAGAAATGAATGTGGATCCTAAAAATCCCAAAATGGAAGACAGAGACCGTTTTGTGCTATCAAAAGGACATACTGCACCAGCATTATATGCAACCTTAGCAGAAAAAGGTTTCTTCCCGGAAGAAGAAATTGTAAACTTACGTAAATTAGGACACATCCTGCAAGGACATCCTGATATGAAGAAAATTCCCGGTGTGGATATGTCGTCCGGTTCTTTAGGACAGGGCCTGTCTATCGCTAACGGTATGGCGTTGTATGCCAAAGCTAACAACAAATCTTACCGTGTATACACCGTTTTAGGTGACGGTGAAATTCAGGAAGGTCAGGTCTGGGAAGCAGCAATGTCCGCTGCTCACTATAAATTGGACAATTTGGTTGCAATTGTAGACAATAATAACCTGCAAATTGATGGAGAAGTGGGAGAAGTTATGTCTCCGTATCCCATTGATGAAAAATTCAAAGCATTTGGCTTCCATGTAATCAATATTAACGGCCATAATTTTGAAGAAATTAAGAATGCATTAGCAGAAGCTAAAACAATAAAAGGAAAACCCACTGCCATTATTGCAAAAACCGTAAAAGGAAAAGGCGTTTCCTTTATGGAAAATCTTGGAAAATGGCACGGAACCGCTCCCAACCGTGAACAGGCAGAACAGGCAATCAGTGAATTAACGGGAGGTAGCTTATAATGGAAAAATTATCAACAAGAGCAGGCTACGGTAAAGCATTGGTTGAGCTTGCTGACAAATACAATTATTATGTTTTAGATGCTGACTTAGCAGAAGCTACCAAAACTGCAGAGTTTTCAAAAAAATATCCGGAACGTTTTTTTGATCTGGGTATTGCTGAAGGAGATATGATGGGCACTGCGGCTGGTTTGGCGTCCTGCGGCGCAACCGTATTTGCAAGTACGTTTGCAATGTTTGCAGCAGGCAGAGCCTACGAACAAGTACGCAATGCTATTTGTTACAATAAACTGAATGTAAAAGTGGTTGGTACTCACGGAGGTATCCTAATTGGGGAAGACGGTGGTTCTCATCAAGCTATCGAAGATGTTTCCCTGATGCGCACTATTCCTAATATGAAAGTTTTGGTTCCGTCTGATGCAATTGAAGCGAAATACGCCGTAGAAGCGGCAATTAATGAACCGGGACCTGTCTATTTAAGATTCGGTCGATATGATATTCCTGTGTTTAATACCAACGAGGATTATTCCTTCACCTTCGGAAAAGCTAATGTGTTAAAACAGGGTAGTGATGTTACCGTAATAGCGATGGGTGATATGGTATACGAAGCATTACTAGCTTCCGAAGAACTGGCAAAAGAGGGAATTTCAGTTGGCGTAGTGAATATGCACACGGTAAAACCCATTGACAAAGATGCTATTAAAACCGCATTGGAAACTTCCAAACACATTATGACCGCTGAAGACCACAATGTGTACGGTGGACTATATTCAGCCGTTGCGGAAGTTGTAGCAGAACTTGGTGGAAAAATTAGCGATAAAGTTGCTGTGGAAGACCGCTTCGGTCAGTCCGGCAACCGTCCTGATTTACAAAAAGAATATGGATTAACTGCAGAAAACATCATCGCAAAAATCCGTAATTTAATGAAATAATAAAACCATGAAAAAATAAACCGTTTGATATCAGCACGAAAGTCCTTTTATCTTACTGTTTGAGAAATTATATCAAACAAACTGACAAAAAAGCTTTTCTGATTTGGAAGTGTATGCTGATTAAGACAAACGATAAAAAGCATCTGTTCCACTTCGGAGCGGATGCTTTTTTAGTAAAAGGAGAACGAACATGAAAGAATACAAAAATTTTATTGATCATCAATATATTACAAATCTTTTAGAACAATCTAAAAATACAAAAGATGAAGAAATCATCAAAATCTTAGATAAGGCTGAACGTTTTGACGGTTTAACTCCGGAAGAAGTAGCAATTTTATTAACTACCGACAATAAGGCACATCAGGACCGTATTTTTAAAATCGCAGACAAAATCAAACAGCACATTTACGGGGACAGAATCGTTATGTTCGCACCCTTGTATGTAAGTGATTACTGCGTTAACCATTGTTCCTACTGTGGATTTAACTGCAAAAACAAATTCCAGAGAACCCGTCTCACCATGGATCAGATTCGGGAAGAAGTGAAAATTTTAGAATCCATGGGACACAAACGTTTGGCATTGGAAGCCGGGGAAGATCCTGTGAACTGCAGTATTGACTATGTGGTAGAATGCATGAAAACGATCTACGATATGAAAACCGGCAACGGAGAAATCCGCCGTGTGAATGTAAATATTGCATCCACAACCGTAGAAAACTACCAAAAATTAAAAGAAGTGGGAATTGGAACCTACGTTTTATTCCAGGAAACCTACCACAAAGAAACTTATGAAAGCGTGCATATCGCAGGACCTAAGAAAAACTATGAATATCACTTAACTGCTTTTGACCGTGCGATGGAGGCAGGCATTGACGATGTTGGCGGCGGTGTATTATTCGGTTTATGTGATGATTGGCGATATGAAATTTTAGGTCTGATGCTTCACAACAAACATTTGGAAGATACCTTTGGTGTTGGATTCCACACCATTTCCGTTCCAAGACTTTGTCCTACTGCTGACAGCGATTTATCTGCTTTTCATCCCATTGATGATGAAACTTTCTTACGGATTGTATCCATTATCCGTCTGGCTGTTCCGTTCACCGGTATTATTATTTCCACCCGTGAAAATGCCGATATGAGAAAAGAACTGATTCGGTTAGGGGTGTCTCAGATGAGTGGTGGCTCTTCCGTTGATGTGGGCGGCTATAGCAAAGGAAATCACAGCAAAGGTTCTCAGTTTATTACTTCTGACGAACGTAGTGCTCAGGATATTATTCGCTGGATTATGGAAGAGGGAATGGTTCCCAGTTTCTGTACCGCTTGTTATCGGAAAGGCAGAACCGGTGACCGCTTTATGGAGCTGGCTAAAACCGGTAATATTAAAAACGTATGTTTACCCAACGGCTTAATGACTTTAAAAGAATATGCATTAGACTATGGCGACGAATCCTTTCAAAAACTTGCCAATGAAGTCATCGAAAAACATATTCCCAATATTCAGAGTGATAAAGTAAGGGCATTAGTAGTTGAAAACTTAAAAAAATTAGAACAAGGTGAACGTGATTTATTCCTCTAAAAAGGAGTGATTGTATGACAAATAAAACAGAAACCCCTTTAGCCAGTCGAAAACACATTGGTATTTTTGGTAATACTAACGCCGGAAAATCCACCCTGTTTAATCAGATAATTGGTCAGGAGCTTGCCATTGTTTCCGAGCAGGAAGGCACCACCACCGACCCCATTGTAAAAGGGATGGAGTTAATTCCGTACGGACCGGTTGCACTTATTGATACAGCAGGTTTTGGAGATGCTTCATCTTTAGGCGATAAACGTACCGAAAAAACGATGCAAATGCTGGACAGAAGCGACTATATTATTTATGTAACGGAAGGGAAAGAAGCCTTCGATACAGATTTTGGTAAGCTAAAAAATCTTTTCGGTAAAACACCGTATACGCTGGTGTTCACCAAAACGGATTTGTTAACAGAGTCTGAAATTCAAACCTTACAGTCAAAATATCCGGATGCCAAACGAATTAACTGTTTTGATGAATTATCCATTCAAAACTTCAAAGAATATTTAGCCAAAGAACTGCAAAAAATCACAGAAGAGGATGAGAATCAACTGACCGGGTTAGTTTCTTCAGGTGACCATATTGTAATGGTGGTACCCATTGATTCTGCAGCACCCAAAGGACGTCTGATATTACCTCAGGTCACTTTTTTAAGAAATTGTTTAGATTTAGGCGTAGTTTGTACGGTTACTAAAGAGGAAACATTAGCCGAAACATTAGGTAAATTGCCCAAAGTTGATTTAGTAGTTACCGATTCTCAGATTTTTAAATCTGTGGCAGAAATTGTACCAAAAGAAATTCCACTAACCTCTTTTTCCATGCTCTTAGCAAGACAAAAGGGAGATTTAAAAACGATGCTTGCCTCCTGTGATGTAATCCCTGAGCTTTCGGATGGAGATAAAATTCTGATGCTGGAGGCTTGTACTCACAATCATACTCACGAAGATATCGGACGTGTAAAAATTCCGGCTCTATTACAAAAGAAAACAGGTGTTTCTTTAGAATTTGATTACTTTGTTGGTTACGATTTTCCGTCGGATTTATCTCAATATAAGTTGGCAATTCACTGCGGCGGTTGTATGATTACCAAAAAAACAATTTTAACCCGTTTGGAAAAGTGCAAAAACCAGGGACTGCCTATTACAAACTACGGTGTCATTTTAGCATATTTAAGCGGAATTTCCGATCGTTGCAGCGAGGTGTTTTTCCGTGAATAAAAAACTGATTGATAAACTGTATCAAAATGAAATTCTCCCCAAAGAAGAACTTCTTACTTTAATTAGAATGACCAACGAGGAGGAGCTCTCTTATCTGTCTCAAAAAGCCAATCAGAAAAAAGAAGAAACCTTTGGAAAATCCGTTTATATCCGCGGACTCATTGAATTTACCAATATCTGTAAAAACGACTGTTATTATTGCGGGATCCGTTGCTCTAATCACAAGGTGAATCGTTATCGTCTGTCATTGGAGGACATTCTTTCTGCTTGCGAAACAGGAGACAGCCTCGGTATTCAGACCTATGTGTTGCAAGGTGGAGAAGATCCGTTTTTTACAGATGAAAAATTGATAGAAATCGTAACAGCAATCAAAGAAAAATATCCCAAAAAAGCAATCACGATTTCCTTTGGGGAACGCTCATATGACAGCTACAACAAATTAAAACAGGCAGGGGTGGATCGTTATCTTCTTCGCCACGAAACTGCCACCAAAGATCATTACCAAAAACTGCATCCCGATCAATTAACACTAAAAAACCGGATTGCTTGTCTAAAAAATTTAAAGGAACTCGGCTATCAGACAGGAGCGGGGTTTATGGTAGGCTCTCCGTATCAGACAGATGAATATTTGGTAAACGATTTATTATTTTTAAAGGAATTGCAACCGGAAATGGTTGGAATCGGCCCGTTTATCCATCATAATGACACACCTTTTAAAGATTTTGCTGATGGAACCGTTCAAAAAACTGTGACAATGGTGGCATTAACCAGACTATTATTGCCAAAAGCCTTACTACCATCAACCACTGCGTTAGCATCCCTGCAAGGCGATGGACGAAAGCTGGCACTATTGTCCGGAGCCAACGTTGTGATGCCGAATCTGACACCTATGACTGAGCGGAAAAACTATCTGTTGTACCAAAATAAAATTGCAATCGGCGAAGAAACTGCAGAAAGTTTTTACAAGTTAAAAGAAGAAATCGAATCCATTGGACTTACAATGGATTTATCCCGAGGGGACCATCCTTCTAAATAAAAAATAAAAAACAGCGATGAAAATTCATCGCTGTTTTTTTGGTTATGTTTTCAAAAAAATATTCATAAGATAACTAATAAATCCGCAAAGAAGGGAACGGTTATGGTTATTTGTATCACAAAAGGAAAAAGATTTCTATATTTGTGCCTTGTTTTAGTTGTGCTGCTTGCGGGAGTATGCACTTATGCAACGGTAAAAGCAAGTACTGATGAAAAAGAAATAAATGTGCCTATTTTTATGTATCACAGTATCTTAAAAGACCCTGCCAGAAGCGGAAAATTTGTGGTCACACCTGCTACCTTAGAAAACGATATGATATACCTGAAGGAACACGGATATGAAACTATTTTTGTCAGTGATTTAATTCATTATGTTTATGACAATGTTCCACTTCCCAAAAAACCGGTAATTCTCACATTTGATGACGGTCATTACAACAATACAACTTATCTTTTTCCGTTACTAGAACAATACGATATGAAAGCGGTGATTTCAGTGGTTGGCAGTTACACAGAACAGTTTTCCAAAGAAGACAGTCATAATCCCAATTATTCTTATTTAACTTGGGAAGACATCAAAGAATTAGAACAAAGCGGACGGGTTGAAATTGCCAATCACACCTATAATCTGCATGAAAAAAGCAACCGAAAAGGATGCAATATTTTACCGGAAGAGAAAGCCGACGACTATCAAACAAAATTGAAAAACGATTTAGAAAAATTGCAAGTGGCATTGAAAGAAAAATCTGAAATTACATCACCTGTTACCTTTACATATCCATTCGGATATATCTGCCCACAATCACAAAAACCTATCGAGGAAACAGGATTTTTGGCATCCTTATCCTGTTATGAAAAAATAAATCGGATTTCCAAAAACAAAAACTGTTTATACGCCTTAGGGCGATTCAACCGTCCGGAGGGAATTTCTACCGAAGAATTTGTGAAAAAAATTAAACTTCCATAGAAAGGATGATGAACATGGCTGAGAAAGGCACACTCATTGTGTTTGTGTATACAGCCAGAATGGCAATCCCCATTAAAAATGCACGAGTTTCCGTGTTAGACACCAAAACGAACGACTTAATTGCTTTCCGCTCTACCAACGAAGAAGGATTGACTACTGTATTTGAATTTGATACTCCAGACACTAATTTATCACTGTCGCCGGGTGAAGCGGGAGCCGATGCGCCGTTTTCGGTGGTAGATATTTTAATTACACATCCGATGTATCAACGTATTTTAGTAAAAGATGTACAGATTTTTCCCAATCGGGAATCCATTCAGAATGTAAATATGATACCTCTGGATGAGTTTGAAAATCCCAAAACAGCAGAAACTACCTATCCTATACCACCACAAAGCTTATAAAGGAGGATTGTTTATGCCTATCACGATTACGCCATTTATTCCCCAGTACATTACTGTGCATTTAGGAGCTCCCGATTCCTATGCTGAAAATGTGACTGTTACGTTTCCTGATTATATTAAAAATGTGGCATCGTCTGAAATATACCCAACCTGGGATGAATCCGCCATCAGAGCCAACATATATGCACAGATTTCCTTTGCACTAAACCGCGTTTACACCGAATATTATCGTAGTCGCGGTTACAATTTTGATATTACCAATTCCACCGCAATCGACCAAAAATTTATTCAGGGCAGAAATATTTTCGATAACATTGACCGTATCGTCAATGAAATTTTCAACGATTATATTCGGGAAATCGGTGTTGCAGAACCCTTGGCAGCAAAATACTGCAACGGAACCACAGTTACTTGTGAGGGATTATCTCAATGGGGAAGCGAAAACCTGGCTCAACAAGGTTATTCTACCCTGGATATTTTATATTATTACTACGGTTATAACATCGAATTGGTCAATGATGCACCAATCCGGGAATTTCGTGAATCCTATCCGGGAACGCCTATCCGAAGAGGGGACAGCGGTGCTTATGTGAAAGTAATTCAAAGAGAACTCAATCAGATTTCTCAAAACTATCCTTTGATTCCCAAAATCAATCCGGTAGATGGAATTTTTGGCGAAAATACAGAAGAAGCTGTCCGCACCTTCCAACGAATTTTTAATTTGACTCCTGACGGAATTGTAGGAAAAGCTACCTGGTATCGCTTAATTTATCTATACACAGGAATTTTAAGATTAAATGAACTGGATTCTGAAGGGCAACGGCTTTTTGGACTAAATCTCCAGTATCCGGATGCAATTTCTGAAGGAAACACAGGGGAAAAAGTAACAATTCTGCAGTATTTTTTATCGGTTTTAGCAGGATTTGACCCCAATATTCCGTTTGTGGATATCGACGGAACCTTTGGACCAGAAACCAAAAACGCAGTCATTGCTTTTCAGAATGAATATGGGCTGGCGCCTGACGGCATCGTAGGGGCAAAAACCTGGGATAAAATGTATGCTGTATTTAAAGGAATTGTGGACACCGTATTTTTAGATGAAGAAATTTTCGGGGTGAAATCCGAACCTTACGGAGGGACTGTATTAGAATTTGGTTCCACCGGATCTGCTGTCACAACACTGCAGCAATACCTGAACATTATTTCCTTGTCTTATCCTGAAGTAAATTCTGTTACACCAACAGGCAATTTCGGTCCGCAGACCCGTCAGGCAGTCATCAGTTATCAAAGAACGTTCGGTCTTCCCACCACAGGAAGAGTAGACGAAGAAACCTGGAACTCCATTGCAGGAACTTATCGGACTGAAGTATCCGCATTAACCTCACGACCTACGCAATATCCCGGTAAGGAACTAAGACTAAACGACCGTGATCCCAATTAGAAAGGAATGGTAAAAGAATTTGAATACCTCTGTTAACGACTTTTCGCCGTTTTTAGGGCAACCCATTCGGAGTGCACAAACTTTTTTAAGAGAAATTGGACAAAAATACGAAGATATGCCTACTGTAATTCCAGACGGAATCTTTGGTGAACAAACCGAAGCATCTGTTAGGTGGTTTCAAAACTTCAGAGGACTCCCTGTTACCGGAGTCATTGATAAACGAACCTGGGATACTTTATTAGAAGATTATTTACTTTTGTTAAGTGAGCGGACTCCACCGGTTTGCATCAATTTATTGCCAAAGGATTTCGATATCATTTTACCAAACGAAGAAAATAAACACTTGCATCCAATTCAGGCAATTATGAAAAATTTAGCATTGGAATTTGACACAGTTCCAACTTTGGAAATCACGGGCATTCACGACGAAGCTTCTGTTAATACAGTAAAATCTCTGCAAAAAATTCTTGGAAGAGAAGAAGACGGCAAAATTGATAAAAATTTCTGGAATGAATTAGCAACTATTTATGAAGCACATTTATTGGATGAACGTTTACCGATAATAGTGGAATCCGTTTCCTAAAATTTCTTTGGAATCCGTTACAATCAAAAATGCATCCGGATCATATTTCCGAATTGTGTTTTTAAACGCTTCTGCTTGTTTTGGCTTCATAGCACACATCAAAACTGTCTTCTCTTCTTTTGAGTATGCACCCACAGCAGATAATGTGGTCACACCTCGGTTTATAGATTGTAAGATTGCCTGTTCAATTTCCAGAGAATCTTTTACTACTGCTAAAATCAGTTGTGCACGATTTAATTTTCCAATAATCAAATCAATCACCGTTGTGGAAACAATCAATGAAAAAATTCCGTAAAAAGCGAGATTGACATTTCCTATTGTAACGATAGAGCAACCAATAATCACAAGATCTAAAATCAACATCAGTATCCCGATCGAAAGATGGGGATACTTTTTTTGTGACATCCGGGACAAGATATCAACACCGCCGGTTGTTCCTCCTTGAGAAAATGCCATACCGATACCAACACCAAGAATCACTCCACCAAAAAGAGCTGCAATGAAAATATCATCCGTTAAAGGTGGTAATTTCTCTGTAATCGCCATAAACAAAGGAATCAGGATGATAGCAATCATAGAATCCATTACAAATTCCTTGCCAAGAGACTTTAAAGCAAAAATGATAATGATAATATTTAAAATACCAACGGTAACACCGGTTGAAATCCCAAACAGATGATATAATATTGTTGCAACACCTCCAATACCGCCTGAAACAATTTTAAGCGGTAGGGTAAAGAGATTCACAGACAATGCAAATAAAAAAGAACCAAAGGCTATAATGGAGTATTTCTTTAAACTTTCCAAAAAAATCACCATGATTATTTTTGGAAAAATATTTAAAAAATATGCACTTTTCAACAACATGTGAAAAGTGCATACATTTTTGCATTTATTTCATCAATTTACAGATTTCATTGGTAAATGCCACAGGATCGTCAATGGGCAATCCTTCAATGAGGAGTGCTTGCTGATACAGAAGTTTAGTATAGCTATTTAGTTTGTCTATATCGTCTGTGTAAGCAGTTTTTAATACCTCAAATACCGGATGCTTGGGATTTACCTCCAGAATCTTATTGGCTTTCATGCCCTCTGCGTTTGGCATCTGACGAAGGACTTTTTCCATTTCAATAGAGAAACCACCGTCAGAAGATAAACAAACAGGGTGTGTTTTTAATCGATTGGATACTTTTACTTCCTTGATTTCTTCTCCTAAAATCTCTTTCATTTTTTGGAATAAATCCTTATGTTCAGCGTTTAAATTGTCGGTATTTTCTGTGGTTTCTTCACTTAGTCCCAAATCTCCGGAAGACACGGATTTAAATTCTTTCTCCTGATATGTTTTTAGCATCTGCAAAGCAAATTCGTCCACTTCATCAGTACAATAAAGAATTTCGTAGCCTCTTTCTTTTACCAATTCTGTCTGAGGTAATTTAGAAACACGGTCAATGGTTTCTCCACAAACATAATAGATATATTTTTGATCGGGTGCCATTTTGGAAACATATTCTTCTAAGGTAACCAGTTTTTCTTCTTTCGATGAGTAAAATAACAGTAAATCTTTTAAAATATCCTTATGCGCACCAAAATCACTATAGACACCGAATTTTAAGGTTTTACCGAATTGATTATAAAACTCTTCATAAGTTGCTCTGTCATTCCTTAACAGATTTAAAAGTTCTGATTTGATTTTATCACGAATTTTTTTGGCAATAAACTGAAGCTGTCTGTCCTGCTGAAGCAGCTCTCTGGAAATATTTAAAGAAAGGTCAGGGGAGTCTACCAATCCTTGCACAAAACTGAAATAGTCAGGAAGTAAATCCGCACACTTATTCATAATAAGCACGCCATTTGAATATAACTCCAATCCTTTTTCAAATTCCTTGGTATAAAAATCGTACGCTGCACGTTTAGGGATATATAAAATCGTGTTGTAGCTTGCCACACCATCAACGGATGCATGAATATGCTTCAACGGTTTTTCAAAACCGTAGTGCTTGTCCAAATAGAACTGTTCGTAATCTTCCGGTTTTAATTCATTTTTATTTTTCCGCCAGATCGGAACCATACTGTTTACGGTTTCTTCTTCGATGTATTCTTCGTATTCATTTTCGCTTCCGTCTTTTAACTTACTCTTTTTTACATCCATTTTGATGGGGTACTTAATAAAGTCGGAATATTTTTTTACAAGATGTTGTAAACTGTATGCATCAAGGTATTGATCATAATCTTCATCTTCAGTATTTTCTTTGATGGTTAAAATAATTTCGGTTCCTTGAGTAGTTTTATCGCATAATTCTACAGTATAGCCATCTGCGCCGGTGGATTCCCAGCAATATGCTTCATCCAAACCAAATACTTTACTTTTTACTACCACTTTATCAGCAACCATAAAAGCAGAATAAAAGCCAACACCAAACTGCCCGATAATATCGACTCCGTCTTTTGCTTCATTTTCATTCTTAAATGCAAAGGAACCGGATTTTGCAATGGTACCTAAGTTTGTTTCCAACTCATCCTTGGTCATACCGATACCGGTATCGGTAATGGTTAGGGTTCTGGTAGCTTGATCCGCATCAATTCGGATATAATAGTCGTCCTTGTTGAAGGAAAGGGAATCGTCGGACAATGCTTTATAATACAGTTTGTCAATCGCGTCACTGGCATTGGAAATCAATTCTCGTAAGAAAATTTCTTTGTTGGTATAAATAGAATGAACCATTAAATCCAATAATCGTTTTGATTCTGCCTGAAACTGTTTTTTTGCCATATAAATCCTTCTTTCTGAATGTGTTTTGGAAATATTTTAGCACTCTCGATTAAAGAGTGCTAAAATATTATAACAAAGCCTGTAATTTTTGTCAAGTATAGCACTTAAAAATTCATAAAAAATTCATAAAAAGTTAGGGAAAACAATTGATTTTTTACCGATACTATGATATAATACCATAAGTATATGATGGGCTTTTGTTTTCCGGATTCTATAAACAGAACAGGAGCCATTCTGATATGAAATCTAAGCAGAAAAAATTGCCGAACGAACAGGAAATTCGTTCGCCCCAAAACAGAAAACCTTTCTTGCTTTTATTATTTGGGCTGATAACACTGTTTTTTATTTCTTTTGCAGCAACCTCATTTATTCTGATAAATTCCTACCGGTTGAGTTTTACCGGTGAAAATCACGCATCGATGCAACAAGAATTAGAACGACTTAAAAGTGAACTTAGGGGCAAAGAAACAGAAATTGAAGAATTGAAGTTGAAGCTGTCTGACTACGAAGGGGAATCCTCCTTTGCGAACGAACTGATTCATTCATACACAGAAACCAATCGTTAAAACAATCCATATGGAGAAATCAAAATGAAACGAATTATTTCAATCCTGTTTTGTGTTCTTCTTTTGACGGGATGCGCCACACAAAAAAATGAAATACAGGGTTTTTCCATGGATGCACCGTATAAAATTACGGCTGAGGGACTCTCAAAAGAACAGGTAACAGAAATCAAATCATATTTAAACCGTATTGATTCTATTTTTAACGTCTATCGGGAAGATTCTGTTTTGTCTCAGTTGAATCAGACCAAGATACTTACTGTTTCTGATTCAGAAGAAGCGATGGTGTATGACCTCATTCAAAGCACATTACCATACTGCAATGAATTGTTTGATATTTCCATTCGTCCGGTGTCTAAATTATGGAACTTTAAACAGGATAAATCAACGATTCCAAACGAGGGAGATATCGCAGAACATCTTACTTTTGTGGGTTACAACAATATTATTTTAACAGATAACAGCATCCGTTTAGAAAGCAATGCTGAAATTGAAGGCGGAGCCATTGTAAAAGGATATGTTTGTGATCAGATTGCAAAAAAGCTTGTTGAAAAAAACGCAATCATTGATATCGGAGGAACGGTAAAAACCGTTGGAAAGTCAATTTCTGCAGGAGTCAAATCTCCGGACGGTAACGGTCTGTTATGTTCCTTCACTTTGGCAGACGGACAAGCAGTTGCAACTTCCGGTTCCTATGAACGTAGTTTTGTTTCTGACGGCAAACTATATCATCATATATTAAATCCCAAAACAGGGTATCCTGCCCAATCAGATTTCGTAAGCGTAACCGTGGTATGTGATTCTGCATTGGAAACAGACATTTTATCCACCACATTATTCATGGAGAACTCACTTCGAGTTCCTAAAAAAGCTGAAGTAATTTGTGTAACCAAAGACGGTTTGATTTATGTATCAGCCGGAATCCAGAATTTTAAATTAATAAATGAAAATTATCAAGTTTCCGTTATAAAGGAGTAGCTGTATGATATATGATATTGCGATTATTGGTGCAGGACCTGCCGGAATGACTGCCGCATTATACGGCATGAGAGCAGGAATGAATGTTTTGCTCTTGGAGAAAGCTTTTCCCGGCGGACAGATGGTTTCTTCCAACTATGTGGAAAACTACCCAGGTTTTGTGGGAATATCCGGTGCAGAACTGGCGATGAACATGAAAAAGCAATTGACGGATATCACCTACAAAACAGCAGAAATTATTTCTATAAATCTTTCGGAAGAACCCAAAACCATCACATCTTCCAAGGAAGAATTTCAGGCAAAAAACATCGTGATTGCCACAGGTGCAAATCCAAAGAAAATTGGATTTGCAAACGAAGAACGCTTAACGGGCAGGGGAGTATCCTACTGTGCCACTTGTGACGGTGCATTCTACCGCGGTAAAACAGCAACCGTAATCGGAGGAGGAAATACCGCATTAGACGATGCACTGTATCTGGCAAATTTCTGTGAGCGGGTGAATCTGGTTCATCGAAGAAATGAATTTCGGGCAGATGCAACCACCGTTGATAAAGTAAAAGCAAATAACAAAATTCATTTGTATACAGAATTTGTCCCGGAAGCATTCATCGGAGAAGATATGCTAACAGAAATCCGTTTGAAAAGTACAAAAACCCAAGAGACTGTTTTACTTCCCACAGACGGCTTATTTCTTGCAATCGGCTATCAACCCAACGTTTCGTTTTTACCGGAGGGTATTTTAAAAAGTGAAACCGGTGAAATTATTACCGACAAAAATCTGATGACCAATATAGAAAATGTATATGCAATCGGAGATGTGAGACGAAAAGAGCTCCGTCAGATTGTTACTGCTTGCAGTGACGGTGCAGAAGTAATTTCTGCCATCCGAAGAAAGGCGAATTTATGATTATCACAAATGCCAAAATTTATACAATCGAAGAAGATAAGCCTATCGAAAACGGGTATATCCGTTTTCAACAAACCATTCAGGAAATCGGTTCGATGACGGATTTTAAACCCACCGGCGAAGAAATCTTTGATGCGAAAGGAAAATATGTTTTCCCCGGATTGATTGATGCACATACTCATCTTGGAATGTTTGAAGATTCCCTGGGGTTTGAGGGAGATGACGGAAACGAAGAATCCGACCCCATCACGCCGCATTTAAGAGCCATTGATGCTATTAATCCGAATGACCGATATTTTACCGAAGCAAAGCTTTCCGGGATTACTACCGTGGCAAGCGGTCCCGGTAGCGCCAATCCCATCAGCGGACAGTTTTGTGCCATGAAAACCCACGGTACTGTGATAGATGATATGATTATAAAAAATCCCGTTGCAATGAAATTTTCCTTTGGTGAAAATCCTAAAACGGTGTACCACGGAAAGAATCAACAACCTATCACCCGCATGGCAACGGCAGCACTGATTCGTGAAACTCTGAAAAAGGCACAGGAATATGCCGAAAACATCAAGCTTGCGAAAGAAAATCCCGATGATTATGACAAACCGGACTACGATGCAAAGCTGGAAAGTCTACTGCCTGTACTATCCGGAGATTTGCCGGTAAAAGCACATGCACACAGAGCAGATGATATTGCAACTGCACTTCGTATTGCCGAAGAATTTGGTTTAAAAATGACCGTCGAACATGCAACGGAAGGGCATTTGATCTCGCAGAAACTAAAGAATATATCCTGTCAGTTGGGACCAACTTTATCCGACCGTTCCAAGCCGGAACTTACTAACATGACCTTTGATACATACCGTATCTTGGCAGAGCAGGGGACACCGGTTTCGGTGATTACTGACCATCCCGTGATTCCCATCAACTATTTGCCGTTATGCGCTGCACTGGCAGTAAAAAGCGGAATGGATGAAACCGACGCCGTAAAAGCGATTACGTTAAATCCTGCCAAAGCACTTGGAATCGACCAAAAAGTAGGTTCCCTGAAGGTTGGCAAGGATGCTGATATTGTTGTCTTTGACAAATTCCCGTTAGAACTGATGGCAAAAGCAGAAGCAGTATTTATCAACGGTGAAAGAATATAGAGTAGGAAGAGGAGAAAAAAATGAACCAAAACAAAGAAAAATTTTATTTAACAACTGCCATTGCATATACTTCCAGAAAGCCTCACATCGGCAATACTTATGAAATCGTGCTAACAGATGCGATCGCACGTTATAAACGTCAGATGGGCTACGACGTATTCTTTTTAACCGGTACCGATGAACACGGTCAGAAAATCGAAGATTGTGCCAAAGAAGCAGGCATTACCCCTAAAGAATATGTAGATAACGTTGCAGGTGAAATCAAAGACATCTGGAATCTGATGAATGCCAGCTATGACAAATTCATCCGTACTACCGACGATTTTCACGAAAAAACCGTACAGAAAATTTTCAAACAGTTGTATGATCAGGGCGATATTTACAAAGGTGAATACGAAGGTTTATACTGTGTGCCTTGCGAATCTTTCTTTACTGAAAGCCAGTTAGTAGACGGCAAATGCCCTGACTGTGGCAGAGAAGTAAAGCCCACCAAAGAAGAAGCTTATTTCTTTAAAATGTCCAAATATCAGGACAAATTGATGGAATATATTGAAACTCATCCTGATTTCATTCAGCCGGAGTCCCGTAAAAAAGAAATGGTAAATAACTTCTTAAAACCCGGGCTTCAGGATTTATGTGTTTCCAGAACCTCTTTCAAATGGGGGATTCCTGTTGAATTTGATTCCAATCACGTCATTTACGTTTGGATTGATGCATTAACTAACTACATTACCGCATTGGGCTACAATCAGGATGACGATACCCTGTATCAGAAATACTGGCCCGCAGATGTTCATGTAATCGGCAAAGATATTCTTCGATTCCATACTATTTACTGGCCCATTATGTTAATGGCATTAGGACAGCCGTTACCCAAACAGATTTTTGGCCATCCCTGGCTGTTATCCGGTAATGACAAAATGTCCAAATCCAAAGGTAATGTAATGTATGCTGATGATCTGGTTCGTCATTTCGGCGTAGACGGAATGAGATACTATCTGTTATCCGAAATGCCTTATGGAAATGACGGTACTATTACTTACGAAAATATTATTGCAAAATTCAATGCAGATTTGGCAAACACCTTAGGAAACTTAGTAAACCGTACCATTGCCATGGTGAATAAATACTTCGGTTCCGTGCCTACTCCCGGTGAAGAAACCGATTTAGACAAAGATTTAAAATCCTGCATCGAAAACACCATCATTGCATACCGCAAGAAAATGGATGAATATAAAACGGCAGATGCATTGGATGCCATTTTTGAATTAATTCGCCGCTCAAATAAATATATTGACGAAACGACTCCTTGGGTATTAGCGAAAGACGACGAGGGAAAAGAACGTTTAAAAACCGTACTTTATAATCTGCTCGAAAGCATCCGAATTATTTCTGTTGTTTTAACACCCTTTATGCCCGATACTGCAAAAGAAATTCAGCGTCAGATTGCATGCACTGATGAATCCACCGATTTTGGCAAAACTGTGTCCGGTATCACCTTAGATAATCCTACTCCCATTTTTATGAGAATTGATGAAGAAAAGAAATTAAAAGAAATCGAAGAAGAAATTGCGGCAAATATTCCGGATGATACCATCCCTATGGCTCCCGAAATTGAATTTGACGATTTTACCAAAATTGATTTAAGAGTTGCAACTGTTTTAGAATGCGAAGAAGTGAAAAAATCCGATAAATTACTTCTGTTCAAATTAAAAGTTGGCTCTCAGGTAAAAACCGTGGTTTCCGGCATCAAAAAACACTATAAACCGGAAGATTTAATCGGAAAACAAGTTGTAATGGTTTACAACTTAAAACCTGTAAAATTAAAAGGTATTCTTTCCGAAGGTATGATTTTATGTGCCGAAGACGGAGATATCCTTCAGTTATTAAAACCCTTTGAAGAAATTAAAGACGGCTCCAAAATTTACTAATTTTTTCAATTGTAAAAAAGTGCAACCATAAGGTTGCACTTTTTTACTTCTTATTCTTCTTATGTCTTATTTTCGGAGGTCCAAAATTAAATACTTCCTGATAGGATTCGTATTCACTGTCGTTTAACGGCGGTCTGGGTGCAATTCCGGTGCATTCCGTGGAAGTAGAAGCATCCATCAGATCAAAATCAAAAGCTACTTTTTGTTTGTTCTTTTTTCCCATTTTAAAAACTCCTTTTTTCTTTTTATTGTGAAGCATTGTTCTTTCTTTTATGAAAAATATTATTGGAACAACTTGTATTTTTTTCTTAGCTATTGTATAATGTTGTTAAAATGAGGTGATGAATCATAAATCATATTCATAAAGCGCTTCTTTCGATGGGAGAAGAACAGTACAAAGAGTTCAGTTCTAAGCTAATGCCAACAGTTCCTAAAGAAACTGTGATTGGAATCAGAACTCCAATTTTAAGAAAATATGCAAAAAGTTTAAAAGATTACGACGGATTTTTAGAATCACTTCCTCATAAATATTACGAAGAAAATAATTTACATGCTTTTTTAATAGAAAGGGAAGTGGACTTTTGTGAATGCATCAAAAAGCTGGATGCATTTTTGCCATATGTGGATAACTGGGCAACCTGCGACAGTATGAAACCAAAAGTCTTAAAAAAAGAACCTGAAAAATTACTGATACATGTTAAAAGATGGTCTAATTCCAAGCATATTTATACTGTCCGATATGCCATCAATTTGCTGATGAGTTATTATTTAGACGAATTTTTTAAAAAAGATTTTCTTCATTTAGTAGCCAATATAAAATCGGATGAGTACTACATCAACATGATGCGAGCCTGGTATTTTGCAACAGCTTTGGCAAAACAGTATGAGGAAACGGTTCCTTATCTTGAAAACCGTCTTTTAGACAGCTGGACACATCAAAAAACAATCCAAAAAGCTGTGGAAAGCTATCGGATTACAAAGGAGAAAAAAGATTATTTAAAAACGTTGAGGATAAAAGTATGAAACTTGGAAAATACAAGCATTTTAAAGGAAATGAATACGAAGCGCTATATGTGGCCAGACACAGTGAAACCCAAGAAGAAATGGTGGTTTACCGTGCATTATACGGTGAATTTGGCATCTGGGTACGTCCGCTTTCTATGTGGAATGAAACAGTAATCCACGAGGGCAGGGAAGTAAAGCGCTTTACCTATATCGGAGAAAAATAAGGAGCAAAGAAAATGAATATTCAAAGAATCAATGAACTTGCAAAAAAATCCCGTGAAGTTGGTTTAACCGAAGAAGAAAAGCTGGAACAAAAAAAATTAAGAGACGAATACATTGCAGCGTTTCGCGGTAATTTAAAACAAACTTTAGACCGCACCTATATTATGGATGAAAACGGCAACAAAGTGAAGGTTGGAAAGAAGCAATAAAACCGCTTTCAACGAAATTTTTAAAAAACACTTGCAAAAAAATAATCCGTATGCTATAATAATTTTGGCACACAATTGAATATTATTCTTGTAGTTAGGTGTATACTCTTTTACTGTTTTGGTAAAAATGTACACTCTGTTTTTCGTATACCAAACTATGGGAAATGAAAATTGTGTGCCAACAATCAGAGCGGTACATTTTTCGTGTGCGGGCTTTTGATTGTTCGCACACTTTTTTATTGGTAAAAAAATATTATTATATCACACAGAAAGGAAGGATCAAATGAAAAAATTACTCATTTGTCTATTAACACTTCTGTTGACATTAGGGTTGACTGCTTTTGCAGAAACAACGGAGATTGTGCAAAAAGAACTACTCCCGGAAACAACGACCACAGCCTTGTCAGTCAATGATTTTGTGACTGACACCGAATATCCTTACGAAACAGTAGGATATTTTCTGGACGATGTGGCATTTTTAGGAGAAGACACTTTAGAAGTTACCATTACTTTTACCGGTAACTACGGTTCTAATGAATATTTCTTTTCCAATTGCTACATTCCCGTCTACGACTACGAAACAGGAAAGCTTCTGGATATTTTTTATTCTGAAGTTGAACTGGAAAGACCGTTTGCTACTTCCAGCAGAACCAGCATCACAAGATACATCTCTACGAAAAATCTGACTGCTGATATCTACAAAATCAAAGTGATTATGCTGGAATCCTTAACCAGTTTGCGTCCGAACTGTCCGGTTCCGTATTTAGCAAATGAATTGGTTATTGCAAAGGATAGCATTACAGCAAAAATCCCCACTGCAACTATCACGAGCGTTTTACATAATGTGCCGCTATCCAAGGAAGATAATTGGATTGTGCTAAGTTATAACTTCAATCAAATCAAACTGTCTGATACCGCAGTGTCAATGGGGTATACTCCGGATATGATTCATACCACTATATTTACATTCGATAACCTGGATTTAAAACCTTACGTGGGATTAACCTGTGACTTTGAAGTTGATTTAACTGATTTGGTTAATCCGAAAATCATTTCTGTAACACCTACGGAGGGAAAAAATACCGAAATCGTAGTAAATCCCGAATTGTTGCAGGAAACAAATTATTCTGATGGCTATATTGAATACAAAAAAGATATTAACGATGAGAAAAACAGTATAATTAAAGTACCCTCCTATACAGAATTAACTATTTACAAAAACTTAGTTGCTGGCGCTTGGACCGATGTTGCGATTGGCGGTAATGTCGGCGATATTGCATATCGTTTTGTAGACACCAACGGTGATGCGATTTATGATACTGTTTTTGTTGATAATGTTAGTATTTTTGTGGTAGGTTATGTGAACACAAATACCAATAGAATTTTTAGGGATACTACCAGCGAATATGCTATGAGCACTTTTGCAGCTTCCTCAATCACTTTAGACCCCGAGAATGAATTTATTAATTGGAATCTGACTGATAAAGAAGGAAATCCTATTGAATTAAGTGATATTGAAGTTGGTTCTGTGGCTGCTGTGGCATATTCTTGTGATGGAGCTTGCGATTATTATGATATCGTAATTTCCAATGATACCGTTGAAGGACAAGTTGCAGAAACATACAAAGAATACGATAAAACATATTATCGTATTAACGGTGAAAGCTACACTTTGCTTGATTGGGGAATGGATGGCATCATCATGCCTGGAGATGCGGTGAAAGCAACTGTTTACGGTAATACGATTGTGAACTTCACCGTGGATAAAGGAATCCGATATGGCGTTGTTTTGGCAACCAATATAGTTTCCGATTTTGGCACTACTTATCAAGTTCAGGTTTTGAATCAGGACGGGAAAATCCTCACCTTAAATATGGCAGATAAAGTGAACGGCTATGTTTATAATGGCTATGACTTTTCCACAATCAATGGTGATGATATCATTATTTATCAAGTAAATCACCAGGGTGAAATTATTGCTTTTGATGTAGAAGAATCGGGAAGTTTCCAAACGAACAATCTGATTGACTCCAAGAAATTAGTATCCAACACCGAAGGTTCATACAGAGCTACCACACAAAAAATAGATTCCTATTATCTTACTGATGAAACTGTAATTGTTACCACCAGCAATACTAAGGGAAGTAACGATGGGGATGACTATGCTATGGAAACAGCTGATATTTTAGAAGAAGATAAGCTGTATTCCTACACCTTGGTATATAACAGCAATAAAGATATAGAATTTGTTGTTTTGTATTGTCAGAAGGATGAAGATCAATATCCCGATGATGACATGCAAAATGAAATCCATTACGGAGTTGTAATCGCGACCAATGTTGCTTCTGACTTTGGTACTACCTATCAGCTGCAGATTTTAAATCAGGATGGGGAAGTAGAGGTATTAAATTTAGCAGATAAAGTAAACGGTGCTACTCCTTCTTATACTACCTCAACTTTAAATACAGCGTTTCCGAAAGGAACCTGGATGGCATACCGTCTAAATAGCGAAGGGGATATTGGTCTATATGACCATTCCAACTATCCGGGAACCAGAAATGTATTAGCAACAGACGACCGATTTGTGACAGTAAGAGGCAATTGCAGTAATAGCAACATTGCTAATTATCAAATTGTTGCGGAGTCAAAATTAACCGGTACTGAAGTTGCTGCTTCTGATTTTGCAAACATTTCGACGAGTAATTGCGGTAAAATTGATGTAGAAAGCTTCGACTCAGACAAAACATACGAAGCAGATATGATTATAAACAACAATCAGGAAATCTTATTTGCATTTGTTCATGAAACCACACCAATTACTGATGAAGCTGATGATATGAATCCAGTTGGAGATATTCAGTATGGCATTGTTCTGGCAACCAATGTCGCTACAGACTATGGTACTACCTATCAACTTCAAATCTTAAAACAAGACGGCCAAGTTGATGTTTTACAGATGGCAGAAAAAGTAAATGGTTATACTTATATCGGTAGTGATTTCCAGAATATTGGCAACGATGATATTATTGCTTATCAGTTAAATTCTTCTGGTGAGATTGTTACATATGATGTTGGAGACGATTCTTTTACAACCAATTTTTTTGAAACCGACCATCAATTAGCCTGTGGGGATAATGGTAATTATCATAAAGCGACCCAAAGACTGGATTATTATTACATAAATGATAACACTGTAATCATTACAACTGTAAATGCAAAAGGATTCAATACCAAAAATGATTACATGACAGTTTCTATTGACGCTTTGGACGAAACAGAGTCTTATACTTACACGGTAGTATATGACGAAAATGACAATGCAAAATTTTTGGTATTATATCAGGCTGCATATCAAATCAATATGAATACTGATCCTTTCGTGATAACCAAAACAGCAACTGTTACTGTGGATGGCGAATACAGAACAAAATACTATGGTTATATGAATGGAGAAGTGGTGGAATTTATTGCCTCTGAGAACTTTAGCAGCGGCCTTTTAGCCGTAAATGATGTTGCTATGATTGCAGTAAATCAAAAATCTGAAATTACAAATGCAGTGATTTTAGCAAAATATAGCAGTGTTGGTTATCGGGTAATTGATAATGCTTCTAATGCACCGGATGACGAAAAGTATGCAACCGCAGGCACAGAAGTTAACATTCATTTTGCTCCAACCTTTGATACTAGCGCTTTAAATACTTTCTTTACCTACGGCACTACAGATGCAAAAAACTTGAAAGGATTTGGAGCAGCAGGGAAGGCATATCAGCTTCGAGGAAATATGATACAGTTAGTTCGTGCATTTGATTATCCGAATACTTTTGATGGGAATTTCAGATATTATGGCGTGAACGATGCCTATATATCAGATTATTTCATTGATTCTGATACCGTAGCCTATATCTATAATGTTCGTACCGGTAAAATACAACTCGGTTCTGTTTTGGGTTTAGCAACAGAAATGAATACAGGCGATTGTTTTGACGAAACGCAAGTATATAACGATGACACTGTTTATGTTTATAATTATGATGGAGATACAAAGCTTATTCTCATCGTGGATGTAAATGGTGATAACTAATCCAAATAAAAATAAAAAAACTACCCGCTTCAATTCGGGTAGTTTTTTTATGACTGATCAAAAGGGAAGAAACTTGATTTCATCATAACAAAATGAAAATATTTCAAAAATAAAAAAATATTTTACTCAACAAAATAAAAATTTTGTTTAAAATAGGGCGGTATTTTTAAAGAATTTCTATAAACATCCTAATATATTGAAATATCAAGATTATGAACCCTGTTAACTCTGATAAAATCAATTGCATTTCAATTATGATAGATTCTGATACATAATCATTAAAATAAAATTACATCACATAATTTTCTTTATTATTCGCTATATGTCCGTATATTTTTTTTGGTTTAGACATTTATAAACAACTTTTCTAGAATCCTTTGGTTTTTTTCATAGCATATCTTCATTCATCAGAAAAATTTCAAAAAAGCTGTGCGTCAGAATCGAATAGAAATTTTTTATACAATGCCAAATAGTCTTCTGGTATTTTCATTGGTTTCTCTGATAACCTGTTCAACAGGAATATTTCTGAGTTCTGCAATGTGCTGTGCAGTATAATTTAAATTAGATGAATCATTCCTGGTTCCACGAACCGGTTCAGGTGACAGATACGGACAATCAGTTTCAATTAAATATTTATCTGCCGGGATCCATTTGGCAACTTCTTTCACATTTTTTGCATTCTTATAAGTCACCGTTCCAGAAAACGAAATATAATATCCAATTTTTACCAATTCTTTGGCAATTTCTAAACTTCCTGAATAACAATGAAACACTCCAGGAGTTTGGAATTTTTTTACAATTTCTACTGTGTCTGCCATAGCATCTCTAGTATGAATCGAAACCGGTTTTTTTAGTTCCCGGGCAATTTCCATTTGTCTTGCAAAAACGGATTTTTGCAATTCCTTATTAATATTATTATAATGGTAATCCAGTCCGATTTCTCCCCAACATACCACTTTGGGATCTTTCGTTAACTCGATTAATTGGGATAGTGCAGCTTCCGTGCAATCTTCGGCATCACTGGGATGAAAACCAACTGCAGCATAACAAAAATCATAAGTATTTGCTAATTTTACGGCATTTTTGCTGGATTCTAAATTGTATCCCACATTGATAATTTTTTCAATATTTTTATCTTTTAAGCCCAACAAAAGCTCTTTGCGATCATTATCAAAACATTCATCATCATAATGACTGTGGCTATCAATAATCATTGGTCTCTCCCCTTCCCCTTTTTTTTAATTTTTGTTTCTAAAAATTATGACAAATCACTGCTAAAATCGGCGGATCATTCGGTTTATTGGTATATTCGTGAATAATCACATTGTATGCGTGTTTATCCAGTGTTTTTAAAAAAGAAAGAACACTGTCTCGCTCTTTATATCCACTGTCACCGCCATGATAGATACTGATTGTGATGATTCCCTCTTGTTTCAAGTGTTTTAAAGCGGTTTGGATTGCCAAAATAGTGGTATCCGGCTTGGTGTGAAGGGAATGGTCACCTTTGGGCAAATATCCTAAATTAAACACAAATGCATCTGCCGAAGCATCCAAAAGATACATTTCCATATTTTCGTGACCGTCTAAAATAAGTTGCACTCTGTGAGAGAATCCTTCATTTTTCAGTCGGACACTTGTGTTATCAATCGCTTCTTTTTGAATATCGAAGCCCAGTACCTTACCGGAATTTCCAACAAGATTTGCCAAAAAAACGGTATCGCCACCGTTTCCGCAGGTAGCATCCACAACAAAGGCGCCCTCTTTTACATAGTTTTCTAAATAAAAATGTGATAATTCAACAGCATTTTTCAACATTTCAATAAACATCCTTATGCAAAATCAAACAAACTCACCTGAGCAGAGTCAGGAAGACCTTTGGTACAGCCCATCTGGTCCATCTGTTCTAAAATAGTTTTGGAAATTTTGGTACGGTTCAGAATATCTTCTTTCGTGAAAAATTCACCTTGTTTTCTTGCTTCCACAATCGTTTCAGCCGCAGTTTCACCAAGGCCTTTAATTGCAGTAAACGGCATCCGCAATGCGTTGTCTTCAATTAAGAATTTAGAAGCATCAGATTTGTATAAATCCACGGGTAAGAATTGGAATCCTCTTTTTTGCATTTCATTACACATTTCTAAAATGGTTAAAATATTCTTTTCCTTAGCGTTTGCATCAGGACCAATTGACTCGTATTCCTTGATTTTGGGAATCACTTTGTCACCAACCATAATATCTGCATCAAAATCGTCTGCACGAACAGAGAAATAAGTTGCATAATATGCCAACGGATGATGCACTTTGTAGTAAGCGATTCTAAATGCCATGGTAACATAAGCAACAGCGTGAGCCTTCGGGAACATGTATTTAATTTTCTTACAACTATCAATATACCATTCGGGCACGTCGTGTTCGCGCATGATTGCTTCCCATTCGTCGTTTAAGCCTCTTCCCTTACGAACACTTTCCATAATGGTAAACGCAGTTTTCGGAGGCAGATTCTTGTATATTAAGTAGGTCATAATATCGTCACGGGTACAGATGGCTTCTTTTAAGGTTGCAATTCCGGAATTGATTAAATCCTGGGCATTGTTTAGCCAAACATCTGTTCCGTGGGACAATCCGGAAATACGTACCAATTCAGAGAATGTGGTGGGCTTTGTATCTACTAACATCTGACGAACAAATTTGGTGCCAAATTCCGGTACCCCAAAGGTTCCCACTGTGGAATTGATATCTTCAGGCGTTACTCCTAAAGCTTCAGTTCCGGTAAATAACGACATGGTAGCCTGATCTTCCAACGGAATGGTCTGAGGGTCTAATCCGGTTAAATCTTTCAGCATACGAATCATAGTCGGGTCATCGTGCCCAAGTAAGTCCAGCTTTAACAAACAGTCATGCAAATAAGTATAAGCAAAGTGCGTGGTAACAATGTCACTATTCACATCGTCTGCAGGATGTGCAATCGGGCAAAATTCAAACACTTCGTTTTCTTTAGGCACAATCATAACACCGCCGGGATGCTGGCCGGTGGTTTTCTTAACGCCCTCACAACCGATTGCTAACCGTCTCATTTCCGCAGAATGAACGGAAAGATTTTTTTCTTCCACGTATTTTCGCACATAGCCCATGGCATTTTTTTCTGCAATAGTGGAAATGGTTCCTGCACGGAACACATGACCTTCACCGAAGATTTCTTCACAGTATTTATGAATAATGGGCTGGTAATCCCCAGAAAAGTTTAAGTCAATATCAGGTTCTTTATCCCCATTAAAACCAAGGAAGGTTTCAAAGGGAATATCATGGCCGTCCTGCTTTAATTTTCTGCCGCAATGAGGACACATTTTTTCCGGCATATCATAACCGGAATTATATTCACCGTTGGTAAAAAATTCAGAATACTTACAATCCGGATTTTCACAGATATAATGAGCACATAAGGCATTTACTTCTGTGATCCCCGATAAAAAAGCAACAAAAGAGGAACCGACAGATCCTCGGGAACCAACCAAATAACCGTCCTGCAGAGATTTTTTAACCAATTTCTGTGCAATGATATACATTACGGAAAAACCGTTTGTGATAATGGAATTTAATTCTTTATCCATTCTTTCTTTTACCAAATCAGGAAGGTTTTCTCCATAAATCTCTTTGGCACTGTCGTATGTCATCTGACGGAGTTCATCTTCTGAACCGGGAATCACAGGAGGATGTTTTTCTTTAGGAATCGGAACAATATCATCATCACACCAATCCGCAATCAAATTGGGATTGGTAATAACAATTTCCTTCTTTGTTTCTTCATCAAGATACCAAAACTCGTCCAGCATTTCTTGAGTGGTACGCAAATAAAGGGGTGCCTGTTTATCAGCATCCTTAAATCCGTGTCCATACATTAAAATTTTGCGATATGCGCTGTCCTCAGGATTTAGAAAATGAACGTCACCTGTTGCCACAACGGGTTTTCCAAGTTTTTTGCCAAGTTCGATAATATCTTTGTTGAAGCGAATCAAATCAGCTTGCGTATGCTGACCGTTATCAATCATAAATTCGTTATTTCCCAAGGGTTGCACTTCTAAAAAGTCATAGAAGTTTGCAATTTTTGCAATGGTGGATTGATTGGAACCGCTTCGGATTGCCTGATAGAGTTCTCCCGCCTCGCAGGCACTTCCGTAAACTAACCCCTCGTGCATCAGTTGAAGTTCACTTTTTAGCATACGGGGTCTCTTTTTGTAATGCAGTAAATTAGAATTGGTTACCAATTTATACAAATTTAAAAGTCCGGTTTTATTCTTCACTAAAATAATGCCGTGATACGGACGTAAATTATCGGTATTTTTGGTAAGTCTAGAATTCATCTCGCAAAGTGTGGTAACGCCGGCTTCTTTTGCTTTTTCCAATAATATCAGAAAAATACCGTAAAGAGCTTCCGCATCATTTACCGCACGGTGATGCCCTTCTAATGATACATGCAATTCTTTTGCAAGCGTATTTAATTTGTGATTTTTGAGATTAGGTAATACTCTGCGGGCAAGATCAACTGTATCCAAATAACCGTTTTTTACAGGTATAGCCAATCGTTCACAGGTAGCATACAAAAAGCTCATATCAAAATTTGCATTGTGTGCTACTAATACCGCATCGCCTATAAATTCCATAAATTGCGGAACAATAACTGTTTCATCCGGTTGATCGGCAAGCATCTCGTCAGTAATGCCGGTCAGTTGAGAAATTTCCGGAGTTAACGGTTTACCGGGATTTATAAACTTAGAAAACCGATCTACTACTTCCCCGTTTCTCATTTTTACAGCACCGATTTCTGTAATACGTTCGGTTTCCGGAGAAAGTCCGGTAGTTTCAAAATCAAAAATGACATATTGTGTATCTAAAGGCTTGTCTTCTCCTTGATAAATTTCTGCTAAATCATCCAGTAAATAGCATTCCACACCAAACAATAATTTGATATCCAGTTTTTTCTTTTTAACATGCAAATACGCCTCAGGATATGCCTGCAGCACCCCGTGGTCTGTAATTGCAATTGCTTTGTGTCCCCATTTTGCTGCAGCATCAATCAATTTTTCTACATCAGATACACCATCCACTGCAGACATTTTGGTATGTAAATGAAGCTCGATTCGTTTTTCTTCACAATTGTCGGATCGAACTTCTTTTTCTTCTATCATAATATCAAAGGGATTGATTACAAAGTCTCGAAGGTACTTATCGTAAACGGTTTCTCCTCGAATTTTTAAATAAGAACCAACTTTCACCTTTTCAGAAAAACCTGCATATTCTTCTTTCGTAAACAGTTTTTTCACAGTAACCGAAGAAGTGCCGTCAGTCACGTCCATATTGAATGCCATATAACCATTTCTGGTTTCTCTTTCTTCCATATGAAAGACGTCTGCCAAAATCACAACTCTGCCACTTTCAGAATGTAAAGAAGCAATCGAAACCACATTTCCTTTAATTTCTTTTCCCATCACAATGGGACTTTTTTTCTTTTCGGAAAGTTCTTTCAACGTTTCTTCCATTTCTATGGCAACGGTTTCCCGAATGATTTCTGCTCTTTTTTCGATATAATCTTCCGGCGCAGGAGCCGGTACTTCAACGCCGTCACGAAACGTTACATCAATTTCCAGAGCAAATTCATCTAAAATCATTTTTTTAATTTCATCACCGGTACCATTATGCAATAATAAATCAGCACCGCCACCGACTAACAAAACAGTAAGCAATCCATCTTGATAAGTGGCGGTTGAGCCCTCTAAGAACTGCTTCACGCCGGGCATTTTCAATGAAATATAAGTGAGAATTTCAGAATAATAGGCAGCAGAAAACAAAGTACTCGAATAACGGGTGAAAAGTTTAATGACTGATAACCCGTAAGTTTCACGAATACTTTTTGCAACGGTAAAAATTAACTGCTTGGAAATAATCTCAGGAAAAAGAACTACGGTTTCGATTTTCTTTTGTTCTTGATAAACAGTAAAATCCTGAAGTTCCCCTTTGGATAACACATCCTGATATTTGATTACTTCCGGCGCCTGATTAAAAACTTCTGCTAAATTCATAGTAATTCTCCAACCACATTTCATTACCTTTCCAGTATACCATATTTTTTAGAAAAGTGCAATGATTTTTTCATTGAAATTTGTAAAAACACCATCTTTTTCAGAAACTAAAAAACGGAGCAAATTTTAACATGATTCACTCCGTTTTTTTGCTTATTTTAATTTTTCAAAATGCTCAATTTCATTTAATTTATATGCTAATGTCATTAAGCTGTCGGACAAATGCACATTTACTAATGCAACATGTGGCGGAACATCCATATCCAAATATGAAAAGTTCCAGATTCCTTTTATTCCTGCTTCAATGATATCGTCGATTAACTCTTTCACAGATGCTGCAGGTAACGTTAACATTGCAATTTTAATTTTCTGCTCTTTGATAAAATCAATTAATCTATCAACCGATTGAACTTCAATTCCGTTGATATTGGTTCCGATTACTGCAGGATTATTATCGAAAATGGCTTTGATTTTAAATCCACGACGTTCAAAACTCGTGTAATTGGCCACTGCATGTCCCAGATTGCCGGCACCAACCAACACACAGGATAATTCCTGACCCAATCCCAAAATATTCCCGATTTCAGCATGGAGCATTTTAACGTTATATCCATAGCCTTGTTGACCAAATCCGCCAAAATTGTTCAAATCCTGACGCACCTGAGATGCCGTGATATGCATTCGCTGTGCTAACTCATTGGAAGAAATACGGTCAATATTACCCTCCAGCAATTGAGAAAGATGCCTGTAATATCTGGGAAGCCGTTTAATGACTGCTTCAGAAACTTTTTTTCTTTGTGTCATCTTCTTATCTACTTTCTTTAAATAATCAGATTTTTCGTTACATCTTTGCAACGGTATCCATAACATACTGAGAAAACTCAGTACTGGTTGCACCGTCTGCTCTACCCGTAATCACAACTTTCTTTTCGGTATACATACAAATATCCAACGCCTTTTCCAGTTTGTTGGCTTCATTGGTATAACCAATATGAGATAACAGCATTACACAAGCACGGAAAATAGAACAGGGATCGGCATAAATATCTCTGCCTTCCTGCACCATTCTGGGAGCAGAACCGTGAATCGCTTCAAACATTGCATACTGTTTCCCTAAGTTAGCAGAACCTGCAGTACCAACACCACCCTGAAATTCAGCAGCTTCGTCGGTTAAAATATCACCGTACAGATTGGGTAATAAGAGCACCTGAAAATTGGTTCTTCTTTTCTTGTCGATGAGTTTTGCTGTCATAATATCAATGTACCAATCATCCACTTCAATTCCCGGATAATCTTTTGCCACTTCATTACAAAGTCTTAAAAATTTACCGTCAGTGGTTTTTACTACATTGGCTTTGGTAACAATGGAAACTCTGGTTTTGCCGTTTGCTTTTGCATATTCAAATGCAGCTCTTGCAATTCGTTCGGTACCTTCGGTGGTCGTAACACAGAAATCAATTGCCAAATCGTCATCTACCTCAAAGCCTTCGGAACCTAACGCATAAGAACCTTCGGTATTTTCACGGAAGAAAGCCCAGTCAATACCTTCTTCAGGCACTTTTACAGGACGAACGTTTGCAAATAAATCCAGTTCTTTTCTCATTGCAACGTTTGCACTTTCCACATTGGGCCACGGATCACCTTTTCTGGGAGTCGTGGTAGGCCCTTTTAAGATAACGTCACAGGATTTTAATTCTGCTAAAGTGTCATCAGGAATCGCTTTGTTCAGTTCCGCACGGCGTTCGATGGTTAAACCGTCAATCACTTTGAACTGCACTTTGCCTTTTGCAACTTCGTCTTTTAATAAGTATTCCAAAATTTTATGACCTTCGCCGGTAATTCTGGGACCAATACCGTCACCGCCGCAAACACCGATGGTAATGGTATCTAATGCTTTGAAATTCTTAAATTCTTTATTAGAATTAATCATTTCCACTCTTTTTAACTGTTTTTCTAAAATCTTTTCAAATTTTTCTTTTGCAATCTGAATTTTATCCATGGTTATCACTCCTTTTTCATTACGCACGGTTTTTGGTGAAGTTTAATAAGCCGCCGTCAATCAACATTTCACGATCTCTTGCGGAAAATTCCTGAATCAAAGGAATTTCTTTGTTTTTTGTTTTATCGAATAATACGATTTTTGTATTATCACGAATTGCAGACTTCATGTTTTTCAGCTCTAATTCATCCTGCAAATCAATGGTATCATAGTCTGCTTCATTTTCAAAGCAAAGCGGTACAATGCCGGCATTAATTAAATTTGCTTTATGGATTCTTGCAAAGGACTTGGTGATAACCGCTTTTACCCCTAAATATAAGGGGGCTAACGCAGCATGTTCTCTGGAAGAACCCTGTCCGTAGTTGGCACCGCCAATAATGATAGACTGTTTCATTGCCAATGCTCTGTCGTGAAATTCTTCGTCACATACTGCAAAACAGAATTTGGAAATTGCAGGGATATTGGAACGAAGGGGCAAAATTTTTGCACCTGCAGGCATAATATGGTCAGTAGTGATATTATCGCCAACTTTTAAGCTTACTCCAGCCACGATATCATCCCCCATAGGTTCCGATGTGGGGAACGGTTTGATATTGGGACCACGTAATACTTCCACGGAATCCATATCTGCTTCTGCCACAGGAGGAACAATCATATTATCGTTAATAGTAAATACTTCTGGTAATTGAAAATCAGGCATTTCTCCGATTTCTCTGGGATCGGTTAAGTAACCGTTAATGGCAGATATCGCAGCCATTTCGGGAGATACTAAATAAATCTGGCCGTCTTTTGTGCCGGATCTTCCCTCAAAATTACGGTTAAAAGTTCTTAACGAAATCCCTTTGGAGTTGGGAGACTGTCCCATACCGATACAAGGACCGCAAGCACTTTCCAAAATTCTTGCACCGGCATCAATCAAAACAGATAACGCACCGTTTTCTGCCAACATATTTAACACTTGCTTAGAACCGGGTGCAATGGCTAAGGAAACATCGGGATGCACGGTTTTGCCTTTTAAAATATAAGCAACTTTCATCATATCCAATAAGGAAGAATTGGTACAAGAACCAATACAAACCTGGTCAATTTTCATATTGCCGATTTCATCCACAGATTTAATGTTATCGGGAGAATGAGGACAAGCAGCCAACGGTTTTAATTCTGATAAATTGATAGTGATTACTTTATCGTATACAGCATCCTCATCTGCCGACAGCGGAGTGTAATCTTCTTCTCTTTTCTGTGCTTTTAAAAACGCTCTGGTAATTTCATCAGACGGGAAAATCGAAGTGGTAGCACCCAGTTCAGCGCCCATATTGGTGATGGTGGCACGTTCCGGAACAGAAAGTGTTTTCACGCCTTCGCCAGCATATTCGATGATTTTACCAACGCCACCCTTAACGGACAAAATTCTTAACACTTCTAAAATAACGTCTTTTGCACTTACCCAGGGGCTTAATTTTCCGGTCAATTCCACTTTTACAATTTCCGGACACACAATATGGTAAGCACCGCCGCCCATGGCAACTGCAACATCCATACCGCCAGCACCAATTGCAATCATACCGATACCGCCTCCGGTAGGAGTATGAGAGTCAGAGCCAATTAAAGTTTTACCGGGAATGCCAAAACGTTCCAAATGAACCTGATGGCAAATACCGTTACCGGGACGGGAGAAATAAATCCCGTGTTTTTTACAAATACTACCGATAAAACGATGGTCATCTGCATTTTCAAAACCGGACTGTAAGGTATTATGGTCAATATATGCAACAGATTTTTCCGTTTTTACACGTTTTACACCCATGGCTTCAAATTCCAGATAAGCCATGGTACCGGTTGCATCCTGCGTTAAAGTCTGATCAATCCGGATTGCTATAGCGCTCCCCCGTTTTAATTCGCCTTCAACTAAATGTTCTTTTAATATTTTTTCTGCAAGTGTATATCCCATTGTGATTACCTCATCCATCTTTCTTTATAAAAAAATATATCACAACTTATTCTATCATAAAATATTTTTAATTGCAACATTTTAGTTAAAAAAATAACAATTTTTCTGTAAATTTTAAAACTACTTAAACATTACGTGCACAGCTATTTTCTTTGTTATAAATACAAAAAGCTTGCTGCAAAACGCAGCAAGCTTTTTTCATACAAGAAAGAGGTTTTATTTCACAATATATTTTTTGGTTAATTCCTGAGCTTCAGCTTCGTCACCGCTAATCATAATTGTGAATTTAATATTAAACTGCTGAGACAATTTTTCCAAGTACGGAATTGCTAAATCAGCATCTTTAACAGAAGATTTCATAATGGTAGTTAAGCTATCAATAAAAATATGAGTTACGTCAAAGTTCATAGAAATTAAGCCGCATAAGAATCCGTACAATTCTCCTGCACCGTTAATTTCAAAGTCAGATGCATTGATTAATCTTGCATCACGGGAAATGCTTAAGTTATAACGATCGTCTTTCACGATACAAACAACATGACCATGTTCGTTTTCAACCGCTTCAGCTACCCAAGAAATTAAGGTTTTGGATTTGCCGGTTCCTTTCGGTCCAATCAACACTTTAATCATAATGAAAATCCTCATCGTTTTAAGGTTTCCCTTAAAAACCCTTTCTTAAGTTATTTTGCCTGATATTGCATATCAAATTTTAAAAAATACAATATCTGAAAGAGAAAATAATATGTAATTATTTTTTCTTATTTTAAGTATAGCATGGTTATGAAAAAATTGCAAGTATTTTTTCGTAATATTTCGTTACTTTTTTGTTACACTTACAGGGAGTTAATTCTGTCTTCCAGTTCGGCCTTCATATCCTGATAACCGTCTTTTCCAAGGAGTGCAAACATATTCTTCTTATACACTTCTACCCCAGGCTGATCAAAGGGATTAACACCTAACATATAACCGGAAATTGCACATGCTTTTTCAAAGAAATAGAATAAGTATCCCAGATTGTATTCATCTTTTTTATCCATGGAAATTACAATATTGGGAACACCGCCATCATAGTGTGCCATTAAAGTTCCTAAAAATGCTTTTTTATTTACAAAATCTACGGTTTTTCCTGCTAAGAAATTAAGGCCGTCCACATTGTCCGGGTCTTCGGAGATGGTGATATCAGTTGTGGGATTTTTCACAGTGATAACGGTTTCAAACAGATTTCTTAAACCTTCCTGCACATACTGTCCTAAAGAATGTAAATCAGTGGAGAAATTCATGGATGTGGGCAGAATGCCTTTTTGTTCTTTTCCTTCGCTTTCGCCAAATAACTGTTTGTACCACTCGGAGAACATTACCATAGCAGGTTCATAGGAGACTAATGTTTCCACATTTTTTCCCTTAAGGTATAGCAGATTACGGGCAACTGCATATTTTAAACAATCATTTTCGCTAATATTAGTGCTCTTATAATCGTTCATTGCGTCACAAGCACCCTGCATTAAAGCATCCAGATCTGCACCGGCACAAGCAATGGGTAACAAACCTACCGCAGTTAAAACAGAAAATCTTCCGCCAACCACATCAGGCACTACAAAAGTTTCATACCCTTCTTCCCGTGCTAAGTTAAGCAGGGTACCTTTATTAGCATCGGTAGTAACATAAATACGTTCTCTGGCACCTTCTTTGCCGTACTTTTTCTCCATCAGATTTTTAAACAGACGAAATGCTAAAGCAGGCTCTGTGGTAGTACCGGATTTGGAAATAACATTGATCGAGAAATCTTTTTCTTCCATTAATGCTAATAAATCGCTATGATACTCGGAACTGATGGTGTTGCCTGCAAAGAAAATCTGCGGAAACTCTTTAGTCTTCACATTGTATAAAGGACCGTTTAAAAACTCGATAGCAGCTCTTGCACCTAAGTATGATCCGCCAATACCGATGGTGATTAATGCATCAGACTGCGCTTTGATTTTTTTCGCCGCAGCTTTAATGCGAGCAAACTCTTCTTTATCATAGGTTTGGGGTAAATCCAGCCATCCTAAAAAATCATTTCCGGGGCCGTTTTTCTGATGTAATAAATCAATTGCCGCTTTCGCCTGATAAGAAATTTTATCAAACTCAGTGGCATCAATAAATCCTTTTGTTTTTGAAAAATCAACTGTTAACTTGCCCATTGTTGTAACTTCCTTCCATTTTTATGTTGATTTAATAAGAACCGCTGCCTAAGGTATCGTCATTATAAATCCAGTCTCTTACATGAACGGTCGTAAAATCATCTTTGGTATTTCTTACAATTACCCATTCAATACCTGCATTGATAATGAGGCGTTTACACATAGCACAAGGATTCGCATTTTGCACATAACTGCCGTCCGACATTTCCTTTCCAACCAAATAAATGGTAGAACCAATCATATCAGACCGTTTTGCACTAATAATACAGTTTGCTTCAGCATGAACCGAACGGCACAACTCATACCGCTGACCTCTGGGCACATTCAGATTTTCTCTGACACAACTTCCCAAATCCGCACAGTTTTTTCTGCCTCTGGGAGCGCCGGTATATCCTGTGGAAATAATTTCATCATTTTTTACAATAATTGCTCCGAAATTACGTCTTAAGCAAGTTCCCCTTGTAACAACTGCTTCCGCAATATCAAGATAATAATTCTGTTTGTCTTTTCTCTCCATAGATACCCCTCCCAATCACTGTATTATTTTTCGTATATTATACTATAATTTTTATTCTTTGGCAAGATGAAAACATAAATTTATCTCATTTTTTTACATTCATCATCCACATAGGATAACAGTTCGTCCTTTTGATTGATGATTTCACCGTCAATCACCAAATTAAGCAGTTGTTTCAAGATGATTCCAATCTGTTTTCCTTCTGAAATACCGTGTGTAATTAAATCACTTCCCGAAACAGCTAAATCTTTTAAAGAAAAACAAGCTTTCTCGTTTAAAACCTTTTGAAAAACTGCTCGAAATTCTGATATCTTGGTCAGTTTTTCTTGAACATGTAAGGTGGTTTTAGCATCTGCTTCTTTTACCAGAAGCAATCGTTCAAACTGAATTTCTCCAATTTTATTGAGCCACCGCTTGACCGATTTTTCGCTGGCTTCCATTTGAGCATCATGATATTTTACCAATTTTGTAACGGTATCCACGGTTTCATTATCAAATTTTAACCGTTTTAAAATTTGTTTGGTGATATCAGAACCAACTGCTGCATGAGAATAAAAGTGCCCTACCCCGTTGTCGTCGACAAAAAAAGTTTTCGGTTTTCCGATATCGTGAAATAACACAGCAAGGCGGACAAAAATGTCTTTTTCCGATTCGCCAACACTTTTTACGGTATGTGTCCACACGTCATAGAGGTGATGCGGACTTTGTTGGTTCAAATCAAACATGGCCGTAAATTCCGGAATGATTTCACTAAATATATCACGGTATGTTAGCAAAACATTCTCCAAAAAATTTCCCAATAACAATTTTTTTAATTCCACAGAAAGGCGTTCCACTGCAATTTTATGTAGCAGATGCTTTTGGTGAACCATTGCATCTGCAGTTTTAGAATCAATAGAAAAACCGTAGGTTGAAGCAAAACGAAGACCTCTCATAATCCGGAGAGCATCTTCAGAAAACCGTTTTCCGCTATCCCCCACACATCGAATCATTTTGCTGGATAAATCTTTCTGACCTTCGTAGTAATCAATCAAGCCTTCCTTTGGATGATACGCCATGGCATTAACGGTAAAATCGCGTCTGGCAAGATCCTCTTTGATATCTGACACAAAGCTGACACTTTCCGGATGACGGCAATCAATATAATCACCGTCTTTACGAAAAGTGGTGATTTCATAAGACTGATTATTAAGACGAACTGTGAGTGTTCCGTGTTTTAAACCAGTTTCTATCATATGATATTCTGAAAAGCATACTTTCATTTCCTCCGGCAAAGCGGATGTGCAAATATCCCAGTCGCCGGGAGTTAATCCCAAAAGGCTATCACGAACACAGCCACCTACTACATAGGCGGAATGACCGGCTTGATTTAATTGTTCTAATAGCGTTTCTACCTCATTGGGAAGACAAATCATTTCTTTTTTCCTCACTTATGGCTCAAGGATATTTACGGAAGGGTATGTCCGGCAGCACGGTAAATCTCATACCATTCCGAACGGGTTAAGGTAACATCTGCAGCTTTGGAAATTTCACAAAGACGGGACGGATTCATCGTGCCTGCAATTAACTGCATATTGGCGGGATGACGAAGAATCCAGGCAGCTGCAACACCGGTTTTTGTGATGCCGTATTTTTCTGCAATTTCAGCCAGTTTTTTATTTAGCTCGGGGAAATCTTCATGGTCAATAAAGCTACCGCCAAAGAATCCGAACTGAAAGGGCGACCAGGTCTGAATGGTAATGTTTTTGATACGGCTATATTCCAAAAAGGAACCGTCATGCATGACCGATTCTTGGTTTTTCATATTCACATTCATGCCGGAGGTCACAAGACCTGCCTCGGTCACAGAAAACTGCAACTGATTAATAATAAGCGGTTGAGTTACTGCAGTTTTTAACAGCTCCATCTGCATCATATTCTGATTGGAAACCCCAAAATATTTGACTTTTCCAGCGGTTTCCAACTGATGAAATGCTTCTGCCACTTCTTCCGGCTCCATTAAAGTGTCCGGACGGTGTAACAATAACACATCCAGATACTCCACACCAAGACGGGATAAAATTCCGTCTACCGATTTTAAAATATGTTCTTTGGAAAAATCAAACTGCCCGTCGTGAATGGAGCATTTACTCTGAATCAAAAGCTTGTCGCGAGTACCGGGATTTCGTTTTAAATAGTCACCGAAAAACCGTTCCGAATTTCCGCCACCGTAAATATCTGCATGATCAAAAAAGTTGATGCCCTGCTCTAAAGCAGTATCCATGATAGCATCCACCTGTTTTTCATCCAGGTCGCTCATTCGCATACAGCCAAGTGACACCGCAGACGCTTTCAGCTTGTTTCCAATGGTAATATATTTCATATGATTTCTCCTTTCATAACGATACCAATAAACTCATCTGTTTATATAATACCCTAAAACAAAATGTTAAAATCGGCAAACTAATTTTTAAATTTTATAGACTTGACACGAGTAAATACTCTCTACGCCTTCTCCATAAAACATTAAACCTATATTCATATAAGCTACTTACTTTCAAGAAAAATCGAACAACAATATAAATTAAAATAAATAAAAAATTTATATGTTCATTTTACCATAGCAAGGCTGTGATGTCAAATATCCAAAGTAAAAAATGCAGATTCTTCTGTTCCAAAAGAATCTGCATTTTATATTACGGTTTTTTAATAAAAAGATTTAATACTAACGCTACAAAGGTTAAGGCAAGCAGCATTACAAAGGGTGCAAAATAATTCCCGGTTGCTTCCAAAACGGTGTTAGAGGCGGTAGCAATCAGAGAACCTGCCATAACGGTAAAGGTCATAATTGCCATATTGTTGGGGAAATGCTTCATACCGTAGAACGAAGAGGTGCATGCAGCAGTAATGGTGGGACAAGCACCGTAGGACAAGCCTGTCAGACATAAACCTACAATACAAAGCCACAATGAATTTACAGATACGGCAAACAGCGTAACAGCTGCTGCACCGATGGTAAGAATATTAGCACAAATCATAGTTTTACGGCGACCGATAGAATCAAAAATTGCACCGGTCAGGATTCGTCCGATTCCGTTACATATCGATAACACACCCACCAAGGATACTGCCAAGGCTTCAGGTGCATTGACAGATAATGCTAAATCTTTCGCAAAACTAATCACAGAACTACCTACGGCAGCTAAGAAAGAAATGGCAAAGAATGCCATCCAGAAGGACGGTCTTTTTAACATTTGTAAGGATGTGTAGTCTTTTTTATCGAACTCTTCAACATTTGAATTTTTTGTTACTTTCGGAGCAGGAAGAACAGTATCAGAAGACGGTTTTTTCAAAATAAAACCTGCTAAAGCGATGATCACAAAAATAGCAACTCCGACAATGACATAGGTCATACGCCAGCCAACGGTACTTTTAAACATAGCGTCTGCCACATTGCCCAAGACCAAAGCAGATGCACCAAATCCCATCATCAGGCAACCGGAGCATAATCCTTTTTTGTCGGGAAACCAGGCACTTACCGTTGCAATCACTACATTATAAGCAATCCCGATACCCAGTCCGGCAAGAACTCCGTATGTACCGTAGAGCACAATGACAGGAACATTTCCAAGGGCTGCAGTTAACGAAAAGCCTGCCGCCGAGAGAATCCCTGAAACCAGCAAAGCAATCTGATGCCCTGCTTTTGCCGATAACCGTGCCCCGAAAAGTCCTCCTACGCAGAAAAATGTCATTGCAAGGGTAAAGCAAAGCGCAAGGTCGGATGCTCCCCATCCAAATTCCGTGGATAACGGAGATTTTAAAATAGACCAGGCATATAACACACCGGCAAACAGCATCGCAATTACGCCAACAATCATATAAAGCCAACGAACTGATAATTTCTGATTTGTTTGATTCATAGAATACCTCTTTATTGAATTAAAATTACATATATTGTAACATATTGTTGATTGGATGTCAAACAAAGAAATAAAAAAGCGCAGACTTTTTGATAAAATCTGCACTTTTTACTTAAATTAATCACCGAAGCAAGTTCCGATTGCTTTTGCAGCTTGTACGAGTTCGCCGTTGGGGTCAACAGCTTTGTTAGCACCGATCACATCTTCTAAAGAAGCATAAGTCATCTGATTGTCTTTTAAGGCAACCATATTGCCAAATTTTCCTGCCATAGCAAGTTCCACAGCAGCTACGCCATAGCGGGTAGAAAGGATTCTGTCAGCAGAGGACGGAGTGCCGCCTCTCTGAATATGTCCTAAAATGGTAGCACGGGCTTCTAAGCCGACCATTTCTTCCAAGTCGTCTGCCACTTTCTGTGCAACACCACCCAAACGAATCGGGTCAGGGCTGTTTTCAATCACTTTCTGAACTACCACTTCACCGGTAATGGATTTTGCACCTTCCGAAACAGCTACCACAGAAAATTCCTTGCCCTGAGCAATACGTTTTCTGATGTGGTCTGCCACTTTGTTGATATCATAGGAAATTTCGGGAATTAAGATAACGTCAGCACCACCTGCAATCCCTGCGGACAAGCCTAAGAAGCCTGCGTATCTTCCCATAATTTCCACGGTGATAATTCTGTGATGAGACTCCGCAGTAGTATGGATTCTATCAATCGCTTCGGCTGCAACGCCTACAGCAGTATCAAAACCGAAGGTGGTGTCAGTAGAAGACAAGTCATTATCAATCGTTTTGGGTACCCCGATTACCGGAACGCCAAGTCTTGCAAAATCACGGCCACTGGTTAAGGTGCCGTCTCCACCAATGATAATCATAGCATCAATATTGTTTTTCTTGATGTTTTCCACGCCAACGTAAGAAACGTCTCTTTTTACCATGTTGCCGTTTTCATCAGGAACAAGATAGTCAAACAGATTATCTTTGTTGGAGCTATATAAAATAGTTCCGCCTCTGTGTAAAATACCGGTGGTATTTTCCAATGTCAGTTCCACAGCCTGGTTTTCATACAACCCTTTATAGCCGTTTTTGAAACCAACCACGGATAAACCATATTTTTCAATCGCAGTTTTTACCACTGCACGAATGACAGGGTTTAAACCGGGACAGTCTCCACCGCCCGTTAAAATTCCAATACGTTTCATAGAAACTCCTTTTAATGTATCTAATCTGTTTCAATACATTCGTTATTTTAGCCTTTTCATTTTACAATATTTTGCAAAAAAAATCAATAGTTTTTTAAAAAAACAAAAATAATGTCCTATTTTTCCTCTTTTTTTGGTAGAAAGATTCTGTTGATTATTTCTTGACATTGACTTTAAAATCGGGTAAAATAGAATGGTGAGAATATGAGGAGGAGCCTTAATTTTATGAACATCATCAATATGCTTTCCCAGGAGTTTTCCATTGGGGAAAAATACATACAAAACATCGTTACGTTAATTGACGAAAAAAATACGATTCCCTTTATTGCTCGTTACCGAAAAGAATTGACTAATTCTTGCGATGACCAGGTATTACGAGAAATTTTTGACCGTTTAACCTATCTTCGGAACTTAGAAGAACGAAAACAGGAAGTCATTAATTCTATTACCGAGCAGGAAAAAATGACTGATGAAATTTTAAAAGATATTGAAGAAGCAACCACCTTAGCACGAGTGGAAGACATTTACCGTCCCTTTAAACAGAAAAAGAAAACCCGTGCATCTGTGGCAAAAGAAAAAGGTCTTACTCCTCTTTATGAAAGAATGCTTTTGCAAGAAGATAAAACCGGTGATGTTTTAGAAATTGCCAAAGATTTTTTAAACGATGCCGTGGAAACTCCCGAAGATGCTTTGCAGGGTGCTATGGATATTTTGGCAGAAAATGTGAGCGATAATCCCTCCTGCCGTGATAAAATCCGCAAACTTTACAATAAATCCGCTCTCATCAGTACGCAGGCAAAAGAAGAAGACGTCGACTCCGTTTATCAGATGTATTATGAGTATTCTGAACCGGTACACAAAATTCCTTCTCACCGTGTACTTGCCATTAACCGTGGTGAAAAAGAAGATATGCTGAAAGTATCCGTTTTGATTGACGAAGCAATCTGTATCCGGGTACTGGAAGATGAATATTTAAAGAGCGAATCTATTTGGACAAGTTACGTAAAAGAAGCAATCACTGATGCTTATAAACGGTTGATTCATCCTTCTTTGGAAAGAGAAGTCCGTTCTATGTTGACCGACATGGCATCCGAACAGGCAATCCGTATTTTTGGATTAAACCTAAAAGCTCTGTTGATGCAACCGCCCATTAAAGGAAAAGTTGTGTTAGCAGTGGACCCTGCATACCGTACCGGATGCAAAATTGCGGTATGTGACCAAACAGGTAAAGTGTTGGATACCACTGTAATTTACCCTACTCCCCCTCAGAATAAAATTGCAGAAGCAAAAATCGCCTTAAAAAAACTGATTGAAAAACACCAGGTTGAAATCATTTCTATTGGAAACGGTACCGCATCGAAAGAATCGGAATTATTTATTGCAGAATTAATTTCAGAAATTGACCGTCCCCTTTCCTATATGGTAGTATCCGAAGCAGGTGCTTCGGTATATTCTGCATCCAAATTAGGTGCACAGGAATTTCCGGAATTTGACGTTTCCTTAAGAAGTGCTGTATCTATTGGCAGACGTTTGCAGGATCCTTTGTCGGAACTTGTAAAAATTGATCCCAAAGCCATCGGAGTTGGGCAGTATCAGCACGATATGCCTCAGAAGCGCTTATCCGAAGCGTTACTTGGCGTAGTTGAAGACTGTGTGAACAAAGTCGGTGTAGACTTAAATACCGCCTCTCCATCTCTTTTAGAATATGTGGCCGGCTTAAGTGCATCGGTTGCCAATAACATTGTGAAATACCGTGAAGAAAACGGTGCTTTTAAATCCCGTTCTCAACTATTAAAGGTGCCAAAATTAGGACCGAAAGCATACACCCAGTGCGCCGGTTTCTTACGGATTCCTGACGGCAAAAACGTGTTGGATAACACCGGCGTTCATCCCGAAACCTATGATGCCTGCAAAGAAATTTTAGGACGCTTTTCCTACGATTTGACTGACGTTTCAAAAGGAAATCTTTCAGAGCTATCTGTAAAAATCGACGGCTACGGTGCAAAAACATTAGCAGAAGAATTAAATATTGGTCTTCCCACCCTACAAGATATTGTGAAAGAACTTGCCAAGCCGGGGCGTGATATCCGTGACGAATTACCGCCTCCGCTCCTTCGCAAGGATATTTTAGATATCAAGGATTTAAAGGAAGGAATGGAAGTAACCGGAACCGTGCGAAACGTTGTGGATTTTGGTGCCTTTATCGACTTAGGCGTGCATCACGACGGGTTGGTTCACATTTCTCAGATTTCGGATAAATTCATCCGTCACCCCTCAGAAATGCTTTCTGTGGGACAGGTTGTAACCGCCACCGTATTATCCGTGGACCTGCAAAAAAACAGAATTGCACTCACTTTAAAAAAGAAATCCTAACCCAAAACGGAAAGGAACACATTTATGAATCCTTATCAGTCTTATTCCTCCTTAACGCTCGCCTATGTGGGTGACGCAGTTTATGAGGTGTTTATCCGCACGAAACTAACTGAAAACGGTGACAAAAAGGTAAATCGTTTACATAAAGAAGCCAAAAACTTTGTCAGTGCCAAAGCTCAATGTCAGATTGTGGAACAATTACTGGAAACTCTGACACCTGATGAAACCGACATCTTTAAACGGGGCCGGAATACCAAAGTTAATACGAAAGCAAAAAACGCTGATTTTAAAGAATATCACAATGCCACCGGCTTTGAAGCTTTGCTTGGTTATTTGTATCTTTCAGGAAACCAGCAACGTCTTTCCGAATTGATGGAGCAAGCATATCACATTGCAAAAAAATTGATGGGAGAATCCCTATGAGGAAAAATTACACGCTTTTGGTTTTTAGTAACGGAACGCTGGTTCATGCACAAAGTCCCTCTCATTGTTTATTTGATACTCCCTTATCTTCCCTGCCCGGAAAACGGATGGACGAAATACTTTTACCACTTTCCATCAATCAGATTGCAAAACTGGAACCAAACCACAAATCTTTCTTGAATTTATGTGCCAAAAATACCGGTTCGTTATTTCGGGCAAGTGTGGTACGAACAAAATTTCAGAAAACAGAAACTGTTTTGGTTTATGTCAATGAAACTATGGATCACACCAATTCAGCCGATGTTCCTGTTCGGAAAAAATCTGTGCTGGAAACCATGCTATTAGAAGAAAACCACAAGATTTATCAAATAATAGATGAACTGAAAACTACCAGAAATCTGCAACAAATCAGGCATTTAAAAGAAGCTCTTTCCAACCTTTATCAAAAAATGGACGACTGTGTAGAAAAAATTGTAAAAGCAAATCCCATCGAAAAGTATCATCAGGAAGCATTTCAATTTTCCCTAACGGTAAAAAATTATCTGGATCAATTGGAAACTTCCTATCCCGATAATATCTGGATTACCTACCATGAGTTTAAATCTGCATTTGTGTTAGGAAGCCGTGAAAAACTGATTGATCTTCTGGATTCATTTTTCGTCCCTTTTCAGAAGATTGCCAACACAAAAATCATCGTTCATTTAACTCAGGAAAACGATAAAGCAACAGCAGACTTCACGGTTTTGTTACCAAACTGCGATACAGAATTTTCTGCAGAGCTTACTGACTTTTCATTAGATGAAAAGAAACTATTGGCAAAACATGCCGGATGCGAAGTGAAAAACTATTACCTTCCGGAACAAGGCTATAAAATGACCATTTCCTACGACAGTTTTTCCGGCTACAAACTATATGAGCCAAAAGATGACACAGAAAGGATTGCACCTTATGAGAAAGATGCTCAGCTACTTACGACGGGCGATTGATGACTATCATATGATTTCGGAAAACGATGTCATTGCGGTTGGAATTTCCGGTGGAAAAGACTCCATCGTTTTATTTCAGGCCATGATTATGTTGAAACGGTTTTATCCGATCCCCTTCCAGCTTGTCGGCATTACCATAGATTTAGGATTTGATACCCCATTAGAAACTGCACAAATCAAACGACTGGCAGAAGAAAACGAAATCCCCTACCATGTGATGAAAACGCAAATCAAAGAAATTGTGTTTGATATCCGAAAAGAAGAAAATCCTTGTTCTTTGTGCGCCAAGCTCCGAAAAGGAGCTCTGATGGATTATGCAAAGCAATTAGGCTGCAATAAAGTTGCGCTAGGACATCACTATGACGATGTGGTAGAAACCTTCTTCATGAAACTGTTTTACGAAGGAAATATCGGCTGTTTTTCGCCTGTCACCTACTTAAGCCGAAGAGATATTACTCAAATTCGACCGCTGATTTTTGCACCGGAAGCAGAAATCAAATCCACTGCGGAACGCTTACAACTTCCCGTGTTTAAAAATCCCTGCCCCAACGACGGGGAAAGCAAGCGTCAGGAAATCAAGGATTTAATTTATTCATTAAGGAAAGCATATCCCGACTTAAAAGAAAAAGTGTTCGGTGGTTTATGCCGGGCAAAATTATCCGGTTTTACGGATGAACGAACCCCGCGAAGAAAGTCTGAATAACACAAAAAGACAAATCTCTCTCACTCATTTTATGAAAAAACATAGAATGGTTAGGGGGATTTTTTATATTGAATGTAAAGAAGGAATCAACATGAACTCTTCTCAATATATTGCAGTATTCCATTCGTTATCTTATGCAGGGCAGGTTCGTAACCGATTCTGGTCATATAACCGTCCTGAAATAATGAAAACGCCAAAGGCAATTGCCGGCGGGTGTTCATATGCACTTGTTTTTTCAGAAGAACACAAGAATGAAATGTTTCGTATTTTAAAAACACAAAAGAAAGGATTCTTAGGAATCTACCAAATGACGCCTGACGGACGGTATAAGGAGTTATCCGATGATTTACCTGGATAATGCCGCTACCAGTAATCCAAAGCCGTTTTGTGTAAAAAAAGCAGTATGGGATGCACTTTCCAATCCTGTCAATATCGGAAGAAACTCATCCAAAGAAGCATTTTATTATGCAGATAAAATTTTATCTATCCGTGAAAACATTGGAACATTAATTGGTAGAACCGATTATGAAAACATCATTTATACAATAAATTCCAGTCACGGTTTAAATTTTGCAATCAAAGGATTTCTGCCGGAAGGCGGAACTGTAGTCACAACGGTAACTGAACACAATTCTGTACTACGTCAGCTATTTTCCAATGGAAACTATGCGGTAACACTTCTTCCATCCAATCAAGATTTTACACCGGATTTTACAAAACTGAAGCGTTGTGACATTCCGTTTTGCAAATTACTGATTGTGAATGTAGCATCCAATGTAACAGGGAGATTACTCCCCTACCGAAAAATTTATAAGAAGGCAAATTCTCTTGGTTGGACGGTGTTGTTTGATTTTTCTCAGGCTGCAGGCAATATTGACATCAATCTTCGTGATATGAATCACACTATGGCTGTATTCAGTGGTCATAAATCACTATTAGGACCGCAAGGAACCGGCGTGTTATTTGTTTCACCGGATCTTATTCTTTCTTCTGTTTTAGAGGGCGGAACGGGAAGCTTATCCAACGAGTTTCATCAGCCTGATTTTTTACCTGACCAATTTGAGGTAGGAACTTTGAACGCACCGGGTATTTTAGGACTCGGTGAAGGAGTAAAATTTATTTTAAAGCAAACACCATCGGCTTTATTGGAGCATAAGTTGGAGCTTTGTAAAATAGCGTTTGAAAAGCTACAGCAAATGAACGGTGTGACACTGTATCACGACGGAAACTTCCAAAATTATGTAGGGATTCTGTCATTTAATGTGAAAAACTTATTTTCCGAAGAAGTATCAACCATCCTTTCAAAAGAATTTCAAATCAGTACCAGAGGCGGATTTCACTGTGCGCCCTTGATGCATCGGGAACTTGGCACCAATACCCAAGGCACTGTACGAATCAGTCCGGGATACCGCACCACAAAAAAAGAAATCAATAAACTCATTGATGCAGTGTACCACATTTCAAAGAAATCATAAAAATACCCTCCGTAAAAAACGGAGGGTATTTTATTTTGAAAAACGATTACTGAATATCCAGTTTTAAAAATTTAGAATATGCTTTGTCCCACGCATCCACATCCTGCGGTTTGTAGGTGGTGGTAGTTTCAGAATTTTTAATAATCTGACGGGCTTCTTTTAAGTCTTTGATATCGCCGCCTGCAATTAGCTGAGCAGCAACATTACCCAAAGCAGTTGCTTCGATGGGGCCTGCCACAACATCAACCCCACAAGAGTTTGCAGTCATCTGACACAACAGATTATCCTTAGTTCCGCCGCCAACAATATGAATCACTTCGTATTTTTTGCCGGTAACATCCTGAATATTTTCAAAAGCGTAGCGATATTTTAAAGCTAAGCTTTCATAAATACAACGCATTACTTCCCCACGTCTCTCAGGAACAAACTGGTTAGTGTCTTTGCAGTAATCTTTAATATACTGGGGAAGATTACCGGGTTTCCCAAATTTGGGATAATCAGAATCAATAAAACATTTGAAAGCATCTTCAGCTAATGCTTCTTTTTCCAAGTCTCCGTAAGTTACGGCAAAGCCTTCACGGATCCACTGGCGTCTGGATTCCTGAATGAGCCACAGACCCATAATATTTTTTAAGAAACGGATGGTGTTATCGTAACCGCCTTCATTGGTCAGGTTATATTTTTGAGATTTTTCGTTGATATAAGGTTCTTTGGCTTCAGTACCGAATAAAGACCAGGTTCCGCAGCTGATATAGATAAAGTCTTCTTTTTCAGAAGGAACAGCCATAACTGCAGAAGCAGTATCATGAGAACCAACTGCACAAACGGGAACGGAAGGAACACCTAATTCATCGCAAATTTCTTTGGAAAGCATGCCTTTTTTGGTACCCGGTTTTACAATTTTCGGAAATAACCGTCTGGGGATACCTAATTTATCAATCAGATCAAAATCCCATTCTCTGGTTTCGGCATTGACTAACTGGGTAGTGGAAGCATGGGTATATTCCACGGTTTTTTCACCAGTTAAGAAATATGCCAATAAATCAGGAAACAGTAAGAAACAGTCTGCACGGTCTAACAAATCCTTACGGTATTTTGCCAGGTAATAAAGCTGGAACAAGGTATTAAAGGACATAAACTGTGTGCCGGTTTTCTGATAGATTTCTTCTTTGGGAACAATCTGGAACACTTCTTCCATAATGTTATCCGTTCTGGTATCACGGTAGTGAACAGGATTTTCCAAAAGTCTGCCATCTTTATCTAAAAGACCAAAGTCTACACCCCAAGTATCAATACCGATACTGTCAAAACCGCCATTATGATGTGCAGCTAAGATACCCTGTTTGATTTCAAATAATAAACGAAGTACGTCCCAATACAAAGTTCCACCAACAAATACGGGATCATTTGGAAAACGATGCACTTCTTTTAAGGTGATTTTATTGTTATCATAATTACCGATAATAGCTCTTCCGCTGGAAGCCCCAAAATCAAATGCTAATACGTTTTTGCTCATAGTTTTTTCCTCCTTAGATTTATTCTACAGTCACTTTGTTCTTTTTCAATACTTTTTTCCATTCATCGGATAATTCTTCATCGGTAAAGAGCATATCAATTTCTGCAAAATTACTGAGTTTAATAAAGCCAACTTTTTCCAGTTTAGATTTATCCAACAGTAAAAATTTTGTCATTGCATTGTTTAGCATGGCACGTTTAATCTGAAACTCCACGTCGTTGGATTCTAAAACGCCCTGCTCCATTGTCATCCCTTTGCTACTGAAAAACATTTTGTTGGCACAGAAATTTTTGTTGATATTATCCACGGCAACTTCACCAACAAAAGACTGGTTGTTCACATCCAAAACACCACCAGTAGAAATCACCTTCAATTTATCGCAATTGGACAACTCCTCCAAAATCTGCAAATTGTTGGTGATAATGGTGATATTTTTCATATCTTTTAACTGCTTGGATAAGTAATAGGAAGTGGTAGAACCGTCTAAAAAGATGGTATCACCGGGACGAATATGATTAACCGCTTTTTTAGCAATAGCGATTTTCCCTTCAATATTTAAACCGCGCCGTTTTTCCAAGGATAAATCCATATTAGATTCTTCAAAAGGAACGGCGCCACCGTGAGTACGGGTAAGCTGTTCATTTTGCTCCAGCTTTTCTAAGTCTCGACGGATAGTTTCTACCGTAACTTCTAAATCACGGCTTAAATCGTTTACCAGAACACTTCCATTCTGATTTAAAAGCTCTAAGATGCGTTTTCTTCGTTCTAATGCAAACAAAAGAACACCTCCGTATCTTTTTGTCGTTTTTCCTAATAATGAAATAGGCTTTAAAGTGGAATCATCATTTTAAAGCCTAATATTTTTATCACTTATTGTAAATATTGCCACAAATCCTCGTGGGGAGACGGAATAATAGCAGTATCGTTTAAGATACCGTTTTCAATAGCAAACTGAGCACCGGCTTCTACCCCTGCGGTAACTGCCGCAACAGTGCCGGATAATGCCACATAGGATTTACCACCCATGCCTCGTGCCACACGAAGCTCACAGATTTCCACAGCTGCAGCTTTTAAGGCAGCATCCGCAGACAAAATGCAAGATGCAACGGAAAAGGTTTCAATAATGCCAAGCGCACCGCTGGTTTCACCGCTTGCGGCACCGTTTAAGGCATCAAATACCCGGACATCAATATTGCCAAACTCAGAAATATCTAAAATTTTATCGGCAAAATTGGTTTGGGCATATTCGCAGGCAATATGAACTGATGACATGCTTCCACCAAAAATCATCACAAATTTTCCGGGGCAGATGGGCTGCGCCATCACCATGGAAACCTGTGATTTTTTTAAAATATTGTCACAAATGAAATAACCTTTTGCAATGTTACTCACTTCAATAATTCCAATGGATACCATCATTTTTATACCGCCTTACTTTTAAAACCGTTAACCAACGGTAATCACAACACAGGATTCGCTGACTGAAGACACCGTACCGTTCACAGAGCTGTGAATATTGGCACCAAGTGCATTTTCTTTCGGCTGAATGATGAGCTGACCAACCGTCACCGAATCACCAACTTTCACAATTACTTCCCCGGGAGCACCGATATGCTGTTTTAAGGGAAGCGTTACTTGTTTTGGTTCTGGAATTTGTGTAAACTCATATTCATCCCGATAATATTTCAAAACGCCTAACCGATTTACTAACCGTTTGCTGGGAACTCTGCGATAAACCCGTTCTGCAATGGGAGTCGATTCTTCCATCATACCGGCTTTCACACCATTCTTTAAAAGCTCCGCTTTCACACGGGCAAATAAGCGGTTGGGACTGATATTTTGCGGACAGGCAATGGTCTGACAAACACCGCAATTTGAGCAATAAAATGCACCCATGAAGGTTTTGGTGTCGGAAGCTTTAGCAGATAATCTCTGCACAATTTTATGAGGTTCAATGGGATACCCCATCAAATAACGGGGACACATATCCGTACACATTCTGCATCCGCAACAATTCCCGGAGGAACGGTGCAATGCATCTGCCAAACTTCTGGTTTTTAAACGGATACAAAGGGTATGATCTTCAATGACCAAAAGACTTTTAGTTGTCTTGGTAACAACTGCGGTTTTCGGATTAATCATACTTCCCATCATCGGACCGCCGTCTAACACAGAGCAATTTTGGGGAACTTCAATGTTCAGGCTGTCAAAAATATGGGAAACAGGTGTTCCCACCGGAACGTTCAACACATAAGTTTTTGGCGTTTTTCCGGCAATTGTTACAAATTTATGAGTTACAGGAGTTTCCTCTAAAGCGTTAGCAACGTTATAAAGTGTTTCCACATTCATCACCACAACGCCAACTGAAATGGGAAGTCGTCCACCGGGAACAGTTTTCCCTAAGGTTTCCTGAATTAAAACCACTTCGTCACCGGACGGATAAACATCGCCGGTAAACCGGTAAGAAATCTTACCACGGGTAGTTTCTTCGGTCATTCCAAGTAATTCTGCTGTATGTTTTTTAATACCGATGACACCGTTTTTAGCACCGGTTTGTTCCACCAAAGCTTCTAAAGCAGATTCTAAACGGTCTCGTTTTTCACACAGCAAATAAAAGTCAGTTTTTAAAAGAGGCTCACACTCGGTCCCATTAATTAAAATAGTTTCAATGTTATCAGCTAATTTTACATGAGTGGGAAAACCCGCTCCGCCGGCACCGACCACACCGGCTTTTTGTATCAATTCTTTTAAGGTTTGCATCATCAAATTCAATTCCTTTTATAAAGCAACTATACTCGCTTTTAAAAAACGAATTACTGATTATAGTTAGATTCATCCACAATGCCCACGATTACTGCATCAACGGGAGTTTTTTCATTCTGACAAGCAAATCTTGCACTGTCACCCATGGTTACAAGAACCACTTCGCCGATGCCTGCACCTAAGGTATCAATGGCAACCACGAAATCGTCCTTTCCTTTGCCGATGTTTACCACCATCAGTTTAGAACCGGTGAGGCTGTCTAACTTGCGGGTGGAGAAAATAGAACCAGTAACTTTTCCTACTACCATAATAATACATTCCCTTTTCTATAGTTTATGTTATCTGGAGATGATTCTTACGTTATCTCCGTTCTTTAATCCTGCGGAGTTTGCGTCGTCAGTATCAATATGCATTTCGGTGTTGAAATCGTCACGCACACGAACCTGCACATCAAAAAATTTGGTGGGTTTTACGCCGTCAATTTCCACGTCTACCAAAGAATTATCGGTTACACCGAATTTTCGTGCGGTTTCCGGAGTCATATGAATATGACGGTTTGCAATAATAACGCCTTCATCTAAGTAGATGGCTCCCTTCGGCCCTACCACAACCAGACGTTCAGATCCTTTGATTTCGCCGGAAGGACGAACCGGAGGACTTACTTTTAATACAAAGGTGTCTGTTCTTGAAATTTCAACCTGGGTATTTTTTCTAACAGGTCCCAAAACACGAACATTTTCGATCGATTTTAGGGATTTTCCAACTAAAGTTACAACCTCTTTGGCAGCATATTCTTTCCCCATTAAAGGCTTTAACATCGTTAATTCATAACCTTTGCCAAAGAGCTTTTCCAAGTCTTCCTGGGATAAATGAATATGACGCTGAGATACTCCAACCTTAATCTCAGAATCATCCACCTGCGTTACAGGTGCACTTTCTTTTTGTTTATACATTGCTAATACTTGTTTTACAACTTCACTAACAATTTTTTCACGTTCCAAAATTTCCACAACCTTTCTGAAATCATTTGAAAAAACGATGAGAGTTCAGTTCATTCGTTTAGGTTCAAGGGTGCAACCCAAAAGAACAAACTGATTCTTTATGATCACCATTTGTTTTTTTGCATTGCGGCACACGGCTATGTGCCGTGTACCGCCTGCAATTGGTTTCTAATTATGCAATTATTTAATCTGGGGCAGAATTTTTTCTACATCACCGTGCGGTCTCGGAATAACGTGAACAGCAACGATTTCGCCCAGTCTTGCAGCAGCTTCAGCGCCAGCTTCGGTAGCAGATTTTACTGCACCAACGTCTCCTCTAACCATAACGCTTACTAAACCGGAACCGATTTTTTCAGTACCGATTAAGGTAACGTTAGCTGCTTTTACCATTGCATCAGCTGCTTCGATTGCAGCTACTAAACCTCTGGTTTCAACCATTCCTAATGCTTCAAAGTTCATTACGAATACCTCCATAATTTATATTTTTGTTTTTTACGAAATAGGATTTTAGAAATCGGTGAAGAATTTGGTAACCTCACTATGAGGTCTTGCAATTACTTCACAACATTTCACATTGCCGATACGGGCGGCAGCCGTCCGTCCGGCTTCTACTGCGGAAGTGACTGCAGAAACTGTTCCTGCAACAACCATGGTCACCAATCGACCGCCAAGACGGCGTTCAATATGAACCAGTCTCACGTTGGCAGCCTTGAGCATAGCGTCTAAGCCTTCAATTGCGGCAGCCAAAGCCTGCACTTCCAATAAGCCTACTGCTTCCATGTTTTCATTCTCCTTTCACTACGGGATTATCTCTCACTCCAAACGGAGCGAGAGACATCCGTTCGATAGAGTCAAGGATCAATCTTACTTCAGTTCAGGTAAGATTTTTTCAACATCGCCATGGGGTCTGGGAATTACGTGTACAGCAACGATTTCGCCTAATCTTGCAGCTGCCTGAGATCCAGCTTCGGTAGCAGCTTTTACTGCACCAACATCGCCTCTAACCATAACGCTTACTAAACCGGAACCGATTTTTTCGGTACCAACTAAGGTAACGTTAGCTGCTTTTACCATTGCATCAGCTGCTTCGATTGCAGCTACTAAACCTCTGGTTTCAACCATTCCTAATGCTTCAAAATTCATTTTAAAATCCTCCTGGCCTTTGGCCTTTTATAATAATTTTTATTATACTATTTTATTCCCCGATTTTTTGCTGGTCGGGATTTTCAGCGGGTTTCGCTTTTGCGGGACGTCCCCGTTTTTTAGGAGCGCTCGCTACCGGTTTTTCTTCTACAGTTTCTGCTTCGGTAACTGCAGGAGTTTTTTCGCTGACCGGTTCTTCTTTTGTTTCTTTTACTTCTTTTTTGACGGATTTTTTCCCAATTGGTTCATTTCCTACCTTGCTTAAGAATGCAAGTTTTTCAATGTCAGGACCCGGACGGGAAATGATGTGTGAAACAATGTAGAGTCCTCGTTGTTCCGCCTGTGCTTTTGCCGCTGCAACACCTGCAGATACTGCAGAAACGGAGCCTTCCATTTTCACAATCATTACCAAGGGAACTTCCGCGCTGTCGCCGTTGGCAGGTTTTGTGGTATCCAGCGCAATGATGTTTACCGCCGCTGCTTTTGCTGCAGCATCGGCACAAACGATTGCGGTGGTGAAACCGTAAACCTCAACCATTCCCAATGCATTCATTGTAAATCCTCCTTATGTTCAGATTCACTCTGATTATTCATTGATGATGGCGATTTTTAAGCCTTCCATCTTCAGATTGGTCTGATGAGCCTCGTTGATCTGGGAAAGCGGATACTTGTGAGTAATCAGCTTTTTAATCGGTAAACCGATACCCTGAGCTCTTTTTAAGAAATCGAAGGTGGTTGCATAATCGCGTAAGGTATATACCCAGGAACCAACAACAGTCAGTTCTTTTGCGCAAATGTCAAAGTGGGGGTTGATGGTAGCATCTCCACCGTTGATGAAGAAGCCAAGTTCACACAAACCGCCGCCTTTTCTTACGAATTTGTATACGTTGGAGTGAGCGATGGGAGAACCGGTACACTGGAATGCAAAGTCAGCATAGTAACCGCCGAATGCATCTTTCACAGCTTCGGTTAATTCTTCAATACCTTTATGGTTTTTGAAGTTTACAGATTTGGTTGCGCCCATTTCTTTGGCGAAAGCCAATCTCTTTTCTTCACCGTCTACTGCAACAATGTTTTCAACGCCCATGGTGCGCAGAATTGCAATACATAACAGACCAATCGGTCCGCAACCCTGAACAACCACACGGCTGTTAAATCTTAAGATACCAACAGTTTTCGCACGTTCTACAGCATGAATTAAAACTGCAGCAGGTTCGATTAAAATTCTGCTTTCTAAGTCCAGATCACTTACATTAAATACAGTGGAACCGCCTCTGATTACCATATAATCGGCAAACCAACCGTTCAGATGAATATCATCATCAGGAATCAAACCGTAAACATCTGCACCGTCACCAACATTCTGTTTGTTTAAGTCAAACATGGTGATGTTGGGGTCATCTTTAAAGATCATACAGGTAACAACTTTGTCACCCAATTTTAAAGCTTTGCCAGCGCTGTCTTTTTTCACGTTTTTACCCATTTTCACGATTTCGCCAGTGCCTTCATGACCTAACACAACAGGAATTAAGCCGAAAGGATCACGTTTAAATTCGTGAGCATCAGTTCCGCAGATACCACAGCCTTCTACTTTAACTAAGATATCATCATCACCAAGCTCGGGAATGGGAAACTCTTTGATATCATAATGCTCCAAAGAGGTGAGCATTGCAGCTTTTGCAGTTTTGGGGATGGGACCTGCAGATTTTCCGCAAGTACAGTTTCCACCACAGCTACAGTCAGAGCCGCCGTTTAAGTTGGTTAAAACTTGTTTTACGATTGATTCAATCGCTTTTTCGTTCATTTCCATCTTACGAACCCTCATTTCTATATAGTAGATTTTTCACTAAATGATTCTGAAGCCATCCACCAGAACGCATCTTCTCTGACGGGTGAAGCTTCTTGCGGAGGTGATACCTTCGCCGGTAGGACCTGCAATGGTGAAGGTGGTGTGTCCTTCTCCGCCTGCACCAATGCCTGCATAGGAAGGTGCATTTTTTACAAAGATTGTGGTTTCCACTTCTCTTGCAAATTTGGTTAAGTTATCAATGTTTTTAGAATGCATGTGAGCACTGTGACGGTTGCCGTGTTCGTATTTTACACCCAGACGGATTGCTTCGTCTACATCTTTTACAGACACGATGGGTAAAATCGGCATCATCAGTTCTTCTGATACGAAGGGATGATCTTCGGTGGTTTCACAGATGATCAAACGGGTATCCTTGGGAGCATCGGTAATACCGATTGCTTCTAAGAAGAGATTTGCATCTTTGCCTACCCAATCTTTATTAAGCATCAGTTTACGTTTTGCTCTGTCGGAGCAACCTTCACCCTGTTTGCATTCTTCTTCGGTTAACGCAACTTTTACCAATTTATCAATATCAGACTGTTTGGTCAAAAGATACGCGCCGTTCTGAGTCATATAATGAATCAGCTCATCTTTAATGCTTGCAACTGCGAAACATTCTTTTTCAGCGATACAAGGCAGGTTGTTATCAAAGCTTGCACCTGCAACGATATCTTTGGCTGCTTTTCTGATGTCGGCAGTTTCATCAACAATTACAGGCGGATTCCCTGCACCGGCACCGATTGCTTTTTTCCCGGAGGATAACAGTGTTCTTACAACACCGGGACCACCGGTTGCCACTAACAGTTTTACGTCAGGGCATTTAATCATAGCGTCAGCAGTTTTTAAAGTAGGTTTGGTTACAGATACAACCACATTTTCCGGACCGCCAGCTTCCAATACTGCACGGTTGATCAAGTCAACTGCATAGTTAGAAGTGTTGATTGCTCTCGGATGGGGATTAAAAATTACACAGTTTCCTGCTGCTAACATCCCGATGGAGTTACAAAGAACGGTTTCGGAGGGGTTGGTGGTAGGCGTAATACTTCCGATTAATCCAAAGGGAGCCATTTCTACCAGAGTTAAGCCGGTATCACCGCTGTATGCTCTGGGCTGCAGATCTTCAGTACCGGGAGTTTTCTGAGCAACCAGAGTGTGTTTGATAATTTTATCAGTCACTCTGCCCATGCCGGTTTCTTCCACGCCCATTTTTGCCATGGTTTCGGCTTCTGCCATAATTTTTTCTCTGATTTTGGTAATCATGTTTTCTTTCTGTTCCAAAGAATAGCTGCGGAACAGTTTGTAGGCTGTTTTTGCCGCTTCAATTGCTTCTTCCATGGTGGAGAAAACACCTTTATATTTACCGGATGCTTTCGGAGCGGCACCTTTTGCGGCCATTCCTTTAATTACCTGTTCAACAATGCTTGCAATTTGTTGTTCGTTCATTTTGAACACATCCTTTCCTTTATTCATTCGAGTTTGTAAACTTCCCAAAAATTTCTTTCGCATATGCTGCCAGTGCGGTATCCTGCTCTAAGCTTCCGCCACTAACACCAAAGCCACCCACGATCACGTCATTAATAATGAGGGGGATTCCTCCGCCAAACACTACAAGACGGCTGTCCTGATGCTGGATGCCATAGAGAGAATCACCAGGCTTGGTAAGTCCTGCTAAAGTTTCTGTGGGCATTTTTAAGCTGACTGCCGTGTATGCCTTGTTTTGTGCAACATTGATGCTTGCAATATAGGCATCATCATCACGGAGCATGGTCATCAGGTTTCCGCCACCGTCACAAACAGCACACACAACCTTGACTCCCATTTCTCTGGCACGGCTGATTACTGTCTGGCAAAGCTTTTCTGCCAGTTTCATGTTAAACGTGCCATCGCTTGGTTTATCATATACAATTATTTTTTCATCTTTTGGTACATAGAGCTGATCCTGATATCTTGCCAACACATAGAGCAAATCGGACAGTCTGTTAAAGTAGGACAAGTCCTCTTTTTTCACCAAAAACAGTTTGGAGGCTTTTACCGCTTCTCGCTCTGCCCGACGGGCAACTGTTCTAGCCACATCTAAGTGCGCACCGCCCTTAGTCTGTCCGCTGATAGTGAATTTTCCGTCACGGGTGATTTTTGCCGAAAAGGCATCAATCAGTTTTTCTAACCGGCCGGTTGCCTGTTTGGTATCGAAGTGATCACCGCCTGCAATAAAACCCATCAGCAGGATAAATTCTTTTTGCAAAGCTGTTATGGTATCACAAACCACTTCAATAGATTCTGTTTTGGCAAGTCCTAAATGAGATGAGAGCTCGTCGATGGTACCAAGTAAATCAAATAAGATGTAATCCTTAGGATAGCGGATGTTTTTTAAGTTTCCGGAATATCCTTCGTCTCCTTTTTTGGTATATATCAAACGTTCTCACCTCCCAATCTCATCTGTTTGGAATACTGGCTTAACACCAGTCCTGCAGCAACTGCGGCACGGGGTCCGAATTTACCCAGCACATTTCCGCGTCCTGCCACAATATTATATTTTGAGAGTGCCTCATTGATGAGGTCGGGCACTTCAAAGTCCAAAGCACTTCCGCCAACCATAACCACAAACTGAATATTTCTTAAGTTTCCTTCAGGAGCAATTTTGGTTAACGCCTTCAGCGCATTTTGCACAAATACTTTTCGTTTGGCTTCCTTTCGGATTACAGCAATCTGCTCCATTGTCAGATTCTTTTTCCGGATAGGAATCATTTTATCTTCGGTGAGAATAACAACCCGTTTATATAGCTCAGGAGGTAACTGATCTTTTGTAAACTTCACTGTTTGGTCTTCAAAGCGAAGCATATTGAAGGTTTCCACCCTTGCCAAGGGATACCGCTTAATCAGTTCCGCCGTGTCACGGTCGGAAAGAGCAAGTTCTAAGTCAATGATGGTGGTAACCATCTCCCCTGCTCCTGCAGTATGCACACTTTTGATATTGCCGGATTTGTCCATCAGAGCAGCATCGGTGGAGCCGCCGCCTAAGTCTAAAATCGCTAACGGTGTATCTGCACCTGATGTTGTTAACGCACCGATAATTGCGTTATCTGCCTCTTTTCCCATGATCGAAACGTCAACACCGATTTCATCGGTTACCACGTCGGCAATCTGTTTCATAGGAAGATGAGAGGTTTTTACCATGGAAGAAAGCATAACCACGCTTTCCATCGCATATTCATTCGCCAAACCGCCAGACACCTTCATTGGCGCTAAGGTATCAGTTGCGGAAAGGTCGGATATTTTAATGGAATCTGCCATTTGACCGGTTAAATCTGCCATGCGGCGTTTAATCCGTTCAAAGGAGTTTCCCGTATTGGTGTTTTTTTCACCGGCAATATCAAAAATATCGCCGCTTTTTAACACCGTTTCGGTTATTTTATCGGCACCCTGGGAAACAGGAACACTGAAATCACCGCCGGTTCCGTAAATATAAATATTACCAACCGGAATTTCCTGAGTTTTAACGCCGCCTTCATCATTGTTGATGACAACGCCGGACCGAAGTCCGATTAAACTCTTGGAAATTGGGATGACGCTTTTGGTTTCCTCCGGCGTCAATTTGAAAATTCCTGCAATCCCATAAGGATTGGATAGCACTTTAATAGTGCCTGATTCAGAGGCAACTTCAATCGCTGCTAATTTTCCAAACGGAATTTTTTCAATCTGCATAACCTCGTCCACAATGGGCAAAGTTACATTAAGACGGTTCGCAATCAGCACACCATCATCTTTTTTGCAGATCATCCCCGTAACGGAGATTCCGTCATCAATAGCACGGTTTACATAGCTTGCCGCTTCCTCGAAGTCCACAGTGGCATCAACCACAGCGATATAGTCATCACTACGGTTGCAAAGATGCAAGCTTCTCACATCGTGGGTAAATCCCACTCCAATACCGTTACCGCCGGGAGTGTCGGGGTTGTGCCCAATCATTACAGAGCCGATAATAGTGGTTTGAGAGATTACATCGGTGGATAATTCGGAGATGACGGGAGTTGCTTCGTTAATCAGCACCTCACCGATATCTGAAAGACTAAGTCCGGCATCTTTTGCGCCTTGTTTCAAGGCTGCAATCACACCGGTTTTATTTTCGCGAGTTCCTTTTACGCCGGTAGTAGGAATCATCGCATAGGAGAGAAAATCACAATGGCCGTCCCGAATGTTCATCAGAACTGCTTCGGTAGTGGAGTTTCCGATGTCAACACCAGCAACAACGTCACGAATCGCCATGATTTTTTCTCCTTTCTTTTTGCTACTCTATAACAGAATATTTCGCTTTTCGTATACCGCAACAATTTCTTCAATGAATGCTGCAGTAATATTCGCCTGATAATCGCTTCTTAAGTGATCTGCAATATCCAAAAGCTCCCGTTTGGTTGCCCGATTGGGACGGAGCTTATCGTAAATTTTCAGCACTTCATCATCAGGAACAGCTGTTAATTCTGCTGCTCTTCTCATATTGCCTGCAAACTGTTTTTTGCCGGCTTTTTCGGCAATTTCCGCTTGCATCAACAGAGTTTCACGGTTAGTTTTAAAATCCTCGTGAGTCACTTTTCCCTGAATCAGATTTTCAAATGTGATTTCAGAAAAAGATTTTCCGGTTTTGGATTTTAACAAATCGGGATGATTTTTTGCTAAAGGATAAGTGTAAGTTCCTTTTTTGAAGGAAGTACCGCCGCCCTTCATATCACGAAGAACTTTTTTTGTTAACTCATCCGCAATTTCATCCGGAGTTTTCTCTGCTTTTTTCGGTTTTGGAGTTTCAATCTTTTGTAAGATATCATTGATTTCTTTGCTTGAAATCCCGCCGTTTCCTGTTTCTGCCTGAATTTTTTCGGCAACAGCTTTTACAATTTCAGAAATATTTACATCCATCACTGCCACCCCTTAAAATTCAATTTTTAATGCGACAGGCGGTTTCTTATCTACCACATTTTCGGTTTCCTTAATGTGAAGCAAAGCCGCTTTCGCCTGGAATTTCGGACGCACCATACAGTCATTCATCACGCTGATTGGCTCCGGAGACTGACCTTTGGCATAACGTGCTGCGTTTTTACCGATTTTACGGTAAATTTCCAACGTAATCAGCGGTGCCTGGGGAAACAGTTCCAGATTCGTCAGCGGGAATAAATCCTTCTGATGAATGGTGGTGGTTCCTTTGGACTGAATACCCACACCGATGCCGGAACCGGAGTATTTTGCCGCAGTCAAAGCGATAAAGGCAACATCCGATGTATGATACACACGGATGAATCGAGGAGTCATCCCCTCTTCTTCAACCCCTGCTGCAATTTCACGGACCAAATCATAATGGCTCACACCCGACATGGTTTCAAACATATCTTTAGAAAAGGAAGCACCGAGCCCGATTACTACTTCAGAAGGGCTCACACCTTTGGGAGCATCGCCTTCTTCAGTAATCTGTAGCCGTTTTCCGTTGGAGGAAGAAACGGTCTTCACTGGTTCCGGCATTGCTTCAGCATTCTGAATTGCTGCCATTACCTGCCTGGTGACTTCTTTAATTAACTGTTCATTATATTCCATACTGATACCACATACATTTTTATTCAATTTTATAAAAGTAAAAATGCACTAATCCTTTCTTTTAAATTCTAAATAGCGGTAGGATCTAAGGTATCCTTAATATTTTTAATTTCTTCCCAACGTTCGCCGGAAACACGGTAACCGGTACCGGGACCGTTATAATCATTGGGATGGTTCACCGAGCTTAACACTTCAAACTGGTCATTTAAAATGGAAGCAGTTTGCAGATAGTCAGCAGATAAACGCTGTTTTAACATATTAAATACTGCAACTGCCACATCGTGAAAGCCTGAATTATTCAGTGCCTGCACAATGTCTACCCCGGTGATATCGCCGTCAACTAACTTCTGTGCAGCAGCAAGATCTTCGTTAACGTTACGTTTTGCAGTAATATCTTTACTGCCGTGAGCGTAAACAGCCTGCTCTACCTGTTCGTCCGTAACTTTGGGGAATCCTAAGCAGGCAAACACTGCCTGAACAGCTTTTGCTGCTTTCATACGAACACGGATCACATCTTCTTCCGATACGGGACGAAGACCGCCGTCCACTTTCAAATCACGTTGAAGAACATTGTAGTCATCAAAATCCTCTGCATCAAAGTTCGCACCGGCAAACATATTGTCGTAGTTGGGGATGGAGCTATACCCAGAGAAGATAAAGTCTGTTCCGGGAAGCATCTGCATCAGCATTCTTGCCGTTCTTCTGATATCACTGTGAGAGAAGGTCTGGTCGTTACCGGAGGCAACCTCCAAACCAAGCTGAGCGGCAACTAAATTTTCCGCTAACACACAACGAATACCGGAAGGCACAGAGCCGGTGATACCGATACAACTGATTGCACCGTTCTGAGTACCCTGAACGCCTGCACCTTTAATAACCAGAAGACAACGGATTTCCAGATAAAGCATGGATTTCTTTTCCGCATTTCCCATTAAAACTTCAGAGCCTGTACCGGAGGTGCAGCGCATCTTCATGCCACGGGAAGCGTAAGCAGATGCTAAAAATGCTTTAGAATAGGGCGTGTCATCCCCGTCAATAAATACTTTCTCGGTACCGTATACGGAAATGGTTTCCGCATAGGTGGTAAACCCTTTCATACCAAGTTTTAATTCCACAGCTTCTTCTACCCCACACTGAGACAGAACGCCAGGACGACCAACCTGAGATCCGATGAAAAGACCAACTGCGCAAAGGGGTGCATACCGGGCAATCCCTACGGTGGTTTCGGTTTCGTCAAAACCTCGGAAGGTTGCTTCTGCGGCATCGCAGGCAATCTGCACCGGGTTATCGTCTAAGTTGGTGACGTGACATTGGTTGGAAGGTGTTTTTCTTTCTCTCATTTTCTGCATCGCCATCATCATTTCAACCACATTCATGTGATTCATGATTTCCTTCAGCTTTGCAGCGGTCAAACCGGAGAACAGCTTCTTTAATTCTTTATTATCGGTGTTAATATCGCACAAATCTCTGGCATACTGTAAACTGTCAATCGCCATTGCTTTTTCTGCAACAGATAAGTCGATGGCATGGTCTGCGATAAAGCTGTCGATAAAGTCAAACTCTTCCCGACGCTTGCCGTCCATTTCCACGATGATACCGTTTTCGATTTTCAAAGAGGGCTTTGGATCATACTTGGAATCCATGGCAACAAAGCCAACTTCTTCCCATTCCTTCATGAACCCATCTTGATGGACAGGTCTTTGCCCCAGCACTTTAAATCGGTTAGATCGCATAAGTGTTCACCATCTTTGTCCTACGAAAATACAAACGGTATTCCGGTCAGACCTTTCCTTTCTATTATATATAATAGTGTAGCAATTGAATTATTTACCCATTGCTGCCAGAACTTTCTGAGTAATTTCTGCAACCAGAGCAGCATCCGGGTTATCTTCTTTTTTAGCCAGTCTCTGTGCTTCTTTACATTCGGGAGTTCCGTTCTTTTCGCATTTTTTGCAACCGGGATGTTTGCCGGGTACTTTAAATGCAGCTCTCACCTGCATCAGTTTATCAATCTGGTCACAGGTTAATTCCTGTTCACCACCTAATAATCTTGCATTTAAGGAAATCTTTGCATAAAATTCTAAGGTTTCCATTTTGAAGTATGCATTCATTAAGGAGTTACCAACGGTTAATGCACCATGGTTTTCCAGTAAGAAGGCATCATAGCTCTGTAAGTGTTCGGAAACTGCATCCGGAATTTCATCGGTAGAAGGAGTACCGTATTTTGCAATCGGAACAGTACCTAAGAAAATGATTGCTTCCGGCATGGTGTATTTATCCAGCGGAACACCTGCAATTGCAAAACCGGTAGCTGTGGGCGGATGTGCATGCACAACTGCTCTTACGTCAGGTCTTTCTTTATATACTCTTAAATGCATTTTTAATTCGCTGGAGGGTTTTAATTTTCCTTCCAGGACTTTACCTTCTCCGTCAACCTTGATGATCATATCAGGAGTCATATAACCCTTGGATACACCGGTGGGAGTTGCAAAAAATACATTGTCGGAAATTTTTACTGTAATATTACCGTCGTTAGCGGCAACGAAGCCGTTCATATAAATTCTTCTGCCGACTTCACACATTTCTTTTTTGATTTCGTACTCGTTCATCATAGCCATAATCAAAAACCCCTTTTTCTGTGTTTATTTTTGTTTTTGTCTGTATTATACTCTTTTTTTTTGATTTTGTCAATAGTTTTCCACAGTTTTTTTCAAAGTTTTCAAAAGTTTTTCAAAAATAATAAAAACCCGTTAAAACATCAAGTTTTCAATGGATTTTCCAAAGGCAAATTTCCGGAAGTTTTTTCGTGTTTTTCCACAGATTGACTAAAAACGAACAAACAAAGTTTTCCGATTTGGTTTTTTGTCCGTTTTACCAAAACAAAAGAATACCCTCAGCAATAATCAATCGAAGCCATCACATTCCGGCAACAGTAGTATTTCCTTTTTTTAAAAAAACATAACAGATTTTAGTAAAAGTGTATATTTTCACTTCTTCAGGCAACAATGACAAAAAAAGGAAGTGATGAGATGTTTGCGCCTTATTACTACGAACGTCGAAAAAAAAGAAAACGATTTTTTAAAATTCTACTGATTCCCGGTGCAATTCTTGTGTTGGTTTTGCTCGTTGTAGGTTTAATATCCCAAGGCCCCCCTGCTACTACAGTACTAAAACAGGAAACGGTGCCTACCCTTCAAAAAACCGCCACACTAAAACTGTCCACATTGTATGCATGCGGTCACCAGAAGAATCGACTTTTGCCTCTTCCGGATGAGCTAGAGCATAAAAGCCAAACAGAAGTACTAGACTTTCATCCAAATTGGAAAATTCTTAATTTTGAAGAACAGTTAATTGAAGTCGAAGAAACTGTGGATATAGACTGTGACAACCATTTTCTTTTAAAACTTAACAACAATAAAATTATTGTCGTTAAAAAAAATACTCCCAATGAAATCATAATGGAGGAAAAAATCAACTTATCTGTTCTGACTGACGAAGATCGAAAAATTCTTTCATCCGGTATTTTTGTAAACTCAGAATATGAATTATTAGAAATTTTGGAATCCTTCCGATAATCTCTTTTCGATCCCTTTGGTAATTATCATCAGTTTTTTTGTTAAATTTTAGCAAAAAGTGACAATACCGCTCGAAAAATATAATATTTTTTTGTAAATTTTGCAGAAAAATACTTGACAACTCTATAAATTTATGCAATAATTACTGTATAATGTATAGTATGTAGAAGGATTATGCAGTCTTATGGAACTTGATTCAATTCTAATTGCAAAAGCAAAACAGTTAGACGAAAACGCATTGGAAGAATTGTTCCTGCAGTTTAAACCTTTTATTCGTACGATGGCATTTAAGTATTTTTTAAGTGGTGCCGACAGAGACGATCTGATGCAAGAAGGTATGATCGGATTGTTTCAGGCAGTAAAAAGTTATGATGCAAAAAAAGAAGTCCCTTTTGAATTGTTTGCAAAACGATGCATTGTATTACGCTTAAAAACAGTCATTAAAAATTCTCTCAGAAAAAAACACGCTCCCCTCAACCAATCAGTTTCTATAGAAGCTGACGAAACCGTTTGGAAAGAATTAAAAACGGAGGGACCGGAAGAAGCGTTTTTCGACCATGAAGATGTTAGCATCCTAAACGAAAAGCTGAAAGAGATTTTAAGTAAATTTGAACTTTCGGTACTATATCTAGTTAGTTCCGGTATGACCTACAAAGAAATTGCAACTGTCCTTGGTAAATCGCCAAAATCAATTGACAATGCTTTGCAGAGAATCAAAAAAAAGGCAGCGCCCCTGTTCTTATAATAAAACTGCCCCAGCAACGTCAAGAAGTTCAATAAAAAAGGCTAAAAAATATTTATATACACATTTACTAAGGAGAGTATCTCATGTATCAAGACGAAACTTTAATCTGCAAAGACTGTGGAGCTGAATTTGTATTCACCGCAGGTGAACAGGAATTCTATGCTGAAAAAGGTTTCCAGAACAAACCTTCCAGATGCAAAGATTGCAGAACTGCAAGAAAAGGAGCTAAAAGAGAACTGCACACTGCTGTTTGCGCAAAATGCGGCGGCGAAGCAAAAGTTCCCTTCATCCCCAGAGATGACAAACCTGTATATTGCAGCGCATGTTTTGAAGAAATCAAAGCTGCTGAATAATTATTTTGCATAACAGAAAACCCGAATGCAATATGCATTCGGGTTTTTGTTTTTTATTCTTATGAAACATTATTCACATTCGTTTTCGGATAGTTTTACAATTGTGATTTCTTCTCCACGGTAGAGCAGATCATGAAACTCGTGTTCTTCACCGTGATATACCAAATCATCCTGAATGACTTCGTGTGTAAGAACCGATTCTTGTACGGTAGACGGAAACTGAAGTAGTTTTTCCTGAGCGGAAGTAGTCGATAAGGTACTTAAAAAAAGTAATATAAGAATACAACATATTTTTTTCAAATTTATCGCCTCCCTTTCTATCCAGTTAGACGGCATCAAAAGGAAATTTGTTCCATACTCAGAAAAATATTTTAAATCTTATAGACTTGTTACAAGCGATGTCTTCTTTTATGATTGCGACACATAAGGTATAGATGTAAACCTTTTTGGCGTCAAGTTCTTGTCAAGTCAGGAGAACAGTGAATAATAGGACCTACTAATTTTTCCTTAATTTTCTCACTGTTTTTCCTTTAATACTTTTCCTTAGAACCCGCGAGAATACCGAATTTTCTCGCTCCCGACAGTATATGTAAATATCAAAATCGGCAAACTAATGTTTTAAATTGTATGGACTTGACACGAGTAGAATCATCCTATACAGATCATGACTATTTAATCAATAAAGATTGTCTGTATTGTTCTGCTTCTGGAACATCTATCCATTCTACTGTTTTGTCAAAATTCTTTCTAACTTCCGCTTTGATTTCATCAAGAGAAACTGCAAAAAATTCACGTCGAGAATTAATTTTATTTAATTTTCTTGATTCAAAAGCGTTATGTAAAGCAGTTTCTAATCCAGGAGCATCATCTGTAAAAATCAATGCATGCACATCAAAATTGAATGGTACAGATGCATCACCAAGTTCATCAACTCTTTCCTGTGGGTCTAATCGTCTCGTCATGCCTATTTTATATACATTTTCACCAAAAGCACCAATATTACTTATTATGTATACATAACCTGCTTTTCTGTTTGCTTCACGATAATCCACATTTTCTATTGCAGCTGCTGTATCATTAATTTGTGCTTCTAACTGAGCTTTTTTCTCAAGCAAATCATCAGTTTCACCATTTTTTTCAATTTGACTCAAAATTTTATCTAAAGCATTTTGATAATGTGTTTGTTCTTTCTTTAAGCGTTTTCTTTCTTCTTCTATTTCTTTTAAAACTTTTGCTTCTTCTCTTTCTTGTGCTCGCAGTTCTTTAAGCGTCTCTTTTTCCTCTTGTTTCTTTTGTTGGAAATCCAATGCTAATTTTACTTCTTCAATTTTCAATCTTATATAACCAGGGGTAATGGAAATTGACATCGTTTTTCCAAGCTTTGAAATTTGTTCACTTATCTTATTAATTCGTTCGATAGATTTATCCAAATTTGATACTTTAACATTTGCAACAATATCATCGCATTCAACATTAAAAGCTCGGAGCAATAGTTTCTTATTATCTTTAACCATTGCACGTCCCTTTGCCTGACTACCATCAACAGTCCAATTAGTACTGCCAAGAGCTGCAGAATCATTTTTTATACATTCTTTTTGTCTGTCTCTCAATTCCTTTAATTTATCCTTATATAAGTCTGAATTCGCAAATTCAAAAGTCGGCTTGTATAAACCATATTCTTGAGCATCAATATCGACATCGAAAATTGATATTTGTTTTTTCTTCTCTAATATTTCATGATTCAAAGTATTGATATTAGCTTTTAAATCAGTAATCTTCTTTTGGTCAACATCAATTGTCTTTTCTAAGTTTGTTATTTCTGCTTTTAATACTTCGATTTGTTTATTAAGGGAATCAATTTCCCTATGTTCAGGCAACATCAAACTACTTAATCTTTCCACTTCTGCCTGCAATACTTTTTCTTTTTTTGAGGGCCCAAATAATCCCATGATTACATCTCCTTTGTTTTTTTAAATAGCATTTGATAAAATCTCTTTTTCAAGTTCAGGATAAACAACTACAAAACTATATAACGCAGACCAAACCTTTAGACAATCACATTCGTTTACTTCTCTGTTACTCATTCCATGAATCAAAAAATTTCTATTAATAACAAATGGCTCTATTTCAAAGTTTTCACTACTCTCAAACAGTTTAATCAAACAATAAATGATTAAAGTGAATTGTATATAATGTAAATGTGTGCTTTCTTTGTGTTGTTTTTTGCTTTTTTTCAATTCTCCGATAACACCTGCCCCAGTTTTTAAACGACCATCTTCTTTAAAGAATTTTCTTTTGATTAACTGTTGATCAAGCAAACTAAATAGCAGCATAACAGATGATTTATATTGTCGATTATCATAATCAAAATAAGCCTCTTCCAAATCTTTTTCGTTAACACCGGCAGATTTTAGTTTTTCCATCATTTTTGTTATTGTTTCCGAGTTGCAATACTCATGCATAATGGAATCAGCTTCTTCTAAAGAATTTGGAGCAGTAAGAAAAAACTTTTTACTTACATTTGTATTAAATGACCAACCAAAATTTCCCCACTTTTTATAAGCAGCAACATATTCCTTATTGCAACCTACGTTGATAAGAGCATTACTAAACTCGTCAAGAGCATTGCTTATTGAAGATGTCATTGCATTATAATCATATAATTGATGCATACTCGCCAAGTATACGCCTAGTTTTTCTAGATCAAAAGATATATTCTTAATAGCATCTTTTGTTGAAATTATTCTTTCATCAGAACTAACTTTTGTTGATAGTTTGATAGAGTCCATAGTATGAGTTCCTTTCGCAAAAATCGACAAAGTTCGTGTCAAGAGTGGGCTAAAAAGCAATTGCGGAAAAATCCGCGTGGATGAGTTCTGCCAAAGATACGGGATTTACTTTCAGTTGCAGTCCAATTTTTCCGCCGCTGACATAGAAATATTCTAATTCTTTTGCGGATTCATCAATCACGGTCTGAAACTGTTTTTTCATTCCCACAGGAGAACACCCGCCACGAATATAACCGGTGATTTTATTGATATCTTTTACAGCAATCATTTCTACAGATTTTTCGCCTACGGATTTTGCAGCTGCTTTTAAATCCAACTCACAAGCTACTGGAATCACAAACACAAAATAATTCTTGGATTTTCCCTGCGTCACTAAAGTCTTATATACAAATTTAGGATCCTGCCCGATTTTTCCGGCAACAGACACCCCGTCTATCACGCCGTCGGAAGCATCATAAGTTTCCACATCATACGGAATTTTTTGCTTTTCTAAAATACGCATTGCGTTTGTTTTTTCCATAATTTTTTGTTACCTTTCCAAAAATAGACACTCTGAGATTGGAGTGTCTATTTTATCATATTAAGACTCAAACTGTTTTAAATACGTTCCCATATCCACGGTGATGCCTTTTTTACGGGCATCCTCCGCAGCAAAACAAATCAGATGACTCATACAGGATACTTTTAAATCGGAAATGGAATCAGACGGCTGTCCTAATGCCAGATAATCATATAAATCCGCCATAATACCCATATCACCGCCACCGTGTCCGCCGGCAATGGTCTGGTCAAATCCTGCTTCAGGTTGATAAACAGAAGTGGTTTCGTGCGTTTTAAAGCTATAGAAGGTGACAGACTGTTCTTCCATATCCGCACGAAGTTCCCCTTCAGTTCCCATAATAGTGGTCACTCGACCTCCTTTATTAAAGCCGGACATGGTAAGAGAAGCATATTTATCTTCTCCGAACTGCATATTCACAATCTGATGGTCAACCACATCATTATCACACTGATACACGCATCTGCCGTAAGGAGATGTTTTTAAGATTTCATCTAATTCATCATCGGTGGGGGCAAATTTATTGGCAACAATCGCACGGAAATGTTGCACTTCCGCAGTGGGAAGACGGTATAAATCGGGAGCATAGTAATAGCAGGTGTCTTTATGAGGACATCCGTCCAGACAGCGTTTGGGAGCACCCTCCGGTTTATTCTTTTCACAAAAATAAGAGAGAGTACCCACAGACTGCACTTTGGTGCAAAGTTCCCCTACCAACCACTGCAATAAATCGGTATCATGACAGCATTTTGCCAGAAGCATGGGAGAAGATTCGGATTCTTTTCTCCAGTTCCCTCTCACATAGCTATGGCTGATATGTACATTACCAACGCCCTCGGTATGAATCATATTCATAATTTCGCCCATATTGCCGTCTGCAATAAATTTTTTAATTGCTTTATAAAACGGAGTATAGCGAAGCACATGACAAACCACACTTTTTACGCCGTGTTCCTCTGCCGCACGATACATTTTATAACATTCTTCAGGAGAAACAGAAATGGGTTTCTCCATCAGCAAATCATACTTCTTTTCCATCGCCAAAAGAGCAGGCGCATAGTGCATTTTATCCTGAGTGCAAATCATAGCAATATCCGCAAATTTGGGAAGTGCTAAAATGTCTTCATAACTTTCATAGCAGTTTTCCCGCGGCACGTTATACAAATCTCTTAAGTATTCTCGTTTTTCACGGATGGGTTCTGCAATCCCAACCAACTTAAATTTTTCAGGGTTCTGCAGCAGATATTTTAAATAACTGCTGCCACGGTCTCCCCCACCAATTAAAATCAGTGATAACTGTTTCATAAACCTCTTCTTGTTTCCTTTCTGCGAGTAATTTCCTAATTATGATGCGCTTTAAAATGTTCCATACACTGTTTCATACAAATTCCGCAAACCGAACCGCGTCCAATGTGCATAAACTGTTTTTTCATATAATCGGAACAAGCTTTACGATCCAAAAGGGACAAATCGGGGGCGTCCCAACTGAATTTTTTACCATACAATGCTTGTGCAGGGCAACTTTTTACACAACGATTACATCCGTCACACAAGTCTTCCGACAGCGGCTCTCCAACAGCTAAAGGCAAATTGGTGAACACTGTTCCAAGCCGAATGGCAGGACCGTATTGTTTGTGTAAAAACAAAGCATTTTTTCCAATTGTTCCAAGCCCTGCATAAACGGCTGCCTTTTTGTGAGAATATTCACCCGCATAGGTATTATGCCCGTTTACAGTCTGGGAAGCGGGAATGGGAAAGTATAATCCTCCCTGCTCTTCAATTTTCTGTCCACACAACAAACCTAATCGGTCAATCAAAGCGTTGACCGTTTTATAGTGATTAAAATAGGTGTAAGTGGGAGCTGTGTCAATTTGAGAAATTACAAAATCAGAGAGCTTTACCACAATGGAAACAGCATATTCCAAAGAATCATAAGACACTTTAGCAAAGCCAACATCCGTTGCACCGTTTTCCAACAAATATGATTTTAAATCTTGGGTAAACTGTTCCATAATTTCCTCATTGCAACACATTTTTTAAATGATTGATTTTCGCAAGTTTGAAAAGACCGTGATTTGTAAGACGAACCTCAATTACATCAAACCGACATTCACAGTCTCCACCGTGACGGGAAAGATAATACTTGGCGCTCTTTAACATATGCTGTTGTTTGTAATATGAAACTGCTTCTGCAGGAGCGCCGTATTCGTCCGAAGTTCTTGTTTTCACTTCCACAAACACAAGGCATTCTTTATCTTTTGCAATAATATCCAATTCCCCTGCCCGGGTTCGGTAATTGGTTTCTAAAATCTGATAACCTCGCCGTCTGAGATAATTTTTCGCTTTCATCTCGCCTAGCTTTCCAATTGCCTGACGGTATTTTTCCATATTATTTCTCCAGAATTTTTTTCAGAAATGTTTTTCTGTGAATCGGAGTAATGCCATATTGCTCAATAGCTTCGTAATGGGCTTTGGTGCCGTAGCCTTTATGCTTTGAAAAACCGTACGCGGGGTACATTTTATCGTACTCGTCCATCAAACGGTCTCGGGTCACCTTCGCCAGAATAGATGCACAGGCAATGGAATAAGACTTGGCATCCCCTTTTACCACCATCTGATTAGGCGTGGTGATTCCTTTGTTGCGGTTGCCATCTATCAATGCAAAATCCGCTTTTTGGGAAAGTCCATTGATAGCATTTTCCATTGCTTTTAAAGTGGCATTTAAAATATTAATTTCATCAATTTCCTCGTTATCAATCAAACAAACATGATAGGCAATTGCTTCTTTGATAATCTGTTCGTAAAGAGCTTCCCTTTTCTTTTCTGTAAGCTTTTTAGAATCGTTTACGCCTTCAATACGGGAACCTTTTGGCATAATGACTGCCGCAGCAGCAACAGGGCCACATAGCGGACCTCTGCCTGCTTCGTCAACACCACAGATATATTGGTAGTCTTTTCCGTCTCCAATGAGTTCTAAATCGTCAATAAATTCACTCATAATTCCTCCGGAGTTTCTAAGCTGATATTCCCGAACCGTCCGTTTTTGAAATCGTCTAATACTGCATTGGCACAACGTTCGTAGTCGGGATCGTTTTTTCTGAAAATATAGCCACGTTTATAAGCAATTTTATCGTAAACTTTCAGCTTATCGTCATCTGCCGTTAATGTAATTTTGTAACGCTCTACCAGTGCTTCCGCATGGTTTTGGAGCAGATAGTCAATCAGATACACACCCAATTCTTCCACATCCAAAATCTGGCTTTTGATGGCACCGGTAAACGCAAGATGCAAAGACACCTGTTCGTCACCAAGTTTTGGCCACAAAATTCCGGGAGTGTCCATCAGTTCAATTTCATTAGACACTTTCACCCACTGCTTATGCACGGTAACACCGGGCCGGTCTTCCGTTTTTAAACGCTTATTGTTCGCCATACGGTTAATAAACGATGACTTTCCGGAATTAGGAATACCAACCACCATAATCCGAATCGGTTTAAAAATACCCTTTTGCTCATTGCGGAGCAGTTTCTCTTTTAAAAGCTCTTTTAGGTCAGAGGTAATCCGTTTTAAGCCCTCGCCGGTTTCACAATTGACTTTCAATGCTAAAATGCCCTGCTGTTTGTAGAATGAAACCCAGCGATCGGTAATTGCATCATCTGCCATATCTGACTTATTTAACAGTACGATTTTAGGCTTATTCTGGCACAATTCATCTATGTCGGGATTCTTTGAGGAAACGGGAATTCTTGCGTCCAACACTTCCACCACGGCATCCACTAATTTTAAATCCTCGGAAATTAGGCGTTTGGTTTTCGCCATATGACCGGGATACCAGTTGATATTCATATAAATCCTCCCGATTTTTATTTGGTCTTTAGTATAACAAACCGAAGCTGTTAAGCGGCCAGAATCTAAAAATTGCCTTTCCGATAATATCTTTGTGATTTACCATCCCAACGGTTGCTTCAAAACGGCTGTCAACACTGTGATTACGGTTATCCCCCAAAACATATACATGTCCTTCAGGAACCGTCATCGGGTATTCCTCGGAGGTATAAGATCTGGGATCAGTTCTGATGTAATCAGCAATATAATCTTCCTCCAACACTTTTCCGTCTACATATACATCAAAATACTTGGAGTTATCTTCGGGATCAATATTCATTTTAAAATCTACCGTCTGACCGCCAATGGCAATGATACGTTTGATATAAGGCTTGTTATCGCCTTTCGGATTTAACACGATGATATCTCCGTTAGACGGCGTATATCCCAAGTGATACACCACCAACATATCCTTATCCTGCAAAGTGGGCTCCATAGAGGGACCGCTTACCTGAACAGTTCTGCCAACAAAGGTGGTTAATAAAAACACCACCAAAAGAGCAACTCCCAAGCATTCAATCCATTCCAGCAGTTCTCTCTGCCATGTTTTTTTCTTTTTCTCTTTTTTCTTTGTTTTTTGGTCATCTGTATCTGTTGTACCTTTAGCAGAAGATTCCCCTTCTGCTACGTTATCCACATTCTCCATAGCTGCAGGAGTTCCCTCTTTTTCTTCTGCTAAAAACTCGGGTATGTTTTTATTTTCTGCTTCATGATTCATATCTGAAATATCCTTTCTAAATTCACAAAAATGATACAATCTTACATCTATTTATTTTATCAAATGATGCCCCGGATGTCAACTGATTTCAAATATTTTTACGATTTTATTCCAATTCTTATTGACTATTTTAGCAATTTATTGTAAAATAAACTGTAAGATTATATTTTAAGACAAGGCAAGTGCCTCTTTTTTGATGGCTCCAACCCGTGTTGAAAGGAGATATAGAACATGAAAGAACCTCATCTGACACAGGAATATATTGAACACTTATCCGATAGGGTAAAAGAATTTTCCCAGATTGACACTTCTCTTTACGGAAAATACGACGTAAAGAGAGGTCTGCGTAATGCCAACGGAACCGGTGTTTTGGTTGGTTTAACCACTGTTGGGAATGTCAGCAGTTACATCATTGAAAATGATGAGAAAATCGCAATCCCCGGAAAACTTTCTTACAGAGGGATTGAAATCCGTGATATTATTGCGGGATTAAAAGGAAAAAGAATGGGCTTTGAAGAAGTGATCTTTTTACTGCTGTTTTCCAAATTGCCCAACAAAGAAGAATTTGAAACCTTCTGCGACAACATTGCAGCATACCGTGAGCTGCCCTTTGGTTTTGCTGAAGATATGATTTTAAAAGCGCCCAGTAAAGATATTATGAACAAACTGGCTCGTGGTGTGCTGGCATTATACTCCTATGATGAATCACCGGACGATACCAGTATCCCCAATGTAATCCGTCAGATTATTGCACTAATTGCCAGACTGAGCACCATTGCGGCATACGGTTATCAAGCCAAAAGACATTACTATGACGGAAAAAGCTTGGTAATTCATCACTGTAAAGACGAGTACTCTATCGCTGAAAACTTTCTGCGCTTAATCCGTACCAGTAGAAAATTCACTCCGCTGGAAGCTGAAATTCTTGATTTGATGCTGATTTTACATGCAGAACACGGTGGCGGTAACAACTCCACGTTCACCACTCACGTTGTAACCTCTTCCGGTACTGACGTTTACTCTGCCATTGCAGCGGCAATCGGTTCTTTAAAAGGTCCCCGTCACGGTGGTGCAAATATCAAAGTGGTTGAAATGATGGAAGACTTGTGCAAAAATGTTCAGAACTGGGAAGATGATGAACAAATTATGGCACACCTTTCCAAAATTCTGGACAAACAGGCTTACGATAAAACCGGTTTAATTTACGGTATGGGACACGCAGTTTATACCATCTCTGACCCCCGTGCAGAACTGCTCCGTGAAAAGGCAAGAGAACTTGCTGAGGAAAAAGGTGCGATGGATCAATTCAAAGTATACGAAGCGGTGGAACGGTTAGCTCCCATTGTTATCAATAAAAAAACCAGCAAAGATATCTGCGCCAATGTGGATTTGTATTCCGGCTTTGTATATCAGATGCTGAATATCCCGAAAGAACTCTTTACCCCCTTATTTGCCATTTCCAGAATTGCTGGTTGGGGCGCACATATTTTAGAAGAAATTTCAATGAACAAAAAAATTATGCGTCCTGCTTACAAATGCATCTCTAAGGATAATAGCTATATCCCCTTAGAAGACAGATCTTAATCAGTGTTTGTCAAAGACAGAAAGGAACTGTGAATCATTCACAGGGTGTTAACATGAATTTGAGTTTCTCCTACATTTTAATGGTGACCGGCATTCTTGTTGCAAAAGCCATGGGTTATTTCAGAGAAATGTTCCTGGGTAACAACTTCGGAACAGGAATTTCCATGGATATTTATGCACAGGTTTTTTCTGTTGCCAGTGTCATCTTTACTGCATTAGGAGTGGCTCTGTCTACTTTTGTCATTAAAAGTATTAATAACAAACTGTTGGAAGATGACAACGAGGAACGGGAATTTGTTGGCTTTTTCTTTAAAAAAGCTTTGCTCTACTCTCTGTCAGGCACAGGAGTGCTATACCTATTATCCTACCCTGCAACAAAATTGTTGCTTCCCGGTTTGGAAGGAAATGATTTTCAAACAGCTCTCCGATTATTTTGGATTATGCTTCCCTCTCTTAGCTTTATCGTACTAACCTACACAGCTATGGGATTGTTGCAAAACAAAAACAGGTTTTTTATTACCTCCATTGTCAGCCTACCTTTTAATGTACTGATTATTGGAAGTATGCTACTGGGAGTAACAGATATCTACGTTTTAGGACTTGTCACCACATTGGGTTGGGCAGCGCATTTTCTGTTTCTGCTCCCCTCCTTAAAAAAAGAAGGCTACAAATTATGGAGTAACACGAACCAATCGGACAAGCTCCGCTCTGTGAAGCCTATGGAAATTTTGTTTATTCTGATTTCCAATATGGTGTTTCAATGTTTATTTATGATTGACAAGTCATTTGCCAGTGCAAATGAAGGATTCCCCTCCGCAATTCATTATTCCAGCAACTTATTTACCACTATCTCAAGCATTTTTCTGGTCGCAATGTCTGCGGTATTCTTCCCATCTCTGACCAAAGCAATGAAGGACAACGATACCGAAAAAACCAACAATTTAATTCGATATTCTCTGAGCTTTTTATTTGCAATCTTCATTCCTTTTTTAGTCATTGTGGGAATTTATCACAGAGATATTATCACACTGTTATACCAAAGAGGAAAATTCACAGTAGAATCGGTCAACTTGGTTGCCCCCGCTTTCTTGCTATATTCTCTATGTGTATGTGCCTTTATGACGCAAGAACTTTTATTTAAGATTTTTTACGCCAAAGGAAAATACCGAATAACCGTTCTTTCCGCCATAGGTATTTTAGTTGCAAACATTATCTGTGATTACTTTTTCCAAGGTTCTTTCTACGGCATTGTAGGATCTACTGCAGGCGTTTGCATTGTGTTCTCTGTGATAATGTTCATTTTGCTCATCAAAGAAAATCCCGGATTAATTGATAAGGGATTTATAAAAAACCTAATGATTATTGTCGCTTCCTCCCTGGTATTTGTTGTAACACATCTTACGTTCCAATATACCGTTGGTTACTTTGGAAAAATTATGTTTGTGATTCCTATTCTAATTGGTGCGGTTATTTATCTTGGTATATTGTTGGCAACAAAGATTCTAAAGCAATTACTTAGCTCCAAATAAAAATTATTTTTTATATTTAACCTAAAAAAGAAAGGATTTCAACCATGAAAAAAGCAAAAGAAAAAGTTGGCGGATTTATCGCTGAATTCAAAGAATTTGCATTAAAAGGCAATGTTCTTGACATGGCAGTCGGTGTTATTATCGGTGGTGCTTTTAAAGAGATTGTTTCCTCTTTAGTTGCAGATATCATTATGCCTGCAATCGGACTTCTGTTAGGCGGCATCAATTTTACAGAGCTGTCTTATACCTTTAACGGAGCTGTGATTAAATACGGTGTATTTATTCAGAAAATCATTGACTTCTTAATCATTGCAATGGCAATTTTTGTCTTTATTAAGGTTGTGGCTTCTTTAAGCAGAAAAAGAAAAGAAGAACCCCAAGAAGAAGAACCGCCGAAAAAGGCAGACGACGTTGTTTTATTGGAAGAAATCAGAGACTTACTGAAAGAAAAATCCAAAGACGAAACTTTAGTTTAAAAAACTACAGTATCAAAAAAGGCTATCCTGAATGGATAGCCTTTTTTATGTTATGCTTATTTCGTTGCAAAACCTGTAATCGAAACAGTTGCAACAAGATTGTTAAGTTCATCTGTAATCGTAATGGTATAGCAGTTTGTAGAACGTCCGTTTTTAATACACGCTGCTGTTGCAATTAAGCGCTCCCCTTTGGCCCTTCCCAAAAAAGATATGGTGGAGTTTAAGGATACCCACTTGGGTTCCTGATGGTTGGTTGCAACCGCATAGCAAAAATCTGCCAATGTAAAATATACACCACCCATCACACCGCCAACTGCATTTTTATGTCGGTTAGAGATGGTCAAACTGCATTTTGCATAATGCTCTGCAACCTCGTCTATCACCATTCCGTTGTCAGTTGCAAAGCGGTCATTTTCAAAAAAAGCACGAATTTCTTCTAAGGTTTTCATGTTATCAATTCTCCTGATGATTCAGCTTGGTTAAAACATTCTGAAAATCCAGAGGAAGTTCAGAAGTAAATTCCATGTATTCTTCGGTTTTTGGATGAATAAAACCAATGGTTTTTGCATGGAGAAGCTGTCCGTTTTGAAACAGTTTCTGTTTTTTGGCTCCGTATACCGGGTCACCGGTTACCGGATGTCCAAGACTTGCCATATGCACACGAATCTGATGCGTTCTGCCGGTTTCTAAACGGCATTTCACCAAACAGTATCCCTTATAGCGCTCTAAAACTTTGTAGTGTGTTACAGCATTTCTTGAATTTTTTTGAGTGATTGCCATTTTTTTGCGGTCTTTTTCACTTCGTCCGATAGGCTTATCTACAGTGCCCTCATCATCTTTGATAACACCGTCCAGCAAGGCAATATATTCTCTTTTCACAGAATGCTCTTTAATTTGTTCTGCCAAAGAAAGATGAGCCGCATCTGTTTTGGCTACTAAAAGGATACCACTGGTATCCTTATCAATGCGGTGAACAATTCCGGGACGAATTACACCGTTAATGGAAGAAAGACGCCCCTTACAGTGATATAAAAGTGCATTCACCAAAGTGCCATCTAAATTTCCGTTCGCAGGATGAACTACCATTCCCCGTGGCTTCTTGACCACAATCAGAGAATCATCTTCATAAACAATTTCCAGCGGAATATTCTCTGCTGTAACCGAAAGTTCTTTCGGCTCGGGAATCCGGCAAACAACCACATCGCCATCCAAAACTGCTGTTTTTTTGGTGCAAACATTACCGTTTACTGTGATATTGCCTTCCTCAATCAGTTTTTGCACAAAACTTCTGGTGAAATCGGAACATGCATCTGCAAGGTATTTATCAATTCTAATTTTTTCAGTTGTTGAAACAATCAGCTCCATAGGTTAACTCCTACTGCTCCTGCGGTTCTTTGGCAAATAAAATTTTTGCCGCAATCCAAAACACGCCGAATACGATGCAAATATCCGCAAGGTTAAAAACAGGATAGTTAATGCAATAAACATTGATGTAATCTACCACATAACCAAACTGAAAGCGGTCTGCCACATTAGAAATACCGCCTCCTGCCACCATTGCTAACGGAATCAGCGTGGAAAAACGGATTTCTTTTTTCTTAGCGACCACATAATAAGTAATTGCAAGAAACAAAATCACCGACACACTGATCAACAGAATTTTTGCGCCTTCAAAAATGCCAAAGCCTGCGCCAAAATTCTGTACCAATGTCAATTTCAAAACTTCAGGTATCACAATGATTTCAGACTGTGCCAAGGCATAAATTCCCCAGTATGCCAAGATTCTGGTAACAAAGATTAAAAATAGAACGATTCCAAGATACAATGCTATCATAAATATACCTTTATTGATCCAGTTCCAAAATTTCTATCTGAGACTGAATCAAGCTTCTGATTTTAGATTTGTAAATATTAAATTCCTGTTTTAAAGTTGCAATCTGAGTCTGAATTGCTGAGAGCTCTTCATTGGCTTTGGCAATCATTTCATCTTTTTGCACATTAGCTTCTTTTACGATAATTTCAGCTTCTTTATGTGCATTTTTCTTCACTTCATCGGAAATAGAATGGGCAGTGACTACAGTATCTCTTAATGCATCTTCCATGGATTTGTATTCGCGAATGGCATCCGAGAGCATATTGTTTTTGTCTTTTAATGCAAGGTTTTCTTTATACAATTTGTCGTAATCCTTATAAATACGTTCCACAAATTGCTCAACCTCATCTTGGCTGTATCCAAAAGCAGCCTTTTTAAAGGTAATGTTTTCAAGTTCGATCGGTGTGTACATAAAAATTCCCCCTTTTTTCAGATAAAGGCATAAGAGTATGGATCTCCTATGCCTTATTCATATTTCTTGATTGTAATTCTTACTCGGTCTTTGCGGGTGACACCTTCAATTTCCTCCAAAACAAACCGTCCCTTTTTGGAAACAGAAATCATATCCCCCTGCGAAAGCACCTTATTATAATGGGTTTCTTCAAAATGATTCACTTTTACTTTTCCCGAAAGAATCAACTCTTTTGCTTTCTCGCGAGACAAACGGGTAATATCGGAAACGATGCAATCCAGCCGTAGTGCTGCTACCGTGGTCTGACGGTAGGAAAAATTCGCTGTGCTTTTCACAGAAAAGCCATCTAAAACCCGTAGTGTTACAGGATATCTGCCAACAGAAATCAGATTCTCCGTCAGATATTTTAAAATTTCTTCTTTTACTGCTACAACAGCAATCCCATCCACTAAAATATCCCCGATTTTTTGCCGCTTGATGCCAAGTCCCATCAAGGAACCTAAAACATCACGGTGAGAAACATCCGCTCCTTTCGGAAATGAAAGTTCCACTAGCTTAATAGGGTACTCTTCATAGCCAAAACGAAGATGACAAATATTTCTTCCCGCATTCTCAATACCTCCGAAAAAACATAAATCGTCTTTCCAAAAAGAAAACAGCGATTTTACAAGAGCGATTTGCCGCTCATCCAAAAAATCGGAAAACACAGGATAATTTCTCTGATAGGATTGTTCCAGCTTATCATATACGGAGGATAACAGCATCCTGTCATCCTTATCGGATATTTTTGCCAACAGTTCTGTTTTTGTCTGCATAAAAATTAAAAAGGATTAGAACGGAAATGCGACTTTATTGCGAAGCTCATCCTTAAAATCTCCCATAATTCCCATATTATACGGAACAATCAGGAAAATGCCATTGGAAATCTTCTGGATGTTACCGTCCAGAGAATAAACTGCACCGGATAAAAAGTCAATGATCCGTTTTGCAACTTCGCGGTCAATATTTTCTAAGTTCACCACAATAGGTTTTTTGGTTTTCAAATGATCTGCAATTTCTTTGGAATCTTCAAATGCCACCGGCTGAACAACAACAACCTTCAGCTGAGTGGTGGTATGAATGTTTACAATTTTTCCTTTTTTAGGTGCAGAGAACGGTTCTTTTGTTTCTTTAATCTCTTTGGATTTATTTTCCTTATTAGAAGTGAAAATTCCTTCCACAGCTTCTTCTTCTAATTCGTCCTCTTCCTTTTCTAAAATACCAAAATCAACTAATTTTTTCTTAATAGCGCCAAACATTTCCATTTCCTCCTATATTGTAATTTGGAAGTTGCACACTTCCGTCTTATCATTTACAAATAATTTCTCGGACCAAAAATTTTGGAACCGATACGTACCAAGGTTGAGCCTTCTTCAATAGCAATCCGATAATCATTGCTCATCCCCATGGATAAAATGCGAAAGGCAGAATCCGAAGTTTTATAATTTTCATAGAGGGTTCGTAATTTTGAAAATACTCTCCGAAGTTCATCCTCTCCATAATGAACGGGTGGCATTGTCATCAGACCGCACACCGCAACGTTAGGGAGTTGCTTAGCTTTTTGATACAGCTCTTCCAAGTTTTCTTCATAAACACCAAACTTGGAATCCTCCTTGGTGAGATTCACTTCAAAAAGAATCTCCTGAACTTTTCCGATTTTCTGCGCCTGTTTCTGAATTTCTGACAAAACTGACAAAGAATCCACGGAATGAATCAGGCTCACCTTATCAATGATGTACTTCACTTTGTTCGACTGCAAATGCCCAATCATATGAAATTCATCCACATAAGGCTTTAAAACATCATATTTTGCAACCAGCTCCTGAACATAATTTTCACCAATTGCACGAATGCCATACTCCAGAGCAGGCATAATTTCTTCCACAGTTTTCATCTTGGTGACGGGGAGTAACTGTACTTCATCGAAAGAACGTCCGGCACTTCTCAAGCTGTCAGAAATTTCATCTTTTATTATATCAAGTTTTTCCGCTATTGTCAATCGGATTCTCTCCTTTTCTCCCTTTTTTTACAAAAAACTAACGGGCATTTGGTGCAGGACTACCTTCCGCTAAATTTTTATACTCGGTAATCACTAAATCATACAACAGCACATTGGAAGGATTATTGTTGTTTTCTTCAATAATTACATACTCATTTTTTTCAAATAAAACTTTTATGGGACGCTTTCTCACAACGCTTTCTTTCACAATGAAAACAAATTGGTCGTCCCCTTCTCCCTGAACTGCCTCTTTTGGAATCCGTAAACCGTTATGAGTTTTCTTTACAAGCTCTACTTCCATTTTTCGTTCATTCATCAAGGTATCCAGATGTTGACTTAACGAAAGCGTTAGCACGGTATCCGTGCCGTTTGTGGTCATGTCTTTCACGGTACATGCAATTCTACCTTCCGGCACCCGTGATGTTTTTAAATACAGCAGATTGGTTTTTTCAGGCTCTTTGACCGGATTTGTTGTAATCCCTGCTGCATCTGCATTAGAAACATACACAAGCATTGTCGCTTCATAGTTATTCACAATTTTTCCAAACACATAGTTTCCTGTTGTGCCGGCATAATCAACGGAGCCACTGTTCCATAAATTAGAAAACAACTGACAATCTGCATTTTCAGAAGTTTTTTGATTGATCACGGTTTCATAACCGTCTACTTTAGAGGTAATCAATCCGGAAGTGACAGAATAAAAGGCATCCTTGCTTCCGGTGATAGAACGTTCCAAATCATCTCTCTGACGTTTTAAACGTTCCAACTCATCCTTCGGATTTTCACCGGAGATTCCCATAGCAATATTCTCAATTTCATCCGCTTCCTGATAGAGGGGCCCAAACTCTCCTAACTGTGCGTAATATGCCACATCCTGCATTTTATCCAAAAGTAATGATGCGGTATTCCCATCCCCTCTGCCATCACGGTTCTGATTTTTAATGCTGATTTCTAAAGCATTAATTTTTTCACTCAGAGAACGGATGCTCTGTTTTTTTCCTTCATCTATATCACCGGAATACACAGTTGCAACATGAGTTCTTGCAGTAACTCTGGTTCCGTCGGAATAGTTCATAACGGCCATTCCCTTGGAGGTGGAGGAAAGAAGCTCTTCATCCCATACCAGAATTGCCTTGCCTTTGATGACTTCATCTTCTTTGCTATGGTATACCACCTGTGTGCTATAGCTGGGGTGGTAATAAATATACAATCCAACCACAACCAAAAGCAGAATGATTCCACCCACCACATAGTAAATTGTTGGAATTTTATTTTTTCTTTTCTTTTTCATTCTTTGTTCTTCCATTTTGTCACCTTTTTTCTATTCTTTCAAGAATCTGACGGACCAGTTCTTCTCGGGGTAAGGTAGCTTCCAACCAGTGTGCCCCCTCATTTCTGCGAAACCAGGTTAACTGCCGTTTGGCATAACGGCGGGATTCCATTTTTAGTTTCTCCACCGCTTCGTCTAAGGTTAAATAACCGTCTAAATACTCTACAATTTCTTTATATCCGATTGCCTGCATGGAAGTGTTGGTTTTTGGGATTCCGCTTTCTAATAGTGTTTTCACTTCTTCTATCAGTCCGTTTTCCAGCATCACGTCTACCCGTCGGTTAATACGCTCATACAGCTTGTCCCGGTCGGTATCCAACACGAAAAATTGCACATTATAAGGCTTGGGAGCGTTTTTGGTGCGTTCCTCCTGGTCAGAAATAGTGGTTCCCGAAATTCGGTACACCTCCAATGCCCGAATCAAACGTCTGGCATTATTAGGATGAAGTCTCTGTGCAGTTTTCGGATCAATTTTTTGAAGTTCCCCGAGCAAATACTCGCCACCTTTTTCTTCATATAAAGCGGTAATCTCTGCACGAACTTTTTCGTCTCCCGGAATAGGTGCCAAATCGTATCCGTATACTAGGGAATTGATATACAATCCTGTCCCACCTGCAATGATGGGAATTTTTCCTTTCGCTAAAACACCGTCTACAATCGGCTTTGCATCTTCCACATAGCGACTTACATTGTAATTCTCCATTGGGGAAACAATATCAATCATATGATGAGGGATCCCGCACATTTCCTCTTCGGTAACCTTGGCGGTGCCAACATTCATTCCCTGATAAATCTGCATAGAGTCTGCAGACACAATTTCTGTATGCAATTGTTTTGCGACCTCCACCGATAATCCGGTTTTTCCTGAGGCAGTGGGGCCTGCAATGACAATAACCTGATTCATAGGTACTCCTAGCGTTCAAATTTAGTTTCGATATAAGTTTTAGTAAAAGAAATAAATAGCGGTCTTCCGTGAGGACAGGTGGATTTGCCGTTTAAAGAAAATGCTTCTTTGGCCAGTTCTTCCATCTGATACATGGAAAGCTGGGTATTTGCTTTCACACTCATTTTGCAAGCTACTAAAAACAGAAGTCGCAAATTAAAGTTTTCGGGCAAAACTTTCCCACTGCTTTTGATTTCTTCCAAAATTTCATATAGTAATTTTTCAACATTTCTTTCTTTCACTTCTGAGGGGATTTCCCGCACAACAATTGAATTATCGGAAAAATCGTCTGCCATAATGCCCACATTAGCTAATAACTCCAAATTCTCTACCATTAAGCGGTAATCCGTGGGAGCAAATTCCACGATTTTCGGAACCATCAGTAGCTGAGAATGCACTTCCCGCTCCGTCATTTGCCGATGAATTTTTTCGTAATTCAACCGTTCGTGAGCGGCATGCTGATCCAACAGAAGCAATTCGTCTCCTTTTTCAATCAGGATATAGGAAGAAAATACCTGACCAATCACCCGAAATGGTTGTGTTTCCGCAATTTCAGACTCTGCAACCATTTCCGGATTTTTTACTGAAGCGGGACTTTCTTCTATGATTACCTCTTTGACATATTCTTCTTTTTTCGTGGTAAATTCATTGATAACGGGTTCTTTTGTTGCAAAAACAGACTTTTCATTGTCTGATTTTGATTCTCTGAGAAATGTAAATTCATCCACACGGTTAAAAACAGGTTCCTGTTTTTTAGAAAGATTATGTTCTGCAGAAACCGGTTCTTTAATCAAGAAAGAACTTTGCTGATAAGGTTTTTCTTCTTCATATTGCACTGCCTTAGAGGTAGCAATCGGAACTGTTTTTGTTTCTTTCACAAACAACTTTTCTTCTAAAGCATCCTTCACGGCGGTGTAAATAGCATCGTAGATACTCTGCTCGTCCGAAAACTTCACTTCCGCTTTCTGGGGATGAACATTTACGTCGCATAAGCTGTAATCCACACGGATATCCAATGCACAGAAAGGATATTTTCCCTGTGCCATTTTCTGAAAATACGCAAATTCCAATGCCTGAATTAAAATTTTAGATTTACAAATTCTACCGTTTACACTGAAATTTTCAAACTTACGGGTAGGTCGTGCCAAATTGGGAGAACCCACGCAACCGGAAACGGTAATACCGTTTTTTTCGGTGTCTACCATAATAAGCTGTTCCGACAGTTGACTTCCGTATACTGCATAAACGGCAGAACGGATATCGTTGTCTCCTTTGGAGTAGTATACCTGCCGTCCGTCTTTCACAAACTTAATGGACAAATGGGGGTTGGATAAGATAAGCCGTGCCACAATTTCTTCAATATAGGCACCTTCCGTGGCATCTTTTTTTAAAAATTTCAATCTTGCAGGAGTATTATAGAATAAATCTTCTACTGTAATTTTGGTACCCACAGGACATCCAATATCTTCCACAGATACCACCTCTCCCCCCTCGCAGATAAGCTTGGTTCCGGAAAGAGAATCTTCTTTTCTAGTAATAATGGTAATTTTAGAAACCGCACAAATACTTGCCAACGCTTCGCCGCGAAAACCCATGGTAGAAATGGCAAATAAATCTTCTTTCGCTTTTAATTTACTGGTGGCATAACGAACAACCGAGAGGACTGCATCCTCACGGTCCATACCGCTGCCGTCATCCGTCACAGAAATTCGCTTCTTACCGCCTTCTTCGATTTCCACGGTAATTCTACCGGCACCAGCGTCTTTGGCATTTTCAAATAATTCTTTCACCACAGAGGAAGGACGTTCCACCACCTCGCCTGCGGCAATCATATCGGATAATAACCGATCTAATACACGAATGGTTCCCATATGTATTTCCTACCTAGATTTTTTTGGCTTCGTTTACTAAGTGATTTAAAAGGTTTAATGCTTCTAAAGGAGTTAGGGTGGTAACGTCAGTCTTCTGGAGCTCTGCTACCAGATTCATAGATAATAAGCCTGCAAAGGACTGGTTCTCTTCTTCCTCCATAACCGTTGCAGGAGGGATTCTCATTTCGGTTTTATCCCCTTCTAAGTCACGCACCAGTTCCTGAGCACGTTTAATGACCTGATTAGGGATTCCTGCCAGTTTCGCAACTTCCACCCCGTAGCTATCATCCGCACCGCCTTCAATAATACGGCGTAAAAACGTGATATCATCTCCACGCTTTTTCACAGCAACACAGTAGTTTTTCACAGGACTCATTTTATCTTCCAATTGAGTCAGCTCGTGATAATGGGTTGCAAATAACGTTTTGGCTCCGATTTTTTCACAAATATATTCCACCACTGCCCAGGCAATAGACAAACCGTCATAGGTGCTGGTACCACGGCCAATTTCGTCTAAAATAATCAGACTGTTTTTCGTGGCATTTTTTAAAATGGTGGATACCTCTGTCATTTCCACCATAAAAGTGGACTGCCCCATAGCTAGGTCATCGGATGCGCCCACACGGGTGAATACTTTATCCAATACCGCTAAAGAAGCGAATTTTGCAGGCACAAAGGAACCCATCTGCGCCATAATGCAGATTAAGGCAACCTGACGCATATAGGTGGATTTACCTGCCATATTAGGCCCGGTAATAATGGCGAAATGTTCCTTTTCGGTGAGTTTCGTATCATTTGACACAAACAAAACATCCCGTCTTGCCTGCTCTACCACAGGATGACGGCCGTCTAAAATTTCAATCTGATTGCCTGCGTTAAATTCCGGTTTCACATAATTGTGTTTTAATGCCGTTTCATAGAAGGAGCACAAAACATCTAAGTAACTAACCAGATCAGCTGTCTTTTTGATTCGTTCGGAGTTTTTGAAAATCATTTCCCGAATCTGGCAGAACACTTGATATTCCAGCTCGGTGATTTTTTCTTCCGCACTTAACAGCACTTCTTCAATTTCTTTTAATTCCCCTGTGATATAACGCTCACAGTTGGCTAAGGTTTGCTTTCTGATAAAATAGTCAGGCACCAAATCCTGATAAGACTTGGTAACTTCGATATAGTAGCCGAATACTTTGTTGTAGCCGGTTTTTAATTTGGCAATGCCGGTTTTTTCCCGTTCTCTGTTTTCCAAATCCAGCAGAATGGTTTTGCTGTTTTTCTTCATTGCACGGATTTTATCAATCTCTTCGTGATAACCGTCTTTGATGATTTCCCCTTCTCGGATGGTTAAGGGGGCATCCTCGGAAATGGAAGCATCAATTTCTGAGAAAATATCTTCCAAAGAATCCCAGTCTTGATACATCTGTTTCCATAAAGAAGTGTTAAATTGACCTACCAAATCTTTTAATTGCGGCAATACCCGGAAGGAATCACGAAGTGCAAGTAAATCTCTGCCATTCACGGTTTTTAAAGAGATTTTAGATAATAGGCGTTCCACATCGCGGATGTCTTTTAAGTAGGTACGCATAGCATCTGCATCCGGCTGATTACGGGTTAATTCTTCCACCGCATCTAACCGACGTTCAATTGCTGTGCGGTTTACCAAAGGTTTTTCAATAAAGCGTTTTAACATTCGGGCGCCCATGGAAGTTTTGGTTTCATCCAAAACACCAAATAAGGAACCCTGCCGTTTTTTATCCCGCATGGTTTCTGTAAGTTCTAAATTTCGTTTAGCGCAATCGTCAATCTCTAAAAAGCTTTTGGTATCGTAATAATCAAACTCTGTAATATGACGAAGCTCAGTTTTCTGGGTTTTGTCAATATAGTAAAGACAAACCGCTAAGGAAAAATAGGAAAGCTCTTTTTTGATTAAAGTATCTTTTTTCTCCCAAAAAGCATCAAAACGTTTGGATAAATTTTCTTCCACACTGGAGAAAGAATATAAGGAATCCTCCATCGTTTCAAAACGGGTATTAATTCTTTCTTTCACGGAAGAAAGAAATGTTTTATGAATCAAGGCTTCAGCATTCACTAAAATTTCTGCAGGTGCATATTTTACCAGTTCACTGGTCAAATGAGAAATAAAATCTGCTCCCGTAAATTCGGTGGTAGACACATCGCCCGTGGTAATATCGGCAAAGGTAACTCCAGCCCCTTTTTTGGTAATATATGCAGATGCAAGATAGTGATTGGATTTTTCATCCAGCGCATTGGTGTCGGAAAAGGTACCGGGTGTGATAATACGAACAACTGCCCGTTCCACAATTCCCTTTGCGGCTTTAGGATCTGTGACCTGCTCACAAATAGCAACTTTATAGCCTTTTTTGATCAGTTTGGAAATATAAGTTTCGGCACTGTGATACGGAACACCGCACATAGGTGCACGTTCCTCCTGACCGCAATCTCTGCCTGTTAAGGTAATTTCCAGTTCACGGGATGCGGTGATGGCATCCGAGAAAAACATTTCATAAAAATCGCCTAACCGAAAGAACAACAATGTATCTTCGTAATCTTTTTTGATTTGGAAATACTGCTGCATCATCGGTGATAATTTTTCTATCTGCATAATAAATTCAACCGTCCTGTTCTAACATTCCTGCTCACCCACAAGTGACCAGGACATCACTTCGGTAACTTTTACCGTTACAAACTCACCTTCCGATACGTCGGTTTTTGCTTTGTAGTTGATCACCTTATTGGTGGTGGTTCTTCCCTGCCGCATCAGAGGATTATTTTTGCTTAACCCTTCGTCAATAATTTCGTAGGTATGATTTAAGTATGCTTCGTTGGCTTCTCTGCAAATTTCGGTTTGCACTTCTAAAAGCTCGTTAAAGTTTTTAAGTTTTTCTTCATAGGTTCTGGAGTCATCCATTAATGCCGCTTTCGTACCTTTTCTGGGAGAATAGATGAAAGTAAACAGGTTATCAAAACGAACCTCACGGATTAAAGACAAGGTATCGTAAAACTCTTCTTGGGTTTCGCCCGGGAACCCTACGATAACATCAGAAGTTAAGGCAATATCGGGAACTGCCTTTCTGATTTTGGATACCAGAGTCAAATAATCCTCTCTGGTATAACGGCGGTTCATTTCAGCTAATACACGGTTATTCCCCGCCTGAAATGGTAAGTGTAAGCTATTACAAATCTTTTTGTTTTCTCCCATGACTGCAATTAATTTATCGGTTAAATCCTTGGGATGAGAGGTCACAAAACGGATTCTTTTGATCTGGTCAATTTCGCATATGGCAGATAGCAAATCGGGAAAATCTAAATCATTTTCCAAATCTTTGCCGTAGGAATTTACATTTTGACCAAGTAAGGTAACTTCTTTTAATCCTTTTTTGCAAAGCATATGAATTTCGTTTAAAATGTCTTCGGATTTACGACTTCTTTCTCTGCCACGGGTATAAGGGACCACACAATAGGTACAGAAATTGTTGCAACCGTACATAATGGGAATGGATGCTTTATACCACTTGTCGTAAACAACGGGAACCCCCTCTGCAATAACACCGTCCACAGAATCTACCGAGAAAACCCGTTCCCTTTCGGTTAACACATGGTGCAACATTTTTGGAAACTCATGGATAACGTGCGTACCAAACACCATATCCACAAAAGGAAAGGTCTTTTTGATTCGCTCGCTGGCATGAGGCTGCTGCATTAAGCATCCGCAAACACCAATAACCATATCGGGATTTTTTTTCTTTTTCGCCTTTAGGGTACCTACCTTACCATACACCTTCACTTCCGCATTTTCACGAACAGAACAGGTGTTATAAATCACAAGGTCGGCATTTTTTTCGTCGTCACCCTTTTGGTAGCCCATCTCAAAAAGCATCGCATAAAGCTTGTCCGAATCGGTTTCATTCTGAGCACAGCCGTATGTAACAACCACAGCGGTTTTCTTAGTCCCCTCGTTTTTTAAGCGGACATTTTTCATATATTCTTTTTGGGTTTCTATCGTATCTTTGGAAACAAATTCTATCACGGTTTAAATGCTCCTTATCACAAAAAATATCCGTTCGCTTTTTGAATGAGCGGGTTTCAAACTAAATTCATCATATACACCTTCCACCAAAAAACCGCATTGTTCCGCAACTTTTTTGATTTCTGATACCGTGTATCCTCTTTCGTAGTGGGTTTCTGATATCCGTTTGTAGGAATCGTCTTCCTGACGGTAAAAAATATCCAAATCCATTGTCAAAAGTCGGTCTTCATAGGTATTCTGCCAAATAAACATTTCAGTTTCCGTTTCATCGGTAAATGTGTTATTCCCCAAAATATGGCGGAATTTATAAATGGTGGAAATATCAAAAATGTATAATCCGTTGGGATTTAAATAGTTTTTTACTAATTTAAAATGTTTTTTTAAATCTTCTTGTTCTAAAAGGTAGTTCACGCTGTCCAAGGAGGAATAGCAGGCATCTACCGTACCGTAAAGCTCGAAATCGGTCATAGACTGATTCAAGTATAAAATGGTGGCATCAGGGTCTTTTGCTCTGGCAACATCCAGCATTTCCCAGGAGTAGTCTACTCCAATCATCTCATAATCTTTTGCCATCAGTCGGGTTAAGGTTCCCGTACCGCAACAGATATCTAATATGAGTTTGGGATCCAGAGAAAATTTTTCAAATATTTTCTTGTAGTACCGATAAAATTTGCCATAATCAATGTCATAGGCAAATCGGTCATAGTAATATGAAAAATCCTGATACATTTTGCGTAATTCCTATCTATGTAAATGTTTTGGTAAGCCGTTTTCATCAAAAGCCACAGAAACTTCTCCTAAAATCAACGGTTTTAGGTAAGTAACAAGTTCCTTGGTTACATCGTTGCCGTTGACAATCCACTCTGTGGGAACACCTTTTTCCACATTGGCACTCTTATGAATATCTGCGGAAGAAATACTGATTTCATAGGGCGTATCAGAGAGGCGTTCAAACACCATCATTTCTCCGCTATGCCCTAAGGCAGCCTGCCGTACCCCCGCTTCGCCGATGGCAAAAGCTTCGTCAATATCTGTTTCGGATAACAGATGCCCCGCACAACGCTGACAAACATTCAATTCCACGCTTCTTGCCTTACAGCCAAGTTCTGCTTTTACCAAGTTTTCCAGTGCTTTCCCCGCACCGCTTAACATGGCATGACCAAAGGAATCGGTAGCACTGGTTGCACCTTCGCAAATGAAGGTTCCCTTTTCATCGTGAATACCTTCGGATATGGCAACAATCACCTGATGGATCCCTTTGTCAAACAAAGCTTGGATATCTGATACAAACTGTTCTTTTATAAACGATACTTCCGGCAAATAAATCAAATGCGGTGCCATACGGCTTTCATTCCTTGCCAGAACGGCGGCACCGGTCAACCAACCTGCATGACGCCCCATGATTTCCACAATGGTAACAGATTTCAAATCATATACCATACTGTCTTCTGCAATTTCTGCTACCGTGGTTGACACATATTTTGCAGCAGATCCAAATCCAGGTGTATGATCTGTGATTGCTAAATCGTTATCAATGGTTTTGGGCACACCAATAATTTTTAAATCCAAGTGATGTTCTTTGGCATAGTCAGACAATTTGGAAACAGTATCCATGGAGTCATTTCCGCCAATATAGAGAAAATAGCCAATGTTTTTTTCAGAAAAATAAGAAAAAATCTGCTGATAAATTTCCGGATTGTCAGATTCCGTCGGCAACTTCTTACGGCAGGAACCTAAATATGCTGCCGGAGTCTGTTTTAAAATATCTAAATCAATATTGTTAAGTTCCACTAAGTGATCGTTTAACACGCCTTCAATTCCGTATACAGCACCGTAAATTTTATCAATCGTTGTTTCTTTTTGGGCACCGCTGATGACACCTGCTAAACTTGCGTTAATGGCGGCAGTGGGACCGCCGGACTGGGCTACCAATAAATTTTTCATAATGCTCTCCATGTTTGTCATTTACTTTGCTAAAAATTCTTTTTTGTAGTTTTCGATGCAGTCTGCAATTACCTGTTTTGCCACGTCTGCACCTTCCACCATATTCACAATGGTTTCTTTATACTCCAGCATTTTATATACTTCATAAAAATGCTTGATTTCGTGAAATAAATGATTGGGCAATTCCGACACATCGCGGAAGGAATTGTGATAAGGGTCGTTTTCACATACTGCGATAATTTTCTCATCAACAGCACCGTCATCAATCATACGGATAACCCCAATGGGATAACATTCCACCACCGTCATGGGCATAATACCTTCAGTACACAGTACCAACACGTCCAGCGGGTCACCGTCCTGAGCGTAGGTTCTTGGAATAAAACCATAGTTTGCCGGATAGTGAGTGGAAGTATACAGCACACGGTCTAATTTTAAAAGACCGGTTTCTTTATCCAATTCGTATTTGTTTTTGCCGCCTTTTTCAATCTCGATGACTGCAGAAAACCGTTCGGGAGTAATTCTCTCGTCCCTCATATCGTGCCAAATGTTCACAAAAATTCCTCCTTGATGGGTTAAAGAAGATGGCTTCCTTCTCTTAAAAAGTTTTGTTTTTCTAAAATAATTTCGTCTAAATCTTTCATATACCGTTCCGGTTGCTTATCGGTGCGCAGTTTAGAAAACGGTTTTTTTGTTGCAAAATCGGTCAGCTTGGAGGTACCTCCTGCTCCAACCGCTATGACAGATGAAATCTCCTCCATCATAAAAATATTGTATCTACATACCTTTTTGTTTCGCATAAATCCAATGTTTTCCAAACCTGCAACTGCATTTTTTTGGCGGTAAATATAGTATGGTTCGTAAGAATCAGCTAACGCTTCATAAGAATACTGAAGCATTTTTTCCGCTTCCAAAAACTGCTCCTTCTCGTTTTGCAACCGAAGGTCGGCAGTTCGTTTTTTACATAAGGTATGCACGGTGACGTGCTCAGGTGATAAAGACAGGATTCCATCTAAAGAATATTTAAAATCTAAAAAACTTTCCCCGGGAAGTGCCGCAATTAAATCGGTATTGACAATATCAAAGGAAAACTTGCGGCTTAACTCATAAGCTTTTAGAAATTCGGTAACAGTGTGCCGTCTTCCGATTCTGTCAAGAGTTGCCTGATTTAAGGTTTGAGGATTGATACTAATCCGGGTTACCCCCATTTGAGACAACACGGCAAGTTTTTCTTGCGTTACCGTGTCTGCCCGTCCTGCCTCCACCGAAAACTCCTTGGGAGTTTGATAAGAAAAAACTGTTCCAATCAGCTCTTCTAACTGGTTCTCGGTTAACACGGTAGGTGTTCCCCCGCCGATATAGACAGAATTTAAGCTAAGTTTACATTCCGAAACAGTTTGCAAAACAGCTCTTACTTCCCGAAGTAATGCAACAAAATAATCGTCAATCAGTAACGAATAGGGTTTTAAATATTCTAATGTGAAAGAACAGTATCCGCATCGTGAAGGGCAAAAAGGAATGTGAATATATAAAGAAATTTCTTTTTTTGTTAGTGTTTTACGGGTGTTTATTAACTGATCTGCACACTGCTTCATCATTTCTGCCTTTTGGGGCGAAACCAGATAAACAGAGGACAAACCGCTGGTAACATGTTCTGAAAATTTCAGTGCCGTTTGGGATGGGCGTACTCCTGTTAAAATACCAAAGGGCAATTTGGCATGCGTCACAAAATAAATGGCGCGTTTTAAAGTAAGAAGCACATCATCCTGAATCAATGGCTCTGTGTGAATGCTTTCACCGCAGGTAACGGTTACTGAAGTATCATTGATTTGATAAGAAATATCCAAATCAGCGTTTTCACCATTGCAGATGATTTCATCGAAGGGAAAAATCATTTTCAGAAGATGATATATCCCATAGTGAAAAGATTCTATCTCATTAATTAAATTGACGACCATCTTAAAACCTCATTGTGATGCTTTTCGTCTCCCACCGTTGTTTTAGGACCGTGACCGGAATAAATCACAGTATCAGACGGAAGCGAAAAAATCCGTTTGGTAATGGAATCAATCAGTTTAGATAAATCTCCTGTGGGAAAATCCCATCTGCCAAGGGTTCCTAAAAACACTGTATCGCCGGAAAATAAAACGCCGTCTGTATAAAGACACATACCGCCTTGAGTGTGTCCGGGGGTATGCATTACGGTAAAGGAAAGACTACCAACCGTGACAATGTCCCCTTCTTGCACATAAGAATCTACAACAGGAGTTGGAAAATCAGGTTTAAAATAACAAGAAAGAGAAATCTGAGGATTTGTGATCAAATCCTTTTCTTCCTCGTAAGCAATCACGTTCGCACCGGTTTGTTCCCGAAGTTGATTCACAGCACCCACATGGTCATAATGGCCGTGCGTTAAAGCAATTGCTTCCACCAAAAGGCCATTCTCTGATATTACGTTCCAAATATGCTCAAAATCATCACCGGGATCAACCACAAGACAATGCTTTTCGCAATCCCAAATCAGATAACAATTTTCCTCCAGCTGACCTGTTACAACCGTTTGAATCTGCATAGAAAACCCTCAAAAATACGGCAGAAGTATATACTTCACCGATTATATTTTTTCTATCTTATATCATACACTATTTTTGCTCTTTTGTCAATTTATTTCCAAGCAGATTTTATCATTTTTTAAAATAATTTTCACGGGGTTTTCCTTCGCAAATTCTCCCTTTAAAATTGCCTCTGCCAAAAAATCTTCAATTTGTTTTTGAACCGCCCGTTTTAAGGGCCTTGCACCGTAGCGGGAATCCGAACCGACCTTTGCAATATGAGAAACCACTTCCTCCGAAAAGCTCACAAAAAAGCCTTGTTTTTCCAATCTTTTCTGAAGCTGATTCAGTAATATGCCAACAATTTTTATAAAATCCGGCTCCAGCAATTTCCGAAACACAATCATTTCATCAATTCGGTTTAAAAATTCCGGACGAAAATATTTATTTAGTTTTTTGATCACTCTTTGAGATAGCTCTTCATGATTTTTCTGATGGTCCAAACCGTGTTCCCGAAATCCCGTGGGACGAATCTCCTCCGTTAATTCCTTGGCACCAATATTGGAGGTCATAATCAGCAGTGCATTTTTAAAGCTGACCCGTCTGCCGGAAGAATCGGTTAAAATGCCATCATCCAAAATCTGAAGCAAAATATGAAACACATCGGGATGCGCTTTTTCAATTTCGTCAAATAGAACCAGACTGTAGGGATAACGACGAATTTTTTCCGTTAGTTTCCCACCCTCCTGATAGCCCACATATCCCGGCGGAGAACCAATCATTTTAGAAACACTATGCTTTTCCATATACTCCGACATATCTAACCGAATCATGGCGTCCTCCGTGCCAAACACTTGCTTAGCTAACGCTTTGGAAAGTTCGGTTTTTCCTACTCCGGTTGGACCTAAAAACAGAAAGGAACCTAATGGCCTATCAGGATCATTCAGACCTGCTTTTGCCCGTCTGATTGCCTGAGAAACTGCAGAAATCGCCTCTTCCTGACCAACAATGCTTTCCTTGAGATTATCTTCCAGATGAATCAATTTTGTTTGTTCATCCTGTTCTAATTTGGTTAGAGGAATCCCCGTCCATTCCGCAACAATATCGCTGATGTGACTGGATGTTATGACCTGTTCATCATGAAATCTGGATGCCTTCCATGCATCCATTTGCGTTTGATAGTTTTCATGCAAGGCATTTTCTTCTTCTCTCATTACCAATGCACGACTGTAATCCTGAGTAGTAATGGCTTCTTCCTTTTCCTTTAAAACTCCTTTTAATTTGGTTTCGGTATCACGGATGTGAGACGGAACCGTATGCAATTTCAATTTCATGCGGGAGGCTGCTTCGTCAATTAAATCAATGGCTTTATCAGGAAGAAATCGGTCTCGTAAATATCGGTGAGATAATTCCGCGGCACTTTGAATTGCCTCTTCGGTAATTTTCACATTATGGTGAGTTTCATAATGGTCTTTAATACCGTCTAACATACGAACAGTGGCCTCAACAGTTGGTTCCGAAACCGTCACCGGTTGAAATCTTCGTTCTAATGCGGCATCTTTTTCGATGTGCTTTCGGTATTCTTCAAAGGTGGTAGCACCAATCAGATGAATTTCTCCGCGACTTAAAAAAGGTTTTAAAATGTTTGCTGCGTCAATTGCGCCTTCAGCAGCACCGGCTCCCACAATGTTATGAATTTCGTCAATAAATAAGATAATATTTTCATTTTTCTTTGCCTCGTCAACTGCTTTTTTCACCCGTTCTTCAAATTCTCCGCGATATTTGGTGCCTGCCAAAACGGAAGAAATATCTAATGATAAAATTCGCTTGTTTTTTAAGATATCGGGAATATCACCGTCGGCAATTTTTTGTGCCAATCCTTCGATAATTGCTGTTTTTCCAACGCCCGGTTCGCCAATTAAACAAGGATTGTTTTTACTGCGACGGCAAAGCACCTGAATCACCCGTTCAATTTCCTTGTCACGGCCAATCACCGGATCCACATTTCCCTCCAGGCACATTTTGGTCAAATCTCTGGAAACGCTGTTTAAAAACGGTGTTTCAACAGTTGATTTTCGCGAAGTATGGCTGTTTTTGGTCTTTTCCCCCAAACTGGGAGGAAGCATCCCTCCGGACACCATATCATAAATATCTGTTTTCATTTTTTCGGGATTTAATTTTAGTTGCAAAAGGATTCTTCCTGCTATGGAATCCTCCAAAGACAACAATGCCAATAAAAGATGTTCGGTGCCGATATAGTTATGTCCCATTTCTTTGGCTTCCAAAAAACTCAGTTCAATCATCTGTTTTGTTTTTGGCGTAAAGGTGACTTTTCCGGAATAAACGGAGGACGGCACACCGTAAATATCGCTGATTTTTTGCAACAAATTTCGCTCTGTTAATCCGTTCGACGAAAGAATACGATAGGCAATACCGTTTTTTTCTTTCAAAAGTCCGTACAACAGATGTTCACTGCCCAAATAACTTTGTGAAAAATCTCTGGCAAGTTGTTCTGCATAGGTTAGCACATTTGCTGCCTTTTCGGTAAATTTTTTTTCAAACATAAAATCACCTCTTCCTACCATTTTAGCCAAAACCGATAAAAAAATACCAAAGAGAAAGGAAAGAAAAAAGGGTTGCCAGACGGCAACCCTTTTTTCTCATTTTTTCACCCGAAAAATCCATCGAAAAAATCCTTTTAAGTAAGACGGCGGACGGTAAACAACAATTTTCATAAGTTCTTCTCCTTTTCTTTTTAAAACTTTCTTCCCCGACGGCACAGTGACCAAAGACAGCCTACTCCTATCAGGATGCAAGATAACATAATCACAATAATGATCAACGGAACTGACAATGCAATTAAGATTCCTAACCCTAAGGCAGAAAGCACCAATCCCCAGCTTAAAGAAAAACATCCGCGAAAATTTTTCATCCGATGGCACCTCCATCCTCTTTCTCATAAAAAAATACCAATATAACAATAGTTCTACTATCATTATATTGGTATCAGTTTGATTGGTTACAAACAATCAGTAATGTTCCGGAGGAAACTGTAATTTTCGCCACGTCTTCTATGACAATATTACTGGTTCCAATAATATCGTATTTTTCTAAAACGGCATTTTCCAGCGGATAATAAAACCCTTGCAAGCTAACGCCCTCACAAATATCTGAAAAGGAATAAACCGAAACAGTTTGCCCCTTTTTGCCGCTTAATGTAAGATTGGAATCTGTGAGATAAATCTCAGTTTCACCGTCGGTAACCGTCATGGTAATATCCCGCACCATAGCATGTTGCAACAAACAAATATTGGCATAACTATGATCAAAACGAGTGCCGATTCCGCCATACACAATCACATTGGTTGCACCTTTGGAAAAAGCGAACCGCAAAGCATATAAAGTGTCGGTTTCGTCTTTTTCCACGGGCAGTTTTACTTTTCGTAGAAAATCAGCTGGCTCTTCCTGTAAGGAATCGAAATCACCCACTAAAATATCAGGCACAATCCCTACTGCTTTTGCATGGTCATATCCTGCATCCGCACAAATAATATAATCTGCGGCATTGGCATATTCCAAAAGGCGCTTGGGATTCTTATTCTCCCCTGCCGCTATAATTAACACATTCAAAACATTATTCTCCTTGTAGCAAACGAATGGTTTCTGCCCGGTTTTTGGCGCCAAACACACTGCTTCCGGCAACCACCATAGTAACTCCAGATACCTCTAAAGCACGAACATTGGTTAAATCCACACCCCCGTCTACAGAGAGTAAAATATGTTTTCCCTGTATCATACGGCTCACTTCTTTCACTTTTTCATAAGTGGATTCAATAAATTTTTGTCCGCCAAAGCCGGGATAAACAGACATCACGGTAATCATGGAGATGTCATCCAGATAGGGTGATAAAACCGAAGCAGGAGTGTCCGGGCTGATTGCAAGACCCGGCTTTTTGCCAAAGCTCTTAATCAGGCGAATACATTCTGAAATATCATCCGGTTGCTCCATATGTACAGTAATATAATCGGAACCTGCTTTTGCAAAAGGTTCGATATATTTTAAGGGATTATCAATCATCAGATGGGTATCAAAGCGTAAATCAGAATGAGGACGAATGGATGAAATCACACAAGGACCCATAGTTAAATTGGGAACGAAATGCCCGTCCATCACATCCAGATGCAAAAAGTCTGCTGTTTGAACCGAGTTGATTTCTTCTTGTAACTTTGAAAAATCTGCTGCCAATAACGATGGGGAAACCTGTATCATTCTCCATGCTCCTTTCTACTTTTTATGCCAGGGTTTTATATCTTTAATTTTTTCGTGTATTTGTAAATAACTTTGATATCTGGAGGGAGCAATTTCGCCTTTCTCTATCGCCTCCAGCACTCCACACCCTTTTTCTTTGGTGTGAGAACAGCCTTTAAACTGGCAAACAGTATTCAAAAATTCCGGAAACAACTCATCCAGATTGGAAATGGCAAAATCAATTTCCAAAGAGGAAAAACCGGGTGTATCCGCCACATAAGTTTCGGGTGCAATCTGAAACAATTCTGAGTGACGGGTAGTATGCCGTCCTCTAGTCAGTTTACTGATTTCTCCGGTTGCAAGGTCAGCGTTGTCAATGAGTTGGTTTAACAGAGAGGACTTCCCTGCTCCTGAAAAACCTGCAAACACGTTGATACCGCCCGAAATACTTGCCTTTATTTCAGAGATTCCCTCGCCACTTAAGGTGCTGGTATAAATCACAGGATAACCGATTTTTTGATACAGTTCTCCGTATTCCTCCCCTTTCTCAAGGTCGGTTTTATTGATCACAAGCAATGGCTCAATTTGGTACAACTCACAAAATACCAATAATTTGTCTACAAAAAAGGTATCAAAATCAGGAGATTTTGCAGGTGCTACAATAATAAAGTGGTCCACATTGGCAATACTGGGACGAATGAGCAAATTCTTTCTGGGATAGATTTCTGTAAGACTTCCTTTTTTCTGTTCCTCAGAAACCACAGAAATTTCCACCCGATCTCCAACTGTAGGGGTGATTTCATTTTTCCGAAAAATTCCTCTTGCTTTGCATTCGTAACAACCGTTTTCGGTTTCCACATAGTAAAAACCGCCGATTCCCTTTGTCAGCAAACCTTTCAACCTGCACCTGCACCTCTTTTCCACACGATATTGTTCGGTTATTAATTAAATTTTACATTCTGTGAAAAGAATAACTGTCCGTCAATGGTAATTTCAATCTTCTGGGTACCGTTACCGGTTACCGAAACGGTGACACGTTTTTCAGAAGTCTGATGAGTCTGACGGTAAACTTCACTGCCGTCTCTTTTGATTACAACAGTAGCACTGTCACGGTCCTGCGGTAAATCAATGGTCAAGGACTGTTTGGAAGAAGCTACCGGGGTGGGAGTAGGCGTTGCACTGGGTTCAGAAGCTTCCACAATCATGGTTAAACGAACAGAAGAACCGCGTTCTACTTTGGTGTCTTTCTGCGGAGATTGCTGGGTAATTTTGCCCACATCATCCGTGCCTTCTTTTTCCACAAATGTGACCACTAAATCAAGCTCAGAAGCCGCTTTGGTAGCTTCGGTTTCAGTCATACCAACAAAGTCAGGCACAGACACCTCCGCTTCAATGGCAACATAAAGAACTACTTCGCTGCCTTTGGGAACTTTCTTTTCTGCGCTGGGATTCTGACGGATTACATAGCCTTTTTCGGATTCTTCGGACTCTTCTTCAATAATACGAACTTTAAATCCTGCTTTTTCCAATTCCTGTTTTGCCTGACGGTATTCTTTATCTGTAACATCAGGCACTTCAATTTTTTCATTGCTATCACTGTCGGAAGCAACCACATCCAACTCAACCTGGGTTTTACTCACTTTCACATGAATATTGCCACTGGGTTTCTGTCGTAAAATGATACCTTCTGATTCGGAATCATCTTCCACTTCGTTTACAATAACGGTTAATCCCTGTGCTTCTAATTTCGGACGCACAGCATCAATATGCTGTCCAACAACATTGGGTAATAAGTATTCTTTTGATTGAGAAACTGATGCAAAATTAAAGCCGGGGAACAGAATTTTTAAAATCACAAATACGATTGCAATTACAATTGCGGTGGATAACCCAATAGCTGACCACATCGCAATTTTTTCTTGCTTTGCATTAATTTGAGCTTTCTTTTTAGCAATACGAACGGGAATTTCAACTTCCTTTTGCTCCATTTCAGAGCGTTCGACTGTTTGTGTCGGAATCACTTCAGCAGGAATTTCATCTTGCTTAGCATTTTTGACCAGTGCTATAATTTCTGCAGCAACGGCATCTTCATTTTCCTTGGTGGTGAGGTTTTCCACCTTTTTAAATTCCATCAGATCGCCTGTCATTTCTCTGGCATTCTGGTAACGGTTTAAAACATCCCGTTGCATAGACTTGGTTACAATCCGAACCAATTCATTGGGAACAGACAAATTCAGTTCTTTAATAGAAATGGGTTCTGAACTGATGTGCATTAAAGCAACAGACACAGGATTTTCGCCGTCATAAGGCAACTTTCCGGTGAGCATTTCATACATCACAACACCCAAAGAATACAAATCACATCTGGCATCAATCATAATGCCTTTTGCCTGTTCGGGTGAAATATAATGCACAGAACCGATTACGTCGGTATCAATCTTCTTAGTTTCGTTGCTATTAACGGCTCTGGCAATTCCAAAGTCGGTCACCTTTAACACACCGTCTTCGGTAACAATCATATTATGTGGCTTAATATCCCGATGCACAATTCCATTCTTGTGAGCACATTCTAAAGCCGCAAGAATCTGCATAGAAAAGTTCAATGCCACATTCCACGCTAACACGCCGTTCTCTTTGATCACGTCTTTTAAGGTAACACCTTCCACATATTCCATTACAATGTAATGAAGGTTTTCTTCATCCCCCACATCATAAATAGACACAATATGCGGACTGGACAAAGATGCAGCCGCCTGTGATTCAATATAAAAACGTTTGATAAATTCTTTATCTTCGTTATATTCTTCTTTTAAAATTTTAACAGCAACATAACGGTTTAAGAGATTGCATTTTGCCTTATATACCCGGGACATTCCCCCTACACCGATTAATTCCAAAAGCTCATATCGTCCGCCCAGAATTTTTCCAATCATAATAAAATATCTCCTTATTTTGATTTCTGATCCGTATTACCGAAGCACAACTGTGATATTGTCTGAACCGCCATAATCATTCGCAAGTTTAATTAATGATTCCACTGCAGCCCTGCGGCTGTAGCGATTGACAATGGCATGGATTTCTTCATCTGAAACATGGCCGGTAAGCCCATCAGTGCACAAGAGAAGCTTGTCTGTTTTCTCTGTGTCCAGAAAGAAAATATCCGGATAAACCTCAGGTGCAATGCCAAGTGCCTTTAGAATTTCATTTCTGCGAGGATGAATTTTTGCTTCCTCAGGAGTGATAACTCCGTTTTTTTGTAATTCATACACATAGGAATGATCTTTTGTGACTTGCTGAATTTTCTCTTTGGAAATCAGGTAAGCTCTGGAATCTCCAACATTGGCAATACACATTTTTTTGGAAGTTCCAACTGCTACAACCAATGTTGCTCCCATTCCCCGAAGAGATGCCTTTTTGCAGGCTGCCGTATAGATTTTTTTATTAGCATAAGATACTGCCTGACGCAGCGAAACTTCCGGATCAAGAAAAATATCATGCTTTTTTGCATATTCCGAAATTGCTTTCACCGCCATATCACTGGCAATTTCACCTGCATTGTGACCGCCCATTCCATCTGAAACAATCATCATAAATCCTTTTTTACCGGATTCAAAATAAAAACTGTCTTCATTCAATTCACGTTTTTTTCCAACGTCTGTCATACCGTGTATCACTGTAACTCACCTTCCTTTCGCTGGGTCTCTGCCCGTCTTAACTGACCGCAGGCAGCGTTAATATCGGTACCTAAGGTCCGTCTTACCGTGGCATTTAAGCCACCAGCTATCAGCATTTGCTGAAACTGCAAAATCCTGTTCTTTTCCGAGGGAGACATACTGCCTCGTGCCGGATTTACCGGAATCAGATTCACATGGCATAGCATCCCTTTTAAATGCATAATCAGTTCTTTTGCATGTTCGGGCTTATCATTCACATCTTTAATCAACGTATATTCAAAGGAAACACGTCTTCCTGTTTTTTTCACATAAGCTTTGACAGATTTTAAAAGTTCACCATATGGATAACGGCGGGAAACCGGCATGGTTTGATTTCTGATGCTGTCGTTTGGGGCATGAAGAGAAATTGACAAGGTCAAGGGAATATTCTCCTCTGCCAGACGGTTAATTCCGTCGACCAATCCGCAAGTGGACAAAGAAATGTGCCGATAACCGATATTGATGCCATGCTCGTCATTCACATTTTTTAAAAAGCGAAGCACATTCTCATAATTATCAAGAGGCTCGCCGATTCCCATTAACACGATATTGGAAATCCGTTTTCCCTCTCCTTTTGCGGTAAAAAGAACCTGGTCTAAAATTTCGCCTGCCTCCAGATCCCGCACCTTACCGCCCACGGTGGAGGCACAGAAGGTACACCCCATATTGCATCCTACCTGGGTAGAAATACAGATGCTATACCCGTGTTTATAATCCATTAACACACTTTCAATAGTGTTGCCGTCTTCCAGTTCGTATAGAAATTTAACGGTGCCGTCTTTTGAAACCTCTTTTTTTACCACTTTCAGATTGGAAATATAAAAATCTTCTGAAAGCTCCGCCGCCATTTTCTTGGATATATCCGTCATTTCTTCAAAGGAAGTAACCCCCAGAGAGAGCCATTTAAAAACCTGTTTAGCTCGAAACTTCTGGTGGTATTTTTTTAAAAAATATTCTTCTAATTCTGAAAAAAGCAAATTCTTGATATTTTGTTTCATAGAAGAATCGAAAATTCCTTCCTTTTATAATCTTTCTTATAACGTCACTTTTTTAATAATTTTCTTGGGACATTTTTCTAAACAGATCCCGCAACCAATACATTTTTCGGGGTCAACGGTTGCCAGATAATGATCCACTTTCACCGCCTCATTGGGACAGTTCTTTTCGCACAAAGAACAACCGATACAGCCGGCTTTACATTCAGCTCTTACCAAAGCACCCTTATCGGTGTTTCTGCATTTTACCACATATTTATCTTTTTCTGAAATAATGGTAATGAGCTGTTTGGGGCAGGCCTTAACACACTGTCCGCAAGCGGTACATTTCTGGAAATCTACCACAGCAATTCCGTTTTTAATACTGATTGCTCCAAAATTACAAACTTTCACGCAGGAGCCAAGTCCTAAGCAACCGTTACTGCAAGCCTTATAGCCTCCTCCAATCATACGAGCAGCAGACGCACAGTCTAAAATGCCGTCATACTGGAATTTGGTTTCTGCAACGTCGGTACAACCTTCACAACGGACAAAGGCAGCTTTTTTCTCAAAGCCTTCTGCTGCGACTCCTAAAATTTTGGAGATTGCATCTGCTGTGGTTTTTCCACCAACCGGACAAACATTTGTCTTAGCTTCACCCGAAAGAATGGCAGCTGCACACTGCGAACATCCCGCATAACCGCATCCGCCACAGTTTGCACCGGGAAGTGCTTCAGTAATGAGCGGTAGTTTTTCATCTTGTTCCACATGAAAAAGCTTGGCAGCCAACCCGAGCAATGCGCCAAAAATCAGGCCCATAGCCGAAATTGCAATGGTTGCATTTAAAATATTTGTCATAATCTATTTCCTTTCGTCTACAGTTTCATACCTGCAAATCCTAAAAACGCCATTGCAATCAATCCTGCGGATACCAAAGCAATCGGCATTCCTTTCATAAAGGAAGGAATATTGGAGTTTTCTAGGCGTTCTCTAACTCCGGCAAACAGCCAAATCGCCAAGGTAAAGCTTAATGCTGCTGCAATCCCGGATACCAGACTTTCTAAAAAACCGTAGTTTTTCTGAACATTTAAAATTGCAACACCCAGCACTGCACAGTTGGTGGTAATTAACGGCAGGTAAATCCCCAAGGATGCATACAGCGGAGGACTTAACTTCATAATTGCCATTTCCACAATCTGAACCAACGCTGCAATCACAAGGATAAATGCAATCGTCTGCAAATATTCTAATTCAAAAGGAATTAAAATGTAAGTGTTTACCAACCATGTCATCGCACTGGCAAGCGCCATAACAAAGGTAACCGCCATCCCCATAGCTAAAGCGGTGCTGGTTTTTTTGGATACGCCTAAAAAGGGACAGCATCCCAAAAATTTTACTAAAACAAAGTTCTCCACCAAAAGCGTGGTAATTAAAATCGAAAACAGCTTGCCAACATCAACCATTTTTGGTGCCTCCCTTCGTTCTCATTGCTTGAATCACACCTAACACAACACCCAACACGATAAATCCACCCGGTGGCAGAATCATCATAATCGCTTTGGGATAATTTGCTCCAAAGATGGAAATTCCTGCCAAGGAACCGTTTCCTAACAATTCACGGATTGCCGACAAAATCACCAGAGCTACCGTAAAGCCAAGTCCCATGCAAAGTCCGTCCATCGCAGACTTACCGGGGGTGTTTTTAGAAGCAAAGCTTTCCGCTCTTGCCAAAATGATACAGTTTACCACAATCAACGGAATAAACACACCAAGCGATGCGGAAATATCCGGTAAATATGCTTTTAATGCCATTTCTACAGCAGTTACAAAACCTGCAATAATTACAATATAAGACGCAATTCTGATTTTATCGGGAATAAATTTTCTTAAAACAGAAATAAAGAAATTGGAGCAAATCAGAACCAAAGTGGCAGATAAGCCCATTCCCAATCCGTTAATTACGGAGGTGGAGGTACCTAAAGTAGGACACATGCCAAGCAGCAATACAAACACAGGGTTTTCCTGAAACATTTTCTTAAAAAACGCTTTCATTATTCTGTTACCTCCCCTGCTTCTTTTGCTTCTTTTGCTTCTTTTGCTAAATCCGAAGCCTGATTAATTGCACCGTTTACAGCTTTTGAGGTAACGGTGGCACCGGTAATTGCCTGAATGTCAGAAAATTCTCTTGCAGGCTTGCCGTTAAACTGAGATGCAAAGGGTTCTTCCTTGGCACGGGTACCAAGTCCCGGTGTTTCCGACATGGAAATGTATTCCACACCGGTGATATTAAAATCAGCGTCAAACCCCACAATCAACTCAATGTCACCGCCGTAACCTTCTTTGGTGATGACATTCACGGCATACCCTTTGATTTCACCGTTTTCTTTTCCAATATACACAGAATCACTGTGCTTTTCCAGTTCACAATCCGGCAAAACGGACTGCATTGCTTCTGCTTTTTTGGTTTCCGTCAGTTCTGCAATAATCGGTGCAGTGACATAGTTTAGTGCCGATAAACCAAGTGCAATCACCAAGCATATTGCAAACAGTTTTATTGCCAAAACGATGATGTTATCTTGTTTTTTCATTTGCAACATGCCTCCTTTACGCACCGTATTTTTTGGGAAGAATTAATTTATCAATCTGAGGAGCCAAAATATTGACAAATAAAATGGAATAGCAAACACCTTCCGGATAGCCGCCTTTCACACGGATAAAAATGGTTAGAGCGCCTGCTAAAATACCGGCAATTACATTGCCAAGTCCCGTAGTGGGAGAAGTGGTATAATCGGTAATCATAAAGATAGCACCCAATAATACGCCACCGGTTAATACGGAAGCAACAGGATCCCCTGTCATCAATCCTTGATAACCAAAGAACCAGCCTAACAAAGCAACTGTTGCAACATAAGAGATGGTTGCATGGGGTTTTATAATTTTTCTTGCGCAAAGATAGATGAATCCGATAATCAAAGCGATGGCACAAACTTCACCCATAGAACCGCCCATGTTACCGATGAGCATATCCTGGTAGGTTAAAGAAATCGGTTCACCGGCTTTTGCCAGTTTTAACGGAGTGGCACCGGTTACGGCATCCACAGATCCAATCTGGTAATAGAAGGGTTTTGCCCAGGTTGTCATAGGCAAAGAATAAGAAGCTAACAAGAAAGCACGGCCTGCTAAAGCAGGATTGATAAAATTATTACCAAGTCCGCCAAACAAACACTTTGCCACAATGATGGCAAATAAGCTTCCCACAACGGGGATATACCAAGGAACACCAACCGGCAAAGTCAATGCCAGAAGCATACCGGTAATGGCAGCACTACCGTCAAAAATAGTGGTTTGTTTTTGAAAAAGAATACACCATAAATGCTCAAACAACACAGCAGAGCACACGGAAATAGCAATCAACACCAAGGCTCTGATGCCAAAAATCCAAGTTGCTGCTACAACTGCAGGCAACAAAGCAATCAGCACATTCCCCATAATTTTTCCAATGCCAAAATTGGTTTGGATGTGCGGTGAAGTGGATACAATCAGTTTTTCATTCATATAATTCACCCAATGCCAGAAGGCAATTTTACGATCCTTTCTACACAGTCAATACAAAAACCATTAGTTTCTCGGAAGATTAGCCTTTGCAATTTTAAATGTCTGAACCAGATGTCTTCTGGAAGGACAGATATAACTGCAGGTTCCGCATTCCATACAGTCCTTTAAACCATAGCGAACAGCCTGGTCCAAATTATTCAGTTCTGCATGAGCCATAATCATCAGAGGCATCAGTCTCATGGGGCAATGTTGCACGCATCTTCCACATTTGAGGCAATCTTTCGGTTCATAATGACGGTACTCCCGGTCTGTAAAGAACAACAATCCGGATGTTCCCTTAATAGCCGGAGCATCCAAGGTATACTGTGCAGCACCCATCATCGGTCCGCCAGCCAACACCTTTTTAATACCGTCGGTAATGCCAGTATATTCTGCCAAAGCGGATAGCGGTGTACCGATCCGAACCAAGAGATTCTGAGGATTCTGACAACCGCTTCCCGATACGGTAACAACTCGTTTCACCAGTGGCATACCGGTACGAATCGCTGTGGATATTTCGGCAGCAGATGCCACATTTTGCACCACCACACCTGCATCAATGGGAAGCTGACCTGATTTAACTTCCCGTTTTAATACGGAATCAATCAACTGTTTTTCACAGCCCTGGGGATATTTTGTTTTTACCAGAACTGCTTCAATTTCAGGTTCTGCCATACATTTATCTTTCATCAGACGAAAAGCGTCTTTTTTGTTATCTTCAATGGCAATATAACCGCGATGCACATCCAGAATCTTCATCATAATTTTTAAGCCGTCAATGATATCATCGGGATTCTCCAGCATCACACGGTGGTCTGCTGTTAAAAAGGGTTCACATTCCGCACCGTTTAAGATCACGCAGTCCGCCTTTTTCCCTTCCGGCGGAGAAAGTTTAATGTGCGTTGGGAATGTGGCACCGCCCATTCCGACAATGCCTGCTTCTTTAATCGCATCCACTAATTCTTTTGCTGTCATTTTATCCGGATTTTTCGGAATTACTGTTTCTGAAACAGTATCAGAAAAATCGTTTTCAATTACAACAGATAGGCATTTTCCCAATCCTGTATGCGGACGTTCTTCAACCGCAATAACCTTACCGGAAACAGAAGCATGCACCGGAACGGATACAAACCCCTGAGGTTCCCCGATTTTTTGTCCGATTTGCACCTCGTCGCCAACTTTCACAAGCGGACTGCAAGGTGCACCGATATGCTGTGACATCGGGATAACCACTGTGCCGGGAGCATCCATAACGATAATCGTTCTTCCTGCTGTAATATCTTTGTGTTCTTCGGGATGAAAGCCTCCTCGAAATGTTCGTGCCATGTTGCAATAACCTCCTTAGGTTCAATCAATCTAAAACGATGCTGCCGGTTCCGAGTCAACTTCTCCAGAGGGAGTTTCCTGAGGTGGAATCGTCACTTCCGGAATAGGTTCTTGCGTTGGTTCTGCGGTAGCTTCAGGAATCGGGGTAACATCCGGAGTTGCTTGAGAAATGGGATCCGGAGTAGGTGTCACTTCTTCGGTAGGAGCAGGTGTGGGAGTGCTTTCGGTAGCTTCCCCAGTCTCTCCTTCGCCCGGTGCTGGTGATGGTGTTGCTTCCGGATTTTCTTCGGGATTTTCCGTGGGAATACCGGTTTCAACCAGACCCAAGTCGGAAGTTTCAATGGTTTTTGCCAAAGGAACATAATTGGAAACACCTAAGTTGTCAGTACGTAAGACGGTGCCGTTTTCATCTTTAACAATGCGGTATGCACGCACCTTCAAACCGTCATAACCGGCCTGAGTAACCACTTCTTCTCCGGGTGCTAAATTTTCGTTATATTCATATTTCACACCGCGTGCATAAGAGCCTAAATACTCTGTCGTTAATTCCACGGTATTGTTGTTTTCTTTGGTTCCCCAAATTTCTACAGTCATCACGCCGTTGGAGGCAAATGCTTTAATTTTAATGGGGTTTTGCAGACTGTTCTGGAATTTAAAGTCAATGGAACCGTATACCACCGTAGCATCAATACCGGATTTGGCATAGGACACCACGAAGTTATGGTTTCTTCGTTCCACAATTTTTAAGTCACTATATAACACGGCAGGATAAATGGTGGAAGAAACCTGACAAATTCCACCGCCGGTACCGTCAACCACTTTGTCTGCCAAAAAGATTTTAGCATCTTTAAAACCGTTTTCATAAGAACGTTTTCCCACAACCTGGTTAAAGGAGAAAATGTCACCGCTGTTTAACACAGTGCCGTTTACCTTCTGTGCTGCCAGTTTTACATTGGAGGTACGGGAAGTTTCCCATTCCTTATAATTGGTGGAATAAGTCGCCAGACGATTCGGGAAAGCATCGGTGGATAAATCGTCGGTATACACTTCCGGTTTTAACACGGTAACAGGAACCGAAAATTCCAGTTCTCCGCTTTTTAGCACTTCTGCTAAAGATTCCTCTTCCACAGATACACCAACCTGATGCGGAACAACTACTTTTTTGCCGTCCTTTTCATCAATGCGGGCATCCATCACGGGAATATTGATAATCTGAGCAATTTCTTGAGCAGTAATCGGTGTAATCGCATCTTTTGACAAAGCATACTCTGCTTTCACATTGGGATAATCAGCGAGAATTTCTTGATAAAGAGTCTCAATTGCATATGTTTCGGTATCAGGACGAATGACAATCTCTGCCTGATCACCGTTAATGGTGTAATCAAAACGCTGTTCTGTAAGTCCTGCCTGCTGCAGCAAAGCTTCCGTCACGGTAGTAAACATTTCGGTATCCGGCTGATAGCAAATCGGGGCATTCCATCCTTGCCAACGACATAAAAGAGAATCCAAAAAATTATGTTTTCCCAAAGCCATAATTTCTGCCAAAGTCTGTTCTTTATCAATGGAGAACCCTGCAGAATTTAAATCTAAAGAAATCGTCTGATCGGCAACTTTAACGGTAGTTTGCTTAGGTTCTGCAATCAGTTGATCCAACATGATGGCAACTTCCGTTGCATCTTTACCGCCAATATGTGTTCCCTGAAAATTCACTCCTGTGTTGACGGCACTGGAAAAATATGCATCACATACAGGGGGAACAATCAATAACAGTAAAAGAACCACAAACAGAGCAATCCCTGTGATCACAATATTTTTTGTGGTGAAGAAATTTTTCATAAAACAATCCCTCGAATTTATTTACAGATTTTATTCACAAAAATAATAACTTTTCTGTTCTGGAGTCAGCTGATCAAGTCCGGCCCCTAAAGCCTGCAACTTAATGGTTGCAATCTTACGGTTAATCTCTTCCGGCAGATAATGCATGCCGGGCATCAGTTCATTTTTATGCTCTTTTAGGAACTGTAATGCCAATGCCTGCACCGAAAAACTCATATCCATAATTTCAGCAGGATGTCCGTCCCCTGCTGCTAAATTTACCAGTCTGCCTTCTGCAAGTAAATGGATTTCGTTACCGTTTTGTAGTGTATAAGTTTCAATATTCTGACGGGTTTCTTCGCAAGATTTGCTTAAGGAAAGTAAATCCCCCTTATTGATTTCCACGTCAAAATGTCCTGCATTGGCTAACACGGCACCGTTTTTCATCACTTGGAAATGCCGTTTGGTAATAACATCCTTACAACCGGTTAAGGTCACGAAAATATCACCCAACTTTGCAGCATCGTCCATTTTCATCACAGTATGACCATCCATTACCGCTTCAATGGCTTTAATTTCATCAATTTCGGTGATAATCACTTTTGCGCCCAATCCTTTCGCACGCAGTGCTGCACCTCGTCCACACCAGCCATAGCCAGCAATCACAACGGTTTTGCCTGCAACCACCAGATTGGTTGTGCGGTTGATACCGTCCCAAACAGATTGACCGGTACCGTATCGGTTATCAAATAAAAATTTCATCATTGCATCGTTTGCTGCAATAATGGGATATTTGATTTCGTTTTTCTGAGCTAAATTTTTTAAGCGGTTTACTCCGGTAGTAGTTTCTTCGGTTCCACCAATTAGTTTGTCGGCAAGATGAGGCATTTTATGGTGAATAATGTCGGTTAAATCACCGCCGTCATCCAAAATCAAATCGGGTCCGTCGGATAAGGATTCTTCCAGATGGCGCTGGTATTCTTCCATAGAAACACCGTGTTTTGCACAGACACGGATCCCGTCAGCACGAAGTGCTTCACACACATCATCCTGAGTGGACAACGGATTGCAACCGGTGGCTGTCACACAAGCACCTGCATTTTTAAGCATTTTCACAAAACAAGCTGTTTTGGCTTCTAAGTGAATACAAACTGTGATTTTCAGTCCGGAAAACACCTGTTTTTCCACAAAATCCTTTTCAATTTCTGTGAGCACGGGCATAAACCGTTTTGCCCATGCTATTTTTTTCTGACCGCTTAAAACAAAATCATTCATAATTCTTTTCCTTTTTTGTTCTTAGATCAGGTGCATCAATTCTGTTAGCACCTTCCAAAAAATTTCAGTAGCTTTTCTTCCCTCTTCCATGACTTCCTCATGAGACAGAGGTACCTTGGAAATTCCCGCTGCAAGATTGGAAATTAAAGAAATACCCAAAACCTTCATTCCGCAATGATTGGCAACAATCACTTCCGGAACGGTAGACATTCCCACCATGTCGGCACCTAAAATACCAAGAGCACGAATTTCCGCTGGAGTTTCAAACTGAGGGCCGCCCATCATGGCGTATACACCGGTCTGATAGGTGATACCAAGCTTTTGGAAAGCTTCTTCACAACGGCTCCGCAATTCTTTGGAATACGCACAAGACATATCATGAAAACGGGGTCCGAAGGAATCCTCATTGGGACCAAACAAAGGACTTTGCAGTCCCAGTTTGATATGGTCAGAAATAACCACCAAATCTCCCGGGTGAAACTTGGGATTGATGCCACCTGCAGCGTTTGTGAGAATTAAATTGTTTACCCCGAGGAGTTTTAACACTCGCACATAAAAGGTTGCTTCCCTCATGGTGTAGCCTTCATAAAAGTGAAACCGACCGGACATAAAAATCACGTTTTTTCCGTCCAGTTGAGCGAAGACCATTTCTCCACGGTGTCCCGGTACCGTAGAAACGGGAAAACCGGGAATATCCCCGTAGGATATTGTCAGTTTATTGGGCAATTTGTCGATTAAATTGCCGTAGCCGGAGCCTAATACCACGCAGGTATCGTAGACTCCGTTTATTTTTTTCTGTAAGAAAGCAGCTGCTTTCTGATAATCAGTCATCATAAAGACCTCATTTATTTGAAGTAAGCCACACCGGATTCAAAGAGTTTCATATCAAAAGAGCCGTCGATGTTTTTATAAAGGCTGTCAGCAATACGTTCAGAGTGACCCATTTTACCGAAGATTCTGCCGTCTTTGGAGGTAATCCCTTCAATGGAGCAGAGAGAACCGTTGGGATTATATCTGGGATCATAAGTGGGGTTTCCGTTGGGATCCACATACTGGGTTGCAACCTGACCGTTTTTGATGAGTTCATCCAAAACAGCTTTGGGTGCGGTAAATCTGCCTTCCCCATGGGAAATTGCAGTTTTATACACATCTCCTACCTTGGTATTGGCTAACCAGGGAGACAGATTGGATGCTACTTTGACGTCTACCATAGTCGAAATATGGCGAGGAATGGTGTTAAAGGTCAGAGTTGGCCAGTTTTCGTTGGGTTCTAAAATATCACCATAGGGAACCAGACCTAATTTAATTAATGCCTGGAAGCCGTTACAAATACCCAACATCAAGCCGTCTCTCTGATACAGAAGTTTGTTGATAGCATCTTTGATTTTCGGGTTACGCAGTACTGCGGAAATGAATTTACCGCTTCCGTCCGGTTCATCCCCGCCGGAGAATCCGCCGGGAATCATCATAATCTGCGATTTTTCGATAGCATTTGCCATCGCTTCCACGGATTCTTCCAACATAGAAACTGTCAGGTTTTTAAATACCATAATTTCCGGTTCTGCGCCTGCTTTTTCAAACCGTCTTGCAGAATCATATTCACAGTTGGAGCCTGGGAACACAGGAATCAATACCTTGGGTTTTGCCACTTTCACAGAAGAAGTCACGATATTTGCAGTTTGGTATTCGCAGTCTGCAATGTCGCCGGAAATTTCGTCTGCATAAGGCGGATAAACTTTTGCTAAAGGTTTTTCAAAGGTATCGGACAAGTCAGCTAACGAGTATTCTTTGCCTGCCATAGAAATTGTTTCAGAAACGTTGGTAGTACCAACCAATTCTAAATCCAGTTCTTGTTGGGTTTCTACCACGAAAGAACCGTATTTTTTATCAAATAAACCGTCATTTTTAGAGAATGCAAAACCGATACGGTTACCAAGTACCATTTTGGTAACTGCTTCTGCAATACCGCCGTAAGAGACTGCAGATGCAGAAATTACGGTACCGTTTGCTAAGTTTTCTTCTAACCAATGGATATTTTCTATGAATTTATCAATATCCAGTAAACCGTTTTCCAAAACAGGAGTTTCTAACAGATATACCTTGGAGGTGTTCTGCTTCATTTCCCGGGAAATAATGTGTTTGGTAGAAACCGGAGCGATTGCAAAGGAAACCAAGGTGGGTGGAACATCCATATCGTTAAAGGAACCGGACATAGAGTCCTTACCACCAATTGCAGCAATTTTCAGCAATTTTTGTGCATGGTATGCACCAAGCAGTGCTGCAAAAGGTTTGCCCCAACGAGTGGGTTCTTCTCTTAAACGTTCAAAATATTCCTGGAAGGTTAAATAGGTATCGGAAAGTTTTGCACCTGCTGCAATAATTCTTGCAACAGATTCAATCACTGCATAGTATGCACCGTGGAAGGTGGATACGGATGACAGTTTGGAATTGTAACCGTAGCTCATGACGGTGGCAGTGGTGGTATCACCATATTCAACAGGAATTTTTGCCGCCATAACATCTTCGGGAGTCAATTCATATTTTCCGCCAAAAGGCATCAGCACAGTTGCCGCACCGATAGTGGAGTCAAAGTTTTCAATTAAGCCCTTCTGAGAGCAGATATTTAAGTCGGATAACATTTCCGTAAGGTCGGAAAATTCTCCACATAACGCATTTTTCAGTTCAATTTTGGGAACGGTGACCTTCGCCTGTTTGGAAGCACCGTTGGAATTTAAGAAGGTTCGGGACAGATTTACAATTTTTTTACCTCTCCAGAACATTTCCAGACGGTTGGTGTCGGTAACATCGGCAACTAAGGTAGCTTCTAAGTTTTCTTCGTTAGCATAAGCGATGAACTTATCAGCATCTTTTGCCGCTACCACAACTGCCATACGTTCCTGAGACTCAGAAATTGCCAATTCGGTTCCGTCTAAGCCTTCATATTTTTTAGGAACTTTGTCTAACTGAATTACCAGACCGTCACAAAGTTCGCCAATGGCAACAGACACACCGCCTGCACCAAAGTCATTACAGCGTTTGATTAGGGTGGTAACTTCTTTCTTTCTCATCAGACGCTGGATTTTGCGTTCTTCCGGTGGATTCCCTTTCTGCACTTCTGCACCGCAGGTTTCCAAAGATTCCATTGTGTGTGCTTTGGAGGAACCGGTTGCACCTCCGCAACCGTCACGACCGGTTCTGCCGCCAAGCAGAATAATTTTATCACCCGGCTGGGGGCGTTCTCTTACCACATTAGCTTTGGGAACAGCGCCAACTACGGCACCGATTTCCAAACGTTTTGCAACATAACCTTCGTCATAGACTTCTCGTACCAAACCAGTTGCCAGACCAATCTGATTACCGTAGGAACTGTAACCTTTGGCTGCCACTTTGGAAATTTTTCTCTGCGGCAGTTTTCCGGGCAGAGTTTCTTTTAAGGATTTTCTCGGGTCACCGCTACCGGTAATACGCATTGCCTGATACACATAGGAACGGCCGGAAAGCGGGTCACGGATTGCACCGCCCAAACAAGTTGCCGCACCGCCGAAGGGTTCAATTTCGGTGGGATGGTTATGGGTTTCGTTTTTAAACATAATGAGGTAGGCTTCTTTTTTGCCGTTCACTTCCGCTTCTACCTCAATAGAACAAGCATTGATTTCTTCCGATTCATCCAGGTTGGTGAGATAACCCATTTTTTTCAATTCTTTTGCCGCAATGGTGGCAATATCCATTAAGCAAATGGGTTTTTCAGTTCTTTCTAAAGAAATTCTGGCATTGCAGTAGTCTTTGTAAACTTCGTTTACCAATTCATCTTCTACCTGGATATCCGTCAGATGAGTTGCAAAAGTGGTATGACGACAATGATCAGACCAGTAGGTATCAATCATACGAAGCTCGGTAAGAGACGGATCTCTTTGTTCTTCCTCTTTAAAATACTTCTGGCAGAAAGAAATATCGTCAAAGTCCATAGCGAAGCCGTAGTCAGCAAGCATCTGCTTTAAAACGGATTCATCTGCAGAAATAAATCCGTCAATTACGGCAACATCATCAGGTTCGGTAACTGCATCAATCAAGCTGGTAGGTTTTTCGGCTTTTGCTTCTCTTGCTTCCACGGGGTTGATCAAATATTTTTTGATTTCTTCCAGCTTTTCGTCGGAAACATCACCCAAAAAAGCATACACGGTTGCAGTTTTCACAACAGGACGTTCTTTTCCGGTAATAACCTGCACACACTGTGCTGCAGAGTCTGCCCGCTGATCATACTGACCGGGAAGATACTCCGTCACAAATGTTTTTGCATCACCTAAATCTACACATTCATCGTATACATCATCCTGCATCGGTTCAGAGAAGATAACATACTTTGCTTTTTCGTATTCTTCTTTGGTAATGCCGCAAATATCATAACGAACCAACATACGAACCTTGGTAAGTTCCTTGATATTCAAATTATCTCTTAAATCTTTGCAACAAGATTTTGCAGCAATATCAAATCCATCTTTTTTTTCTGCATAAATTCTGAAAATTTTCATAACCTGACTCCCGCTAAATATCCTTTCTATTGTTCTTTTGCCACTTGATTCTTTAAACTCTGGAGATATGCCTCTACCGCACCTCTGCGGATGGTAGTCACACCGGAGAAATCCTGATTCAAAGATTCGTTGAGCATTTCAATTGCTTTGTCATATTCTCCTGTTTTTTCTAAAACACAGGCGTAATTATAATACGCTTCCGGAAAATTGGGGTTCTTCTCAATCAAAGCAGAATAAATTGCTTTCGCTTTGTCATAATCCCCTTTTCGGAAAAGGTATAATCCGTAGTTATCACATATCACGGTATGATCCGGATTGTACTGATAAGCTTCTTCATTTACCTTTTCGGCATACTCGGCATCCTCCGTAAGGATTGCCATATATCCGTAGGTCGCATAGAAATTACTGTTGACATAGCCACTTTCTTTAATGGCTTCTAAAATTTCTTTGGCTTCTATAATCTCTTTGTTCTGCAAAGCAATAATTGCCATCATGCATCTAGCCTGCCCTTTTACTGCCGGCTTCGCTTTGGAATCCATGAGCAAAAGATTCAGTATTTTTTTGGCTTCCCGTTCTTCCCCAAATTTCAACTCAGCGTAAGCAACTTGAATCTTTTGAGCAGGGGTCAACCCTTGCCGATAAGCTTTTCTCAGTTGCTCCATTCCCACTGTGGTATCTCCGGAGAGAACCTCTTGCACACCCTTTCGATAAGGGATGAGAGACCTCTTTTTAAATAAATAAAACACAACAATTGCAAACAGAATAAATCCAAGAAATTGCATCGTTTTTCATCCTTCCTGACGAACTGTGGTAACGTTTTTTAAAATTCGGCAGTTCCTACTGTTCTGGGGAACGGAAGCACATCACGGATGTTGGACATTCCGGTGATATACATAATGGCACGTTCAAAGCCCAGACCGTACCCTGCGTGTTTGTTGGAACCGTATTTTCTTAAATCCAGATAGAAACCGTAGTCCTCTTCGTTTAAGCCCATTTCTTTCATACGGTCTAAAAGAACATCCATTCTTTCTTCTCTCTGGCTTCCACCGATAATTTCACCAACGCCGGGAACTAAGCAATCCATCGCCGCAACGGTTTTACCGTCATCATTTAAGCGCATATAGAATGCTTTGATATCCTTGGGATAATCGGTAACGAAAATGGGTTTTTTGAACACGGTTTCGGTTAAATAACGTTCGTGTTCGGTCTGTAAGTCAATTCCCCATTTTACGGGATATTCAAATTTTTCACCGCAGTTTTCCAAAATTTCAACTGCTTCGGTATAAGTCACTCTGCCAAAATCAGAGTTTGCCACAAAGTTCAGACGTTCTAAAAGGGTTTTATCCACGAAGTTATTGAAAAATTCCATTTCTTCAGGAGCATTTTCTAAAACGTAGCGGATAATGTATTTGAGCATTGCTTCTGCCAATTCCATATCGTCATTTAAATCTGCAAAAGCAATTTCAGGCTCAATCATCCAAAATTCTGCTGCGTGACGGCTGGTATTGGAGTTTTCTGCACGGAAGGTGGGACCGAAGGTATACACCTTCTTAAATGCCATTGCATAAGTTTCCACATTCAACTGACCGGAAACGGTTAAGTTGGTGGATTTACCGAAAAAGTCTTCGGAAAAATCCACTTTGCCGTCTTTCATCGGTAAATTGTTTAAATCCAGAGTGGTTACTCTGAACATTTCTCCTGCACCTTCACAGTCACTGCCGGTGATGATGGGAGTATGCACATACACAAAGCCACGTTCGTTAAAGAACTGATGAATTGCAAATGCAACCATGGAACGGATCCGAAATACTGCAGAGAACAAATTGGAACGGGGACGAAGATGAGCAATCTGACGGAGGTATTCCACACTGTGCCGTTTTTTCTGCAAAGGATAATCGGGAGTGGAGGTTCCTTCGATTACGATTTCTTCTGCCTGAATTTCAAAAGGCTGTTTGGATTCCGGAGTTTCTAGCAGAATCCCTCTCACTCTTAACGCAGCGCCAACATTCAGTGCAGCAATTTCAGCATAGTTATTCAGCTTTTCCTGGCTGAACACAATCTGAATGTTCTTAAAAAATGTGCCGTCGTTTAATTCGATAAAGCCGAATGCTTTGGAATCACGGATGGTTCTAACCCAACCGGTAACAAATACTTCCTGATTGTCTAACGTTGTGTGTGTTTTGTAAAGTTCTTTGATTTCTGTGGTACGCATGGTCTTCCTCCATATCTATTCTTTTTCATTACAGGATTCAGTTGGATTTGGTATATAATTATATCAATCCATAAAGTGATATTTTATTATAACACAATAAAACCGTAAAAGGAAGTCTTTTTTGCAATTTTTTTTAATTTTTTGCATATTTTTTTTGAATTTCTCCAAAATAAACAAAAAAGGGGGGATTTTTTATGGTTTTCAGTGCAAAATTGGACGAAAACATTGCCCGTTTTCAGGAAAAATTTCAGGGAAACTGTATGGTGGTTTTTCGTTATCTGGAAAATGCTGCCTGCCCTACGATTCGGGGAATGGCAATTTTCTCAGACGGGTTGGTCGGAGCCAGCTTGGTAAACGACTACGTGGTAAAACCGTTTGTGAAAAATTCGCTGATTTCCAAGCAAAATAACAAGCTTCATTTTCTGCGAAGCAGTGTCTTCCAATCCAACGATGTTGTTCCCCTACAAGATACAGACGAATTAACCAAGCGTTTGTTCTCAGGCGATGTTATTTTTTTCTTAGACGGATACAACACTCCATTAGCCGTCAACGCCAGATTTCCCGCCACAAGAACTGTTTCCGAGCCGGAAAACGAGAAGACCTTAAAAGGCCCCAGAGAAGGCTTTTGTGAGCTGATTCTGTTTAATACCGCTCTGATTATGAGAAGGCTAAAAAACGAAAATCTCAAGCTGGAAAGTTTCACCATGGGAACTCAAACAAAAACAACAGTAATTATGGCATATATTGACGGTATTTGTCACCCGAAGTTGATTCAGGAAATCAGGCTCCGGTTACGGCAAATCGGGACCAACGGTTTAACCGATACCAATCAGCTTGCGGAAATGATTAAGGACAAACCGTTCTCACCTTTTAAAACCACCGGTTCCACAGAGCGCCCCGACGTGGTTTGCCATAAGCTGATGGAAGGAAGAATTGCGATTTTAGCCGATGGAACACCGCAAGTAATTACTCTGCCTTTTTTGTTTCATGAATACTTTTCCTCCACCGATGATTACAGCGTAAATTTCTATTACGGTTCCATTTCCCGCTTACTTCGTTATATCTCGTTTTTTATTGCCATTTTTTTGCCGGCAATTTATTTGGCAGCGGTGAAATTCCAGTTGGAAATTCTTCCAGAAAAACTGCTTTACAGCATCAGTAGCAGTCGGATGAATGTGCCTTTTTCTGCCACGGTGGAGCTGCTGATTTTCTTTTTGTTTTTTGAAATTTTAAGGGAAGCATCCACTCGCACTCCCTCAGTCATCGGGCAAACCTTAAGCATTGCAGGTGCGTTGATTTTAGGGCAAACCGCCGTGGAAGCCAACTTCATTTCCGTTCCTGCCATTATTATCGTTGCAATCAGCGGACTTTGCACCAATGTGTTACCCCAGATGAGAGGCCCTTTAATTCTGATTCGACTGATTGTGTTGATCGCTGCATCTTTTTTGGGAATTTACGGTGTGGTGCTGGGGGCGATTGCTCTGTTGATTCATTTATCGGATATCACAGTGTCGGGAGAAAATTATCTGAAGGAAATGCTACCGAAAAAAGGCAATCTCATGGATATTTACATTCGTGGGCCTTACCAGTTTTTAAGGGAAAAAAGCAAGGTGAAGAAATGAAAATTCTGAAGTTTTTTTCAATCTCTCTTTTGATGTTAATGTTAGGCATACAGACCGGCTGTACCCAACAGAATGAACTGGGAACTTTATCAGTTGTGACCGGATTTTTTCTGGATTGTTCCCAAAACAGCTACAACCTTCTTGCCGACTGTCTGGAATTTTCAGGACAAACCCAAAACGGTAGTTTTCAAACAAAAAAAATAAGTGTTTCTGGTTCAACACTAAACGAAGCGTTTCAAAAACTTGAAACACAATCACAAACTCCTCTTTATTTTTCACGCGCAAAAGTTTTCCTAATGAAAAATCCAAAAAAAGAAGAATTACAAGCGCTATTTGATATGAAAATGCTCCCTGCAGATATCTTTATATTGCAGACCGATTTAACAGAAAAAACTTTTTTGGAAAAAGAAAATTCTTTTGCTGTGGAACTTGATACACAGCTCAAAAAAACAGAGGGTTTTCATACCTGTAAACTATACCAATTAATCAAAACGCCAAACGCCCCCTTAGAAATCCCACATGTTTTTGTTTCCGAAAACGGATTTTATCTTCGCCATCCCGAACATAGCAAACAGAAAGAAGGTGGCCTATGAAATTAACAGAACAGCAAGGCTTTTCATTGATTTCGGCATTTTTACTGGGAAATGTATTATCAGGAATCGGCGGAGGCGGTGATTCCATAAAAACCGGCTATCTTGCCGTTTTTTTAAGTCTTGGTTTCTTCGTTTTGTTTGCATTGATTTTTCAACAGTTTGCCAAAAGAAACGACGATTTTTTTCAAGCCACACGCAAGCTATTCGGAAAAACGGGAAACATTCTGTTTCTTGTTCTTTTGGTGTTATACAGCTTTTTGGCAAGTTTTTTAAGCATTGTTAATTACATGGATTTTATCCGTTTTTCCGTTGTCAACAACTTCCCTATTACAATGGGAATTTTATTTGTGTTATTGCTGACGGTATATCTATGTTTCAAGGGAATCAAGACTGTAGGCCGATATGCCCAAATCATCCTCCCGATTGTGGTTGCATCAATTATTTTACTGATGATTATGGGCATTCGGGAAATCAAAGATTTTACTCTTCCGATGCCATCATCCATTGCACAATTTACCAAACAGGGATGGCAAATTTTTTGTTCTCCTTTTGCAGAAGTTTTTTTCCTCTGGATTTTATTGGATCATCTTCAAAATCCTGAAAAAATCGGAAAAATCTCCATCAAAGCAGCCATCTTAACAACTGTTTTATTTTCGCTGGTTTATCTGTTTAATTTAAACCTGCTGGGTGAAGAAATCATGCAACAAACACGGTTTCCAACGTATTTTGCAGCCTCATTGGTAAAGGTTGGTATTTTGGTGGAAAAAGCAGAATCATTAATTACGCTTTCTTATTCCTTCTGCGATATTTTATACGGTGGAATCTGTTTGTTGGTTGGAGTAAAAGGAGTCTGTAAACTCCTGGAAGAATTGAAAGTATCTTCCCAAAACACAAAAAAAATAACAGCATTTTCAGCTGTTATTTTTATGTTTATTCTATATATGACCGGAATCATTCCATCGGATTTATCACCCTATTACCATATCATTTCGTTAATATTTATACCGTTTACGGTAGGGATTCCGGTGTTATTAGGTATTCTTGCCAAACTAAAAACTCAGAATAAAAGCTCATGTTCCAAAAAGCTATAGTACTGGTGCCCTGATACCACGACGTGATCTCTGACACGAATATCGACCGTGTTCAATGCCCGGGTAATCAGACGGGTGGTGTCCATATCTGCACCGCTCGGTTCCATATTACCGCTAGGATGATTATGAGCCAAAACCACCTGCTTGGTTTTTGGAAATTTCAAAGCCTCTTCCACAATTTTTCTAGGTTCAACGGTAATTTCGTTGATAGAACCTTCGGTAATTTTCGAGTAGGAAATCACCTTATTATTGTTGTTTAAATAAATGGCATAAAACACTTCATTACGGTGACCGGAGAGCAAACTGATGGCATAATTTCCAATATCTTCAGTCGTCTTTAAAACTTCGATATTCTTCAGCTTCTCTTTTTCAAGCTCCCGCATAATGCATTTGACCAACGTAATCAACGCTGCAGTATTTTCTCCAACACCCGGAATTTTCTGCAGCTCACCGGGGCTGGCTTCAAAAACGGCAGAAAAACTGTTGCCGTAATAGTTTAAAATGGTATGCGCAAGCTCGTTGGTATCCCGTCTTGGAATCGCATAAAAGGTCAACAGTTCTATCAGTTCATGTTGACACAAATAATCAAACTGAGAAGAAAGCAATTTGGAACGAAGACGCTTACGATGACCGCTATGACTGGATTTTAATACCGGTGTTTTCTTAGGCTCTGTCATAGAGATTATTTCCATCCTTATCAATCACAACCGTTAACGATAAGTCTTCCACTTCCAGTCTGCGGAGTGCCTCTGCGCCTAAGTCCTCATATGCGATAACTTCTGCCTTCTTAACGGATTTGGAAATTAATGCTCCTGCACCGCCAATTGCACCAAAGTAAACCCCCTGGTTTCGTTTCATTGCATCTATAACGTCCTGATTGCGAAGACCTTTGCCAATCATACCAAGCTGACCTTCATCCAGCAAAATAGGAGCATATTTATCCATACGGTAGCTGGTGGTAGGTCCGCAAGAACCGATAACTTCACCCGGTTTTGGAGGGGTGGGTCCTGCATAATAAATGATGGCATCCTTAATATCGAGCGGCAACTGCTCCCCTCTCGCCAATGCTTCCGTCAGACGTTTATGAGCAGCATCACGGGCGGTGTAAATCACACCGGAGAGCAAAATCATATCCCCTGCTTTTAAGTTTTTGATTTTTTCCACTTCTGAAGTGTGCAATTTAATTTCCATAGTATCACTTTCCTCAACGGTTATTTTTTGGGTAATAAAATTTCAGGAAGCTCGGTAGCATCCTCTAAAATATAGTCGGCACCCATATTTTCAAAAAAGGTACGGGCATCTTTGCCGTCAACACCTGTTAACACAGCGCAGAACTTGCATCCTGCATCGTGAGCGGCAATTAAATCGCAAAGAGCATCTCCAACCACTAAAATATGGCTACGTTCCTTTGTTTGATGCAAATCATCCAGAGTAAACGTTGCTCCGCAAGCACCTTTGATAAACTGAAACGGATGGGGTTTCACCAGTTTTTCATCAGTGTCAAATTTGGATTCATATTCCCTTTGCCAATGTAAAACATCATCGTAACTAACGATTCTGTCTGAATCAAAATACTGAAAAACACCCCAGTTTTTTAAAGGACGCTCCAATTCCTGACGGGGACGTCCGCTTCCGATTCCTAATACATATCCGGCATCGTGTAGCGTTTTTAACAAATCTTTGGTCTCTAAAAGTCCTAACAAAGGTTCTTCCAAATCTACAAGACCCACATTCCCCTTCTCCATTGGTACAGGTTCATGATATTGATTTGTGTATCCTTCATCGCCCAGATACCAATGCTGGAATTTCTTAACGATTTCGTCATAAAACTCACCACCCTTTTCGGCATAGCCCTCAGGGTAGTTGAAAATCTCTTCATATTCCTGCGCCAGCACTTCCAAAAGCTCGGGAGCTAAGATGTTTTTATCTGCTAAAAACTCTGGAACCATCTCAAAAATTTCTTCATCTTCAATTCCTTCGCTTTTTAAAATATCGGTAGATAAAATCACAGCATAAGCTAAATCCCAATTAGAATTTAATCCTAAAGATTTCAGAGTGACCACAGTTTCCTGATAAGAAAACACAGTATTCATAATCGCATCTGCATTTTCATAACAAAATTCACTGTTTAACTCTAAATCCTCATGAAAGTATTCATATACGGTCAGTGCTGCCGCCTTCCAATAGGCTTGTTCGCCGGTAATCACACCGTCTAAATCAAACAGTACGGTGCTAAACTTCCCGGAATGCCCGTCGTCCATAATCGTTCTCCTTTTTATTCTTTTTGCTATTATTATTCAATTACAAAATCAATTTTTCCTGCAACGCCGGAGGTTAAGCCGATTCTTTTTTCATCGCAGAATAAGGCTCTTTTTAAGCAGATACCAAATGCACGGTAAATTGCTTCAAAAATATGATGCATGTTGGCACCTTTTTTTAAGTTGATATGTAAGGTTGCCTGCGCTCCCTGTGCCACACCTTCTAAAAATACGAATAAATCTTCGGTTGCAATACCTTCGGTGGTTTCGGAAAGTTTGCCGGCATCGTTCTGAAAATTAAAATATGCACGGTCTTCAAAGCTGATGGCAGCTTCTGCATAAGCTTCGTCAATAATTCCAATGCCGTCTCCAAAGCCGGTAACCCCTGCATCGGCATTTTGGGATACATAGGTTTTTATTGCTTTCCCGAATGCAATCCCAAGATCTTCAAAAACTACATGGGATAACACAAAAGTATTTAACTTGACATCAGTTTCCACAGTAATCCCTGCACGGTATGCAGTATGCTCAATCATATGGTTTAAAAACGGATATGGTGTATTGATTTTTTTACGGTAGTCAGGTGCCAATGTAGAAAAATCACAAGCTACCTTCATATTGGATTCCGTTGTGGTGCGTGTTACGCTGACAGTAGTTTTCATAGGTTTTTCTTCCTTTCTGCATCTTCATAGAACATACATAAGTCGTATTATAGCACATTGTGAAATAAAAATCAAGTCCCAAATATCAGGACAACATTTCCTTAAATTCTTCCTCTGTGATAATGGAGATTCCTAAATCCTGCGCTTTTTTCAGCTTGCTGCCTGCTTCCTCTCCCGCTAAAACATAATCGGTTTTTTTAGAAACAGAGGAAGATACTTTTCCGCCGTTATCTTCAATAATTTTGGATGCTTCACTACGGCTTAAGGTGGGTAGCGCACCCGTCAATACAAAGGTTTTATTCAAGAATACTTCAGAAACACTTTCATCCGTGTATTCCATATTAACACCTTGATTTCGCAGTGCATTCACAAGTTCACGGTTGGATTCCAATGAAAAGAAATCCACCACGCTTTTGCCGGAAATTTCACCAATTTCAAAAATTCCGGTAAAATCTTCCAGCTTTGCCTCCATAATAGCAGACATACTCTGAAAGTTTTTTGCTAAAATCTTGCCTGCTTTTTTACCAATCTGACGGATCCCCAAGGCAAAAATCAAACGGTCAAGCCCGTTCTGTTTGGAGGCTTCGATCGCAGAAATTAAGTTTTCTGCCGATTTTTGCCCCATTCGTTCCAAAGATGCAATATCTTCTTTACGAAGGGTATAAATATCAGATACTTTTTCAATCAAATGATTTTCTAACAGTAAGTTTACAACCTGAGGGCCTAAGCCTTCAATGTCCATGGCATCTTTAGATGCAAAATGCACAATGTTTCTTAAAATCTGTGCCGGACATTCCACATTGGAACAACGAATGGCTACCTCGTCCTCCACCCGAATTACCTTTGCTCCGCAAACAGGACAAGCTTCAGGCATCGGATACACTTCTTCAGTACCGTTTCGTTTTTCGGGAACAGATTCAATCACTTCCGGGATAATATCCCCTGCTTTTCTGACCCGAACCACATCACCGATACGAATATCTTTATCACGGATGTTATCGTAATTGTGGAGCGTGGCACGTCGAACGGTGGTTCCTGCCAAACGGACAGGTTCCAGCTCTGCATTAGGAGTTAATACCCCCGTTCTTCCGACCTGAATAAAGATATTTAACAATTTGGTTTCTTTGATTTCTGCAGGATATTTATAGGCAATTGCCCACTTGGGAAACTTGGAGGTTTCACCCATACGGTTTCGGGAGGAAAAATCGTCTATTTTTACCACCGCACCGTCAATATCAAAAGGCAGTTCTTCTCTCATATCCCCAAGTCTTGAAATTTCCGAAAAAGCATCTTCCATGTTGGTAAACCGATGATAATACGGACTGACCGGAAATCCCATTTCTTTTAAAAAATCAAGACTTTCGCTATGCGAAGAAAAGCTTTTCCCTTCGCATAACTGCAAATTAAACACAAAAATGCTCAATTTTCGCTCTGCGGTGATTTTGCTGTCTTTCTGGCGCAGAGAGCCTGCTGCCGCATTTCTGGGATTGGCAAAGGGTTTCTTTTCCAGAATTTCACACATAGCATTCAATTCTTCAAACACCGCTTTTTTCATATATACTTCCCCACGGACACAAAGGTAGGGAATTTTTTCGGGCAACACTTTGGGAATTTCTTGAATTTCCATTAAATTGGCTGTCACATCTTCTCCCACGATACCGTCTCCACGGGTTGCACCTCTTACAAAGACGCCGTTTTCATATTCCAAGGATACGGAAAGACCGTCAATTTTCAGTTCAACAGCATACTCGTAGGCATTTCCCAAAACATTCTGCACACGCTGATCAAACGCCTGCAATTCTTCATAAGAAAACGCATCTTCCAGACTCTGCAAAGGCACACGATGTTCCACAGGACTGAACACATCGCTAGCCTTTCCGCCAACTCGGACGGTGGGAGAATCTAAAGTACGAAGATGAGGATTTTCATCTTCTAAAATTTCTAATTCCCGAAGAAGTTTATCATAGGTAAAATCGTCCACTACAGGACTGTCTTCATTATAGTAACAATCGGAATAGTAACGAAGAAGCTTTCGTAATTCCTCTATTCTTTCTTCCGCTTTCATGGATTTACACTCCTTACAGTCCCTGACTTAAGCTTTCATAGTTTACAAAAAAGTTATAATTCATCACAGGTCTCACCACCGAAGAATGGTTAATCTGATGGCAAATATTACGGGAAAGCTCACTGGTGTTGGCAGGCGGTAATAGCATCACCGCTACGATAATAAAACATGCCACCACATAGGATGCTCCGCTTAACAGCAATCCGCCAATCCGGTTGAGCTGACCGATGACCGGAATATGATTGATAAACGAGGTCAGTTTTTTTAATAGGAAAATTCCAACCTTAATCAATAGTATAATCAGAATAATGCTTAAAATATTAAAAATAACCGTTGTAATACCTTCCGACATTTTGGTGCAAAGCATTTCAATATTCTCTGCCTGGTATCTCATAAACAGCTCATGCTGATTGGTATGTTGATTCACATACCCCTGCACCCATGCCAATACACTTTGATTGACCAAAGAAAATAACGGAGTACCCATCAGAAACGACGAAACGTACGGATACAATAAGTACCCTCCGAATGCAGAAATAAAAACGCCAATAAAACCTACCAGTGATCTTACAAAACCGGAACGGTATCCCACATAAAAGGCAATCACAAGACCCAATACGAAAATGATATCAATCATGGTGTTTCTCTCCTTCTATTTCTGTAACGGCTACAAGTTATTGTAAGGTCATCCGTTCCTGACCGATTAATGCAACACGGTTCTGAAAATAAGTTGCATGCTGAATATCGTAATCCGTCACACCGGATTTCATGATTTTACCCTGTTTTGTGACGTTGAAAAATTCCTTTCGTTTAAATACTACGAATTTATCGTCCTCAATATCACCGATTTTTACGAAGGCATCTAAAGAAAACTGAGCACTTCTTCTGCCCTGAGCATCGTAAACTTCACAACTGTAGGTATCCACAGAGGTTCCAGCAAAACAGAGCAAAACAGAACCGTCGGTAAAATAATCAAAAAATTTCAGTTCACGGCCGGAAATATCAGTAATCAGGCTCAAGTCACCATGATCGGTTACCAAATACAGTCCGTTTGCACAAAGCACTAAAGACTGGTTGCCACGATACGAAACAGATGCCCCTACCCGGTTGCCCACAACATGTCCTCTGACCGGCTCTGCAGTATCCATACGGAAGAATAAAACTTTAGCTGTTACACTGCCGTTGGAAACATCGTTGGTTAATACTGCCATGACGTTGTTGTCCGGATTGATGGTAGCATCCACCACATAGCCCGTGCCGGAATACCAGGTATATTTCTCATTGCCGTATTGGTCATACACTTTTACGGCTGCTTTACTGCCGTCTTCATTCACAATCATCACAAACTGTCCGTTTTGATTCATTCTGGCACGAACAATATCTCCGTTAAAGCTAAACGGTGCAATCATGCCGGATTCATTAAACAACAATGCGGAAGTTCCGGCAATGTCATATACTAAAACGGTATTCTGGCTTTTTTCATAAACAGGTTCTTTCATTGCCTTAATAAAAGGAGCAATCGTAGCATTCACTTCAGATGCCGTATCCTCTCCTTTAAGGTTCACCGTTTTCAATCCGTCGATTGTAGTCAGATAATAGTAATCCTTAAAATAAGTACCGCTGATATGGGTTGCCGGTGTGTAGTATACTGTCTGAGCAGGCGGATAGATGGGAAACACTTCAATATGATACAGATAATTCACACCTAAAAGAATCAATAACACCGCTACAAAAATCCAAAGCCATTTGGACTTTAACAGTGTTTTTTTCTTTTTTCTCTCCAGGCGAAGTCTTCTGGCTTCTCTTTGTTCCTCGATCGTGGTCGGTTTTTTTCTCATTTAAACCAGGTCCTTTCCATCAAGTTCATAATAAACATCGTATAAATACAATCCGTGTGGCGGAACGGTCATTCCTGCATCGGTACGGTTTTTCTCACAAATAATGGTTTCAAGTTCTTCTTTGGTCATTTTACCGATACCAATCTGAATTAAGGTTCCCACAATAATGCGCACCATATTGTATAAAAAACCGTTGGCGCTGACTCGAATTTCAATTTCGTCCTCCACTGGTGTAACGGTCAATTCCATTACGTTTCGGACGGTTGTTTTCACCTGTCCGCCGGATGCCATAAAACACCGAAAATCCTTTTCCCCAATAATGATACTGCAGGCATCCTGCATTTTTTTGATATCAAGGGGAATGGGATAAAAATAACTGCGGTGATACCGAAGTGCTTCGGGATTTCGCTTGTTTAAAATCCTGTATACATAGGTTTTATATTTGGGTGAAAAGCGAGCGTGAAAATCCTCGGGTACCTCCTGACAACTGCGAACAGTAATATCATCGGGAAGCAAAGAATTCATTGCTAAAACAAATCTGTCACAAGGGATAGGAGACACGGTTTTCACATTAAAATAATAACGGATGGCGTGAACACCGGCATCGGTTCTTCCGCATCCTGTGATACGAAGACTTTCCCCGGTTAACATATTCAGCACACGTTCCAGTTCGCTTTGGATGGTAATCTGCCCGTCTTGACACTGGAATCCGTGATAATTGGTTCCGTCATAGGAAATCTGAAAGAGTAAATTTCTCATAGAAGGCCTCCCAGGAGGTTCAGGCACAGAATCCCTGTGAAAACAACAACAAAAATAAGAAAAGCAAACGTATCTTTTTTGCCGTATCGCAAAGCATTCATTTTGGTACGGTTATCGCCACCGTGATAACAGCGGGATTCCATTGCAACTGCCAGCTCATCTGCACGGCGAAAAGCAGAAATAAACAAGGGAATCAAAATAGGAATCAAGGCTTTTGCACGCTGTAAAATGTTTCCTTCAGACAGTGCTGCACCTCTCGCCTTCTGTGCCGCCATAATCTTGTCGGTTTCTTCAATTAAGGTAGGAATAAACCGAAGTGCAATAGACATCATCATTGCAATTTCGTGGGCAGGTACTTTGATTTTCTTTAACGGTTTTAATAAGCTTTCAATCCCTGCCGTTAAGGTAATCGGCGTGGTAGTATAGGTAAGAAAAGAAGTGCCGAGTACCAAAAAGGATACCCGAAGGAGCATAAATACCGCCATCACAGCACCTTCCTCAGTGATGCGCAGAATCCCCCATTGCCAAAGCACTTTGCCGTCTGTCATAAACAGATTTAAAAGGGCGGTAATTCCCATTAGAATCAGAAGCGGTTTTAAGCTCTTGAGCAAATATTTCACAGGAATTTTAGAAACCTTAGCAAGCAGTACACAACCAATACCAAGCGCTAAAAAGCCCCAAAAATTACCGATAAAAAAGATGGCAACAATGTAGGCTAAGGTGAGTAATATTTTTAAGCGGGGGTCCAGTTTATGAACCACCGATTCCGACGGGTAATACTGCCCGATGGTAATATCTTTTAACATAGTTATCCTCGTAATTTCATAATTTCGGAAAATGCATCCTGCACGGTGAAAATGTTTTCGGGAAGATTTACGCCCTTTTCCCGAAGCTTTAATGCCATTTCAGTTACCTGCGGCACTGAAAGTCCGATTTTCTTTAGCATATCAGCGTGAGAAAACACTTCCGCTAAGGTTCCCCCAAGCGTCAGTTTCCCTTCGTTTAACACGAAAAGTCTGTCACAATATTTAGCAACATCTTCCATGCTGTGAGAAACCAAAATCACCGTCATCCCCATATGTTTATGGATTTTTCGGATGCTGTCTAGAATTTCGTCTCTGCCTTTTGGGTCAAGGCCTGCAGTGGGTTCATCTAAAATCAGAATCCCCGGCTCCATAGCAAGTACCCCGGCAATTGCCACACGGCGTTTCTGCCCGCCGGAAATGGCAAAGGGTGACTTTTCCATCATGGTTTCCGGCAACCCTACCAGATGCATTGCAGTGCGCACCCGAAGGTCAATTTCTTCCCTGGACAATCCCATATTAGATGGCCCAAAAGCGATATCCTGATAGACTGTTTCTGCAAACAATTGCTGTTCCGGATACTGGAATACCAACCCTACTTCAAAGCAAAGGCCTTTGGTATCTGCATTTTTTCCGGTAATCACACGCTCGCCCACAGTGATGGTGCCGGAAGTTGGTTTTTCCAACCCGTTTAACTGCTGTACCAAAGTGGATTTACCGCTGCCGGAATGTCCGATTAACCCGATAAATTCCCCGCTTTCTACTGAAAAAGAAATGTCTTTTAATGCAGTCTTCTCATGAGGAGTACCGGGTGCATAGATATATGATAAGTTTTCAACCTTTAATTTCACAATGATTCACCATATTTTTTACAAAACTTTTGTGATTTGTTCCACAAATTCATCTACAGACAAAATGCAGGAATCAATGGGAACTCCCGCTTTAGATAGCTCATATGCTAATGCAGTAATCTGCGGAACATCCAATCCTGTTTGTTTTAAAACTTCATACTGTGAGAAAATTTCTTTCGGCGTTCCATCCAAAAGAATTTTGCCCTCTTCAATCACCACAATACGGTCAGCCAAAGCCGCTTCATCCATATTGTGAGTGATCAATACAGAAGTGATTCCAAAATCACGGTTCAATCGATGAATGGTTTCCACCACTTCCCGTCTTCCTTTAGGGTCCAGCATTGCAGTTGGCTCGTCCAGCACAATTACAGAAGGTCGCATCGCAACAATACCTGCAATGGCAACCCTTTGCTTCTGACCACCCGATAAATGGTGAGGTGACCATAAGCGGTATTCATACATTCCCACACAGTTTAAGGCATCGTCAACCCGTTGTCTGATTTCGTCCGGTGCAATGCCCAAATTTTCAGGTGCAAACGCAACGTCGTCTTCAATGATGGAGGCAACCAACTGGTTATCGGGATTCTGAAATACCAATCCGCAGCTTTTTCTGATTTCAAGTAACAGTTCTTCGTTCTGGGTATCCATCCCGGCAACATACACTTTACCGCCTTCGGGAAGCAAGATGCCGTTAAACAGCTTTGCCAAGGAAGATTTTCCGCTACCGTTATGTCCTAACAGTGCAGTAAAACTTCCTTTCTTGATGGTTAAATTTAAATGATCAAGGACAATTTTCGTACTGTCTTCATAACGAAAAGTCAAGTCCTCTGCATGAATGATTTCCATATCGTCAAATCCTTTGCTAACAAAAGTGCCAAAAAGCTATTCTGCCTGCCATCTGGCAGTGGAGCCACAAGGCAGGTACAATCCTGAATGTTTGGCACGAAAACCGATTTCGTCTGCCGTTACTTTACCGCCGAATTTTTTGGTAACGGTTAAGTTTAAAATATTTTCCATCACCGTGTTGGAAAGACCGGTGGTATAACTGTTGATAATAAAGAACAACGGCTTATCGGTCAAAATGCGGGAGGCAAGTTCCACAAGTTCATAGATTTTATCTTCTATTTTCCAGAGTTCCCCATTAGGACCTCTGCCGTAGGACGGAGGATCCATAATGATAGCATCGTAAAAACTTTGCCGTTTGATCTCCCGTTCCACGAATTTATAAGCATCGTCCACAATGAAACGAACCTTGCCATTTTGATTTAAATGATTTAATTCCACATTTTCCTTTGCCCAGGTGACAATGGATTTTGCCGCATCCAAGTGGCACACGCTGGCCCCCTCTTTTAAGCAGGCAACGGTGGCACCGCCGGTATAGGCAAATAAATTCAATACTTTAATTTCCCGATTGGCGGAAGCAATCATATCACGGGCAAAATCCCAGTTAACTGCCTGCTCAGGGAACAGTCCTGTGTGTTTAAATCCCGTGGGACGCACTTTAAAGTGCAAATCACGGTATATGATTTCCCAATGTTCGGGTAGTTTTTTATAATATTTCCATTCACCGCCACCCTTGTGACTGCGAAAATATTTGGCATCAATTTTCTGAGAATTTTTTTGAATAGCGCCGTTTTTCCATACCACCTGCGGGTCGGGACGAAGGAGCTTAACATCCTTCCAACGCTCTAACTTGTAGCCATCTTCTGCTTCCAGCAATTCAAAGTCTTCCCAATAGTCTGAAATCCACATAATCTATCCTCGTTTTTCTGACAAAAATTCATAAAATTGTAAAAAATTCTAAAAATGGACATACTTTGATTAATTTTATCATAAACACTATGTTTTGTCAAGGTTTTACCAAGGAAAAACAGCATAAAAAAGCAGAGTCCCGACCGATTGGTCAGGACTCGATAATTCCACTAGTATTCTACAGTTTTTTTCGGTATACCAAGTAACAAATCCAGTATATCAAAACCAACAGCAAAACTGCATAGGAAATCCATTTTGCCACTTCATGCATTCCAAAAAGTGACAGCACCATCACACCAGCAGCAAGTATCAAAAGATAGATAGAAAATGCTGCACTTCTCGCCCGATTGATAATTTCAAGATTTCTTTCATCAGTTTCGGTGATTTCCTGCTTTTTGATGGTTTCCTCGGTTTTAGTAATCATACGATAATTTCTCACACGAGCCAAGCCTACAACCATCATTGCAAATCCAAAGGAAGACAAAAAATCATCTGCCAACGGAATCAAAAACGGAATGGTAATCATCACGACACCAAGAACAATACAAATACATGCCACATATAATCTGGTCTGAAGCTTCTTTTTAAAATTCATCCTCATTCCTCCTCAAACAAAAAGATTTCTTCAATGCTTACCCTAAAATACTTTGCAATTTTATAAGCAAGCTGCAAGGAAGCATTGTATTTTCCGTTTTCCAACGAAATAATTGTCTGACGGGTTACTCCAACAGCCCCTGCCAAATCGTCTTGTGTTACCTTATTTTCCTTCCGAAATTCTTTGATTCTGGTATTCAACAAATCGCCTCCTAAAAAGTAAAGCTAACTTTACAATCCGATGATAACATAAGACGTCAGAAATGTCAAGTACATTTTACATTTTTGTGAATATATTTTTGCAGAAAATCTTTTCACAAAAATCATTTTTTTACTTGCTTTATTTTCTTTTCTATGATATAATAGAGTGTAAAAATTTGTGAAGAGGTGAAATGAGTGGCAACTGAAGAAATCTACGGTAACGAGAGTATCTCCAAACTGAAGGACGAAGAGCGTGTGCGTCTGCGTCCTGCAGTTATTTTTGGCTCTGATGGGATTACCGGATGTCAGCATTCCATTTTTGAAATATTATCCAACTCCATTGACGAGGCAAGAGAAGGCTACGGTAAGAAAATTGAAATCACCCGATTCCGTGACCAATCAGTCGAAGTGAAAGACTACGGTCGTGGGATTCCATTGGATTATAACTCCAAGGAAGATACCTACAACTGGCAACTGGTATTCTGCGAGCTATATGCCGGTGGAAAATACAACAATCAGGGTGGCGAAAACTACGAATATAGCTTAGGCTTAAACGGTCTGGGTGCCTGTGCAACCCAGTATGCCTCCGAATATATGAGCGTGCGGGTTATCCGTGACGGGTATCTGTATTCGTTGGAATTTGAAAAAGGAAAAAATGTGGGCGGTTTGAAAAAAGAACCCACCTTAGAAAAGAAAACGGGAACCGTTATCAAATGGCGTCCCGATTTAGATGTATTCACTGATATTGATGTACCCTTGGAATACTATATCAACACCTTAAAAAAGCAGGCGGTGGTAAATGCCGGAATCACTTTCCTCTTAAAAGATGAGCAGGAAAACGGAAAATTCCAGGAATATACCTTCGTATACAAAGACGGTATCACCGACTACGCCAACGAAATCACCAACGAAAAGGCATTAACTCAGGTTCGCACCGTTTCTGCAGAACGAATGGGCCGTGACCGCGCGGACAAGCCGGAATACAAAGTGAAAATGAACTTTGCCTTCTGCTTCCACAATGAAGTGAATGTGATTGAATACTATCACAACTCCAGCTTCTTAGAACACGGCGGTTCTCCTGAAAAAGCAGTGAAAAATGCCTTTGTATTTGCCATTGATAACTACATCAAGCAAACCAACAAATATAAAGCAAATGAAACAAAAATCACCTATAATGATGTGTTTGACAGTTTGATTTTAGTTTCCAACTCCTTCTCCACCATCACTTCCTACGAAAACCAGACTAAAAAAGCAATTACCAACAAATTCATTCAAGAAGCGATGCAGGATTTCTTAAAAGAACAGTTGGAAATCTACTTTATCGAAAACAAAGCAGATGCCGAAAAAATTGCGGAACAGATTTTAGTCAACAAACGGAGCCGTGAACAGGCAGAAAAAGCGAAAATCAACATTAAGAAAAAGCTTTCCCAGTCAGTTGATGTGGTAAACCGTGTGCAGAAGTTTGTGGATTGCCGTACCAAAGATGTTACCCGCCGTGAGCTATACATCGTGGAAGGTGACTCCGCATTAGGTTCCTGTAAACAGGGTCGTGATGCGGAATTTCAGGCGATTATGCCCATCCGCGGTAAAATTTTAAACTGCTTAAAAGCAGGCTACGACAAAATTTTCAATTCTGAAATCATCACCGACTTAATGAGAGTGCTTGGTTGCGGTGTGGAAATTAAACTGAAAAATCAAAAAGATATGTCTGCATTTGATTTAGACAAGTTAAGATGGGACAAAATTATCATCTGTACTGATGCCGATGTAGACGGTTTCCAGATTCGTACCTTAGTTTTGACTATGCTTTATATTCTGACTCCTACCCTAATCGAAAAAGGAAAGGTTTACATTGCAGAGTCACCCTTGTATGAAATCAACTCCAAAGAAAAAGGCACCTTCTTTGCCTACGACGAAAAAGAAAAGACTGACCATTTAGCATCCATTACCGGAAAATACACCCTCCAACGTTCCAAAGGGTTAGGTGAAAATGAACCGGAAATGATGTGGCAAACCACCATGAATCCCGAAACTCGTCGGTTAATCAAAGTTATGCCGGAAGGGATCATAGAAACCAAAGAAACCTTCGAGCTTCTTTTAGGTGACAATCTGCAAGGTAGAAAAGACTATATTCAACTGCACGGCAAAGAATACTATGACTTTTTAGACATCAGTTAATTTTTTGGTATTCTGATATCAAACTTTTAGAATCAAAAAAAAGGAGTGAACCCCTTTGAATCATAGAGAACAGCCTATTACCGAGACCTTACGAACCAACTATATGCCTTATGCCATGAGTGTTATTATCTCCCGTGCCATTCCGGAAATAGACGGTTTTAAGCCCTCTCACCGAAAGCTGTTATACACCATGTATAAAATGGGACTGATCAATTCCCAGAAAATCAAATCCGCCAATGTTGTGGGCAGAACGATGCAGTTAAACCCTCACGGTGACGGTGCTATTTACGAAACCATGGTTCGTCTGACCCGTGGAAACGAAGCGTTGCTTCATCCGTTAGTAGACTCCAAAGGCAATTTTGGAAAAGTATACTCCCGTGATATGGCGTACGCGGCTTCCCGTTATACCGAAGTGAAACTGGACCCTATCTGCAATGAACTGTTTCGGGATATTGATTCCGATACCGTAGACTTTGTGGACAACTATGACGGCACCTTAAAAGAGCCGGTGCTGCTCCCTGTTACCTTCCCCACCATTTTAACCGGTGCAAACCAAGGGATTGCGGTTGGGATGGCATCCAACATTGCATCCTTTAACTTAAGAGAAGTGTGCGATGCTACCGTTGCCTACTTAAAAGACGAGGATGCAGATATTTACGATATTATCACCGCACCCGATTTCCCCACTGGCGGCACCATTATCTGTGAGCCGGAAATGATGAAAGAAATTCTGGCTACCGGCCGTGGTTCTTTTAAAATCCGTGGCTCTTATGAATACAACAAAAAAGAAAACTTAATCGAGATTAAAGAAATTCCCTACTCCACCACCATTGAAGCCATTATTGATAAAATTGTGGAAAATATCAAAAGTGGGAAATTAAGCAAAGAAATTGCAGACGTCCGTGACGAAACCGACTTAAAAGGTTTAAAAATCGCTATTGACTTAAAACGAGGCGTAGACCCGGATGCCCTGATGTTAAAGCTCTACAAGATGACACCTCTGCAGGACAGTTTTGGCTGTAACTTTAACATTATTGTGAACAACGAGCCGGATGTGTACGGTGTGGGTGGCATTATTGCGGAATGGTCCAAGTTCCGTATTAACTGCGTAAAACGCCGTCTGCTTTACGAAATTAAAAAGAAAACTGCCAAACTGCATCTTTTAGAAGGGTTAAAGAAAATTCTTTTAGATTTAGACAAGGCAATCGCCATCATCCGTGGCACCGAAGACGATTCTATGGTAGTGCCCAACTTAATGGAAGGCTTTGGCATTGACGAAATTCAGGCAGAATTTATTGCAGAAATTAAGTTAAGAAACTTAAATAAAAAGTACATCTTAAACAGAATCGCCGACGTAGACGATTTAAAAGAAGAATTAAAAGAACTAAAATACTCTGTTGAACACGAAGAAAAAATCAAAGAAATTATCATTGATGAGCTGTTAAAAATCAAAGAAAAATACGGCATGGACAGAAAAACCGCTTTTGTTCCCGAAGGGGATGTGGATCATTACGAAGCAAATGCCGCAATTGAGGATTACAATTTAAAACTCTTTGTTACCAAACAGCATTATATCAAAAAAATTCGTCTGACTTCCTTAAAAGCCGGCGGAGAACATAAGTTAAAAGACGGCGACAAGGTGAATATGGAGATTGATGAAACCAACTTAGGTGAAATTCTGGTATTTACCAATCAGTTTAACGCCTATAAGCTGAAGATTCATGAAATTCCGGACGCCAAGCTTTCCAACTTCGGGGAATATCTCCCCTCTCTGTTGGAAATGGAACCTGACGAAGTGCCGGTGCAACTATTCACCACCGAAGATTACAAAGGCTTCTTCCTCTTTGTGTTTGAAAACGGAAAAACCGCTAAGGTGCCTGTGTCTGCATATCAGACCAAGACCAACAGAAAACGTCTGATTAAAGCTTATTCCGATGCATCTCCCGTGGTTCGTATTTTCAAACTACAGGAAGATGTGGATTTGGCACTCTTCTCCAATATGGATAAAGCACTGGTGGTAAACACTTCCTTAATCAATTTGAAAACCACCCGTGATACCATTGGGGTGCAGACAATGAGACTGAAAAATGCCAAAATCAAAAAAGCGACACTGTTATCTGAAACCCGCATCAAAGAGCCGGAATATTATTTTGGCAGAACCATTCCCTTAAGCGGATGCTCCATGCGAATGGAAGACAAAGGCTTTAAACAATTGAAACTATTTTAGAAAAGGATACTAACAACTATGAAACTTGGAATTGTAGGACTTCCTAACGTTGGAAAGTCCACCCTATTTAACGCCATTACCAAAGCAGGTGCAGAAGCACAGAACTACCCTTTTTGTACCATTGAACCTAATGTGGGAATTGTAACCGTACCCGACCCCCGTCTGGATGTGCTGACCAAAATGTATAACTCCAAAAAGACGGTTCCTGCCATTATTGAATTTGTGGACATTGCGGGTCTGGTAAAAGGTGCCAGCAAGGGCGAAGGCTTAGGAAACAAATTTTTATCCCATATCCGTGAAGTGGATGCGGTGATTCATGTGGTAAGATGTTTTGAGAATACCAACATTGTGCATGTGGAAGGTTCCGTGGATCCTGCCCGTGATATTGAAATTATCAATATGGAACTGATTTTTTCAGATTTAGATTCTATCGAACGAAGAATTGACCGTACCACCAAAATGTTAAAAGGTGATAAAAAATATCAGGCAGAACTGGATTTATTAAAGCACTTAAAATCCGAAATGGAACAAGGAAAAACTGCCCGTGAAGTTGATTTATCTGAAGAAGATAAAGAACTGTTGAAAGACTTGTCCCTTTTAACTTTAAAACCCGTGATCTATGCTGCCAACCTTTCGGAAGAAGATTTGAAAAACGGCGGTGCAAACAACGAATACTTAAAACTCTTAACCGAACTTGCAAAAAAAGAAAACGCAAGCGTAATCCCCGTTTCTGCACAAATTGAAGCAGAAATTTCCGAACTGGATGACGAAGAAAAAGAAATGTTTTTAGCGGAATTAGGCTTGGAGCAATCCGGCTTAGACCGTCTGATTCAGGCAAGTTATTCACTCCTTGGCTTAATTTCTTACTTAACTGCAGGCGAACCGGAAACCAGAGCCTGGACCATTGTAAAAGGTACCAAAGCACCCGGGGCGGCAGGTAAAATTCATTCTGACTTTGAACGGGGCTTTATCCGTGCGGAAGTTATCGGCTATGATGAACTTATCGAAGCTGGCTCGATGACTGCAGCAAAAGAAAAAGGCTGGGTACGCAGCGAAGGTAAAGAATATGTGGTAAAAGACGGCGACATTATTTTGTTCCGCTTTAATGTGTAAAGGATTATTTTAGTTATGTATCAGTTGTTAAAACAAGAAGGCGAAGCAAGACGGGGCGAATTTCAAACCGTTCACGGCACTGTTCAGACTCCTGTGTTTATGAATGTGGGCACTGCTGCTGCCATCAAAGGCGCAGTTTCTGCATTGGATTTAAAGGATATCGGTTGCCAGGTGGAGCTTTCCAATACCTATCATCTGCATCTTCGTCCCGGTGACGAAGTGGTGAAAAAAATGGGTGGTCTTCACAAGTTTATGAACTGGGACCGCCCCATTTTAACCGATAGCGGCGGCTTTCAGATTTTCTCTCTTGCCAAGCTTCGTAAAATTCAGGAGGAAGGGGTAACCTTTGCTTCCCATATTGACGGCCGACGGATTTTTATGGGACCGGAACAGTCTATGCAGATTCAGTCTAACTTAGGCTCCACCATCGCTATGGCATTTGATGAATGTGTGGAAAATCCGTCTACACACAGCTACGTGGAAAAATCTGCAGCAATGACTGCACGATGGCTACAACGATGCAAAAAAGAAATGATGCGTCTTAATTCCCTGCCCGACACCGTGAATCCTCATCAAATGCTGTTTGGGATTAATCAAGGCGGTATTTATGAAGATATCCGTGTGGAACATATGAAGCAGATTGCCGAGCTGGATTTAAACGGTTATGCAATCGGCGGTCTTGCCGTTGGGGAAAGCCACGAAGAAATGTATCGCATTATTGAAGCGGTTATTCCCTATATGCCAAAAGACAAGCCCCGCTATTTAATGGGCGTTGGTACTCCCGGCAACATCTTAAATGCAGTTGCCCGAGGCGTGGACTTCTTCGACTGTGTAATGCCGGCAAGAAATGCCCGTCACGCATCAATATACACCAAGAACGGCATTATGCATCTGATGAACAAAAAATATGAAACAGACGACCGTCCCATTGACGAAAACTGTAACTGTCCCACCTGCCGCAACTTCTCCAGAGCCTATATCAGACATCTGTTTAAGGCAAAAGAAATGCTGGCAATGAGACTGTGCGTGATGCATAATTTATATTTCTACAATGAACTGATGGCAGACATCCGCCATCACATTGAACAAGGCACTTTCACCAAATTCTATTTGGAAAAAGCGCCTCTCTACGACAATCATATCCAGGAATGAGGTGCTTTTAGATGGCAGAAATGAAAAAGTTTAACGAAAACGAACGAATCGAAGACAAAATTGAGGGCAGAAACCCGGTTTTAGAAGCCTTAAAAGCAGATACTGAAATTGATAAAATCTATGTGATGAATCATTTTAAGGATCCCATTCTATATCAGATTGTAAAGCTTGCCAACCAGAAAAAAATCCCTGTGTCCCGTGTGGAAAAAGGAAAACTGGACCGTTTGAGTGAAGTAAAGAACCATCAAGGTGTCATTGCAGCGGTTTCTCAGGCGAAATATGTATCGGTGGATGAAATTCTGCAGTCTGCATACGAGAAAGGTAAAAATCCTTTTTTGGTCATTTTAGACGGCATTGAGGATACCCACAATTTAGGTGCCATTGTCCGTTCTGCTGAATGTGCCGGTTGTGACGGTGTGATTATTCCTAAGCGCCGCGCTGCGGGAGTAAACAGCGGTGCTTACAAGGCATCTGCAGGTGCAGTAAACTACATGAAAATTGCCAGAGTAACCAATTTAAATTCCACTATTTTAGAATTAAAAGAGCAAGGCGTTTTAATCGTGGGAACTGATGCATCTGCCAATATGTCTTATAAAGATCCGGATTTAACCGTTCCCTTAGCCATTGTGATTGGTTCCGAAGGCTACGGCATGAGTGAGCATGTGAAACAAAAATGCGACACACTAGTCAGTCTCCCCATTTTAGGACAGGTTAACTCCCTAAATGCATCGGTTTGTGCCGGTATTATGATTTACGAAGCCTTAAATCAACGAATGAAATAAGTAAAAGAAAACCACCTGATTTTTTTATCAGGTGGTTTTCTTTTTATCTTTTTTTGCCTTTTCGCTTTTTCTTTTGCGGCTTATTGCCACGGTAATGATATTTGGAGCCTTTCTTTCCTTTTTTGTTGGGAGCAGGTTCCGGCTTCATCGGTTCTTCTGCCGTTGGCTCAACAGCTACATCAGAAGCAGTTTCTTCTTCCGAATTAACCGTTTTGATTTCTTCGACAGTTTCTTCTGATGCTTCCTCCTCGTTTTGCGGTGTTTGTGATTCACCTTTTTCTTCCTCTTTCTGTTTTTTAGACAGGGTAATCAAATAACGCACTAAAAACACAATCCCGAGAATCAGTGCAGAAACAACCAGTCCGCAGAGAAAGCCGTTGAAAATACGCTGTAAGCTTACTGTAACTGCCGTAAAGGTATGGCAGAAAGTGTTCAATATAGAAGTAAACAATACCGTTGCGCAAACACCAAAGAAAAATCTCCAGCCGGTGTTTTTATTGTGATATGCAGCATATAAAAACAGAGTGAATGTGGGATAGCCAAATAAAAATTCCTTCAGTCTGGGACGGATATAGAAGGTGTCGGACAACCATTTTCTGAACTGATCTTCCACCGGCAACAATAAGTTGCTTTTTCCGCTACGAAGCAGATAATAAACCACAAACAGCAATCCGAAAACGCCAACGGAAACTAAAACCCAACGATTGATTTTTTTAATACGTTCCCAAATATATGCCGGAATTTCTTTCACAGAAAGTGTATCAGAATAATAAATCAGATAGCCGTTTAACACTGAAATCAATAGCGGGAACAGTAAACTAATTACTACCCCTCGGAACAGTTTTACAGAAAGGTAAAATTCCATACCGCCCAACAATGCGGAAATGGAAACAATTCCCACAAAAATAATAGAAACTGCACAAACAATCATCCACATTAGCTTTTTCCATTTGCCAAATGCCTGATCCAAACGGAATAAAGCTGCACTGATTAAAGCAGAAGAAACAATCATAATGCCTAATGCGTACAATCCAGTCAGATATGGCGCCAAAGCATAAGACAAAATGGCTGAGAGAATCATTAAGGCAAAATATCCTTCTGTAAAATATGCCGGTGTTTTCTTCAAAATTAACATCAGATATAAATACAGAAGACTCAGAAGCAGGATTCCTCCTGCCATCGCCATGGTTTCTTCTCCGTAAATATAAGGTGTTTCCGGTCGGGTATCTAAAAACTGATAACCACGCATGTTCCCGGTAAAATCAGAAATCGCACGAAGCGTCAGACGAACATTTTCTTCATTGGTGATATCGGGATTTTTTAATATGCCGGCATCAATAAACACGGTGTTTCTTTCGATGGCAGAATTAAACCACTGATGATAACGATAACGGTATAAAGTATTGTCATTCGGTACAATTTTGTCAATGGTAAAGCCACGAACAGTGTTATACTTCATAATCGGGAAAAACTCGTCGGCAAGATACGGTATTTCGTTGCCAATCTGATTTTTATTTTCCATGAAAACCATGGTAACATCCAGATTGCGAAGCACCGTTTCAAACTCTTCCGACATCGGCAGCCGGTTATCATACGGATTTTCTCTTACAATGATAAACGAAACACCGTTTCCGTTCACAAATTCTTTAAAGTATTTTGGATAAATAGGATTTTCAAATGTATAGGACGGATACACAACAGCTGCCTTCATGCCGGCTTGGGAAATCAGTTCCAGTTCTTCATAATCGTAGCCAACAATTAAGTCATTTTCTTGGGTTAAATTTTGAAAGGCAAATACCATTGTGGTGCCGTCTTCTAAAAATGAACTGGTATAATCCGTGTATCGGTACGACAATTCCTGGCCTAAAAAGCCTTGTAAAGCAGGATCTGTTACGACTGCAATCAGATTTTCAGACTTCATAGGATAACTGCCTAATGCAGCACGAATCTGCTGAGAAATCACATCCTGATTGATAGAAAGCGAAGAATAAGAAATCAGATTCAGTCTACCGGATTTCTGCAAACCTTTTACGGTCAGCGGATGAACTTTTACCACATGAGAACCAGCATCACCAAAACGCTGAAGTTCTTCAACAGTATTCAATTGATATTCCCGTAACTCATTCATATCCGTTGCCACAAAAGCATAGCGACTGGTACCTTCATAATTCATTCTGCCAACAAAACCGGTCAGAAGAATCAGGGTAGTCAGCATCATGACAAAACAGGACATGATAACCCTTTCTTTTTTCATTCTTTTGCTCCTCCTATCCTCAGGATTTTTAAAAGTCAAACACAAAAATAGCAGAGAGGGACTTCTCCGCTATTTCAGATATGCTCTGTTATTCGGTTACAACACCTTTTTTTAAGATAATATTGGCATACAATGCACTTTCGCCACTCATAATTACCGCATATGCTTTTTCGGCTCTTTCATAAAATGCATAACGTTCCACATATTCGATGGGAGCATCGGTATATTTTGCTACGATATCCTTATAAGTGTCCCAAATGGGAGTTTCCACGGTATCGCCGGGCACTTTTTCCATCAGATAAACGGGAGCCGCATAGGTATCCAAAGGAAACAATTTTAAAATGGCTTCCAAAATTTCCGGCACATCATGGCCATCTAAACGAACCAATTTATCACCGATTCTGGCACCTGGAAAATTACCGTCACCAATTACGATTTCGTCACCATGACCCATTTCCATTAAAATCTTCAAAAGTTCGGGGGATAAAATTTTCGGGATTCCTTTTAACATGTTTTTGATTACTCCTTTTTATAAAAAGCTGGTAAAATCTGTTAACAGATATAGTATATCACATTTTATTTCATTCGTCAACAGATTCTTTTATTTTAAAAGGATTCCCAAAACAAGGAAAAAAATGTATTTTTCGATTATTTCTTTGGAAAACCGCGTTTACACAATAAAGTTAACTGATTGGTGCTCTTTGTCAGTATGATTGCAATCAGAGTGATTGCAATTTGATAGATCAATGTTCCAAGAATGGTTCCACTCCAATCAACAAAAAACCAAAATTTTCCATGTACTAAGTAAAAGGCATAGGACAAAGCTCCCAATTCTGCCAAATACGCTTGGTTAAAGAATTTTTGTAAGTAAAAAGTGATATAAATCAACCAGATAGCCAACACAACTTTTGTAATCAACCAGATTGCTGTGTCTAATATATAAGGCTCCTTAACGAACATCTTTACTATCAACAAAAGTCCGTATAACAAAAGTCCGCATATCATTACAGTTTTACGAGGGTATGTTTTCTTTTGTAAGCAAAAATCAGAAATCAAAACACCTAGTAAAAACGAAATTGCCTGTTCAGCATACAGTTGCTTCGGCAATAAAAAGGCAGCAACACTGATGACGCCTAAAACAAGATATTTACCCGTTTTGCAAGGAAAATAGTCGGTCAATACTCCGGCAATAAAATATCCGATATACCATACAAACAAGAACTGCATGTACCACCCGTAAGGAATGATATTTTCTAAAAAAAAGCTACCACGCAGAAAGTGGATAATATCGTAAGCTGGGTTGAAAATTACCACTAGTGCCAACACAACTAAATACGGCATCCATACTCCAAGAATTTTGTTTTTCCAATAGTTTATGTATTTTTGCTTATGATTGGATGAACTTGAACGGTTCCAACTTTCGTTTAACCCAAATCCGGAACACAATAAAAATAAAACAACACCGCTTCCAGCTAAAAAAGATGGAACGATACCAGAATACAAATTGGAAAAATGACTAACTACAATAATTAAAATGGACAGGCCTTTTAAAATAGCGGTATGACTTCTGTCCAGCATTGCAAAAGGCTGAGCATTCGGTCGTTTCATACTAAAAAAGAGATAAACCAAAATAGGTAATGCAAAAAAAGAAAATAACGGTATCATAATTTCCCCTCCTCTATGCAAATAGTATAACAGAATGAAACTCATTCGTCAACAGATTCTTTTATTTTAAAAGGATTCCCAAAACAAGACCAAAAAGATACCAGATTCCCAATTTTATTTGCTGTTTTTTTGATAAATTAGAAAGCTGCACAAACAATAAAATCCCTGTTAATATGCCAAGATACAGTCCATTTGCCGTATAAGTACGAAATGGGAAAGTTATCCAATGATAAAAAATGAGCACAATAAGAGAAATAAACATCTCATTACCTAAATGATTTCTCAGTATTTTTTTCATAAGCAAACCTGTGAATACACCAAGTAAAATGCCTAAACAAGCTATTATAAATCCTGAAATTTCAACAGATAATGGGAAGATATAAAATGTAGCGATTGCCATAGTAAATCCAAAAAAGCATTCCATAAAATAGAGAAATACAGTAGACTCAAACAAATTTCTTAACTTTCTACGAACTGTTTCCAAAAAATCAACTCCGTTTCAACATTGATACTTTATGGTATGCTTGTTTCCAAAAAGTTACCACAAAAAAATAAGTCTGCATACACAGACTTATTTTTACAGTTAAATAATGGTGCAATCCCAAACGTCAATACCGCTATCGCCAAAAACAGCCCGCAAGCGTGTTCTGACATCTTCCTTGGTGACATTTTCTTTTAAAATCACCTGCAGAAAACCGCCGCCGCCAGCTCCACAGACCAATTTTGCATCAATAAGATCATCCACGGACAAAAAGATCTGGTCAATTAAAATATTGGTGATCCCGCTATCAATTTGTTTGGATAGCTCCCAATGTTCGTTCATTAGCTTGGCAAAAGCATCTATATCCCCCAAAACGAGAGATTCCTTCATCTGTTGAGATACTTTCTGAATTTCAGATAAAGCAAAAACCACATCAGGATGATTGCCGATATATCTGCCGACAACTTCTCTTAAAAGGTTTCTTGCCAGTCTACGCTGACCGGTATAAATTAAAGCAAATCGTTGATTGAATGTTTCTAAAATATCAGGTTTTAAAGAAACATATTCTACCTGAATATCCTGGGTAAGTCCCGGTTTTGTGGTGATGTACTTTAATCCGTCGGTCACACCGCCAACCTGGTCCTGCCAACCGCCACCGGTGGACATAATCTGCTCCACACAAAGTACGCTCTGATAAAGCTTGGCGTCGTCAAAAGAAATTCCAAAAAACTCAAATAATGCTTTCACGCAGGCTGCCGACAAAATGGAGCTGGTACCCAGTCCGCTTCCTTTAGGAACGCCGGTAACTTCGGAATTCATAACAAATCCCCCGCCAAACCGTGCTAAAATGTCTGCTAAATTACCGCCCGCTTTGGGAAGAATACCGCAAGCTAACAAGGCAGCCTTCTGCAGAGCAAAGGGATCATAAGGATTGCCGGTTTCCTGCAGAGGTTCTATCGAATCAAATTCGCCATGCACATCCATATCACGGCTTTCCAGCACAATTTTATGCTCGGGAATCCGTTTCAAAGTAACCTCTACCGGTTTTTTTCCATTTAACAGAATTGCAGCATTGAGAACCGTTCCACCCTGTTCAATACAGTACGGTGGTGTATCACTCCAGCCACCGCCAAAGTTCACACGCAAAGGTAAGGATACGGTGTGTTGATCCATCTGAATCCGGCAATGATCATGATAAGTCATTACACTCATGCTGTTTTCTAAAATGGTATCCCGGATACAACCGAAGCACTTGGAATAATATTCATCGCCATAGGTTTCTCCAAGATTTTTGCCAATATAGTAATACAAACGGATTTTTTCGCTGAAGTCTGCAGTTTTTAGTGTTTCATCCAGCCATTCTTTTTGAATTTTGGTTAACTCGGTCAAAGGAAACGAATTGCAAACTTTTGCAACACATTCTCCCTGAGAGATGGCTTTGGCAATGCCTTCCATTACCATTAGCTCGCTCATCCGGTTATTCCACGCAATAATGGCATTAGAATCTGCATCAAAAAATCCGGAAGACAAACTTTTTCGTTCAGCATTTTTCCAGCGGGATAAGTCCCCTTGCCCATAACAAAGCTGATACAGATTCAGTGCCTGCGAAACTGCTTCCTCCATGGTATCACAAACCGGATATAGTTTGGCATTCCATAAGGTGCGGTCAGTTTCGTCCCACAAATCTGTTTCAGAAAGATTCTGCTTTTCTATCAGGTCCAAAAGCGGTACACCGCAGAAGAAAGCATGATCCTCTAACGAAAGCTTTGGATTATCAAAAGCACCGTAAATTCGTGCCACAAATTTTTGATTTTTCTGCTTGAGTCCGTGCAGCACCACATTGGAGGGAATTGTTCCTTCTTTGATTTCAATATGAGATAACAGCACATTATCTCCCACTCTGACACCGCTATGCACACGACTTAACTCAAAATAGCAACCTTTTCCAACGGTTGCCCCATCGGATACCGTGCTGACATAACCTGCCGCATCAAAAGGCAGACTGCTGTTGACTTGGCGACTCCATCCAAGATTATCGTAATGTTGAATGTCTGAAGACATCAGATGAAGTATTTCGGCAGTTGTGCCAAAATGAATAAATTTAGCAGGTGCAAAACGAAGCAATTTCATACGGTATGGTCGGAGTACGTTCCACACCTGTTCTCTTGCCGACAGTAATTCATCGCAAAACTCCCCTTCCGGCTTTTCTTGATAAAAAGCTTCCAAAGTGGAGGTTTCAGCTAAAGGATATAGGAAATCGCCATATAAGGATAGGCGAACTTTTTCGTTGACAAAGACATCAAATTTTTCTTTGCTGAATACACCGTCTTTGCACACAAGACTATATAATGACGAAAGCATTTTCGCAGAAAACACAACAGCACCGGTATCAATATCCACACAGCCATTTTCATTGACTGCATTTTTTTTGGTAAGCTCTTCCACGCTTTGTTTATGTAAAAAAGAGGACACATTTCCGTCTTGTCCCTGCACAAAAACGCCGTGATTCTTACCGATTTCCACAGGTTCTTTAAAAGAAATGGCTGCAGCACCCACACCGGAATAGTCAATCTGCAAAGGATTAAATAATAACAAAACATCACCGGACGCCAACAGCATTCCTTCCCGGATTCTGCCGGGTACCGATGACATCACCATCATAAATTCATCAAATAAAGTGGATGCCCGTTTATTCGGCAACTGATTAGGAACGGGAGAAAATAATTTTCCAAGTGCAGAATACTGCGGTACCCGTTTGCTGTCTCCACCGGAATGAATCACTAAAATACGAAGTCCCGAAAAATCAGAACTTCCACGATGATTGACAATATAGGAAATCACCCCTAGGGTTGCACCGCCACTGCCCACACGCTTTCCATCCGGGTCAGGGATTACGGCAAAATGAGTATGTTTCGGTAAAAAACCGCTTTCCTCTCTGGACTTCAGCTGAGAGCGAAATCCCTCTGCCTGAAGTTCATTGGAGGCAGTTAAAATGACATAATCCCAATAGACACTGTTGGAAGTTTTTAAACTTCTCTGATAAGTGTCCCAGGAATCCATATAAGATTGTGCAAGAAAAAGAGAGGTTAAATGCTCCATTACTTGACTCCTTTTTATGTTTCTGCTGTTGCTTCCACACCGGGAACCGTTCCGATTTTTTTTGCAGGGTTTCCTGCCCAGATTTCACCGGATGCTACATCACGGGTTACCACGGAACCTGCACCGATAATGCTGTATTTTCCAACGGTTACACCTTTTAAAATGTAGCTTCCTGCACCGATAAAGGCATAATCTTCAATCACAATCGGTTTGGTGGAAACGTTTGCCACTTCCGGTTTTGCAGTGCGTTCAAAAGGATTTAAAGAATGAAAATCGGTATCATAAATTTTCACACCTGCACCGATTCTCACAAAATTGCCAATTTTAACACTTTGGGAAACCGTGATGGCACAGTTGGACATTCCCACATCGTTTCCGATTGCAAGTTTTCCACCGGATAACACCTGAAAATAAGTCCGTTCTCCACCGCCTATGGGATTAGCTTTTCCTTTAGAATTGATACGAACACGATCACCAATGGTAATCGTCCCATTATTTTTAATGAATAAACCGCCTTTGGTTTCATGTTGTTTGCCAACACGAACTCCTTTCAAACTGTAGCGAATACGGTTGAAAAGATTGGAAGGCAAATAATAACAGAATCGAAGAATACGTTTCATCATTTGAGATTCTCCATAAATTCATCAAGTTTTTTCGTCCATTTGCGATAATCAAATTTGTCACACACGGTATGTCTGGCATTTTTGCATATCGTCTTTCTTTCTTCCAAGGTCAAAGAAAGTAACCGTCTGATGGCTTTGGCGCAATCTTCGGGAGTATTGCAATCAAAAAGAATGGAATCCTCACCGTCGGTTAAATACTGATAATAATCTCCCACCCGATTACCGATGGGGGCAACGGCATATGCCATTAACTCCGGCAATTTACTGGGGAAATTCGCACGGGTGACCAAATTATCCGGTCGGGACATATATAAGAAATCAACAGATTGATATAACTCAATTAATTCATCGTATTCCATCCAACCGTGAAAACAAACGGTGTCTCCTAAACGGTCAAACACACTCTGTCCATCTCCCAAGAAAGCTCTTAATTTTTCTTCTTTCACACCGGTCAGATGCATGGTGATGCGGCTTTGCTCTTCTTTCGATAAAAGAGCCAATCCTTCCAGCATCACACCGATATCATCCTTATGCATGGGATTTCCAGGATAAATTAGATGTATTTTATCATCTTGAGATTTCTTTTCGAGATCAAACGGAATACTTTCGGCATCAATAATCACAGGAAATACATTGGTATAGCATCCTTTTTTCATGTAATAATCACAGATGCATTTTGAAATAGAAACGATTCCGCTGGTTTTAGGTGCTAACTGGGTAAAAGTCTTATTGGAGGAACGAAAACGGACATCCCTTTCCCCTTTCTCATACTGAAAAGGCTGATGCCATTCCACCACATCAATCACGGTTTTAATCTTTCTGCGGTTACAGAATTTCAAAATCGGAGAAACATATAAACTATTGGAACCGTAAATATAGACAATGTCATTTTTTGTAACTTTGCATTTTTTTAAAAGAGCTACCGTCATATAGCCACTAAACAGCTTTTCCACTTTAGAATTTGTCAGCTCCAGATTCCGGTAACGAAATCCCAAATACGAAACATAACCGTCCTCAACGATTGCCGAAGAAGGTGTTTTTCCACAGGATAACACCACCACATCATAAGAAGCCTGCGCAAGGGCCTGTGCAATATACTGAATTCGGTTGGCACCGGCATCCCCATGAGGAAAATGGGCACTGGCACAAATGAACACTTTTTGTTTCATAGCTATTAGCTCCTTATCTACAGTTCAGACTTCAAAATACAAACAAATTCTCCTTTTATTATAGCATTTGATTCAGTATTTGTCAACAATTAGAAATCCTCTTTCACTTACAAAAAATGCTTACCGAAAAACGGTAAGCATTTTTAATGTTATTTTGCAGATTTTACTTTCAGTCCTTTGAGCATTGCCCAAACAGGTGACACAATAAACAAAGAAGAATATGCACCGCCTAAAATCCCAATCATTAAAGGAAACGCAAACTCTCTGATAGAATTCACTCCCAACACATACAACACGCCTACCATCACAAAAGTGGTAACCGTGGTGTTGATGGAACGGGTCAACGTTTGTTTGATGCTTTGGTCAACAACATCTCCGAAAGACTGGTTTTGAGCCATTTTTTTGTTTTCACGGATTCTGTCGAACACCACAATGGTATTATTGATAGAGTAACCTAAAATAGTTAATACCACCGCAATAAAGGATGCATTTACAGGAACTCTGAAAATTGCATAAACTGAAATCATAATAAGCACATCATGAACCAGCGCAATAATGGCACTGACCCCAGATAGAAACTCAAAACGAATGGTGATATAAACAAGCATCAGCACCACTGCAATTCCCACAGCCATGAGGGCTTCTCCTGCCAACTTCTGACCGTAGGAAGGAGTAAAGGAATTTACAGAAAAATCACTGAAATTTTCAGGTAAACCGTAACGAATTGCCATGGTCAAAAGCAATTGATCTGCCTGTTCACTGGTCAAATCCCTGGTTTTAATTGTAAATTCACCGGAATTTTCAGTATTCACCTGAACAGTAGAAACCGGAAAGCCAAGTGCATTGTTGGAAAGTTGAGCAACCTCATCTTTATTGACCGGCTGACCAACATCCATGGTGATGGAAGTACCACCGGCAAAATCAATATCAAAATTGAAGCCACCGATAACGGAAAATACCACACCAACCAAAATTACGGCAACGGAAACAGCAATGAAAATCCATCTGTTTTTATAAACACTAAACATTTCTGCTACCTCCTTTTCCGGGTGCTCCATATAGAAACTTATTCTTGATTTTTAAATCAAGCATTGCTCTTAAAAGGAATTTGGTAACAATAATCGCAGTGAACATAGATACCAGAACGCCGATTCCCAAAGTGGTTGCAAACCCCTTAATCGGACCGGAACCGAAGAAATAGAGCACACCTGCTGCAATCAAGGTGGTCACATTAGAATCAACAATGGAAATAAGCGCTCGTTTAAATCCGGCATCCAAAGATGCTTTCAAGGTTTTTCCAAGCTTAAATTCTTCCTTCATACGTTCAAAGATAATAACATTAGCATCCACTGCCATACCAATGGATAAAATTACCCCTGCAATTCCCGGCAGAGATAAATTAACTCGCATCATGGAGTAAATGAGGCAACATAGCACCACATAAAATACCAGTGCAACTGATGCAGCCAAACCGGGTAAACGGTAGTATAAAATCATGAATACAAAGATTATAATCAAACCGATAAAAGCTGCAGTTAAGCTGGTATTTAATGCATCTTCCCCTAAAGTAGGGCCTGCTGTTCTCTGCTGAACCACAGATAAATTAAAGGGAAGCTGACCGTCTTGAATCAGAGCCGCCAATTCCTTTGCAGATGCCTGATCAAAGTTTCCTTCAATCTGGAACATGGTTTCATAAATCGTGTGGGTAACCATGGGTGCCTGAATGATTTCATCGTCTAACATAATTGCAATTGCTTTGCCCTGATACTCGGTAGTAGCATCCGCAAAACGCTGTGCTGCCTCATCGGTAATTTCAATTGCCACAACATGCTGAGCAGGAGTGGTTCCCACAGCCTGCACAAATACTGCATCCGCTTTTTTCACGTCTTCACCGGTTAAAATTGCATTTCCCAACAATTCGCCGGTTGCATAATCAAATCCATAAAAAGAGAGTCTTGCAGTCTGCCCGATTTCGTTAATTGCCACCGCAGTGTCCTGCACAGAAGGAAGCTCTACTTCCAACATATTGCCTTTGGTGGTCACACTGCCTTCAGTGAATCCTTTTCTGTCCAGACGGGATTGAATAATCTTTCTGGCAACCTCCATCTGAGACGCAGAAGGCTCAATTGCAACAACGGAACCGTCCTCTGCAAATTGGCTTGCCTGGTACACGATAACCGAACCGCCTGCCAGGTCAAAGCCTTTTCTGATTCCGTGTTCTTCGTCAAACACAGGATATGTTTGAAAGGAACCGATTGTCAAACCGCTGATTGCGCTGATACAAAGCATCACAATCACCAAAATGGCAATCAGAATTTTACTGATTCCTTTTCCCATAATTCTCCTCCTATATGCCGGATCGGCATATTTTCAAAGTTTTTTTCAATCAACCTGCCGGCCAGGTCAGTTCTCTGCCGCCGAGCAAGTGAAAATGAATGTGAAACACAGTCTGCCCTGCAGCCTGATTGCAGTTGGATACAACACGGTAGCCATCTTCCGCAATCCCATTTTCTTTGGCAATTTTCGGGATTGCTTCATAGATTTTCGCAATGACTTCGGCGTTTTCAGCATTCACATCATTTAAGGTTGCAATGTGCTTTTTGGGAATTACCAAAATATGCACCGGTGCAGTGGGAGCAATATCCCAAAACGCATACACATTTTCATCTTCATATGCTTTTTTGGAAGGGATTTCCCCTTTTATGATTTTGCAGAATAAACAGTCTTCCATAAGACTTCCTCCTTAGAGCTGACCTTTTAATACTTCTTCTGCTAAGCTGATAGCCTCAGCAATTTTGGAAGCATCTTTACCGCCACCCTGAGCCATATCGGGTTTACCGCCACCGGAACCCCCTGCAGCCTTGGTTACTTCACGGATAATATTACCTGCATGCGCACCTTTTGCTACTGCAGCTTTATTGGCACTTGCCAAGAAGGTGATTTTATCGTCTGCTAAGTTAGAAAGCACGATAACAACGGGGTTTTCAGCGTATTTGTTCTTGATTTCATCACACAGATTACGAAGCATTTCAACAGTTGCCCCTTCTTTTTGTGCAGTGATTAATGCTACGCCGGATACATCTTTTGCAGAGTTTAAGATTTCGTCTGCTTCCCCTTTGGAAAGTTTTGCACGAAGTTCGTCAATCTGCTGTTTCTGTGCTTTCATTTCATCCGCAAACTGAGTTGCACGAACGGTTAAGTCGGAAAGATTATTTACTTTTAATACCTTTGCGGTTTCTTTTAAGAGTTCTTCTCTTTTTGCCATATAATCCAGATAGTTGGTGCCGGTTACGGCTTCAATTCTTCTGACACCGGCAGCAACACCGCTTTCGGAAATAATTTTGAATAAGCCTGCCTGAGCGGTGTTGGTCAAATGAGTACCGCCACAAAATTCCATAGAGTAATCACCCATGGTAACCACACGGACATTATCGCCATATTTTTCACCAAATAATGCCATTGCTCCCAGTTTTTTAGCTTCGTCAATGGGCATTACTTTGCAGTTGATTTCCATTGCAGATAAAATTGCATTGTTAACCAATTCTTCGGTTTTTTCAATTTCTTCAGCAGTCATTGCTTCAAAATGAGCAAAGTCAAAACGTAAACGTTCGGGGGTTACATAGGAACCTGCCTGATGAACATGATCCCCTAAAACAGTCTGCAGAGCTTTCTGCAGTAAGTGAGTAGTGGAATGGTTTCTTGCAGTTGCAAGACGTTTTGCCTTGTCCACTTCCATCAAAACAGTTGCGCCTTTTTCTAAAACGCCGGTTTCCACGGTGACCATGTGACCGAATTTGCCGTCAGTATATTTAACGGTATCGGTAACAACCGCTTTTACACCGTTTGCAGCTAACACCCCGGTATCACCCGCCTGACCGCCGCTTTCCCCGTAAAATACAGTGGTGTTAGTCAGCACGGTGCCGGATTCTCCTGCTCCTAAAGCGTCAACCAATTCCCCGTCTTTTAAAATAGCGGTAACGGTGGCATCGCAGGTTAAATGGTCATAGCCGATAAATTCACAAAGCGGCAGATCTTTAATCAGTTTTGCCACTTCATTTTCCCAACCTAAGGTGGAGGTATCACCACGGGCATTACGAGCTTTTTCTCTCTGTTCGTTCATGCAAGCCTGATACTTGTCTTCATCTAAGGTGAAGCCGTTTTCTTCTACCACTTCTTTGGTCAAATCCAAGGGGAAACCGTATGTATCATACAGTTTGAAAGCCACTTCCCCGTCAAACACGGTTTCGTTTTTCGCTTTCATATCATTGATAAAATCACTGAGCATGAGTAAGCCTGCATCAATGGTTTTATAGAATTTTTCTTCTTCAGTAGAAATAATTTTCTTGATGTAATCCTGTTTTTCAGCCAATTCCGGATAAGCATCCTTAGACTGAGAGATTACCACGTCAGCAAGTTCGGTTAAAAACATTTTGTCAATGCCTAAGAGCTTTCCGTGACGTGCTGCACGGCGAAGTAATCTTCTTAATACATAGCCTCTTCCTTCGTTAGAGGGAATAACGCCGTCAGATACCAAAAATACGGTGGAACGGATATGGTCGGTTACCACACGGATGGAAACATCAGTTTCATGAGTAGCACCATAGGTTTTTTTAGACATTTGACAAACAGTGTCCAGCACTCTTTTTACGGTGTCAACTTCAAATAAGGAACCTACTCCCTGCATAATTGCAGCAATACGTTCCAGACCCATACCGGTGTCAATATTAGGATGTGCCAACCGGTTGTAGTTGCCGTCTTTATCCTTGTCAAACTGGGTGAATACCAGGTTCCAAAATTCCACGAAACGGTCACAGTCACAACCAACAACACAGTCGGGACTTCCGCATCCGTTTTCTACGCCACGGTCAAAATAAATTTCAGAACAGGGACCGCAGGGACCGGTTCCGATTTCCCAGAAGTTGTCTTCCTTACCTAAACGAACCATACGGTCGGGAGATACGCCAACTTTTTTGGTCCAGATTTCATATGCTTCATCATCGTCTTCGTAAACGCTGACCCAGAGTCTGTCCACCGGTAATTTCATACGTTCGGTGATAAATTCCCATGCCCAGCCGGTTACTTCGTTTTTAAAGTAGTCACCAAAGGAGAAGTTCCCCAGCATTTCAAAGAAGGTACCATGACGGGCAGTTTTTCCAACACGTTCAATGTCAGGAGTTCTGATACATTTCTGGCAGGTGGTTACCCGTTTGGACGGAGGAGTTTCTTCTCCGGTGAAGTATTTTTTTAAGGGTGCCATTCCCGCATTGATTAACAGCAAAGAGTTATCGTTAATCGGAACCAGCGGAAATGACTGCATTCTTAAATGTGCTTTTTCCTGGAAGAAAGATAAAAATTCTTCTCGGATTTGGTTAAGACCCATTTTTTCCATAGTGTTATATATCCTTTCTTTTTGATACAAATGAAGGGCGGATAGACCGCTATACAAAAAAATGGACGACAAAATACCCGTTGGGATATTTTGCCGAGCATTCTTTTTTCGTTATTTCAGTTTGGTGCCACAGGATAAGCAGAAATTTGCGCCATTGGGATTTGTTTTCTTGCAAGAAGGACAAACTTCCACATTTTTTAATCTGTTAATTTCAGCTTTTAAAGTGTCAATTTCTTCATATTTTTGATCAATATCCTGAAGAAGCAATACAATGTCTTCGGAAAACTCTACACCGTTTTCATAATCACGGTAGGTGAGCATCCCAATATTTTTGAAGATTTTATCAATTTTATTCTCTTTTTCGTTGATTGCAAAGGACATTCTGGTAATTTCATAAAGGTCGGTAGATTTATCCTTTGCGTATTTTGCAGTTTTGGTTGCGGTGTGTTTCACCTTGTCAAACCATGCCATAATAGGTACCTCCATAATATATAATGTAATAAAAAACTTCCTTTTGTTATATGCTTTTGTTGCCGTTTGATTTCGTTTTCTGCTGACGAACCAGCTCATACATGCTGACTCCGGCAGCAACAGCCACATTTAAAGATTCAATTCCCTTCGCCATAGGAATAATATAGGTAACATCGGTAAGCTTTAGCAATTCCTCAGATATACCGTTTGCCTCAGAACCGAACAGCAATGCAGTTTTCCTGGAAAAATCCACATCATACAGCGAAACTGCTTTGTCTAACAGCGCTGCGCCATATATTTGATACCCTGTTTGCCTAAGGAAAGCAATGTCATCCACCAGAGATTTCTTTCGGATCACATTCAAAGAGAAAACTGCTGACATTGCGGAACGGATCACTTTTGGCGAATACACATCAGCACACTGCTCATCTAAAATAAGATCCGTAAAGCCGGTTGCCAATGCGGTGCGAAGAATGGTGCCCATATTACCGGGGTCGGAGACTCCGTTTAATAACAGAATGTTGGATGAAGTAATTTCTTGTTCTTTGGGAATCTCAAAAACTGCTGCAACGCCCTGAGGAGTGTCTGTGTCGGAGAGTTCCCGCATCACTTCTTTGGTGACCAGATAGGTGTTTTCGCAGTTGGGGACGGGATCAGCAAAATCCTGTTGCACAAATACCATCAGCGGAGTTGCTTTTTGAATGCTATCACACACATTGCGGTATCCTTCTGCTAAAAAAGTTCCGGTTTGTGTGCGATACTTTTTCTGCTTGAGTTTTTTTACCTCACAAACCGTTTGATTTTTCACACTGGTGATTTCTTTCATCTTAAAAAATCTCCATATTATATTCGTTTCGCAGAAATAACGCTCTTTACGTTATTTAAGCGAACCAAAACCTTGGTAAGTTGCTCCTGTCCGGTTACCTCAATCGTAAGCTGAATCAGACCGGAGCCATCTTTTAAAACTTTTGCAGTCAATGCGCTGACGGGTACCTTCATATCGTTTAAGGCAAGGGTTAAATCTACCAACAAGCCGGAACGGTCTGCTGAGGTAACGGCAATATCCACGCTGTGAGTATGTCCGTCATCTGCTTCCCAAGTGGCTTCCACCAATCGGTTTCTATCGCCATCGGAACGTTCAATATCCCGAAGAGCGACACAGTCTGCACGGTGAATGGTAACGCCTCTGCCACGGGTAATGTATCCCACGACCTTATCACCGGGAACAGGAGAACAGCATTTTGCAGTCCGAACCAGACAGCCTTCCTGCCCTTTCACCACAATGCCCTGCTTCACATGTTTTGTGACCTTGTCTTTGGAAGCATTCTGAATTTCTGCCAGAACGGTTTCGTCACTCTGCGGACGGTTCTTTTCTAAGAAATCTTCAATTCGCAGGCTGATTTTTTGAGGAGTGATACCGCCGTAGCCTACAATCGCATAAAAGTCTTCCACTCTGGCTACGCTGTATTTTTTGGAAATGTAGCCAAAGAGTTCTTCGTTTTCAACCAAATCCTTTAGGGTCATATCGAACTTCTTGATTTCTTTTTCAAGCATTTCTTTACCCTTTTGGATATTTTCTTCCCTCTTTTCTTTCTTGAACCACTGGTTAATCTTACTGCGCGCCTGACTGGTACGGGCAATCTTTAACCAATCGGAATGAGGTCCCTGAGAGTTGGCGGAGGTGATAATTTCCACAATGTCTCCATTTTGCAGATGCTGATCAATGGGAACAATGCGGTTATTCACTTTTGCTCCAACCATTCGCCAACCGACCGCACTATGCACCATAAACGCAAAGTCAATCGGAGTGGAACCGCTGGGAAGACTATAAACATCTCCTTTGGGGGAGAAAACAAATACCTCATCGGAAAACAAGTCAATTTTAATATGACTGATATATTCCGATGGGTTAGAAAAATCTTTTTCGGTTTCCAGAAGCTGACGAACCCACTGGAATTTATCTCCGGAGTTATTCTTGTTCTGGGCGCCTTCCTTATATTTCCAGTGAGCAGCAATCCCGTATTCTGCAGTTCTATGCATATCCCAGGTTCTGATCTGGATTTCAAAGGGAGTTCCTGCATGACTCACTAAAGTCGTATGCAAGGACTGATACATATTTTTCTTGGGCATACTGATGTAATCTTTAAATCTGCCCGGAATCGGTTTGTATAACTCGTGAACACAACCCAACACGGTGTAACAGTCTGTGATAGTGCCAACAATAATACGAAGGGCAAACAGATCATAAATCCCGTCTAAGGTCAGATTCTTAGAATACATTTTTTTATAGATACTGTAAAAATGTTTGGCTCTTCCTTCAATATGAGCCTGCACACCAATCTCAGAGAGTTTTTCCGTCAGTTGTTCTTTAATTTCTTCCACAATCTGAAGTCTCTGAGTTCTTTTTTTTGCAATACCTGTGGAAATTTCTTTATATCCGATGGGATCCAAATATAACAGTGAAAGGTCTTCTAACTCCCATTTTAAGTTATAAATCCCCAACCGATGCGCAATTGGCGCGTAAATTTCCATTGTTTCCAGAGCTTTTTCACGACGTTTTTCTTCCGGCATACTTTTCATTGTTCGCATATTGTGCAAACGGTCTGCCAGCTTAATGAGAATCACACGGATATCCTTCGCCATTGCCATAAACATTTTGCGAAGGTTTTCCACCTGTTCCTCTTCCTTGGAAGAAAAATCAATCTGCCCCAGTTTGGTAACACCGTCCACAATATTGGCAATGTCTTCCCCAAACTCTTTCTTGACGTAATCGTAACCGTATTCGGTATCCTCAATGGTATCGTGCAACAATGCAGCACAAATAGACTCGTCATCTAAGTTCAGCTCTGCAATAATTTCCGCCACGGCAAAGGGATGATTGTAATACGGCTCTCCGCTACGGCGGAACTGCCCCTCATGGGCATCCTTACAAAACCGATAGGTCTTTTCTAGGAGCTCTTTATTGCATCTGGGATTATATTTAGTTATCTTATCTAAGAGTTGGGAAAACTGCTCCATAAACTATCAGGTTAAACCTTTCTTCCAAACAAAACATTTACACCAGTTTGATATCTTTGAGTTTTAAGGCAGGATACTTCTTGCCACGGTACTCATTGGTGTAGGGAGAAACAATTGCGTTAACGATATCTCCGTCACGCAACATACGGAAGCTTTCGTTGGTACCTAAGCCGAAGCCGATAACCATAATGGAAAAGCTTTTCTTGGAGAATCTTAAGCGGATATGCTTATCATCACCAAAATAGGTAAGGTTTTCAATTTTCACTTTTTCAATCAGGAACTGAGGCATGGGATTTCCCATTCCGCAAGGCTGAATGCTTTCTAACATATCAGTTAATTCCAGATTAATATCCTTATCGGTAATTTTACCTTCATATGTAATTTCTTCCACATATACTTTTGTGTTGAAATTTTCTTTTGCATAGGAATTGATTTTTTCACGGAAAGCATCAATATTGCCTTTGGAAACAGTTAACCCTGCTGCCAACTCGTGACCGCCGAATTTTAACAGCAAATCATCGCAATAGGACAATGCTTCAAACATATTGAAACCTTGCACCCCACGACAGGAACCTTTTGCTTCATCACCATCAATTGCCATTAACACGCAAGGTTTTCCGTAACGCTCGGTAATTCTGGATGCCACAATCCCGATAACTCCGTGATGCCAGTTTTCCGATGCCAACACAATCACTCTATCGGTAGTATGCAGTTTTTCTTTATCAATAATCTGGCATGCCTGCAATAATATTTCCTGCTCAATGGTCTGACGGCGGGCATTTTCGTCACACAGCATTTTTGCTAATGCTTCTGCTTCCTTACTGTCGGAAGTGGTGAACAGTTTTACTGCATCCACTGCATTGCCCAGTCTGCCAACCGCATTAATTCTGGGAGCAATGATAAATCCTACATGAGAAGAGGTCAGCACTTTACCGGAAAGCCCTGCTTCCTGAATCAGGGCTTTTAAGCCCATATTCTGAGGATTTCCCAGCAATTTTAAGCCAAGAGAAACAAACACACGGTTTTCTTCGGTTAAAGTAACAATATCGGCAATGGTGCCTAAACACAGCAAGTCACCGTACTGATCCAAAAGTTCCTTGGATTTTCCGCCGCCTTCCAGCGCTTCAATCAATTTGAAAGCAACGCCAACACCGGAGAGTTCTTTGAAAGGATACGGACAGTCCGGACGCTTGGGATTTACAATCGCATAAGCAGGAGGCAATTGCTCCTTGCATTTATGATGGTCCGTAATTACCACAGAAATACCCAAAGAAGTGGCATAACTGATATCATCAAATGCGGTGATACCGCAATCGGCAGTGATAATCAGTCCAACGCCTTCATTTTTGAACGATAAAACGGCTTCTTTGTTTAATCCGTAACCCTCATCAGAACGGGACGGAATGTAGTAAGAAACATTGGCTCCTTTGGATTTGAAATACAGATACATGATGGAAACTGCAGTGATACCGTCTACATCGTAATCACCGTAAACCACAATTTTTTGATTGTTGGCAATGGTTTCCTGAATTTTTTCTACTGCTTTTGACATATCCTGAAGCAAAAAAGGATCCAAAAGGGCTCCAACATCAGGTTTTAAAAAACGAGTCGCCTGCTCGGGAGTTTCGATACCGCGGTTGCAAAGAACATTTGCACAAAGAGGATGTAGTTTCAGCTCATCTCCTATTTTTTTAGCCAGTTCGGGATTCGGCTGTTTTAACACCCATTTGCTTTTCTTGGTCATCATACAGGTCCTGCTTTCTTATATTTTTTTACATTATAACACTAAACGAAAAAAAATTCAAGATATATTTAAAAAAAACTTTACAAATCCACAAACCTATGCTAAAATAGATACTGACATTTTATGTTCACGTTTTTTTGGAACCTCCAAAAAAGCCGATTCATCACCAATCCTCTGTTTTGGTGAAAATCCCAACATCGGAGTTGAAAGAATTTGAAGGTAACCAGCGGAATCCGAAAAGGTGCAATTTTAATGGCATCCCAAGACCTTTCCGTTCGCCCCACCACCGATAAAGTCAAGCAGTCGGTTTTTAACATGATTCAGTTTGAAATTGCTGAAAAAACCGTGCTGGATTTGTTTGCAGGAAGCGGTGCAATGGGAATCGAAGCATTAAGCCGTGGTGCTAAGCATTGCACATTTGTGGACTTAAATCCCGAATTTGTGCAAAAGAATATAAAAAAACTGCGTTTTGAAGAAATCTCTCAGATTGTCCGGAGTGATTATCTGGATTTTTTGGGAAAATGTAACCGTCAGTTTGATCTGGTATTTTTAGATCCACCTTACGAAAAAAAGATGATTGATTCTGCCCTAAAACTATTGGTGGACAAGAATCTTTTGCACCCCGGTGCAATTGTGGTATGGGAATGTGACGCAAAAGAAACCGTCAACGTGCCCGAATCCATTGAGATAATCAAAGAAAGAACCTTTGGAAGAATACAGACAAGAATTGGAGTCAAAAAATGAAAACAGCAATTTATCCCGGTAGCTTTGATCCGTTGACCAACGGACATCTGGACATTATCACCAGGTCCTCAAAGCTTTTTGATAAAGTGATTGTCACCGTTTTAACCAACAGCGCAAAAAAGCCTTTGTTTACCACCGATGAACGGGTTGATTTTATCAGAAGAACCACCCGTCACCTGCCAAATGTGGAAGTAGTTTGTTATGACGGTTTGTTGGTGGATTTTGCCAAGAAAAACAATTGTAACGTGCTGGTAAAAGGACTTCGGGTAGTGTCTGATTTTGAATATGAATTTCAGATGGCGCTTGCCAATAAAAATCAAATGCCGGAGCTGGAAACCATGTTTTTGCCAACAGCGCAGGAATATATGTTTTTATCCTCCAGCATTGTGAAAGAACTGGCCCGTTATCACGGTGATCTGGCAGGGTTGGTCCCCCAGGAAATTGAACAGGATATTTTAAATAAATTTTAAGGAAAAAGGAGTAACTATTATGGATCTGCAGGCGTTAATAGAAGAATTGGAAGAAATCGTGGAAAGTGCCTCCAAAGTGCCGCTTTCCAGCAAATGCATGATTGACAGAGAAGAAGTCTTTAATGTGGTAGAACAAATGAGACTTCATTACCCTGAAGAATTAAAACAGGCTCAATGGGTGAAAAAAGAAAGAGAACGTATCATCAACGAAGCAAAGCAGGAAGCAGCTTCCATCATTGAAACTGCAAATCAGCAGGTTGTGCAGATGGTGAACGAAACTGAAATCATCAAGATCGCAAAAGTAAAATCCGATGAAATCATCAAAGAAGCAGATATGGAAGCAGTGGAAATCAAGCACAAAGCAGAAGTGGCTGCAAAAACCCATTATGATGAAACCAAAGAACGTGCTGACCAGTATAAACTGAGCGCACAGAACTATGCAGACAGTTTACTGCAAACTGCTGAAAAAGCAATCAACTCTGCAAGAGACACACTCTTCACCTCTTATTCTCAGATGAATGCTTCCTATCAGGAAACGGAAACTCTGCTGGATAAAATTTCTTCTTCCAGACAGGTGATTAACAGCTCCAGAGAATAATTGCAAAAAACATTACTTAACAATCACAAAGGGCTATTACGGTATTGTAATGGCCCTTTGTTGTCAGATTGTGATACCGCAGTAGAAAGGAGGAATCAGTCTTGTCAGTAACAGAAAACCCAAAATTGAAAGAACACAGAGAAAAGCTCAAGCTGGTTCCGAAAAAGCCCGGGGTATATCTGATGAAAAATCAGGATGACCGGGTAATTTATGTTGGAAAAGCCAAATCTTTATGGAATCGCTTATCCCAATATTTCGGAGCTTCCCCCAAAGATTTGAAAACCATGCAAATGGTACTTCATGTGGATCACTTTGATTATATTATCACCGGCTCCGAAAAAGACGCTCTGCTTTTGGAAAACAATCTGATTAAAAAATATAAGCCAAAATATAATATCCTTTTAAAGGACGATAAAACCTATCCCTTTATCAAGGTTGAGAAAAAGAACGACTTTCCCTATCTTACCCTGGTCAGAAAAACAGAAAAAGATGCCAACAAATACTACGGTCCGTATCTCAATGCTCAGGTGGTAAACGGCGCCATTGATCTGATTTCCAAAGAATTTAAGCTAAGAACCTGTCACTTGGATTTAACTCGTCCGAAAAAACGGCCTTGTCTGAATTATCATATGGGGTACTGCTCCGCTCCCTGCTGCAGAATGGTAAGTTATGAGGCATATGACAATCAATTAAAAGAAGCCATTCGTGTGTTGGATTCCGGATTAAAAAGTATGATTCCCCATTTCACCAAACAGATGGAACTCTGCGTCCAAAATCTGGATTTTGAGGGAGCAGCCAAGCTGCGGGACAACATCCGTCTTTGTGAAAAATTCTCAGAAAAACATCAGGTAGTTTCCGTAAAGAAAATATCTATAGATATTCTTTATTGCTACCGTGACGGTGATATTTCTGCAATCTCGGTGCTGAGCGTTAAAAACGGCATCATCAACGACAAAAAAAACTATACGTTTCCGGATTCTAAGGATGTGTCTGATGAAGATATGCTTTCTTCGTTTTTAAAACAATATTATCTGGTAAAAAAGGAGATTACCAAACGTATTGTGTTATCGGTGAATACCGATTACAGCATTCCTTATGAAGATTTTTCTCATCAGATGAGTGAACTGTTTGAAGAACCGGTTACCGTGTCATCAGGGCGCGGAAAGTTTACAAAAAATTTGATAGAAATGGCAAAAGTAAATGCCATTGAAGCAATTAAACTCCGTCTGCAGACAAAAATTGATGACCAGTTATTCCTGCTGAAAGAATTTCTGGGATTAGAGCAGGCACCAATTCGGATTGAAAGCTACGACAACTCCAACACCGCAGGCGCAAATGCAGTAGGCGTGATGACCGTGTATGAAAACGGCGTGCTTTCTCAAAAGGAAAAGCGTACGTTTGCAATCAAAAATCACAACGGTTCTGACGATTACGCCGCTATGTACGAAGTGCTGGACCGTCGGTTTTACCATCTTGCAGAAAGTGACAAGGGGTTTGACAGTACTCCCGACCTGATTCTTGTGGACGGTGGAAAAGGTCAAGTGAAATGTGCAAAAGAAGTTCTGTTAAAATATGACCTCAAAATTCCGGTGTTCGGTATGGTAAAAGATGACAAACACCGTCTGCGGGACTTAACCGATGGCTATCGGATGCTGGATTTAAAATCAAACAAAACTCTTTTTGTATTTGTGGCTAAAATCAACGAACAAACCCATAAAAACGCAATTTCCTATCATAAGAAAAAGACCACACTCACTGCAACGCAGTCCGAGCTTTTATCCATTCCGCAAGTCGGTATGGCAACCATCAAAAAGCTCTACGGTCATTTTAAAACCTTAAAACAAATAAAAGAGGCAACCCTTGAGGAATTAAGCAATGCCATTCCCAAAAAAGTTGCCCAAAATATTTACGGATATTTTCATCCTAACGGGGACTAAAAAATCCACCAGATCATCAGTCCCCACAATAGCAATGATATGCCAACAGAAAGCAAAAGACCAATTCCCTTCGGATTGTGTCTTTTGCTTTTTTTATGAAAACGTCGCGATATCCCCTGCTGTTTTTGAATATAATTTTCAATAATAGCTTCGGCTTCACGAATGACTGTATTTTTTTGTTCCATAATATCACTCCCCTTTTAGTATCCGGTAACCATTGGCTGTTTATACCTAAAGTTTGTTCTTTTTTGAAAGAAAAAATCATAGGATAAACGAAAAGAAGAGGTGAGGTAATTTATGAAAAAACCAATTGTGATTTCATTAAAAAAAGTAATTCAAAAAACTGTGGCTCTAACCTTGGCAATTCTTTTAGCAGTAGCAGTATTTTCTCTGAAAATCCCTCAAAAAATTTGCAAAATTATTGCCTCAGATCTTTTAAAAGAAGAAGCATCTTTCACCCATCAACTTACCCGGATGTTTTCCTTTCACTGGGGAGACACGGTTTATGCAGCAATCCCGCTAAATCAAAGTTCCAATGCCACAGGCTCCGTATCGCAACAGGAAAAAACGACTGATATAGCTCCGTCACAAAAGCCACAAGTTACTCCGCCTCCCGAAACAGATTTAGCGAAAAGCACTGCCAGAAAACAGGAAATTTCAGTCAAAAACCATACTGGAAAATCGTTTGATATTCCCCAGTTATTAAACAGTCCGCTATCTTATCAGGCAGATACCAAAAATTATAAAGTGCTTTTGGTGCATACCCACACAACAGAATGTTATTTCCCCAACGACCGTTCCAACAATGCTGAAGAAAATATGATTGCAGTTGGAAAAGAATTTCAGACAATTCTGGAACAAAACGGCATTCCCACGCTTCATATCACCACAGTACACGATGTGCCGTACACCACATCCTATAAAAAAAGTCTGGAAAGTGTGACAAACGCTTTAAAAGAATACCCCTCAATTGAAGTGGTCATAGATTTACACCGAGATGCTATCTACGGAGCAAACGGCGAAAAAGTGCGGCCAATTGCCAATCTAAACGGCACAGATTACGCTCAGGTGATGCTGGTTTGCGGAACAGATGAAGGAGGTCTTCCCCATCCTGACTGGAAAGAAAATCTTTCATTTGCCATGAAGGTACAAAGCAACATGGAGGAAAACTACCCAAACCTTGCCCGTCCGTTGGATTTAAGAAAGGAACGGTTCAACACGCATACCACCAAAAAATCCGTTATCTTTGAAATCGGCTCTCATGGGAACACCTTGGAGGAAGCAATCCGGGGTGCAAAGCTGGCAGCTCAGGCGGTTGCCGATACCTTAAACAGCCACTAAGAAACAAAATGCTCCGAAAAGGCAAGGTCAATATTGTTATGAAGTGCCAGATTGATACCGCCTGCAAGCGTCCTGGCACTGTGGGTAATTAAGTTGTCAATATCTTTGGGACTCACAAACAATCCTGCGGTTGCAAATTTCATCATTGCAGAAATCATTCCTTCTGCCTCTTCCAAACTGTTGTTTTTCTCAAAAAATCGGGTGATAGCTGAATAGACAATGGAATGAGAATCCACCACGGTTGGGATTCCGATTGCAATGACAGGAACACCAAGGGTTTCTTCATTCAATCCGTCTCTGCGGTTCCCTACACCGGAGCCGGGATGAATGCCGGTGTCTGTCAGCTGAACCGTGGAAAACATCCGTTCCGGACTTCCTGCACATAAAGCATCCACCGCAATCACCAGAGAGGGTTGATATTTTTCCACAACACCTTTCACGATATCCACCGTTTCAATGCCCGTAATACCAAGCACGCCGGGACAAATTCCGCCAACAGCACGAAAATCTTCTTTCCCGTCAGAATTTAAATAATTCATCACATGATTGGTAATCATTACGCCGTCTAACGTGGAAGGTCCAAGGGCATCCGGCGTAATACTGCGATTACCAAGACCTACCACCAGGATTTTATCCGTATCGTTTGGTAACAATCGTGACAATTCCTCAGCAATCAGTTTTGCATTATTCTCTAATGCTGTGACTTCCCGGTCAGGAAAACTCTGAAACTCCAACGTGATAAATTTCCCTTTGGGTTTTCCCACTAAGTCAGATGCTTCGTCGGTAGTTATGGAAATTTCTGTGACGGTGCAGGTCTGTTTTGTTTGTTCCTGTTTGCAAATCCCCTCATTTTCGTGAGTGTAAATACTCTCTAATGCCAAATCGGTACGTAACGGTATCATAAGTGCCTCCTGTAACATAGTCTTACAAAAAGTATAAGCATTTTTTAAACGAAATAGCCAAAGTGTCATAAAAAAAGACAGGAATTTTCAAAAATTCCTGTCTTTTTTCTAGTTTGCTGTGGGTGACGGAGAGGCACTGGTTTTCGGTGTGGGAGACGGTGTGGGATTTAAATCCACATCCACCATTTTTTCACAGATGTTTTCAATGCCTTTTGCAATATGTTCTGCAATTTTATCCAGACGTTCTTCATCCAGCAGTTCCTGCAAATCTTCGGGATTGGACATAAACAGACATTCCACTAAAATCGCAGGCATCTCGGTTTTACGAATCACCACAATCTGCGGATTCTTAAGCAGACCTCTGTCCTGCCCTTCGGTACCCTTCACCAGCTCTTTTTGCATAATCTGAGCAATGGTTTTTCCGGAAATATTATTTCCTTCCTTTGGATCGTCGTAGGCATACATGGTCAGGGTACCCTTTGCTTCCGGATTTTCAAACGAGTTATTGTGAATAGACACAAATAAATCTGCGTTGGCAGAGTTTGCAATTTCCGCACGGGTCGTTAAGCCTACATAAGTATCGGTTGTTCTGGTTGCAATCACATTATAGCCTTTTTCCCGTAAGATTTTTAGCACTCTGTTGGAAATTTGCAGGTTGATGTCTTTTTCTTTGACCACAACCTCGCCGTCTACTTCGCCTAAAGTGCCGGGTTCGGTTCCACCATGACCTGCGTCCAACACAATCAGTTTCTGATACTTGGCGTCGCTATTGCTAACGCCGGGCTTCGGTGTTACCTGAGGCAACAACGGTTCGGAAACTGTAATCTGAAAGCTGGTACCGTCTGCCTTAAATTCGTAGGCTGAATTTTCTTCTGCGGTAATCGTAACACGGGTTTTGTCAGAATGTTCATAAAACTGAACCTTCTCTACAAATTGCCCCTGAAAATTCAAACTAGAGGCACTGCACTTGGTGTTATAAAAATCGAATACAATACGGTAGGGATTGTAAAGCACAAAGTATTCAGGTGCCAACACCGTGTTAGAAGAAATGGTTAACACATCGGTATCTGCCTGCTTTTTCGCACTGATTTTTTTGATTTCAGAGGGAGAATCCTTCATGGCTAAGGTGAAAAAGCCATCCTGGTAACCATATGTGATATCGGCATCTTTATTCAAGTCGATAACAATACGAACGCTGTTTGGATCGTTGGTAAACTGAGAAAAACGAACCTTGGAGATATACTCAGAGCCAACATTGATTTCTCGGGTGTTCATATCCAAAATGGCATCAGACACATCAATCACAAACCGAAGCGGATTTTCCAATTCCATGGTTTTCGGATTTTCAATTCTGCCTCCCGTTGCCTGAATTTTTAAGTAGAGCTGGTTAGCCGTACGCTCTGTGAAGATTTTATTGATGACAATATCGTCATCTTCATCGGTGGTGCCGTAATCATTGGAAGTATCCGTAGTCGGCTTAGAAGACGGCTTGGGTGTTTGAGTGGGTTTCGGTGTGGGACTTGGTGTGGGAGTTGCCTTTGGGGCGGTGATCAACACACTTCTGGTATCATTATCCCAGTCAACATCAAAGCCGAAATTTTCTGAAATAAAACGAATCGGCACAAATGTTCTGTCATTGCGAATCACAGCAGGAGTATCCATTTCTACCTGCTGTTTGCCAACCCGGGCAATGTGTTCATCAATCGTCAGAATAATTCTCTGTTTGGTTGACAACACGGTGACCATACGGTTGGTGGGATTCCACAAAACATCATATCCCATATTTTCCGCAACCATTCGGACGGGAACCATAGTACGGTCGTTTTCGATAAACGGTTGCACATCAGAAATAAGTAATTTATCCTCTAAATAAATTTTAACACTAGGAAGCTCTTCCGCAAACACATTGTGAACAGTTGCGGAGAGTAGCAGTAACACAGTCACAAAAAAACATCGGATGAGATTTCGCATAATTCCTCCTTTCGTTGGTGCTTATTCCATAGAAATCTGTTCAAAGGGATTTTCTTTCGGTTCATCATAGGGAATCCCGAAATGAGCATAGCCCAATCGGGTAACCATTCTGCCTCGTGGTGTTCTTTGCAAAAAACCTAACTGCATCAGATAAGGCTCATACACATCTTCAATGGTGTTGGAATCTTCCCCGGTGGTTGCCGCTAAGGTTTCCAAGCCTACAGGTCCACCACCAAAGGCTTCAATCATGGTCATTATCATATGCTTATCGGTTCTGTCTAAACCAATCTGGTCAATTTCCAGCATGGAAAGTGCCTGATCTGCAGTTTTTTCGTCAATGATGCCGTTGGCACGAATTTCTGCATAGTCACGGACACGGCGTAACAGTCTGTTGGCAATTCGGGGCGTTCCACGGGAACGGCTTGCAATTTCTTTCGCTCCCGATACATCAATGGAAACTCCCATAATCTGTGCAGAACGAAGCACAATCTGGGAAAGCTCGTCCGGCGTGTAAAGTTCCAACCGTTGCAAAACTCCAAAACGGTCTCTCAACGGTGAAGTTAAACTGCCTGCCTTAGTGGTTGCACCAATTAATGTAAACTTGGGTAAATCCAAACGGATACTTCTTGCTGCAGGTCCTTTGCCAATAATGATGTCTAAAGCAAAGTCTTCCATGGCAGGATAAAGTACCTCTTCCACACTTTTGGATAACCGATGAATTTCGTCGATAAACAGTACATCATGCTCCGACAGGTTGGTTAAAATTGCTGCCAAGTCCCCCGGTTTTTCAATGGCAGGACCGGAGGTAATCCGAAGATTGACATTCATTTCATTGGCAATAATATTGGCAAGAGTGGTCTTACCAAGTCCCGGAGGTCCGTAAAAAAGACAGTGGTCCAGTGCTTCATTTCTTTTTTTGGCAGCTTCGATAAAGATTTTCATATTTTCCTTTACCTTCTGCTGACCGATATATTCCGAAAGTGTTTTCGGGCGCAAACTCAGCTCTGAGTCATTCCCCATCACTTCGGGAGAAACTATTCTTTCTTCCATAGAACCGTTAATTCCTTTCCATAGGTTTTTTTTGATCTTTCAAAACATCGAAACTGCGTATAAAAAATATAAAAAATCAAGTTGCAAAAAAATTGCTCAGATTGTGTTTTTCAGCAAACGCCGCGTACTTTTTGATACCGGTACGCTCTGATATTTTCCGCTAAATTCCTCGCAAAATAAGTTGCAGAAAAATTGCTCAGATTGTGTTTTTCAGCAAATGCCACGTACTTTTTGATACCGGTACGCTCTGATATTTTCCGCTAAATTCCTCGCAAAATAAGTTGCAGAAAAATTGCTCAGATTGTGTTTTTCAGCGAACGCCGCGTACCTGGTGTACGCAAGTGAGCGTAAAAATGCAAGATGAGTGATTTTTCAAAACTACATCAATTCTTTTAAGGCTAACTTTATAATCTCTTCCAATTGATTTGCTTTTGAAGAAACAAACTTCACTGCCTGACGGGCTTCATAGGCTGAATAACCCAGCACCATCAGTGCATTGACTGCCTCCTGCAGCACATCGTTGGAAACAGAAACAGCTTGAGGAGCATCGCCTGCAATTTCACGAAGATCAACACCCTTCAGTTTGTCCTTCAATTCCACAATGATTTTTTCAGCCATTTTTTTACCAACGCCCTGTGCCCGGGTAATAGATTGAGCATCCTGAGTGGCAACACTCATGGCAAATTCGGTAGGAGTCAGCGCAGACAACACCGCCAGAGCCGCTTTCGGGCCAACACCTGATACCGACAGCAACATTTTGAAGGTAGAAAGCTCTTCTTCGGTGGAAAATCCATATAAATCAAGAGCATCTTCTTTCACGTTTAAATATGTATAAACGGTCATTTCCTGATGATTCTGCACTCTTGACAAAGTAGTGTTGGAGGTATAAATTTTATATCCCACACCGCCGGCATAAATGACTAAAAAATTTTCTTTTGCTTCTGACAAGCCAGTAATACTATAGTACATATTGATTCCCAGAGGCTAAAAAGCCTTCCTTTCAGTATTTCGTGTAACGGGTTATTTGAGTTTATCCAGATAACTGTGATATCCACTGTGATTGGTGTGGCAAATTGCAATGGCAAGAGCGTCTGCCGTGTCGTCCGGCTTAGGAACTTTTTCTAAGCAGAGAATGGTTTTCACCATCTTTTGCACCTGCACCTTTTCCGCCTTGCCGTAACCAACTACTGCCTGTTTCACCTGAAGAGGTGTATATTCATAAACCGGGATTCCCTGTAACTGGCAGGCGAGCAAAATCACTCCCCTTGCCTGAGCAACAGCGATTGCGGTGGTGGTGTTGGTGTTGAAAAAAAGCTGCTCGATAGCCACTACATCCGGCTTAGTTTCCGTTAACCAGACTTGCATCTCACGAAAAATAGTTTCCAACCTTTTAGACATATCTTCCTTCGGAAAAGTTTCAATTTTGCCAAATTTTATGACTGAATATTTATTCCCGATATATTCAATCGCACCCACGCCAACTAAGGCATAACCGGGGTCAATTCCCAAAATTCTCATAAATTTGCAAAAAAACGTCAATTTTATGCATAAATTTTCAGACGTTTTTTCTCCTTTTCTTTCATTTTTTACGAAAAATCAAGACTATTTTTATATTTTTTAAAAAATTTTTAAAGTTTTTTTAAAATACCTCTTGTATTTTTATAAATAATGTAGTATAATCTTTTGGTAAGTTTGAAGAGAATCTGTCATAAAAACATTTTCTCGACAAAAACATACCGTTTATTATATTATAGCACATATAAAGGAGAAATGCAAGATGAAAGAAAAAGTTATTTTAGCTTATTCGGGAGGACTCGATACCTCTATCATCATTCCGTGGTTAAAAGAAAACTATGACTATGAAGTAATCGCAGTTTGCGGTGACGTTGGTCAGGGGAAAGAAACCGACGGTCTGGAAGAAAAGGCTATTAAAACCGGTGCTTCCAAATGCTACATTGAAGATTTAAGAGAAGAATACGTAAAAGACTTCATCTACCCCACCGTAAGAGCAGGTGCGGTATACGAAGGCAAATACTTACTGGGTACTTCCCATGCAAGACCCTGTATTGCAAAAAGACTGGTTGAAATTGCAAGAGCAGAAGGCGCAACCGCAATCTGCCACGGTGCAACCGGGAAAGGAAATGACCAGGTTCGTTTTGAATTGACCATCAAAGCGCTGGCTCCTGATTTAAAAATCATCGCTCCCTGGAGAATCTGGGATATTAAATCCAGAGACGAAGAAATTGAATATGCAGAAGCAAGAAACATTCCGATTCCTGTTACCAAAGAAGATAACTACTCCATGGACAGAAACATCTGGCATTTATCTCATGAAGGACAGGACTTAGAAGATCCCTGGAACGAACCTCAGTATGACAAGCTGTTAAAACTGATGGTAACTCCCGAAGCTGCTCCCGATAAAGCAGAATATGTGGAAATTGACTTCGTAAAAGGTGATGCAGTTGCAGTAAACGGCGAAAAACTGTCCCCCTTAGGCGTTGTAACCAAATTAAACGAAATCGCTGCAAGAAACGGCGTTGGTATTGACGATATCGTAGAAAACCGTCTGGTTGGTATGAAATCCAGAGGTGTTTACGAAACTCCCGGCGGAAAAGTATTATACTTTGCACACAAAGATTTGGAATATCTGTGCTTAGATAAATACACCATGCATTATAAAGAACAGGTAGCTGTTCGTTTTGCAGAATTAGTTTACGACGGTCTGTGGTTCTCTCCCTTAAGAGAAGCACTGTCTGCTTTTGTTGATAAAACTCAGGAAAATGTGACCGGTACCGTAAGACTGAAACTGTATAAAGGCAACATTATGTCTGCAGGTTCCAAATCTGAACATTCTTTGTATATTGAAGAATATGCAACCTTTGCAGAAGACGAAGTATATAATCAGAAGGATGCAGAAGGCTTTATCAATCTCTTTGGTTTACAGACCAAAATGAAAGCTTTGGTAGATTTAAAGAATAAAAAGTAAAAAACCCGAAAAAAGGAGGCAATGCCTCCTTTTTTGGAGAATTAGGAGAGAAAATCATGAAGCTTTGGGGCGGAAGATTTAACAAAGAAACAGACAAAGCAGTGGACGATTTTAACAGCTCCATTTCCTTTGACTGCAAAATGTATAAAGAAGATATCGAAGGCAGTATTGCCCACGTTACCATGCTGGGAAAACAAGGCATTATTCCCCAGGAAAATGCCGAAACCATCAAAGCTGAACTGGGCAGAATCCTAAAAGATATCGAGGATGACAAAATTGAATTCTCTTTGGAAGCGGAAGATATTCATATGAATATTGAATCCGTGTTAATCGAGCGGTTGCAAGGTATCGGCAAACAGCTTCACACTGGCAGAAGCCGTAACGACCAGGTTGCACTGGATGTGAAAATGTATACCAGAAATGCTATCAACGATATCAAAGGTGAAGTAAAAAATCTGCTTTCTGTTATTGTGAGCCTGGCAGATCAGGAAAAGCTGACCGTAATGCCTGGATATACCCATCTGCAGAAGGCTCAGCCTATCACCTTGGGACACCACCTGATGGCGTATTTTCAGATGTTTCGCAGAGATTATGAACGTCTGTGTGACTGCTTAGACAGAATGGCACTTTGTCCGTTAGGAAGCGGTGCTTTGGCAACTACCACCTATCCTTTGGACCGTCATCTGACTGCCAAATTGTTAGGTTTTGAAGGTCCCACTGAAAACAGCCTGGACGGTGTTTCCGACCGTGACCATGTGGCAGAATTTATCTTCGATTTATCCATGATTATGATGCATCTCTCCCGTTTTTCGGAAGAAATCATTTTATGGTGCAGTGATGAATTTTCCTTTATCCGTTTAGACGATGCTTATTCCACCGGCTCCAGCATTATGCCGCAGAAAAAGAATCCGGATATTGCAGAATTAACCCGTGGTAAAACCGGCAGAGTATTCGGCTCTTTAATCACCATTTTAACCATTTTAAAAGGTATTCCGTTAGCATACAACAAGGATATGCAGGAAGACAAGGAAGCATTGTTTGATGCGTACGAAACCGTGAAAATGTGCTTACCCATTTTCGCAAAAATGATTGAAACCATGACCGTAAACCAAGAAAAAATGAGAAACGGTGCCAAAGGCGGTTTCACCAATGCTACTGATGCGGCAGACTATTTGGTAAAAAAAGGAATGCCCTTCAGAGATGCTCACAGAGTGATTGGCGAAATGGTTTCCTACTCTATTGGCGAAAAGATTTCTTTAGAAGAAATTCCTCTTTCCAAGCTGAAAGAATTTTCTGAGCTGATTGAAGAAGATTACTATCAGGCTATCGCATTGGAAACCTGCGTTAACGAACGAAATGTGTACGGTGGCCCCTCCCCCGATGCATTGGACGTAGCAATCCAAAATGCAAACGATTTTTTAAAGAACGTTTAATTAAGTTTTTCTAAAAAAAGTGATATTCCCCATCCGTAGAAACGAAAAAATGCAGATGGGGAAATATCACATCAATATGCGCTTGTACCTCAGCAGGATAGAGGGTCTGCCTCCTAAGCGGAATGCCCCCGGTTCGACTCCGGGCAAGCGCACCATAATCCGAACCAAACAGAATCAAAGGAGACTCTTTATGAGCGTATTACAGGAATTAAGCACCACCATGCAACGCGGCAGATTACCCAAAGTGAAAGAACTGGTGGAACAAGCGATTTCGGAAGGGATTGCCGCAGAAGTGATTTTAGAAGAAGGCTTACTGTCCGGTATGGCGGTAGTAGGTGAAAAATTCAAGAAAAATGAAGTATTCATCCCCGAAGTAATGATGGCGGCACGGGCAATGAATGCCGGCGTAGATTTGCTCCGCCCTCTTTTAGTGTCCGAAGGTGTATCCAAAAAAGGAACGGCTGTGATTGGTACCGTAAAAGGTGATTTGCACGACATCGGCAAAAACATCTGCAAAATGATGCTGGAGGCAAAAGGCTTGGAAGTGTTTGATTTAGGAACCGATGTGCCGGCAGATACTTTTATTGAAAAAGCAATGGAGCATAACGCCAACGTGATTTGCTGCTCTGCCTTACTCACCACCACCATGAATGAAATGAAGCAGGTAATTCTAAAAGCAACTGAAGCAGGCATCCGTGACAAAGTGACCATTATGATTGGCGGTGCACCCGTTACCCAGGAATTTTGTGATCAGATTACCGCAGACTACTATACTCCTGATGCAGCAACTTGCTCTGAAGTGGCACTTTCTGCTTGCAAATAAATTATAAAAGAATAGGATTTTAAAAAAACAGTACAGAAGATTTTGATTCGGTACTGTTTTTTTGTTGTTCAAAAAGTGAAGTTTTCTATTTAAATTTGTTCACTTTTTATCGTATTTTATCGAATACTTTGAAAAACACCGTGATTCTTATCAAATTTTTGAAAAAGTATTGACAAATGAGAAATCAGTGCTATAATAAACATAAAAAGCGAACATTTGTTCGTGTTTTGAAAATTAATCCAACAAAAATGGAACAACACCATCAGAAAGAAGGCGAATAAAAAATGGCAATCAGTTTGAAAGAATACCGTGGGGAATTAGTGTTGCAATGCGAAACCCCAACCTGTATGAACCGTGGCGAATACCTATTCGGTGAAGAAAAGGAACCCTTGTCACGGAAAATTATTTTGTGTAAAAACTGCGTGAGAGCAATTCAAAAAGGAGGGCCAAGGCCATCAAAAGCATCCGCGAAAACATTACAGAATTCTTAGCGCTCTGGGAGGAGCGAAACCGCAGACTGACCAAGTGCCGTCTTCGATACTATAATAATGAAAAATCGTATCTGACTTCTGTGAAGCTACATAAAAAGCAGTTGGCATTTCACAAAGACAACTCCCGTATCCGTTGGATTTTTGGTGGAAACCGAACCGGAAAAACTGTGGCAGGTGCTGTGGAAACCGTTTGGTTTGCCCGAGGAAACCATCCGTACCGAACCATCACCTCCCCTATGAAGGGCTGGGTGGTTTCTTTAACCAACGAGGTGCAACGTGATGTGGCACAAAAAGAAATTCTAAGATGGCTGGAACCATCCTGGATTAAAAAAATTGTTGCCCGCCGTGGTGAAGCTGATGACCCTAAAAACGCCATCATTGATTTCATTGTGGTAAAATCGCAATCAGGCGGAGACAGCGTGATTGGATTTAAAGTTTGTGAACAGGGACGGGCAAAATTTCAGGGGACAAGTTTAGATTTTGTGTGGTTTGACGAAGAACCGCCCAAAGAAATTTTCGACGAGTGCCGGATGAGAGTGGTAGATACCATGGGTTCCATGTGGGGCACCATGACTCCCCTCTCCGGTTTAAGCTGGGTATATGAACAGATTTATTTAAACGAGCGAAACGACACTGGCATCAAAACCTTTTTTATGCAATGGGAAGACAACCCGTATTTGCATCCGTCGGAAATTGAATATATGAAGCAGTCCTTAACAGAAGAAGAACGGGAGGCCCGTCAGTACGGCAGGTTTGTGGCAAAATCCGGCTTAGTATACAAAGAATTTCAAGAGAACATCCATGTGATTGCTCCCTTCGACGTGCCAAAAGATTGGTACGATATGATTAGTATTGACCCAGGTTTTTATGCCCCAACCTCCTGCCATTTTTACGCCCGGGACCCTGAAGGAACCGTGTATGTGATAAAAGAACACTACGAAAGCGGAAAAAGCGTGGAGGAACATGCCCGAGAAATTCACGAAATTGCGAAAGAATTAGGCTGGGAAACCGATAAAAGCGGAAACCTGCACGCCTTAATCGACAGCGCCGCCGATCAGAAAACCTTAGCATCGGAAAAAAGCGTGTCCGATTTGTTTTACCGGCATAAAATTCTAGTGAACAGTAAAGTAGAAAAATCCAAATGGGTTGGCATTGAGCAGGTACGGGAAGCATTTAAAATCCGTCCCCATCCTGACCGTGAACTCTATCCCGACGGAAAAGCGGGTATTTATATTTTTGAAAACTGTCCCAATCTGATTCGGGAATTAAAAAGCTACCGCTTTCAGCCTGGTAGTGATCAACCTTATAAAAAGGATGACCACGCTCTGGATGAACTGCGTTACTATATGATGTCTGTCCGTGACCAAAAACCTCTCACAAAAATGCGGTCACGAGAACGGAAAGGAGGCATACGCCGTGCGTTTTAATCCGGCTATCAAAGAATCGGAACCAACGGTGGAGGCATACCGTGAGGGCGATAGCATCCGTCTTACCGTGTCGGAGGATGAATACAAAATTCCTCTCTCCACTGCTCGGATTCTCTGCGATTTGCTATCCATTACGGTGTATGACGAAAGTATCATCGCCTTAATGGCAAAGCGAAGAAGGTTAGCCTGCGAGAAAGAAGAATTAACTGAAAAAATTCAGAAAATTCATCAGTATTACCGTCGGAAAGAAGGCAGAAAACGATGCAAAAGCTCTCTGTAACCGCTTTGGCAGATGCTCTGCTGGAATGGCTTCGTGAGGATGAGCATATTGTGTTGGACGAGTTTTTCGTGCAGTACGGACTTACTGTGAAACAGGCAGAAGCATACGCCAAAAAAAACAAAAAATTCAAAGATACCCTGGAATTTGCCAGAGACACCGTCTATGCAAGACTGATTGCAGGTGCCCTGACCAAACGATTTAATCACTCCTTTGTGACGTATCTGTTAAAAAGTAAAACAGAACCAAAGGATGACGGTCAGGAGATGAACTTATCCGATCAGGTTCTCCGTGAACGGCTGATTACCTTAGCAGAATCTGTGCTTAGTGAATTAAAAACTCCCGAAGAAAGGATTGATCAAAATGAATGAAATTTTTACATACCGTGAGGCAAAACCGTATCTTCAGCGGACCAAAAGAATGTTAAAAAGTATCCGAAGCTTAGAAAATTTTATCAGCGGTTCCAAAAAAGATATTTTAGAGTTTTCCAAAATTGCCAGAAAAACCGATAAAAAGACTGCTATTATTTCCTTTTTAAAAAAATCGAAAGGAAACTTTGAACAAGAATACGACAACTACTTGGAAAAAACCGAAGCTTCCATTGCCCGTGCGGAACATCTTCACAATAAGATTACCCACGCAATGCAAACCATCCCAAACGACACCGTCCGTGAAATTCTACAGTATTACTATGTGGAAGAACATACCATTGAAGATACGGCAGACCACTTTGCCTTTAGCATCAGTTCCATTTCCCGCTACAAAAAAACAGGTCTCATCAATATGACAGAAAGCCTCTTCGGCATTATTATTGATGATAAAATGCCTGCCCTTTTACAAACCAATATTTCTTAACGAAACCATTTTGAAATATCGGTTCAACAACAAAAAAGCATCCGCCTCTGCGGATGCTTTTTTTGGCGGAGAGAGAGGGATACTCTGCGCTGTTTTGCTTTTCGACCGCTGTGAGCGGTGCCCGAAAAGCCTCAACTGCTCGAGACTTCGCAGTCCGCAAGCTCTTTGCTTGCGGCTGCTTCGACGAACCCTTTTTATCGGGTTCAAATCCATTCAAAAAACGTAAAAAAAGCACCCGCTACTGCGGATGCTTTTTTTGGCGGAGAGAGAGGGATTCGAACCCTCGGTTGGGGTTAACCAACACACACTTTCCAGGCGTGCGCCTTAGACCAGCTCAGCCATCTCTCCATAAAATGATTTCGTTGTGTTTCAAATACCTAAAATATATTAACAGATTATTTATAAAATGTCAAGCTTTTTTTAAATTTTTTTAAAAAAATATCCAAAACACAAGAAAAATGCAACTTCCTATTGTGGAACGTGGTAAAAAATCGAATCTCCGATCATGTCTTAGAAAATTGTTTTTAGGACATTTTTAGAAGGATTTCTTCCTAATTTTATCTTTACAAGAATGCCAAAATATGATATGATATTTGTGTCAATGTATATACTTTTAAAAGCTGCAAAAATGAGAGCGGAATAAAGGTTAATACATCAGGAAAAGTACTTCAAAAGGAGAAACGCTATGACAAAAAAACTACTGAGTCTTACCCTGGCAATTATGATGCTGTTTAGCTGTTTTGTTAGCTTATCTGCATTCGCTGCTGTTAGTGCGGGTGAAGAAATCAACTACAACTATGCTCCCTATGCAGGGGTGTATGCAGTTGTTGCTGATGCTAACACCACTCTCACTAGTGAAATTGGTTCAGTTGCCAGTTTAACAGCCGGCGAAACCGGATACATCTATCTGGTAAGAGGTGCAAATGTACTGACTAATACTGCTGGTGCAAACCTCACAATTACTTCACTGGATGGTAACGGTCTTAGTTATCTGGACCAGATTACCATGGGCGAATTACCCATCACGTCCGGTGACGGAAATGCCGTTGCAACCGGGTTAAACAAAACCCTTGCACCCGGTGAAAGCTACGAATTTCTTTTCAGCACCGACAGTTACAGTTGCGGAAACGGTATTGTGTATCCGTACATTTATATGAGTGATGCTAACACTGTAAAAATTAGTGTTACCACTGACACAGGTTTCTATGCTGAGTTGGCAAAATCCGGTAATGTAGGAACCTGGTGTTATGCTGATGCAGCAGGTACCGACTTTGAAACTCTGTATGTAAGACCTGGTCTGAATACCATTACCATTACCAATATTGGTGATGCATCTACCATTATTTCCAATATTAATATGAACAGTACCCAGGCAATTGTGGAAAACTCCGGTCTGGCACATCTGGCTTCTCAGGTTAATCTGGAAAGCTTAAAACCCATCGATATGGATCAGCTGGATCCTATTCCGGTTCCAGGGGTAGATCGGGTAGAGCTGGATTCCCTGCCCGGTTCCACAAAACTGGAAGCAGAATCTGCAGCTGCAGCTACCAGTACCGTAGACGGTACGAGAATTGTGACTACCGCAAAAACCGATACCAATTTAAGCTATAGTTTCTCTGCAACAGAAAATACCACCATGGATTTATATCTGAGCGGTGCTGCCTGGAAAGATGTTTCTTTTGATGTTAGCGTAGACGGAACCCCTCTTTCCTATGAAACTCTGCATTTTAACACTCCCTGGGATCAAACCCCTGTTTATAATCAGGAAAAAGTGTTCTCCTTCCCTGTAACACGTGGTAATCACGTCATTTCTCTTTATTTCTATACTGACAGCTTTAAATTCGACTATCTTGCCCTGATGCCCCATTATGCAGATGCTATGAAGCTGTTAAACGGAGTTAACGCTGCAACCAATGCAAACGAAATTTATGAATATTTTGATTCCTACGGCACATCGTTGGGTGTAATCGTTGCAGAAGATACTGCAAATCTTCACGCTCCTGAAACTGCATTCTGGAGTATGGTTGGCAAATCCTACGAAGATCTTGACGCTCTCTTAGAAGCTTATGATGCCATGTTAGAACGAGAAGCGACAACTCCGTCTGTCACTTTTTCCGGTACCACTGCAACCATCAGCACCACCTACTTGCCTGCCGATGCATCCGTAGTGGTTGGTGTGTATCAGAATAACCAGCTGATTCACGTAGATTCTGCGGTGTTAAGCGGAACTACTTATACTGCAGATGTCACCGGCTATAACAGCAGTAAAGTCATGAAAGTGTTTATTTTAGAAAACTTAGATGAGGTAAAACCCGAAACCACCGACGGTGTATACCGTCACATCTATGTTGCCACCAACGGAAAATCCACCAATGCCGGTACTCAGGCAGCTCCTTTGAACACTCTTGCAAATGCGCTGAAAGCAGTCAAGAAAATCAATGCAAATATGACCGGTGACATTATCATTCATGTAGCACCCGGTGTTTACCGCAGTAATTCAACCATTACCATTGATCCCACCATGAGCGGTAAAAACGGATACAACGTTATAATCCGTGCAGAAGATCCGAACGATATGCCTGTTTTCTCCGGTGGTGAACCCTTAACCGGAAAATGGAGTAAGGTTTCCGGTCAGAACTACTGGGTGGCAACCACCACAACCCGTGAAACCAGAACCTTATACGTTAACGGTTATCAGGCAACTCTGGCAAAGACCGATGTGTCCTTCAAAGGAAACGCATACATTACTCCTGAAACTCCGATTAACGATTTGCATCAGGAAGACGGTATCAGAGTTAGCTTATCCTCATATCCCAATTTCCCCAAAACTGTGGAAGGTATCAGCAATATGATGCTGGTAACCAACCTTGCCTGGGCAAACCAGCGTCTCCCTGTTGATAAAATTACCTACGATAGCAACTATGCATATATTTACATTAAACAGCCCCGTTATCATATTCTCTTGGATTCTATGACATCCACCATCTGTCCTACCTACGACAAGCCTTATTACTTAGAAAATGCAATGGCATTTTTAGACCAACCCGGCGAATTCTACTTTGATAAGTCTGCCCGTAAGATGTACTATTATCCCTATTCTAATGAAGATATGGAAACAGCGGAAACCTATTGTTCCGTTACCGATGGACTGTTAAATCTTGCCGGTGTCAGCGATACCAACAAAGTATCTAACATCGTCTTTGAAGGTATCTCCTTCCGTTACGGTGCACACGATAAAGTTACTGCTGACGGTGCAGCCTTCAACCAGACAGACGACCAGTGGTTGGGCGGAGAAATTGGCTTCGGTCGTTATCTGTTCCCCGGTCAGATTACCTTAAACCACACCGATTCTATCAGCTTTAAAGATTGTGAATTTACCTGTTTAGGCTCCAATGCAGTAAACATTGAAAATTCTTCCGACAATATCAAAATTTCCGGTTGCTATTTCCATGATATTTCCGGTACCGGTGTGGTAGTAGGCAGTCAGCTGAACCCCGTAGCGAACGGCATTAGTTCCACAGACCGTGTCCACAATGTGGAAGTGGATAACAACATCTTCCGTCGTTGTGCGCAGGAATTTTTAGGCTGTACTGCAATTTCTCTGTATTATGCAGGGGAAGTTTATATCCATCATAACGACATCAAGGATATGCCCTACTCCGCAATTGTTGCAGGTTGGGGTTGGGGTGAAGAAAATCCCGAAGATGTTAAGAATAACAGAATTTCATACAACCGTATTGAAAATGCACTGCAGGTATTAGATGACGGCGCACAGATTTACACCGTGGGCAGAATGGATAACCTGCAGATTAACGATAACTATTTTATTAACCCGGGTACTCACAGAAGAGCAGGTCTTTATTTTGACGCTGTTACCACCAATACCTACGCTGCTGACAACGTGTTTGAAAAAGCAAACGACAGTGGCGATATCTGGTTCTTCGCAAGAACAGGTGTGCAAATTAATGACTGTTATTTTGGTTATAACTATTCCGACGGCAAACAGCCGTACAGATCCTACTGGGATTACCTGGTTGTGGAAACCGTGGGTAACCATATGAATTTAAAATCCTGGCCTCAGGAAGCACAGAGAATTATAGCAGAATCCGGTGTGGAAGACAAGACCAGAATCACCGAATTGCCGGCATATCCTTCCTGGAGAAAAATGCGTATGAAGGATACTGTTATTGTGATTAACTAATCGGTTTTTTAAAGAATGGTGCTGTTTGAACAGTGCCATTCTTTTTTTACGAAAAAAACTGAATTTTTTTCACAAAAACTCTTTACAAATAAAACTTTATATGTTATAATAGCTAAGCTGTTATCTGAGTTTTCGGGAGAACGCCAAAACAATTTGGCACATCTTCAGCCCATTGCTCGGGAACAAGTAAATAAAAAAGCCCAAATAATCGGGTCAAAAAAAGGAGATTTTCACCATGTTAAAAGAAGTGAAACAGAATTTAATCGCAACCTACAAAAACCACGAAAGTGATACCGGTTCTCCGGAAGTTCAGATTGCTCTTCTGACCGAAAGAATCAATCACTTAAACGAACACTTAAAATTAAACCACAAAGACCATCATTCCAGAAGAGGTCTTTTGAAAATGGTTGGTAAAAGAAAAGGCTTACTGGCTTATTTAATGAAAAAAGACATTAACCGTTACAGAGCGATCATCGAAAAATTAGGTTTAAGAAAGTAATTTTCTCGGTAATCTTTGGACTTGCCGGAATTACTTTTAAAGTCATTCTAAAAAACAAACGGCAGGCTGATTATTCCTATCGGCTTGCCGTTTTCACATTGTCAAAAAAATTAAATTATATACAGAAAGGACAAGCTAAGGTTATAGCAATTGAAAAGGTTTTTTTAGTATCAAAATCAGTAAGGAATTCTAAGTTCTAAAAACTTTTTTATTTCCTAAAAGTAAAAAAAGGAAATCCGTATAATCCCGAGGATTAAAAAAGTCTTTTCAAGTGCTAAAGCCATGGCATATCCTTTCTAATATTTCAAACTGAAAAGGAGAAAGATTATGTTTAAAACTTTTGAAACTACTTTCGCCGGCAGACCTTTAGTGGTTGAAACCGGTAAAATGGCTCAGTTAGCAAACGGTTCCTGTTTGGTTCGCTGGGGTGAAACTGTTGTAATGGTAAACATTACCGCATCCAAACAGCCCAGAGAAGGTATTGATTTCTTCCCGCTGTCTGTGGACTACGAAGAAAAACTGTACTCTGTTGGTAAAATTCCCGGTGGCTTCTTAAAAAGAGAAGGTAAACCAACTGAAAAAGCAATTTTAGCATCCCGTGCGATTGACAGACCCATTCGTCCCTTATTCCCCAAGGATTTAAGAAACGACGTTGTGGTTGTAGCAACCGTGTTATCTGTTGATCAGGATAATCAGCCTGAAATCGCAGCATTTTTAGGTACTGCAATTTCCCTGGCAATTTCTGATATTCCCTTCAATGGTCCTATCGCATCTGTTGGGGTTGGTCTGGTTGACGGCGAATTGATTGTTTGCCCTAACGCTGAACAGAGAGCTGCATCCGACTTGGATTTAACCGTGGCAGGTTCCTTAGAAAAAATCGTTATGATTGAAGCAGGAGCAAATCAGGTTGACGAAAAAACCATGCTGGATGCAATTAAATTAGGTCACGTTGAAATCAAAAAAATGTGTGAATTTATTAGCGGCATCGCAAAAGAAATCGGCAAAGAAAAATTCGCATATCAGTCCTTTGAATTAGACAAAGATATTTTTGAAACTGTTCGGGCATACGCTGAAGACAAAATTAAAGAAGCTATTCTCTCTGATCAGAAAGAAGTAAGAGAAGGCGGCGTGGACGCTGTATGTAAAGAAGTTACCGAACACTTCCAGGAAGAAATTGATCCTGCTGTTTTGGGCGAATGCTTATACAAACTGCAGAAACAAATCGTTCGTAACTGGTTAGTAGAAGGCAAACGTGTTGACGGAAGACGTATGGACGAAATTCGTCCCTTATCTGCAGAAGTAGGATTACTTCCCAGAGTACACGGTTCCGGTCTGTTCACCAGAGGTCAGACTCAAGTTATGACCATTGCAACGTTAGGCGCCGTAAACGAAGCACAGTTCTTAGACGGTATTGACGAAGAAGATACCAAACGTTATATGCATCAGTACAATTTCCCCTCCTATTCTGTTGGTGATGCTCGTCCCTCCAGAGGTCCCGGACGTCGTGAAATCGGTCACGGTGCATTGGCTGAAAGAGCATTAGCTCCCGTAATTCCTTCCGTGGAAGAATTTCCCTACTCTTTCCGTCTGGTTTCCGAAGTATTAAGCTCCAACGGTTCTACCTCTCAGGGCAGTATCTGCGGTTCTACTTTAGCATTAATGGATGCAGGTGTGCCGATTAAAGCTCCCGTTGCAGGTATTTCCACCGGCTTAGTAACCTACGAAGGCGGCAGAAAAGTATTCTTAGACATTCAAGGTATCGAAGACTTCTTCGGCGATATGGACTTTAAAGTTGGCGGTACTCACAAGGGTATTACCGCAATTCAGGTAGACATCAAAGTGGACGGCTTAACTTATGACATCATTGAAGAAGCTTTTGAAATGACCAGAAAAGCAAGAATCCACATTTTAGATAACGTAATGCTGAAAGCAATTCCTGCTCCCAGAGAAGAAGTTGCAAAATATGCTCCCAAAATGTTCTCCACCAAAGTTCCTGTGGATAAAATCCGCGAAGTAATTGGTGCAGGCGGTAAAGTGATTCAGAAAATCGTTGCAGATACCGGTGCAAAAATTGATATTGAAGATGACGGTTCCGTATTCATCTGTGCAGTAGATGTAGATGCAGCGAAAAAAGCTTTGGCAATCGTGGAAGGCATTGTGTCTGAACCCGAAGTTGGCGCTGTATATCAGGGTAAAGTTACCAAACTGATGGCATTTGGTGCGTTTGTAGAATACCTGCCCGGTAAAGAAGGTCTGGTCCACATTTCTCAGTTGGATGTAAAGAGAGTGGAAAAAGTAGAAGACGTTGTGTCTGAAGGCGATGAAATCATGGTTAAAATCATCGAAATTGACAGACAGGGTCGTGTTAACCTTTCCAGAAAAGAAGCGCTTTTAGGCTAATATAAACCAAAATACTCTATTAAAAAAATAGATAGACTCAAGATTGAGTCTATCTATTTTTTATTGTTTGGTAGTTGTTCCAAAATCTATTATTAACTTTTTGTTTTCATAAGTGATTCGTTTTCTTGATTCTGATATCTTGGATATCTCTTTGTCATCTGAAGATAAAATTTTGTTCCGGCGCCAGATGGATAGAATAACTCCCACCAAAAAAACATTCACCAAATAGGAACTTCCGCCGTAGGAAATAAAAGGCAAGGAAACGCGGATAATCGGAAAACACCCTAAATTCATTAAAATGCTGCAAACAAACTGTATACAGAGTAACATGCAACATCCCAAAGACAGTGTTTTTCCAAAAGAATATTTGACCCGGGAACTCATTACAAACATAGAAAGAATCAACGTGATTGCAACTAAAATGACAATCACACCGTAAGCCCAGCCATAATTTCCGATAATGTTTAACAAAGCAAAATCTTCCGTTAAATCAGGCATAATCCAACCGATTTCCCCCTCCGGAATCAAGGCAGCATGTCCAATCCATCGGGAAGCTAAAAGGATTTTATTGGAAATAGCATAAATCCAGCCGCTATTTAAAGGGTCTGATGCTCCTTTTCCAAGAAATAGAAACAGTTCGTGAAAACGATTCGGGAATACTGCAGAAATAAAGATTGTTAGCAGTATTCCAGTTACAACAAAAAAAGTCAATAGTATCAAACAATCCCGTTTTCCGTTAGCAGTATAATAACCGCTGTAAACTGTTTTTAATAATACCACTATATATGCAATTCCTAAAAAAGATGCATAACTAAGGCACGGAAAACTTAAAAATCCAAGTAATGAAATGCCGGAAAGTCCCAACAATTTACAAATTCCCCAAATGCCCTGATTCCGAAACCGCTCGGCGAAACTGCAAAAAGAAATTAAAAAAAGTACAATCAAAATACCTGGTACATACAGGTTGATTTTTCCGAACCCAAGATAGCTTCGGATTCCATTGACTGATTTCCCTATCAAACTGCACGCTATCATCAGAAAAATTCCCATGATGTAAAATAACCACGGATATTGTTTGAATTTGGTGTAATCAAAGAAGTAGGTAACCAGTAACAACGGAACGCTCAATGCCATAAAAAACAACATTTGTTCCATTGTGCCACCCTGTCGTCCCGGATACTGAGGAATACACATGAGCAAAATTCCAAACACCGAGGCAGCAATCGTTAATAAAAGAATACTCCATCCCATCTGAGGCTTATGTTGTTTGTTTAAACTTTTTCCCAAGTCTTTGGCGTCCCCCATCGAAAGTACTGCTTTAGAAATTGCCTCCTCGTCTGCATAACCCCGACAACGGTATTCTTCTGCTAAATCGTCTATATGTAGCTTTAACTCTTCCTGAATTGCACCGTGAATTTTTTTGTAACGGATTTCTCCGCACACAGTTTTTAAAAACTCGTTTACCATCTTATTCATAGCAGACACCTCCGATGACCGCATTCACTGCACCGGAATACTTTTTCCATTCGGATTGTTTTTCTTTTAAGAGTTGATTACCATATTTTGTAATATGATAATACTTCCGCCTTTTACCGTTTTCTGCGTCTTTCCAATAGGATTCTATGGCGTTGTCATTTTCTAAACCGTGTAATAAAGGATACAAGGTCCCCTCTTTCATTTCAAATACACCGTCAGTTTCCTTTTTTAGTACCTGAGTTATCTGATATCCATACATATCTTCCCGGGATAATAAAGACAATACTAAAATAGAGGTACTGCCTTTTACCAGCTCCTTATTAATACTCATCCAATCACCTCATACATTGTTGTTCTATATACATAGGTTTTCTATGTATATAGAATTATAGCATTCTTTTTTCTATTTGTCAAGTATAATAAAAAAAGATGTGTTATTTTTTCTAAATAACACATCTTTTGTAGTAAAATACCGCTAGATGACAAGCAGCTACTTCATTTTGAAAACTAATGATACTACATACACATTACGAAAAATGATTTCCATGTTTCAAAAAGGAGTCGGGCAAGCGCCGCAATGACTTATAAAATGAGGTATCAGATTACCTGTCTGCTGAAAAAAACTATGATGTCGTGACCCGATAAGTCCCTGCAGGCAATACGTCCAAAACCGAACTTGCAAACCGAAGCTCCTATTTAACAGTTTACCATATATTGCTATATTTGTCAAGCATAGAAAAACACCACTCTTGCAACCGACATGCAAAGAGTGATGCTTTTCTCTATATAAGGTGGAAGAAATGATAACGCTTATTTGCCGTAGCGACTGAGCAGAGTAGCCTGATCAATCACGGTTCCCTCGTCGTAGTCAGAAGAGTTGGGCAGAGATTCACCATTATCAAACTTGAATCCGCCAATCATCCAGTCCATACCCTGAACAGTGATACGGAAGGTATGAGTACCTGCAGTGAGTTTATAACTGCCCACATTATAGTCCACAAGCGACCATCCGGTACGGGGGATAGAAAATGCAGATTGGATGGTATTGCCATCTAAATCCAGTTTTGCAGTACAAGCGGGATCACTTGCGGTGTTACCATCGCTGGCACGTAAGGACAGCGTATAGGTATCAGTAGTGGGAACTTCGATGGTAAATTCCAGCCATTCACCGGGACGGGTATCGCCTACTTCACCACCTGCATAAACACTGGGAACGCTATGGCTGATTTCGTAGAAATCATCGTATTCTTTCGCAATAATCCAACGGTTAATATCTAAAATTTCGTCACTGGAGAAAGGTTCTGTAGCAAAACGTTCATAAGCAAAGATTCTCCAGTCGGGTGCTTCTGCTTTTGTCAAGAGATGTTCATAGTTTGTCTGAACTCCAGCTTCGTTCATAATGGCTACTGCTGCTGAAGGCCAGTTGCCGTCAGTTACTCTCACAGTACCGGTTTCACTACAAACAGAATCATCACAATAATCACTGGTGGTATCGGTGTAGTTGTTTCTTGCAACGCAATTTTGAATATCTACGTCGGTTCTTGCATAAATCATAGCAGCAGAATCGGTCACCACATTATTTTCCATGGTGATAGAATCACTACCTTGGTCTAAATAGATACCGCCACGGTAGTCACCGGCATCAATTAAGTAGTTGTTGGAAATATTGGTATTTACCATACGGCTTAAGGTATAGATATGTGCGCCGTCTTCCCGCTGATGAGTAACATTTTCGATGCGGTTATGAGTCACAGAAATATCACGGCAATCGCTTACATCAGCACCCCATCCCCAACCAATAGAAATACCGGTGTAAGGAATATCCTTAATGTCGTTATGATGAGCATTGATTGCTTTTGCATAGTAAATGGAAATTGCAGTACAGCCGGTGTATTCATATGCCACACGGCGAATGACGTTGTTTGCGACTTCAATATTGGTCACACGTCCCTGACTGTCACCTAAAGTGTTGCCATGACTAAAGTGGCCTAATACCAATGCAGTACCGGAAATATCACGGAAGATATTACCCACTACAGAAGAATTGGTAACATCGTTATCCATGCTGAGACCATTGGAGCCGAGACATGCAAAGTCACAGTTTTTAATGGAAATAGAATCTGCATAATTTACCACAATTTGCCCCGGAACAAGACGGTCAACATATCCGGTTGCAGAAGAACTGTAACAATACCATTCATTATCTGCCTGGTTAATTTTCATACCGTTTTCGGAAATTTCATTCAAGGCACTGTATTTAAAGGTTAAATTATTTAATTCAATGTTGGATGCCTTATTGGTGGTAGAATCACCGCCTAAATACAGCATTTTTTCGGTGGTACCTGCGTAAACCTCTGCGGTGGTCATATCCTCTTCTTCATAAGGATAGTAGTACATTTTTTTCGCAGTTTTGTCAAAGTAAAATTCGCCGGGTTCGTCCAGCACTTCCAGAGCATTTTCAATGATAAACTCTCTTGAGGTACCAATCTTCAGATGGTCATACCCCATGGCTGTGTGAGTTGCCCACTGAGGCTGTTTCATTTTGAATACGGTGGTAACTCTACCACGGGTAATACTGTCTACCGGAGTTCTGGACATGGTCCATAAAATCGGCCAACAAATCATTACATCTTCCGGATTGGTTTTAATCTGCGGGAAGTTGGTATTGGGAATTTTAAAACCGTCGGAGGAATAAGAGCTACCGGTTATATAATACAAATCGGAAGGCTGATAGCGATAACGGCTTCTTGCCAAAGTAGCCGGATTGTCGTTTACAAACAGAGTTCTGGTAGCGGTAATGTCAGAAGCATCTGCCACCCAGATGGGAGAATCAGTCTGCTGCTGCCATTCATCCACTTTGGTACCCGCATTAAATACGGGAGGATTGTTGATATCATCACCTTTGTAAATCACTTTATAGCCGTTCTGACCGCTGACCGTTTCATCAATGGTCATCATAGAGGTAACAGGATAGTTACCTCCTGCAAAATGAACCACAATATCATCAGTCATATCAGGAGTCAGTTCTGCAACCAGTTTGTTTGCTCTTGCCAAAGTTTTTACGGGAGCGTTCTTAGTACCGTCGTTGCTGTCATTACCGTTGGGAGCAACATAAATATCAGAATACACAGAAAGCTCCGGATTTTCAGCTTCTAAGGCAACTCCGGCATAGGGAGTTAAATTGGTATCTACAATAAAGGTTTTTAAATTGGTATAAGAGCCGGACAGAGAAACAGAGTAGCTTCTCTTCACACCAACTGTCTGAGCAGAAGTATCAATGGTGGTCAGATTCAAGGCTGACACATGATTAGAAGAATCAAAATCTGCTAAAATCAGCCAGAGAGTATCCACACAATTATCCAGCTTCAAGAAATCCACGCTGGCAGAAGCGGTGTCTGCATTGATGGTTAAATTGCTGACAACAGTAGCTTCTGTTTCGGTTGGAACAGCACAATCCTCCATGGTGGGAATAATACCTTCATCATAGGTAATGGAAGAAGCTTTGATTTCATAAGTCAAAATTTCGCATCCTGCTTTTCCAACGTTCTGTAAATAAATGGAGGTAGTTCCCTCTTCTAAATACACAAACAGATAATCACCATTGGAATCATACCGATAAAACTGCTCGGTGGTATCTACAGGAAGGTCTGCCTTATAGCCACCGGCAAAAGTACGAAGAACAGTTTGTCCGCTCATGGTTTTTGCCTGCACGTAGTAAAAACCGGTCTGAGGTACCGTCACATCAAATCTTGCCCAACCGGAAGGCTCTAACCAAAGATAATTGTCACGGGAAACCACTGCATCACTGTAATCAACCACATTCTCCCAAACAGTATTCGCTGTTCCGGGTTTATCAATGGATTTGGTGGTAATATTTTCAGGATATTGTTTTACCTGCTGTACTAAAGGTAAGAAATCTAAAGATTTCGTTGCACCGCTTTTATCCAGACGCCCTAAGTCCAGCAAAGCAAGCAACGCATTATAGTCATCACTATCGCCCAACAATTCAACCTTAATGATGTTGTCACCTTCAGTTAAGTAAATCAACTGGTCCTGAGAATAGGTACTGCTCCATCCGGAAGAACCAATGGTATGCTCCGTGTAATAGCCTGCATCTGTGGTTACACGGAAATCTGTGGTACCGCCGCCACGAACCCAAGTAGTACGCAGCTGCATAACATAAACGCCGGTATAAGGAACATTGATTTTCAGATTTGCCCAGTCTCCATACACCATTACAAAGCCGCCGCTTGCATCCCAGGGTGCGCTTGAGGAAGCCTTATAATCCACTCCCGGCACAGATTCGGTGCCATTGGAACCACTTTTTGCCAGAGCGTTCTTAGGCGCAAATTCTCCCACATATCCGTTTTTGTAGGTAGAGGAAACGCTACTGTAGGCACCGGAGAAAGTGGGTGTTGCCGCTGATACGGGCAGAATGCCAAAAAGCATGCATCCAATCAGCAAAAGTGTGAGTATTTTTTTCATAAAAGGAAAAACCTCTCTTCCATAAATTTTAAGAAAAACGCAATCTATCAAACGGCATTTGCAATATGAATATCGCAAACAACCTTTTTCTCAACTTTGTTTGTTTAATTCATCCAGAAGTATATTCATATGTTCAATCACTTTTTTGTTATCGTCACTTAAATTGGAGAAAGCTCTGTCTTCAATGTCATAAATTTCTGCAAGTTTTTCTTCTGCATAGTGTTTGCCTGATTCTGTCAGGCTGACGAGCATTTCCCGCTTTTCTCCTTTAATGGGAGAAAGCACAACATATCCCTGAGCTTTTAATTCCTTCACGACCGTATTGACCGTTGTTCTGGGAATTTCCCAGGTTACAGATATTTCCTTTTGGGTATGCTCTTGTCCATCATTTAAGGCATAAAGCACCCATAAAAGCTTTGCTTTCACCTTACTCTTTTTTGCAAAGTCGGCATAATAACCGTCTATCTTATAAAGAGCACGCCCAAATTCATAGAAAAATTTTTTAGAGTCCAAAAATTCTCGCCACCTTAAAATTCCAATTCGTATTTTAACACATCTTTTTTCTCTTGTAAACCAGTAAATTTGACTTTTTGCTATCGGAAAATTTGTTTTTTTTACGCAAAATACCGTCGGGAACAGATTGTTCCCAACGGCATTTTTACTCTTGAAAGCTAATTAGAATGCTTTGGTTTCAATTCCTAAGTATTTCTCGAAAGCTTCCACAATAGCAGCTTTGGAATTGCTTAAGGAAATACCAACATGATGTTTGTAGCCATTATCTGCCATGTATTTGCAGATATCGTTGATACCTTCTTTTTCTACAACCTTACCGGAACCGAAAAATTCTGCATCAAACTGATCATCGGTAAATTTACCGTCAGACACAAATGCCCAAACTTTACCGTTTTCGGTTCTCATGCTGCCCCAGGTAATGTCGCCGGAACGGATTTTTGCTTTGTTAACACCAGCACCGGAGCCGGGACCGTAGGTTTTCTTGAACATTAAGTGTTCGATGGTTTCGCCTTTTTCTTCCATCATGTTAATCGGTACGGGACCGCAATGGAACATAATTGCTTTATCTTTTTCTTCGCCGTAGTTGTTGTTAAAGTCTAATAAGGTAACAGCGGAGTCACCTGCTAAGGATAATGCACGCATCATAGCTGCATTTACCACGTCAGTTTCACAAGCTGCAGCAATGCCCTTCTGATTTAACAGACATAAGCACAAACAGGGAGCAATCGCCAGTTCGGTCTGGAATTCAGGCCAACATCTGATACCTACTGCATGCAGGTTCAGTTCTTTTACCAAATCTTCTAACACAATTTCTAATTTTGCAATGGCAGTCAGTTTTTCATCCGGCCATTCGCCAAAATTGGTAATCGCAAGAATTTCTTCTTTCATAGCGGGAATCTTAGATTCATCCACTTTTTTCATTCTTGCAAATACTTCACTTAAGTCGATGGTTTCAACGTTGATACCAGCTTTTTGCAGAGCAATTTCATCCACACGAACGGTTTTGAATGCAGAAGTTCTTGCACCGATGCATCCAACGTTGAAGCTCTTCATACCATTAACTACGCGGCAGATTCTTTCAAAAGTGTCCAAATCCTTTTTGAAAGATTCGGAAGAAGGAGTGGAAACAAAATCGGTAGTCTGCGTAAATTTGATACCTGCCTGACGCAGAGCGTTACACATTGCAAATTTACCACACATTGCGTCACGTCTGTGTGCAAAGTCCATTTTGCCCATTTCATCCGGGTATGCCTGCACTAAAATCGGCACATTTACATCTTTTAACGCTACCATAGCACCGTTTTCGTCACCAAAGTTTGGTAAGCACAAAATTACGCCCTGATATTTACCGTCATTTTCTTTTAAGAAATCTGCAAAGATTTTGCCTTCTGCGATGGTTTCAATAGCACCGTATCTGGTTTTATCTAAATCGGGGTAAATACAGTCGCAACCAGCTGCTTTGATGGCTGCAATCATTTCATTTCTTGCAGATTCAATTACTTCACCGGGGAAAAATCCACGGTTCCCAATATATAATGCATAAGTTAAGCTCATAATTTGGTTCTCCTTTTATGGTAAAATTGTTTTATAGTTAAAACATTTTTACTGATTTTTATTGACTTGATAGTTCGTTTCTTGTATAATGAGAGCAAACTTCCAAGGAAAGAAGGTCTTCTTCTATGGTTTTAAAATATGATCTTGATAAAATCAAAGCCTTTTTAACTGATTTTCACAATATGACAGGACTCACCGTAAGCTTTTGGGATGCTGAAATGAATCAGCTTGCCTTTATGCCACAAAAAATGCCTGTCTTTTGCCAACTGATTAAGCAAGTTCCTTCCGGTAAGAAGGCTTGCCTGACCTGCGACAAACAGCTCATCGTGGAGTGCAACCGTCAGTTAAAACCGATCACAGCAAAGTGCCACGCCGGTCTTGTGGATACGGCTATGCCCATTATGTATCAGGAAAAACCGTTAGGGTTTATCCTGTTTGGGCAAATCAAAGACGGCTCGTTGACTTTGGAAGAGACCGATTCTCTGCTGTTGGGACTTAGCAAAAAGCTTTCGCTTCCGGTGGAAAAGCTTTCGGAAGCTTATCAGGCTACCAAAAAACTTTTGCCCCAGGCAATTGAGTCCACTGCCAACATCCTTTATTACGCCACCTTACAGCTTTTAATCAGCAAAACCATTGACATGGGCGATCATACCCTCATCAATCAGATTGATGAATATGTAAAACAAAACTTGGAAAATCCGCTTTCTGTTTCCGGAATCTGTGAGGAATTTAAAGTTTCCAAAAACCGCCTATATGCTCTTTGGAAAAAACATTTTGACACAACCGTTGCCGATTATATCCTAAACCTCCGCCTGGAAAAAGCAAAACATCTGTTAACCGATACTGATCTTCGTGTGCATACGGTATGCAACATGGTGGGCATTCCCGATTACAACTATTTTTCCAAACTCTTTAAAAAGCATAGCGGTTATTCCTGCCGGGAATACCGGAACCGCTTCCCTTTTATTCCGGAATCCAAATAGCATTACGCCATATTGTATTTTTTGAGCATTTCTTTTTCAAAGTTTAACAGATATGCTGCTTCCTTATCAATCGTTGCTTCGCAGGGATTTTCAACTAAATCACGGAATACGTGAATGTCTTTACCAACCTGGCCGCCCTGCATTACGAAGGGTTCAGAGATAATTCTGCCTTTGTAGTTGATATCTGCTAATGCACCGAAAATTTCATCCCAGTCTAAGTGACCTTTACCGGGTGCGGTACGGTTGTTTTCACCGGTATGGAAGCTGGTCAGTTTGCTACCAACAGAACGGATTGCATCACCGATGTTGTTTTCTTCAATGTTCATATGATAGGTATCTAACAAAATACCAATGTTGGGGCTATCGAAGTTTGCAACATATTCTAAAGCTTCTGCTGCAGTGTTGATTAAGCAGGTTTCAAAACGGTTAACTGCTTCTACACAGTAAGTAACGCCGCATTCTTCTGCAACTTTCAAGATTTCTCTCATGCTTTTGATACTCTGATTCCAGTATGCAGCTTTGTTATCGTTGAAGTCGGAAGGTGTACCCCAACCGGAATAGCTAACGCCGGATAATAAAGTACCGCCGCCAACTTTCATTTTGCGGATGATGTTCTGTAAGTATTCAACGCCACCTTTTCTCACGGTTTCATCTAAAGAAGAAACATCGTAAGCGGGATCTAAACCTAAGCTGTAAGTCAGTTCAATACCAACTTCGTCAGCTAATGCACGTAAGGAACGGATTTTGTCATCAGACATTTCGAGCAACGGCTGTGCCTGAAATTCCAGCACATCAAAACCGATCTCTTTTGCCTTTCTGATATATTTGGAATGGTCTGCATCCCAGTTTTTTTCCCAGAAGTTCATGAAAATACCTAATTTGTTCATAATATAAGCCTCCTTATATAAATATATTTTTTCCTATTCTTATTATAGCGGAATATACTATCGGAAAATAGCTAATTTTTTCCCATAAATATGGTAATTTTGTTTTAGTTTGTGACAAAATTACACGGTTATCTGCACAAAAGACGGTAAAAGTCTTTTGTGCTTTTTGTTTTATTTTCACATTTTTTTGAAGAAAACATATAAAAATAGTGAATCTGTTTCCAATCCCCCAAACAGATTCCATCAGAAAGGAGTCTAACAATGTTAGAATATATGTTTGATTTTATGCCCCGCGTAGGATACGCCTTTGTCGTACCACAACTTCTCGGGGAAACCTACTCCCTTTGCGAAGCCCTGGAAGCAGGCACCTTATTTCCGGAACTAAATATTTCCATGGAGGAATATGTTCCCAAGCAGTGCGGAGGTTGTTGTAAATGAAAAGAAATCAGTTATTAAGACAAATTCAGGAATACGATTTTGCAGTCAACGAACTGACACTTTACCTGGATTCTCATCCCACCGATACCAAAGCTATCGAAAAACACGCCGCTTTTGCAAAAGACTTAGAAATTTTAAAACTGGCGTACACCAAGGAATTTGGTCCTCTGACCTCCTGTGACGGCTCCAAACACGGTAGCTGGAACTGGATCAACAGTCCGTGGCCTTGGGAAAATACTTGTGAGGTGAAATAATATGTGGGAATATCAGAAAAAATTACAGTTTCCGATCAACATTAAAAATCCGAACCCGAAGCTTGCAAGCTTTATTGTCAGCCAGTACGGTGGACCTGACGGCGAACTGGGCGCCTCCATGCGCTATCTGTCTCAGCGCTATTCTATGAAAGATAACACTGCGAAAGCATTATTAACCGATATTGGAAGTTACTATCCAAAATATTCCTTTTATCCGTAAAAAAAAACTTCCGATCCGGAACTCCTTTCAAATACACCTCTATATCATTTTTATCATTAACAACAATTTTGTCCAACACTTCTTTTGCAATGGAATCGTCGAATTCTTCAAAATGAACCAAACGAGTGATAACACAGCATATCTCTTTTATCAATTCATCCTTGTTTTCGGTCACAGTATTTCTTTCCCTTTCGGTTTTTATTTCTTCATTTAATCTGTCAATTTCTTCTTGATATTGTTCTTTCAACTTTACAAATTCATCTTTTGTAATTTCGTTATCATAATAAGAATCAATTATTTTCAGCTTTTTGGAGTCCAACCTTGCAATTAATTTCTCGGTTTTCTCAAAATTATACTGTTGGGTTTCCCTGCTTTTGAAAACATCGTTTATCACTTTTGTAACCCTATTGATAATCGTTTTTTTATCGCAAGAAATATCGTTTAATGCTTGCAGTACTGCACATTCTAAAACATCATTTCCGATTGCTTTATTATTACAACCTACTATTTCATCATTTACATGGTGTGAAACACCATTTTTAAGCTTATTATAACAATTCCAGATTTTCCTCTTTGTTCCATCCTTTCTTTTTTTGAAAGTGGCTACATATCTTCGACCACAATCCCCACATTTAATTTTTCCGGAAAAAGCATATCGGTTAGAATGCTTACTCTTGCTTTCTTTGTAATTCTCGGACTTTCTTTTAAATTCAGCCTGAACAAATTCAAATGTTTCTCTGTCAATAATAGGCTCGTGATGGTCTTTTATATATATCATTTCTTCCTCACCGTGATTATACTTTTTCTCATGAGTTAAATGGTTCGGAGTAATCGTTTTTTTCTGCAACAAATCACCAACGTATTTTTCATTTTGTAAGATGGTGCGAATGGACTTATTTGTCCATTCGCTATTACCATTCTTTGTTTTATGACCTTCTTCTCTTAATTCTTTCGCTATGATATGAAGACCTTTTCCCTCTAAATATTTATGATAGATATGACGTACTAGTTCTGCTTCTTCTTCATTGATAGTCAAAATACCCTTTTCTAAGTGATACCCTAAAATGTTACGTCCAAAGACTACTCCCTGTTTCATCCGTTGAGTTTGTCCCCATTTCACACGTGTAGAAGTTGCTCGGCTTTCTTCTTGAGCAACACTTGCTAACATTGATAAAATCAGTTCGCCCTTTTCATCGAGTGTATCTATGTTATTGGTTAAAAATAACACTCCTACTCCCAGCTCTTTTAATTCACGAGTGTATTTTAATACGTCAACAGTATTTCTTGCAAACCTTGATACTTCCTTGGTAATAATCTTATCAATCTTACCGTTTTTAGCATCTTTTATCATTCGGTTAAAATCTGTGCGTTTTGTTGTACTTGTTCCGCTAATTCCCTTGTCTGCGTAAATATCAGCTAAAATCCAATCTTTGTTTTCTCTGATTTTCTGTTCAAAAAACAGTTTTTGACTTTCAAATGAATTGACCTGGTCATCGTTGTCGGTGGATACCCTACAATATGCTGCCACTCTTAGCATCACGACACCTCTCTTTCTATTTTTTTGATACATTCATATAATTCTTCTTCTGTCAGTAATTGACGTTCTTTCAAGGATTTTAAGACGCCTATTATCAGCAATGTGTCAAAGTTGTTCTCAATGTCCATTTCACATCACCCGGTAATCTGTGTGAAACAGATAAACTTTAAAATTATATACCATTTCACACATAAAGTACATAGTTTTAAACAACTATCCCTATGAATGTTTATGAAATTGAGAACTTGACCTATGACATAATATATATGATACGCATAACGGTTTATGTAGAATAACCGAAATAAGAATTTGAAGTGTTATATTATAAATCATTCATTCAGAAAAGGTAATCAGTTCATCAATGATGTTGTTTTTGCCAAAGAAATGATAAAAACATTAGAAGATACTATTTACGGATATTATCATAAAAAATACTTTGATGTCCTACCTCTGCTTCATAAGGCTTATGATAGTCTGTCTTTAGCGCTGTATCGTTTGGAGAAACGTGATTAATTGCTTCAGAGAGAAATAACCCTCTTTAGAAATAATTTTATTTTCCTTTCCATATAAACTCCTTATTTAATTATTTGATGCTTTCAAAAAGGTTTGAGTGATAGATTTCAAAGCCTATTTTCAATTATTAAAATAATTTCATAATTCTGAATTAGTTTTGTTCATCATAAAAAAGAAAGGTTACGGAAAAAGTTTAATTCCGTAACCTTTCTTTTTTACTGTGCAGTTTTTTACGCATTTGCTTCACAAGAAGGATAACATACAATTTCTTTATCCTTCTACCTGCATAACACCTTCAATCTAACCGCTATCTCGGTTATTAATTACTTTGAATCCACATTGCAGGTCTTACGTGTCCATGTATGATTGCATAGTAGTTATCATCATCTACCTCGCAAGATTCACCCCACACGATATATGGGAATGAAATTCTATGGTTAATGTCCGAGTATTTTGGGTATCTATTATTGCTTATTGTTCGCAACCAAAAGCTATCTGTTTCGGTTTTTTCCATATTGTTGCGAGCTTCTCCTGATAAATTAGGAAGATACTTATTAGCTTCTTCGTAGCTAAGGGCAAAGACATAATCTTGGGTTGTGCCTTTATTGCCGTCATAATCAATATTTTGGAGTGTTGAAAGTATAATTTTGTTTTTTTCCGTAGAAGTAAAGGCATTATTGTAAAATCTATTACACCATTTTCTTATATTGGAAATCTCCCACGTTGTAATACTGTTCACCTCATCATAGGGAATACTCTCAAATGATTGTCTACAAAGCAATAATTTTTTTCCACCTGCTTCGCTTATAACGTCCCATGTAAGTGTACTGCCGTTATATTTGCCCATTGTAATAATTTTCCCATTTTTCATATTTTGTTGTTTTTCAGCTTCGTTTTTAGCAATTTCTGCTTCATTTTTTGCGATTTCTAATTTTTCTTGTGATAAATTTTTCATATTATATGAATCTTTATAAAAAGCTAATTGTTCAAAAGCCTCTATTGCAGCTTCATACTCGCCATTTTCATATAGTTTCATGGCATTACTGTATTGAATAGGCAATATGGATGACAAAATAATATTCAATACAACTGTTATAGAAATTGCAGTCAAGGAAAACTTTTTAACTTTAGATTTTATTTTGTTTTTTTGGGTTTGTAATACTGAGCTTACATTCGCTTTATATTGAGCAGTATCTTCCCGATCAAAATTTGTCGCATCACACTCATTCAGCTTAGGTAGAGACAACACCATCACAACGGAAACTAAACATAATGTAGGACAGAACAACATTAGTACGATTCCATATAATGCAGTATTCTGATTTTCCAATAAAGAGATTGACATGATAAACGAAACTGTCGCTATCGCTAAAGTGGCTAAAACATAATAAAGCTTATATTTCTTAATATCATTCTTAGACTCATTGATTAAAGCCATAACATAATCATTGAGGTTTTTTTGCTCGATTTGTTTCTTTTTTTCTTCGTTTTCCTTGCGAATTCGTTCTTCTTCTACCTGCTTATACCTTTGTGTAGCAGAAGCATTATATGTTTCCAACTTTTCCTTTACTATGCTATCAGCAAACCGTACCGCCTTTTGATAGTTTAAGTTTTTACTAAGTTCTAAAGCACGTTTGGAAAGATTCTCTTCTTTGTTAACCTTAACATCGACCATTAATTTTCCTACATACGCAAGAGCATTTTCAGGGGTGATATTAAGTACCTTTTCAAGAAGTTCATCTGCTTTTTGCCATTCTGCTTCTTCCAAAAACAGAAAAGCACGTTTTAACATGGCATCAGCTTCCGCAATGTAATCGTGAGTTTGATGAACAACTGTTGCATTAGATGACTCAGCTTTTACCGTAAGAACTTTATTGATACCTCTTAATAAATCTTGTACAAAGCCGATTTTACTCATATCCTGACTCTGGAATATGGACAGCTCATCCGGCAAATCATAAGCATCCATATCACGATAACAAGGAATAATGAGTTTGGTTCTATCTTTTTTCGTAATTTCTAAAAATCTTGCCCATTCATTTTTAACCCATACTGCGTTAAAGTATTCTGACTTTGTTCCAACTACAAGCATCACCTTTGCAGAGTTTAACGCTGCAAAAATATATGGTTCATACTCTTGACCAAGTTTGTCCTCTAAGGTAATACGAGAGAAAAAAACCTTATACCCCTCGTTAGTAAGCTGGTAATAAATATCTTGTGCTAAAGTGCTGTCGATTGTTCTTTTGCCACTTGCGTCCGTTTCTTTATAACAGATAAAAATATCATAGGGCTTTTCGTTTCTTGCAACACTCAGAATACCCTTCTGTATCTCAGATATTCTTTCCGCTTCAGACTTGTAGATCTCAGCCGAATGATTATCCGGTGCATATTCCAAAGCTTTCTGATAATCCAAATCAGAAAGTATCGACTCATTCTGTACTCTATGACAAGTAGGGATTCTTTTATGAGTTGTGCTGTCCTCTACATATTCAATCCCATATCTTGAAATAACGCATCCCCAATACGCTTCCGCATTTTCTGAATCCTCTGTTAAAATACTTTCATATGTAGCCAAAGCCTTGTCAAACTCATTTTGATGTCTGTAATGATTTGCTCTGTTGAATAAATTTAAAATTCTCTCGTCATGTACTTTCGGCAAAGTCATTGTACTACCACAAGAATCGCAAGTTCCGTAGCTTTGACCGTCAGTAAATTCCAGATTTCCTCCACACATTGTACATTTGAATATCGCCACAATCAATTCCCCCAAGATTAATATTTATCAAAATATTTTGTGTCTTTATAGCCCTTCTTCTTTAGATTGGAAACCATTTTATCTAGTCTTGTTTTCCATAATTTTTTAAACCATGTTGTATTACCAAACATTTTTACAAGTTTCGGACTTACTGCATAATACACTTTAATAAATATTCTGCCGTACCAAGTTTCATCAAGCGTATAATCTCTAAACCGTCTCAAAGTCCAAACCTCGGGACAATCGTAAGAACCATAAACACAAGTTGCTACATAGCAACCACCGTTATTAAATGTAACTCCCTGATACGATGAATCATATTTTTTCACCTTGTCAGAGTAATAGAGTATTTTTTGTTTTGATGCTTCATCCCAAAACCGATAGTTTAGTCGGATTTCAATTCCTTTCTTCCAAGCTTCAGCGCACATATGCCCTATTGCAGGATTACTAATAAATCTCTTTTCGAGTTGGTCTCCCAACTCACATAGTAGTACATAAATAGAATTACATCTAGTCAAGAACTCTGAAACAGAATTGCTTGTATCTTTAAATTGTGCATAATGATTGTAAGCATTCACATAAAGCAATTCTGCAAATGCTTTTGTTTTTGTATAAATTTCGGAAATTGCACTTGTTTCTTCATCGGAAGGAGCGTATTCTTCAATTAAATCAAATACGCTATTTAAACAATTTGCCAATTTATCTGCTGCAGATGATATTTGACCGATTTTAGATTGAGCAACATTAAAATATGTTGTGTAATAAACAGCTTCCCAGCTATTTGGGTCTTCAATTAAAATCATATCATAATATTTTTCCGCTTGTTCGTCATTGTTGTTTTCTTTTGCACGTCTTGCAACATTATATAAATTATTTAGTCTTTCTGCTTTTTCTGCCGAAAATGATTTTGCAGTGTTCTTGGTTTTAATTGGAATTGTAGTGTTTCCATTTTTTACAGCATTTTCATCTTTAAAAACTTCGCCACAATTCATACAAACAAAAACATTGCCGTCTTTACTTAATTCCCCACCACATGATTTGCAAGATATTAAATTACTTGTATTCATTTTGCATAACTCCTTTTTTCGATAATTATTCTAGTAAGAATACGTAGTCTTCAATTCAACTCTTTTGGTTTCTTCGCAATTTGGACAATACAGACCACCAATAATACTGCCCGGACTAATTGAATGTGTGCCCGGTTCTACATATCCGCAACTATCACATTTTTTCTTATAAACCACATTATTATCATGATTGTCTTCCACAATAATGGCATTAGAAACAGCCACAGTTGTACTGGTTTGTTCTTTTACAACAGGTTCTGATTTCTGCTGAGTTTTATAGCTTGTATTCGGTGTAGGTGTGGTTGGTGCAACTGTAGTTTTGATTTCCGGTTCCTCAACAGTTCGACCGGTATCAGTTGTACTTGTGTTTGTTGTTTCATTACTTACCGAACATGATGTGAAACATATCATGGTACAGAATACTACAAGTAAAACTAAGATTCTTTTCATTTTTTACTACCTCCAATAACTTTCTTTTTCTTTTTGAAATTCTTTATGTTTTTCTTCTGCTTTGCTGTCGGTTTTATTGATGTATTCACTTCCACCAATAAGAGCAATTATCCGAATTACAAACACTGCCAATATTGCTGTATGTATAACAATCGTCCATTTGGTTGAAATTGTCAATACATAAGCAAAGAAAGAGAATATAATACTAATAACCGAATATACTCCGACAGTATGGATAAAGGCAAGTCCTTGCGGTGCTTTTGTAGTTTCGCTTTTTCCAAATACTAAAAGGCTCAGTGCTATGCCAATAATTGCAATTAGAGTAAAGGAATATGACACAATAAAAGCTCCGGTTATCGGAATTACCATAAATAACAAGGAGACAGCTACTGTCATAATAACCGAGGATAAAATAATTTTAACTTGATTACTCATATTCATTCTCCTATCTTCTCTCCACATTCTAAACAAAACTTCGCTCCGTTAGGAACAATACTTCCGCAGTTAGAACAAATGAGTTGTAATTTACCACCGCACTCCATACAAAATTTACCTTTCGGAGTTTTCCGATTACAATGGGGGCAAACTATTTCATGTTCTGAAAGCTGTTCAATCTTTGTCCCACATTCAAAACAGAATTTTGCATTCTCGGGTACAGTATTACCACATTTTGAACAGATGAAAGATGATTTCGATACATTAGTATTTACAGCATTTTCAATACTGTTATTTACAAGTCCGCCGACAATTCCGCCTACACTGGTCATAACTCCAAGACCAATCCCCAAACCTGTCATATTCTCTCCGCCTTCGTTTTTAGCAAATCCTTCCGCTACATCAAATCCACGTTCCTGTTGATATGTGTATCCTTCAATCTGACGTTTTGTTGCTAATCCTTCCGCTTCTAAAATCATTTTCTGCTTTTGGGTTTCTTGTTCTATGATATCAACATTTTGTTTGAGTTTGGCTTCTGCAATATCTGCATACTGTCGGAAATGCAACTCTTTAAACCGTCTATATGTACTATCCTCTTCCGGCTTTACAATAGTAGTAATAAAAAAATGTACAAGACTCACACCATATTCTTCAAAGTCGCTTACTAATATTTTATGAATATTCTCAGATATTTCCGTTAGCTTTTCATCTATCTGAAAAATGTTAACACTGTGATTTCGTATATAAGTTGACAAATAGGTTTTAAATTTTGTCATTAAAAATGCACGAAATTTTTGAACCATACTATTTTGTGTCAATGCACCCTCTGTTCCCACAATTTTTACTAACAGTTTTTTAGCATCTGACACCCTTAGATTCATTTCACCGCTTGCACCTATCTGAATCGGAAAGTTATATGTGGGTTCCATATATTCGATTTTGCTGTCAGTCCCCCATCTAACGGCCATTTGTTCTGTTTTATTGACAAAGTAAACTTCACAATGAAATGGAGTTTGGTCACCAAACGGCTTATTAAAAAATCTTCTTATCAGAGGAATATTTTCTGTTTCTAACGTATGTCTACCTGCTTCAAAGCAATCCAGCAGTTGCCCATTCATATAAAATATTGCTTGTTGTGATTCATGTACTATAAGCTGTGTGGCAGTATTAAAATCTTCACAAGGATGTTTCCATACAAAAGTGGAATTATCTCCTTCATATTTGATAATCTGCGATATATTAGCCATTTTCTTCTCCTTTCTGCAATTTCAACAAATTTTCTTTATTATATCACAATATTTTTTGTTTTGCAACTATTTTTTAAATCTGTTTATGGTTGTTATTTTGAATATATCTTTAATTCTTAAAATCGGTTAAAATTATAATATAAAGGAGGCGAACACTATGAAATTTGTTATCAAAAAACCGTCCAGCTCAAACCGAACTATCAGAATGCCGGATACACTCATTGAAACCCTTGGAAAACTTGCCAGTGGGCAAGGAATATCATTTAATCAATTAGTTGTCCAATGTTGTGAATTTGCACTGGAACACTTACAGACATCGTCAAACGGAAAAGAAACAGGTCAATAAACTCCTGTTTCTTTTCTCTTTCAGCGGTTAACCAACTTCTTCTATGTGTAACTATATCCATTTTTCAAAGATACTTTGAGGAATGGATATTATTTTTTCTGTTTTTTCGTCTTCATTGACTGCGGTGATTTTTAATTCCGCTTTTATGGAATCATAACAGTTTGGTAAAATATGATTTCCATAGGAATCAATCAAGCCGATTCCCTGTTCCCCCTCTGTGATATTTGCAATATTATTGTCATTTACAATTATCGGGTAGTTAAACAAATCATGATAGGCTTGATAGCCTTTTTCTTTCGGATAAAGATAGGAACTGTAGCTGGCATCATAAAATACCGGTCCTTTGTCGGTATATCCGCAAAAGCAAAAACATGATTCACTGTAGGAAGTATATTTCTTTTTGTAAATGATTTCACCCAGTTCCCCGAAAAGAATGTACTGATAGTCTTCATCCTTGCAATATAAAAACGGAACATCAACAATGATATCAATAAAATCATGAACTGACTTTAAGAAGGCGTTATAATACCGTACTCCCTTATCATTACAAAAAATCAAATCATGACCAAAGGTATCCAAGGTATCGTATTCACATTCTGCAATCCAATATAGTTTATTATCTTCTATTCTGATTGCTCCTATTTTTCCTTTGTGATGTACAATAAAAACGTCAGTTCCGTAAACAAATACATTGTCGTATTCTAAAGGCAAAATATAAGAGTTATCCATGAGGCTGATAATCCCCATTTTTCCGCTATCAGATATAATCTGAACATGATCCAACTCTTTACTTCTGACGATATTTCTTCTTGTAAATAACATACTGCCCTCCGTATTCATGATAATAGCTACTGTTTTAATCAATATAAACCAAAATTTCAAGAATGTACATAGCTATTTCACATAAAAAAAGACTCTCTATGTCATTATATCTCAAATAACATAGAAAGTCTTGGACTTTTTGTCCAGTTTTATTTAGTTAGGAATGATTTTATCGCCTTCCATAAGATATCCCGTAACATCTCCGATATCTTCCCAAGATACATTCAGCTTGCGAATGGCTTCATTCATCCAAAAAGAATATCCTTTAGAAAACATATCTCCTTCACACAAACGGAATCCGTTATTTTCATCATACTGAATACACCACGCAATACAATAATTCACATTATTATAGAATTGTTTGCCAAGTGCACCCATAGCCCCTTCGCTTAATCCAACTAACAGTTCTGTGGCTCCGTCTCCGTTAAAGTCATAGCAGATAATATCCGCATTTTTTCGTAAGTCTTCGGTATAGTGTTTTGTATATTCATACTGTCCTTGATACTGAAACTGTTGATGGAATGTATGTCCGAAATCATCCCTCAATTTAACGTCCAAGATTCCGTTGGTAAGGGTGATATCTGCATCTACTACAGTATCATTTTCTCCAAGCTTCAGTTTCCCTGTTTTGTTCACATCATCAATAAAAATCAAATGTTCCCAAGGGGATTGCATACTGAAAATACAAACTTGAGAATAGTAACTATAATTTCTATAAAGTGCTTCATTGGAACCGTCTTGGAATCCTGAAAATGTCCCTTCAAAAGTTGCTTCTTCAATCGATTGTATTTGTTTATGATTCGTTCCTCCCAAGTTCACTTCTATTCCCTTTTGAGATTGAAAAATCCCTATCAAAAATACCACTAAGACAATAACGGAAACAATAACAACAAGCGGATATTTTAAGGCATTCCAAGTAATTGCTCTTTCGACTTCTTTTGCATTTTGATACCTTTCTGAAGGGTCTACTTTTTTACATTTTTCCGCAACTCTGAATAAAAATCCTTTTGTGTTTATGTATTCTAACAGAATAGATAAGGTCACACCAAATGCATAAATATCCGTCTTAAAATCAGTTGGAAGCATACCAAACTGTTCAATGGGAGCATACCCGAAGGTTCCCATGGTTTCAGTATCTTTTCTAATTTCCTTTCGGTATATCCGTGCAATATCATAATCCGTCAACCAAACATGATAGGACTCATCAATCAAAATATTATCCGGTTTGATATCTTTATGAATGATATTGGCTTTGTGAAGCACTTCCATGGCAGATAGAATCTGTTTGGAAATGTTTCTCGCTTGTTTCTGATTGAGTTTTTTCCTCTGCTCCATAAAATCACTTAAGGGAATTCCCTCAACATATTCTTCCAAAACAATAGTATCAGAATCAAACCCAATATCATAAATGGTCGGGATATTGTCATGAGTTATTTTTTTAAGCACTTTATATACTTCCCGTTTATCACCAGAAAGTACTCGCTTGATATACTTTTTCCCGTCAGGGTCTTCCACTAAATAGACCTTTTGACGTTCGTTTTCTTTGATGAGGGTTATTTCTTTTAGGGAGGCTAACTCAAACATTTTTAGACAACTCCTTGCAAATTTCGAGATTATGGATTATAATAATTATATTAAATCTACGGAGGATTGTCAATGCAAATTACAGATGAATTATTAAAAGAACTAAAAAACACATCCGATATCGAATCATTTTTCAAGGCTTATGAAGGTCAGTTTATCAAGGAAACGACAGTAAGCTTTCTAAACAGTATGTTGGAATTAAAAGGTGTCTCTATTTCTGCTGTTTCCAAAAATTCAGGTGTAGGAGAATATGTATATAAGATATTCCGTGGAGAACGTACTCCTTCCCGTGATATACTAATAGCGATTGCTTTTAGTATGAATCTAACGTTAGAAGAAACTCAACTTCTTCTAAGAATCTCTAAATTTGCTATTTTGGATTCAAGAAATAAAAGAGATAGTGTTATTATTTTCAGTTTAACTCACGGTTTTACAGTATTTCAAACAGATGATATTTTAGAAGAACAAAATATGTCAACAATAAACTAACTGAAAAATGAGTTACTTGTGTCCATAATAATTAAAGAAATGAAAATAATTTTAATATGTTAGGGTGATATAAAAAATGGAATTTCACGAAATTATGATTAACTTATGTATCGGAATAGCAGGTGGTATATTTTCCAGTATTATTGTTTCAAGAATTTTTTTAATTCAATCCTCACTTTCCGAACAAATCGCAAGACTACAAGAACATTTTGAATATCTTTACGGATTAGACGGAATAGTAGCCTTTTATCCTTGTATATTAAAAGACTATAATGGTAACACAGATACCTTAAACAAACATTTATTGGAAGAAATAATAAGAAACGCAAAACAAGAATGCGAAAAATTTCGTTATATGATTTTTGATGACCTTGAAAAAGATTTACACAAAATAGCAGAGGAATTAAATGAAGTGATGGAAAGGTTGAAAAATTTAAAAAGCTTCGATAACAATATCGCTTCATCAATTCATAATGATATATATGACTTGGAAAATCGTTTTAATATTTATAAAAACTCAGCCCACAAATATTTAAATAAAATGATTATAAGTGATAAAATAGTACAGATTCTTTTTATAATACTGACTGTTATCATTGCAATAACTATACTCGCTTAGCATGAAATGAAAATTTTTACTATTCATATCTCTATCAAATCACAGCCAATATGAATGTTCAAACCTTTCTATTCTTAAAAACAATCAATTCTTAACTTATAGATCTTTCAAGAGGTAATGTTATGGGAAAAAACCAACATTATGTTCCACAATTTTACTTAAGACTCTTTTCAAATGATTCTAAAAGTATAGGAACCTGGATAACAAGAGAGGATAAAATAATTACTCATGCATCAATCTCGAATATGGCTTCTCGCAACAATCTATACGGAAGCGATCAAATATTAGAAAACGAATTATCTAAAGTTGAGAAGGATTGGAGTACTACCATAAATAGGATTCTTAAAACCAATCAAATAGCAACCCTGAAGGAACAAGCCTCTATATTAACATTTATTACAATAGGTGCTACATGAACTTTAAAAAGAGCAGAAGAAGAAAATCATATTGCAAATTACTTTGCAAAATTAATGCTTTCCAGAAAACTCACAAAAAAAGAATTAAATAACTTAAGGGTAGAAATGAATATACCAAATTTGAAACCAATGAAATGTGCGGCAGATGCAACACAAATGTTATTTGATTTAAAGTTTATTGTTCTTGATAATTGTTCAACTATAAATTTTGTGACTTCGGATAACCCTATATGTAAATACAATAAATTATATATAACCAGAAAATACGATAGAAATTATGGTTGGGGTAGTGCCGGATTAATTATACTGTTGCCCCTTTCCCCTAAAAAATGCTTATGCCTTTATGATTCCAATGTCTATTCTTGCGAATCCCAAAATTCAATTATACTGAAGTCGAGCAGTAAAGTAACTCAAATCAATAAGTTATTAACAAGAAACTCCTATTACAATATTTTTTTTGACAATTCTCAACCTCTTAGTTATATTAATAACATAAAAAAGTCATACCAATATGTTCCAATAGAAAATTGTTTAAAAGAACATTTCAACGGACAATTGATACAAATCAATCAATGTAGCATTTTAGAAAATTACTCCCTTGATTTTTTAACAATAAAACCATTATACAAAACAATAGAGTTACCTCTACATATGGCTGGGCTAATAAGGCCAATTGCTAAAAAATATATCCAACAAAATCCAGAAAGATTTTTTGAAAAAACATAAACTCTTAACAATCTCTATTTCAACTTATAATCTTTCTCAGGTATACAATAACTGTTATTGAAAAAGGTGTAGATATTCCAGGTAACAGATCTGGAGTAGTATATATAACTTTCGATTCCAATTGGAAACATGATGTAATGAGAGAAATGGAAACTGCTGGTTAGAGTTTTGATTGGTCAAAGGCATACCCCCTTAGATTTATTACACAGGTACAAAAACAGTAACTTTTACATTACTATACATATCCTTATCAGAATGTCCCATTCGTGAGGTATTAAGGGCATTTAAGACGGAGTACCAATTTTGGATAATAGGTAGGTACGGAGGAACTGGCACACCTCGAAATGGTGGCAACCCTTATTCACCAGTTAACCAAAAACGCCACCACCGGTGAAATCGAAAACAGCCCCATGGCTGCCTATTATATCGACCATGCAAAAGGCGTCTACCCCGCTGCAGCAGCAGGAAATCCCTGGAAAGCAGAATATATTGCCGTAAAAGCAGACCCCATTGCAGACTTAGTAGAAGACTTGGCAGCAGAACAAAAAGCACGTGCAACTTACGACAACATTTTGAGAATGTGCGACGACAAAGATGTAGAACGGGTTATTCGTTATCTTCGTGAACGAGAAGTAGTCCACTTCCAGCGTTTCGGTGAGGTGTTAAACCGGATTCAGAGTGGTGAATGTGAACCGAAAAAGTTTTATATGAACGATTGCGGTTGTAAGAAATAAAATTTCTATAAAAAATATCCCTCACTTTTGAGGGATATTTTTTATGTTATTACGCTGCCATATTAGCATTGATTCGGTCGATTACACTTTTAATGCCGTACCACAATGTAATATCCGTAAAGATTTCAGCGACACTACCCTGATCGGTAAAAGGTGCTTCCTGTAACACAGACAAATCTTTCATCATTCCGTTTTGAACAATATATTCCACAATCTGATTTACAAAATAAATTTGTCTTGCGTCCAGGATGGTACTATTTAAAAACTCGGAAAAAGCTTCTTTTGCAGCATTCATATCAAGTCCCACAATACTGCGGACAAATTCACCAAGAGGCGTTTCGCCGTATTCTGACAGATACTCTTCCTTTGTCCCAACCTCGTTCCATAAAATCGCTTCTAACTGAGCCAGGTCATCTTTAGAAAGAGGAATGTTACTTTTCAGCTTTGCAATCACACTATGATCCTGATGCTGACGGACATAATACTCCGCTTTCGCTCTGTAGTTTTTCAAATCGTCATTTTCCAGTTCCGATTCTCGCCACTGCATATCCAGAATATCGTCATCCAGGGAGGTATAATATACAATACTGGTTTTGGGCAAATATTTCATCAAATCACGCAGAGCTTCCCTGATATGCTCAAACTCATTGATACCGCAGTTTTCCAAATATGCAGTATCCAGGATTTTAGAAATCATTTCTTTTTGTGCTGAAATTTCAGGAATATTGGCAACACTGGCAATTCCGCCGACTTTTTTTAACAAATCCGTTTTGTAACGATTATACTTTTTACCAATCAAATATGCCAGCTCGATTCCGTACATCAGAGCGTCAAAGCGCACTGCACTTGCCTCGTCATCATCAGGCAGAATCAGCGGTGCCAGCTCCTCTTTCAGTTTTAAGGTATCTTCAAAGGTGAGTGCCATATAGTTTTCTTCGTTGGCATAGAGTTCCACATATTTTAAGTGCTGTCTGACTGCAAAATTCTTCTTATCCAGCTCCCGCACTTTAGAAACCAAATCGGACACCAATTCTTTGCGGAATGCAATCAGATCGTTGGTCTGATAAGCAATATCCTGCAGTTTAAAGATAATTTGAGCCTTCAAATGGAAGATTGCGCCCGAAAGAGCCATCTGTGTGCCTACCGGTTTACCTTCATTCATTCGGAAAAATTCAAAATTGTTGCAGAAATCGAAAATATAGAATTTTTCTTTATCCTTTCCATCCAACAATCCGGGACAAAGACGGGTTCCGCGCCCAATCATCTGCCAGAATTTCGCCTTACTCATTACCTTTTTAAAGAATACCAGATTCAAAACCTCCGGCACATCAATACCGGTATCCAACATATCAACCGAAATGGCAATCTGAGGCAATTTCTGAGGCTGGGAAAACTCATCAATCAAGCTTTGGGAATAGTTGATAGTGTTATCAATTATCTTTGCAAAACCGGGCAGATGGGGATACTCCTCATTGAAAACATCCAGAATTTCTTTTGCATGGCGGTGACTTTTCGCAAAAATAATGGTTTTGCCAAGCTTGTTGCCATAGTCAATATGGATTCCTCGAGTCATCAGGATATTCAACACCTTCACAATGGTATCACGATTAAATACCCATTCGTTTAAAGCGGAAGAATTGATTTTCTCGGGAATTTCACCATTCTCATCCTCAAATGTGTTTTCGTATGCTTCTTTTTCTTGGTCGGACAGTTCTTCGTAGCAAATCCCCTGCTCCAAGAATTTCAGCTTGGTTTCCACCGTTACATAATCCACCAGATAGCCGTCCTTTACCGCCTGGGACAGCTCGTAGCCATAGGTGGGAACACCACTTTGCAATTCAAAAATATCATAAGTATTTTTGTCAATTTCGTCTTTTGGCGTAGCGGTTAAACCAACTAAGGGCGCATCAAAATAATTGAAAATATCACGGTATTTGTTATAGATAGAACGATGTGCTTCATCACAGATTAAAAGGTCAAAATGACCGCTTGTGAAAAGCTTTCCTTCCTCGTCTTTGACTTCATCAATACAGTTATACATGGTCTGATAGGTGGAAAACACACAATGTGCCGCAAAATTATCCTTTTCTTCGCACAAATTGGTCACCGACAAATCAGGTAACAGATTCACAAAGGAACGCTTTGCCTGGGTAACTAACGAGGTTCTGTCTGCTAAGAACAGAATATTTTTCACCCAACCGTGTTCTAAAAGCACCTTGCATAACGCTATCACGGTTCTGGTTTTCCCGGAACCTGTTGCCATAACCAAAAGCGCTTTTCGGCGGTTTTTTCTGTCCAGAGCATCACAAACCGCTTTGATAGCACCTTCCTGATAGTAACGCCCTGCAATATTTTTATCCACCATCACATTTTTAAGGCTTGTCCGCATTCTGCGGAGGTTAAACAGTTTTTCCAGGTCTCTTTTGGAATAAATAGTCGCTACCTTCCGCTCGGGATACTGACCGTCATCAATACGGGTTTCAAAACCGTTGGTTAAAAAGATGACGGGACGTCTGCCATACTGTTTTTCCAAAATATCGGCATAAAGCTTTGCCTGCTGTTTTCCCACAGCAACATCCTTACAGGTGCGTTTTGCTTCGATAACTGCAAGCGGTTTATGTGTATCGTCATATAACACATAATCTGCAAAACCCACTTCGGACTTGTTGGGCATACCGGGAAGCTCCACTTCATTGATCCAGTTTTTGCCTTCCAGCCAGCCTGCTTCCTGGAGCATGGTATCAATATACAGTTTTCTGGTTTCATATTCGGAAATATCCAAAGGCTTCGGCACATAGGTCTGTTGCTGTTCGGTACGACGAGCAGTCAGCTCGTCCTTTAATGCCTTGTTTTCTGCCATCAGACTTTCTAAATCCACAGTTTTGTCCGTCACAAAGGACAGGGCTTCTTCGGTGGTAAGCTCTAACAAATTGGCATCAAACTGACCTGCTTTGTATTCTTTTGCGTAACAATATGCCACATAATCCAGAAAATAAAATAAGTTCTCCAAGCATAATTTTGCCTGCTCTACGGAAATCTTTTTGCCGCCGTGCGCCGCTACGTTGCCCACCTTCCGGATAAAATCCATCCGTCGGTAAATATCTTCGCCCACAACATCCCGAAAATCTTCACTGCCCATCAAGGCAACTAAGGTGGTATCGTAGGGCATTTCCAGAGCGTGATCCACAGAATACATCCATTTCACGGCAAACTCCATGGCACGCCGACAGTTAAACACCGACGCCGCCACATCAATATGTAACAATTTTTCAGCCGAAATCGCCACATCAGAAAATGTGGCAAATTGCGGATCAGATTGTAAAAAATCAAAATTCGTCATTAGGGTTCACCTCTATTTTTGGGCTTGTTTCTTAATTTCGTCTATTACATGTTTGTAAAGCTCTTTTTCTATTTCCGTAAGATACGGATTTGAATGTATCTTCATTTTATTCAAAAGTGCAAGAACTTCCACAAAATTGTCTTTATTCATTATTTTACCTCGCCTATAATGCTATTAATTTTAATTATAGTCTGTTTAAAGATTGTTATGATTTGATTTTAAATCTTTTATGTATTCGTTAGCTGGTAATTGCCTGAATACGATCTTTGAAGAAAGAGTCATTTTACTGAGTTGCTTAGCAGTAAAAATTCGAGTTAGATTTTTTACATATTTATCAAGTGCACTATCATCATAATAATAAATGAATACGACATCAAACATTTCGAATATTACCGTTATAACATCTTCATCAGATGTATCTAATGAATGTCCAATGACACTCAAAAACTTTTTAGAATCTTTATTATCTTTAGTATCTAACCAGTAAAAAACTTGCGAGAGTTTATCGATAGTATGTTTTGTTAAACGCTGATAGTATTTTTTGTATTTGATAAATCTTGGATTAAAAAGCGTTTTGTCATTATCATTTTTATTTGAGTTTATACCAAGTATTATTTCTTTATTAATATCTCCGTGAATATGTACTGCATTATTTCGATTATATAATTTTTCATAACTGTTAGTATAATTGAATGTAATAGTAAAACTTGCTTTTTTAAATAGTTTATTTTGTGATTCTTTTATTTCTGGCATATTATCAAGGACATTGTCTACAAAAACTTTTAGGTATATTCTTAACAGTTCGACAAAGTCTATAAACTGGTCAAAAAAGGCGTTGTCGCATATTTCTTTACCTAAAATATAATTTTTTGTATGTGTATATTCTTGATTATTCATACCAGAATTTTCAAATATAACTTTTTCAAAAGCACTCAACTTATTAAGTTCGTTATTGTCGATACTCGCAAGGACATCAGCAATAAGTATTTCTAAGTCAATCCACGTTTCTCGTGGGTTTTCTTTATAAAAATGATTAATCCAACAATTATCTTGAAACTTTTCAGCCATGTAAAAAAATTCTGTCTTAGGAATTTTTGTAGCTTTGTAAGGGTTTTCATAAATAGAAAGACTGGTGTTCATAAAGTCGCTTTTGTTTGTTATTTTTGATAAAATATCATACACACTTAAATTCTCATTATATACACAAGTTTTATCACGAAAATATTCACCCACAATTAGAAAATCACTGTAACTTGTAATTAGATAATGATTAAGGTCAAATCCATTGCCCAAAAGCATAACTTCAATGTTATTTGCCATACTTATTCACCTATCCGAAATATTTTTGCATGAGTGCTTTTTTTAGAAGTTCTAATTTTTCAAGACTTTTTTGAACTTCCAATTTTGATTTGTCGGTCTGTTTCACAAAGTTGGTAAAGTCTATTTGTTTGGTGATTTCAGGTACTAACATTTGAATTTTATTCATAGTTGAAATCGGCAACTGTGGTTGTGCTGAACCACTTGCAATCTTTTCTTTTATTTCTGCAAGTTGCAACTTGAACTGTTCAATAAAAAAGATTTCATCTACCAACTCATGATTCATACGTAAAATAACCATGCCTGAATTTATTCTAACATTATCAAATGGTACATCGTCAGAATAATATGCCAGATTTCCTATGGTTCCTCTCGTAGTCAGCACAACATCTCCACGCTTTAGTTTACCTTTACGCAGAAGTTCATCCTTGTCTTTTGTAATAAACATACAGTTAGTAAAATCAAAACCATTTGAGGTAACATTCTTGGCATTTAAAAATAAGCAATACCCATCTTCGTAAAATTCTTCTTGCTTGGGATAATTCTTCCCTCTATCCCCATCTATAATTTCACATATAGAAGTCATTGGCATATATGCTTTATCTTTATTAGCGATTGTTGGGTCCCCAAACAGTTCGACAAATCGTGCTTTGACAAGCTCATCCAATTTTGAAAGTTGTTTTTTTCGGTCATCAATGATGATATTTACCTTATTCAGTACAGATACAACGGATTTTTGTTCTTCGATAGTGGGTATATTAATTTTTGCATCTGTCAAATTTCCAAGTTTTATATATTTTATTACTCCGCCAATAGCCTGTTTGCGCAAAGTTTCGACATATTTGTCAAGAAAGCAATATAGATAGGGTACTGATAAAACTCTTTTGTCTTTACTTTCGATGATATAAGTTCTTTGGTAAGCATCAAATTTTCCATTATAATACTTTACATTTAAATCACCATTTCCCGCAACAAGAACACATTCGCAATCATAACTATAAAAATCAATTTTTAACGGAGTAACCGAGCAAGTAAAAAACGGATATTGTCCATTCTCCGATGATGCATTTGCATCGAGTTTACCTGTTCTTATATTGACATAATCGCCTAATCGCATCACAGCATTTCCTCCAGTTCCGCCATACCTTTGGCTATTTCCATTTCAAGTTCGTGAAGGTCTGCCATAATTTCTGCGGTGGAGGGATATTCCACGGGGGTATATTCCACTTCCTTATATTTATTGATGGAGAGATCGTAATCATTGGCTACGATGTCTGCCTTGTCCACAAAGAAACTTTGTTCTGCTTTTGCTCGATCAGTTTCCTTGACACGATTACGGAATCTTGCGATAACATCGGGGATATCATTTTCAGCGATGGGGGTTCTTTTATCATCCAGAGAAAAGCCGTCGTTTTTCATATCGTAGAACCACACCTTGTCGGTACCGCCGTGATCTGTTTTTGTAAATATAAGGATAGCGGTTGAAACACCTGCATAGGGTTTAAACACTCCTGACGGCATAGAAACAACTGCTTCCAATCTATTATTCTCGATGATTTCTTTGCGGATAGCTTTATGGGCGGTGGAGGAGCCGAACAGTACCCCATCGGGAACGATGCAGGCACATCTGCCACCGATTTTTAACATACGAAGGAACAGAGCCAAAAACAAAAGCTCTGTTTTTTTAGTTTTACACACTTTTAATAAGTCAGCAGAAACAATGTCATAGTCCAGACTGCCTTTAAAAGGCGGATTTGCAAGAATTAAGCTATATTTTTCTTTATCTTCGTTCTGGTCAGACAAGCTGTCACGGTATTCGATGAAGGGATTATCGATGCCGTGAGTCATCATATTCATGGCACCGATGCGGAGCATGGTTCTGTCCATATCGTAGCCAAAGAACATGGAGTTCATATAGTGGTCTTTTTTCTGACGGTTATAGAAAATGTCTTCTTTATGATGTTCTTTTAAGTATTCTCCTGCAGATACCAAAAAACCACCTGTACCGCAGGCAGGGTCACAGATGACATCGTCTGGCTTGGGAGCCATCATTGACACCATCATTTTGATAATGTGGCGGGGAGTTCTGAACTGTCCGTTTAAGCCTGACTGTGCAATTTTATTTAAGAGATATTCGTACACGTCACCACGAACATCCGGTTGATCGGAGTGTTTCATCATTTCATAGATGTCGTCCAGTCCGGTAACCACTTTATCCAGCAAAAGCGGTGTGGGCAGTTTGAAGATGGCATCGTCCATATATTTGGAATAGGCGCTGTCTTTATCTGCGTGGAGATTTTTGATAAACGGAAACACCCATTCCTGCATCACGGCATACATTTTTCCCGCAGGCAAATCACGAAAGGTTGACCACTTCAGTTGATTACCGTCAATGGTGCGTTCTCCCACGGTGACATCTCCTGCAAAGATGCTTTTATGCGGTAATCCCAGCATGGTGCTTTCTTTGGCACGAAGGTTATCGGCATCGTCTAAATCGTGGATAAACATCAGGTAGGTAATCTGCTCGATAACATCAAGCGGATTTACCAGTCCGCCCGATGCAAACACGTCCCAGAGGGCATCTATTTTATTTTTCAGTTCTCCTGTATTCATAGCGGTTTCTCCTTCGCGAAAGATTGAAATCGGTGTGTATAACTATACAGAATAAATTATAGCACATCTTCGTCAAATTGTCAATTTTTTCGCTATTTTTTGGCAGCTTACCCGTCAGACGAATTTTATACGATTGGATAAAAAAATAAAAGCACTGTAATTCCTTGATACCAAAGGGATTACAGTGTTTAAATTAAATTACTAATTTCGGTGAGGTATTAAACCGGATTCAGAGTGGTGAATGCGAACCGAAAAAGTTTTATATGAACGATTGCGGATGTAAAAAGTGACTATAGTGACAATCACCGGTATTCAAGAAGGATTGTCATACAAAAAAGCGACTGAATTTTTCATCTTCAGTCGCTTTTTCTTATCAAGTGATTCTTAAAATGATACCGTTTAGCGTTCCACTAAACCGTATTTTATTTTGATTCTCTCTAATTTATCAATCATGGGTTCACTGATAAACCACAGGAAAAAGGCTGTGGAAAGAGCGTGAACCAAGTCAAATGAAAAACCGGTCAAATAGGAAGCTGCTATCATTTCCCATGTGATTTTACTCTGGATTACAATGATGGAAGCCGGATTCATAATACCACCGTAGATGACAAATGCTGCCAGAAAGCCAAAAATACAGAGGGATGCCCGTGTTTTACGAAGCAATCCTTTTCTAAAGCAAATCCCTGCCAAAAAACCAATAATACCAAACCCAAACATCTGCCAAGGAGTTAAGGGGCCTTGTCCAAAGAAAAAATTGGAAACGAAGCCGGTAACTGCGCCAACCAAAAAGCCCGTTTCTCCCCCAAAGCACACTCCGGCAAGAATCACAATGGCAACTACGGGTTTAAACTGAGGCAGCATAGCAAATGCAGCTCTGCCGGCAACTGCAAGCGCACACAATACACTGATGATAATCAGCTCTCTTGCTTTGGGTTTTCTTGCTTCAAAAACCATACAAAAAGGTATCATCGTTTCCAAAATAATGAGCAAACTGATGAAATAGTATTTTCTGTCGCCAAAAAAGAATACTCCTGCATAGATGGTTAACGGTATCAGAAGCAGAATCAGAAATGCTGCCACCAAAGTTCGTCTTGTCAGTTTTCGATCGGAAGAAGGTGTTTGTATCACTTCGATGCCAATATCTCTTTGCGGAAAAAAGCAAAAGCAAGCAATCACAATCCCCACAATGGAAACAACTTGCCAGATGTCCAATTCCAAAAAGCTGAAATTACGAAACCCAAGCAAATCAATGTTGGCATAGTAAAATAAAGATGTGAGTACAAACAGCAAAGAAAAAATACTGCCAATGATAATTCTTAGCGGTGTTACTTTTTTTGCTTTTGACTGTTTGAGAGGTTCTTGATCCTTTTGATGAATAAAAGTTGCACTACGGGATATTTTCTCCCGTTTTGTAACGGTTCCACCACAAGCTAAGATAATATCCTCTGCCAACACTGCATCAGGCAGACAGGTTCTTGCCATACGGTTTGCGGATGTGGTATAGAAATTCTTTCCTTTAAAAAATGCTCTGGGGGTGTCAACTGATGTGATATTGCCGTCAAACATCATGGCACATCTGTCGGCATATTCTGCACAAAATTCAATATCGTGAGACACCATAAAAACGGTGACATCATTGGCTTTCAAGTCTGCTAAAATATCGGAAAACTCTTCTTTAAATTGGGCATCCATCCCTTTTGTAGGCTCGTCCAACAGCAGAATTTCAGGCTCCATCAAAAGGATTTTAGCCAAGGCAGCCCGTTGCTGTTCCCCACCCGACAAATCATACGGATGGCTTTCTAAAAGATTTTCGATTCTGCATAGCAAGGCAATTTTTTGCACCTTTTCTTCTTTTTCAGCTTTGGAAAGCTTTTGTTCGGATAAAACCTCCAACAAGTCCAGATAAACGGTTTTCTTCACAAAAATGCTTTGTGGATTCTGCGGAAGAACACCGAGCAATCCGCTATATAAACTTTTCAGTTTAGCAATGTTTTGTCCCTTTAGCAGTATTTCACCACGGTACGGCTTGTTCAAAGCAGAAATCAGTGATAAGGCAGTGGTTTTTCCGGTACCGTTACCGCCCACCAAACAAAACAGTTCTCCCTGTTTAACAGTCAGGTTCAATCCTTTTACCACATCCGGTAAGTCTTTTTCGTATCGGAACCAGGCATCTTTTACCTCAATCACCGTTTCGCTACAATTGATAGGACAGTCTTTTGGTATAGCATCAGCGTTCAAACTGTTGTCTTTGGAATAGGTTTCCAGCCAACTTCTTCCTTCCCGGACTGTAACGGGACAAGGCAACGTGTTTACAACGCTTCCATGTACCTTCATCGGAGTTGGTAATGCTTGATACATATCGTGTTTTTTTATTTTTAGCAAATTGCCAACTTCATAGGGAGATGCATCTGCAATGATTGTTCCCTGATCCATCACAACAACTCTGTCTGCCAAAGGCAAAGCATCTTCCAGACGGTGTTCTGTAAGAATCACCGTGATGCCAAGCTCACGGTTAATCTTCTCCAGCGTTTTTAAAAACTCACCGGCTGCAATAGGATCCAGCTGACTGGTCGGCTCATCTAAAATCAGTACAGAGGGTTGCATCGCCAGCACAGAAGCCAGATTCAATAATTGCTTTTGTCCGCCGGAAAGCTCAGTTACTTTTTTGTAAAACCAGCTCTGGATTCCAAAAAAGGATGCCATTTCAGAAACTCTTGTTCTGATTTCATTCTGCTTGTATCCAAGGCTCTCCAATCCAAATGCAAGCTCGTGCCAAACCTTATCGGTAACAATTTGATTATCCGGATTCTGCATCACAAAACCAATACCGGATGCCTGTTCTCTTTGATCATATTCAGACAAAAGCTTCCCTTGAAAGCTGATATGACCGCTATAGGTTCCATAAGGCGATAAAGATGGTTTCAAAAGTCGTAATAACGTTGTTTTTCCACATCCCGACTTTCCGCAAAGTAACACAAATTCGCCTTGCTCCACTGTAAGACTCAGGTCGTTTAGTGCCGGAGTTGCTCTATTTGGATACGTAAAACTTAAATGTTCGATCTGAAAGCTTTCCATCTTCTCACCTCCCAAATTTCTAAAATAATCGGATAGATACATAGCAATAAATATGCCAAAAACACACTAACGGAAAATACAGTGGGCTGTGTCCCTTTGATGGAGGGGAAATATCTGAAATACATTCCGCCCATCATACTGCCAACCAACGTATAAGAACCCAAAAACAAAATCATAAAGAAAGCTGTTTTGTCTCGCTTATCAAATGTAAAAATCGAAAAGGCCGTTCGTCCGGGAATACCGTAACCCCTGGATTTCATACTGTCTGCCGTTTCGATAGCATTCTCCAACGACCAGGTTGCCATGATAGATAAAATATTAAGTCCGTGTTTAGCTCGCTGTACGATGCTTCCATTTGAAACATCACGTCCCATGGTACGTTGCGCATTGGTAACCACCTTGAGCTGTGCAGCAAATTTTGGCACAAAGCGAAGGGTCATAGAAATCACCAAAGACATTGCCGGAATGATTTTTCCAAACAAATAGATGAATTTATCACTGGTCATCACTTCATTATAACAAGAAAAATGACAAATCACACTCACCAGCATCACCGCTGCACAAACTCCGTAGACAATGGATTCCAGTGTCAGCGGATTATTGTCGGGAAGATAGTCCAACACAGTAATTCCTTCGTGATTAAATGCCGGATTTAAAAGTGCTGTGACAAGAATCATTGGCAACATATAGAGTAAATTGTTTTTAATTGCTTTTCTGCCCTTTAGCATCACAGAATAAATAAAGCCTGAGCCCAAAGAAATTCCCAAACATACCGGATGCATAAAAAAGCAAGAGAACCCGATTACAAACACAAAATAGGTAAAGTTTACAATCGGATGATAGGTTTTAAATTCATTCATACTACATACCATTTCCTGCGGAATACGAGCCACCCACATCGGCACCCAAATCACAGGTATATACCCATTCGATTCGGTCCCCCGGCATCAGTTGGTACCGGGAACAGCCGTAATTTGGGAACCAGCCATTGACTTTGTACATCCAGCCAGATAGCTCTCCGCAATCAAATTCATAGAGATTGGCAATCCCTTCAATATAGGCACTGTTATAAATAGGAGTGCTTTCGTATTCCATATGGATTTTATTTTGCTTCATTTCCCGAAGGAGTACATCGAACACACTTTCGCCCTTATAAAAGGTTACTTCCCTCTCGTCAAATATCACCCCGTCAGCCGGTACCAGTTCTACTTTTTCCGGATCCAGCCAGGTCATATTATTTAGTATTGTATCACATCTTACCGATAAAAAGCAAGTATATTCTTGATTTGTGATGATTGCATCCTGCGGTTCCACCGGAAGTGGCTTACCTTCGGGAATGGGATCGGTAAAATATTGGTCTTGTCCAGAGAATTTCTCTGTTGACGGGCTGTGTTGTTCGGCGGTTGGCTGTGGTAACTCTGTGGGTTCAGGTGTCGGAGACTCCGTTCCGGCAGCTTCCGATTGTGATGTCTTTTCGACTTCCGTGACAGTCTCGTCAGTTATTGTCGGTTTCTTAAGCTCCGGTGATTGTACTTGAGAAACCGCCGTTACCGGTTCTTTTGGCTCCACCGTCCATCCACGAAGCCCCGGAGCATCACCGCCATACCAGAATATAAAAGCAAGGACTGCTAAGATGAGTGCTCCAAACAGAATTTTATATTTATGTCGCTTCAAATTGTTTCTCTTCCCTTCCTTTATGGAGTTACAATGCTACATAAACGCATAAGAATTGTGGCAACCTGAGCGCGTGTTGTCGTGTGTTTCGGAGATAACATTGTGTCGCTTGTACCGTTGATTAAATCAACAGAATTTGCCCACTTCATTGCGTCCAGCGCCCAATCGCTGATCTCGTTTGTATCGGTAAACTTGTCAAGATTTTCAGAACCGGAAACATCGACACCGCATTTCTTTGCATAACGATAAATGATCAGAGCCATCTGCTCACGGCTAATTTCTTCCTCCGGCGCAAATTGATTTTCGCCAACGCCGCTTACCAAATTGTTTTCTGCCGCCCATATCACTGCATCGGTATACCACTCACCCTCGGGAACATCCGAAAAACAGTTGGTAGCAGATGATTTTTTGGGAGCTTCCATCCGGTAAAGAACCGTAACCAGCATTGCCCTTGTCATCTTGCCGTCTGGTTCAAAGCCGTTGTCGGTTCCCTGCATCAGGTTGTTTTCATAAACATATTTGACAGATTCGTAATGCCAGTCATCCTTTTGAACATCCATAAAGGTGTCTGGTGTAAATACGATGGAGTCTGTGATTTCCGTTTCTTTTTCCACCGTTGCATCAGCAGGCTCTTCAATTTCTGTGGATGCTGTATCTTCCAAAGTAACAGGATTTTCTTCGGAAACTTCCATTTCAATATTTTCAGTGTCTTCTATCTCCTCATCAACCACCGGTTCTTCGTCAATAATCGGGTCTTCGTCAGCAACCGGGTCTTCGTCGGCGAAAATGGTAACATCCGTCATATCATAAAGAAAGGTTTCCCCTGCCAAAAAGCGGAAATAGGCAGTCAGGGCGTATTGTCCCTGCTCGGTAGCCATACCGTTAAAACCGCTGTAAGGAATATGCTCAAAGCCACCTTCTTCCACTGCAAACATACACAGTGCATCTACAGCCGAAATGCCGTTTTTCACAAAACGTTCGTCTGTTTCGGGGTCAATCCCCAGTGCTGTCAATGCTACAATAACCTGAGCACATGACTCGGCGCAAATGCCGTCAACTGAACCAAAGCTACCGTTTTCATACTGAATGGTAGAAAGACAGTCCAGTGCTCTTTCCACCGCAGCCTCTACATCGGGATTGCTGTGATAGTATGGAGCAAGCGCTTGAATTGCCATACCGGTTATATCAGGATCAGCCACATTACCGGCAAGCGCCCAGCCGCCGTCGGAAAATTGTTTTTCAAGAAGGTAGGATATGATAGTTTCCCGGGTTGCCTGAGTCTCTTCGTTGGCATTTTGAGGGATTTCATACCCATAACTATCCAAGGCAATTAAAGCCCAGATAGGACCGTTTATCCCCTGTCTTTTCAGATAATTCATGTCGGAAAGTCCACAGAGCAGATTATGTCCATCCACGTTGGTGACATCATAGCCTGCAGAAGTAAGTGCAAGAATCACACGGGAGTTTTCTGTGGATTTGGCTCTGTGAAGCTGTCCTTTGTCGTTGATGTTTTCATTCACAAATGCAACCACATTTTCATAATATCCGTCGGGACAATCACGGCCCGAACGGGTCATGCCGATCACCATCCATTCTCCGCCTACAGACCCTACGGAGGGGGTGCCAAGTTCTGCGAGATACTGCCCCGTTGCTTCATAGATCACTGCATGATCCGTATTGGATACCTCAGCATACAAGTCAATGATTGCATTTTCCGCATCGGTAAGCATACTGAAGTTTTCTACCAGTTCTTTTTGCGAATCCGTTAACTCATCATAAGCAACACGGGCCTCTTTAATTCGTTCCCCGGCATAAACAGTAACCTCTCCGATGGCATCAATTTTCTCAATCACTGCGTTTACAATGTCAAAATTCAATTCCTCTGTTACGGTATCTTCCGCAAACACCGTAGCCGACAAAGAAACCGGGAACATCGTAACCATCATCACGGTAAAAAGCAGGATACTAAAAATTTTCTGTTTCATTTCGTAGTTTCCTTTCCTGATAGTTCCTCTTTCATTGAAAGTATCACAATCAATTTGTTACTACATATGCCTCACAAAGGGGCATACAGGTTGTAAAATTATCCCACACCATGATTTTATCGTTCACTCCAAGCTCCATTTCAGACGGAACCGGAATGCTCATTACATTTTCACCGTTTGTTTTTACGGTAGTAAGAGGTACGGGTATCATCTTGTTCAAGCGGTCACCTTCATAATCTGCAAAAATGACAGTTATATTGGCATCTTCTTCGGGGAATGAAATAGATACATTCTGTCCGTCATATTCCGTAATTGCAAAGGCAGATGCCACAGGTACTTCAAAAAAAGTATCCTCAATATAGCTTGTTAAAATGACTTCCTGCGCCGAAATTTCTTCTGCGGTAGCTAAAGGATTTTCTGCTACAGAAAGTGCCGTTTCATAAACATCGTCGGTTGCAAGATTGCCATAGTAATCGTTGATGGCAGCCAATATAAAAATAAGATCTGTTTTATCCTCCTGGGTAAATAAGTTTCCACCCATGTATTCCGCCATCACATTACCGGGAAAACCGCAGTCAGTCCCATATCCGGCAACAGTAAAATGCCAACGGATGATATCGCCGAGAACAATCGTTTCCCCTGTGTTATAGTCCGTAACAGTATCTCCGGGATAGGAGGAATCGGCACCCAAAGATGCCCACCAGTCATTAATCGTGTAGCACCAACCCGCTTGCCAGCTGTAGTCAAACTCTTCTAAATAGCCATTTCCATCCCCCATACCGTCGAAGTCAGCACTGTACGGCTCCAAATACTCGGGATACTGCGGTTCAATAGTATCATCAAACTGAAAACCACTAAAATAGGAAGTGCTACCTTTATAGCCAATGTTTTTACTTGCTAAAACATCCACGGTAATTTCACCTGTGCAACGTCCATCCTTACTGTATAGAGAGGGTTCCACCAAAAAGCCCTGTCCGATATTATAGGCTTCCACACTGATTGCACCGTTTTCTTCTCTGAGTTCTTCTAATGTTAATAATGTGCCATTGGCAAAAACTAGTTGCGGTAACATTGTGATCATCATCATGACAAAAAACAAAATGCTAAAAATTTTCTGTTTCATGTTACATTCTCCTTTTCATTTTTTCGTTTTCAAAAAATAGTTGCTGTAAGAAAAATTTTGTCTTATTTTTTTTGACACCTCCGCATCTCTTACCGCAGACAATAAAAAAACTGCGGTAATTCTTCTTTGTTTTGAAAAATTACCACAGCTGAGTTTTTCTGTGATGTGCCACAATTTAGTTACACCGTAACCAAAAATATTATCTCTATACAACAATGCACTTACGAGATAACATCAAAGCAGGTCTTGTGACTCGCACCATATAGACATAAAGTCTGCATTTTTGTATCCTGCCTTCTCAGTTTCCCAATGACTGGCTTTCGCCAACGGACACAAAAACTTCGATGCACACACCGACAGTTTTACCGCAGGGGATTCTCACCCCATTCCCTTTACACTGATGATACCTGACTCATTTGTCTTTACAGCACCACCAACACTTCGTGTGAAATATTCAATTTTCATTCATAGTTTATCACATCATAAAGAAAAAGTCAATAAAAAATATGAGATCTGTAAAATAATATTTTTTATAAACGATAGTTACAAAAAAAACTGAAAAAAAGAACAACTGCCCGCAGGCAGTTGTTCTTTTTTATTAATCGTTTACATCAATTAATACTTTAAAGGTTTTTTCTTTACGTTTGTCGATCATATCCAGCACTGCAGGGATTTCTTCCAGTTTGAAACGGTGCGAAATCATACCTTTGGTGGTAATTTTACCTTTGCTCATCAGATCAATCATTTCCACATAATCTGTGGGAACATACATAGTAGTTCCGTAAAGAGACAGCTCGTGCTGTACGAAGTCGGGCAGTAACGGAACGATATATTCATTCTGCAGCACGCCGATAATAACGATTCTGGAGCCTCTGTGTGCGATTTTTAAGATATTGTTCATAACGATACCTTTTTCGCCTACACAGTCATAATATACGGTGATTTTTTCTGCACCCAGGCGAGCCAGTCCTTCGTCCAGGCTTTCTTTAGAACAGTCAATCACACCGCTTGCGCCAAGGCTTTTTGCAATTTCCAGACGTTCTGCGTCCATATCTGCAATATATACTTTTTTTGCACCTAAGGCAAAGCAGCTCTGCATACAGAACACACCGATGGGACCTGCACCAACCACCAGCACCACGTCATCAGCAGTGGGGTTTGCACGTTTTGCACCATGGTATGCCACGCAAGCGGGTTCTACCAGTGCTGCATCGTCAATATTCATTTCGTCAGGAATTGCCAGTGCCATTTCAGAAGAAATGCAGAAATAGTCACACATTGCACCGTCTGCTTCTGCACCGGTACAACGGAGTTCTTCGCAGAAGTTATAAATCTTCTTGTCGCACATATCGCATTTTTTGCAAACCAAGTGCGGAATGACAGTAACACGTTCTCCGATACGGCTTTCAGGCACCCCTTCTCCTACGCTGTCAATCACACCGGAAATTTCGTGACCGGGAACTAACGGATAGGAAACATAGGGATGCAGACCTCTGTAAATGGTGGGGTCAGAACCGCAGATACCGATTCTTTTTACCTTGATACACACTTCACCGGGAGCAGGAGTGGGCATCTCAGATTCCACCAGACTCATTTTATAAGGTGCTTCTAACACAATTTTTCTCATTTTTTTACGCTCCTCTTTTTACCAATTACGCGCCTCTTACTGCATCAATGCCCATGAATTTACAGAACATTGCCAGAGCATCAGCAACTTTGGGGTCGTGAATTAAAACGCCGTGATGGATTACACCAACATCAATCATTTTCTGTTCCCAATCTGCAACATCGTTTACTTTGATCCAAGCATATGCGCCACGGGTCATGGGGCCGATATCCACAGCTTCACCGGTGCCGTAGAACATTGCAAATTTGCCGTCATATTCTACCATACGTGCACAGGTAACCGGGCCGTCTTTCATTCTAAATTCCATAGAACCGTGACAGGTGGGGCTCCATAAGCCAAGTCTTTCGTTCATCATTAAGTGTTTCTGGCTGTTTGAAGCACAGAGTTCACAAGCAGCATTACCACAGTGCCAAGCCAACCATACGTTGGGTTCGGTGGGATGTAAGTCAGTCCAGTCGATAAAGTCTGCCGGAGTCTGACCTAATGCACAGCCGTTTAAGATGTGCATGGTGATTGCACCCATGGTATCAACTTCACAACCAACAGAGTAACCCTGAGAGTTTAATCTGGAGAAAGTGGAGCAAGCAGCAATATTGTATTTATGCTGCAGAGTTTCCCAACAGCTGGAAGCGATTACTTTGCAGTGATGTTCTTCTGCTAATTTAATCAGAGTCAGTTCAAAACGAGCCTGATTTAAGATTGCGTTGGGGATTTCGTCGGACAGAATGTCTGCGCCATTTCTGATTTCATTTGCCACACGGATTACTTCCGGATCATCCAAAGCAATTGCATCCATGTATTCATAAGCAGTTGCTAAGTCTACAGGTACAACAGTCTGCTGAAAATCGTGCATCAGATCTTCTTCACTGTAGAACTGAGATTCAAATTTGGTGGGTCTTACGCCAACCTGCAGGATTCTTGCGCCAACAAAATTCTGAATGGCATTACAAGCTCTGGTGAAGCTTTCCACTTTTTCTGCAAAAATGGCATCTTCCGGATTGCAGGTGGTGATATGTTCGTATTTAAAGCCTCTTCTCTTTAATGCAGAGCAGGTCATAAACTGACCGCACCAGGTATCGGTTGCACGGTTACCAAATTCGGAATAGGGACCGCTTTTGGTTGCAAAATGCAGTACGGGCATATCTTTACGCATTTTAGACATTAATGCGCTTACTGCGATTTCCAAACCAAAGTTCATGTTGCCGATGATGATACCCTGCACATTTTCTTTTAAGAATAATTCTGCAGTTGCAATTCCTTCATCAACGGTACCTACACAACCGTCTTCAGTTAATTCTTCGGAAGGAACAACGATTTCTAAGCCCGGAATTTTTTTGAATGCTTCCAGACAACGAGCACGCATTTTACCTGCCCATTTGCCGGTGTACTGGTTACCGTCCCAGGATTCCCAGGTAGAGGGTACAAAGCCAATTTTTACTGTTTGCATAATCTTAATCTCCTTTTTATTTCAAATTAGTTTTTACTGTATTTTTTAAGCCTTCCACATCAATTCCCTGCTCTTTGTAGAGATTTTCGGGAGAGGTGGAAGAACCGTAGTGAGAAACGCCCAGGCATTGTAACTTACAAGCGGTGCCACAAATCATTTTTGCAACTTCACCACTGATGCCCGTTTTGACATTGTGATCTTCGTAAGTAATTAAAAGACCTGTTTTTGCTGCTTCCAGAATGGAATCGGTATCTAAGTCGCAAGGAGTGGAGCAATTTAAAACGCCCACTGCAATGCCTTCGGCTTTCAGTTCGTCAGCTGCTTTCACAGCTCTGTGTGCCATATTGCCGTAGGTAATGATAACGCCCTGATCTCCGGTTCTCAGCCATTGTCCTTTGCCGTATGTAAAGCTCAAAGCGTTGCCGTTGGCATCCGCTAAGATGGGCAATTTGGAACGTCCGCCGATGACCGCTACGGGATTGGGTACGCTCATAGCATATCGCACAGCGCCATCTGCCTCGTTAGCGTCTGCTGGAACAATCACCTGGAAGTGATACAGATTCCCCAATAAGCTGATATAATCAATCGCCTGATGGGTTTTCCCGTCTTCCCCAACATCCAATCCGGCATGAGTAGAAAAGAGCTTCAGCGGTGCTTTGTTGATGTCTGCCATACGGTTCTGACTGTATGTTTCTGCAATGTTGAACATAGCAAAGTCAGCATGAACCGCAATCATCCCCGATTTTGCAACAGCCGCTGCCGTCGTTGCCGCATTGTGCTCAGCAATGCCACATTCGATAAAACAATCGGGACGAAGCTTTTTAAAGTCCGTCAGTTTGACAGAGCCTTCCAAGTCACAGTCAAAGGCTGCCATGGGAATATCGGGATTGTTTTTTGCAATATCTGCCAACGCATTTCCCAGGGCAGAACGGATATCAGAGGTTTCTGTATAGATTCTGCCGGCTCCCACGGGAACCACGGGCGTCTGATAAGTTTTTTGATTCGGTTTTTTAATATTTTTTAAGAGTGCTGCTTCCTCTTCGGAAACGGCAAATCTTGCGATTGCGGTCTGCGCCAGTTCTTTGGAAATGACGGTACCGTGATAGTGCCAGTCATTTTCAATTTCAGGGATTCCTTTTCCCATTACCGTTTCTGCTAAAACGCATAACGGTTTTTTGGATGCATCCAACACATTTGCCAGAGCTTCGATATCGTGACCGTCCACAGTTACGGTATCCCAGCCGGACAGTTTGTATTTATCCAAAAGATTCTGCTCGGTGGTGCCGGAAACGGTTCCGCAAGCTTGCTGATCGTTATAATCTACAATAGCAATCAGATTGTCAAGCTGGTATTTTACAGCGAACTCTCTTGCTTCCTGGAGCTGTCCTTTCTGCTGTTCACCGTCACCCATGACCACAAACACTCTGCCGGCTTCTTTCTGCAGTTTTTTGGCTAAAGCAAAGCCTGCACCAACGGAAAGTCCCTGACCTAAGCTGCCACTGCACCATTCCACTCCGTTTACGGCAAGGGACGGATGCCCTTCATAGGGAGCAACTCTACGGAACTTCTGAATGGCTTCATTGATATCAAAATAACCGAAGTTACCCAGTGCCGCATACAGTGCTGCAGAGGTATGTCCGTGACTGACCACCAGTCGGTCATCGTCGTTCATCTTGCTCAGCACCGCAAGGTAAATGTCGATGGAGGACAAGGCACCGCCGATGTGGCCGCTTCCTGCTCCCATAATCATTTCTAAAATATCTTTACGGCATTTCTTAGAAAGAATGTGAAACATCATTATCCCTCCTGAGAATCCAAAATCTTATAGGTGATTTCAAATACCCGGCTTTCGTTGGGCTGTAAGGTTATGATGCTGCCGGTTTCTTTGGCTTTTTTGTAACCCTGAGGCAATGCGGTGCAGGGTTCTAAGCCAACCACATATTCTTTGGTATTTAACATTTTCCATTCGTTCAAGAACGGAAGCTGTTCTTTTTTGTAAGAGAGTTCAACTCCTAAGCCTAACGCATCGTTTAAGAATTTCACGCTTACCTTACCGTTTGCATCGGGATTTAAATCTACACTGTAGCAACGTTCCCCGATATCCTGAACGGGATCGGTCATCTTGAATGCATCGGCAAATTCTGCCGCTGCTTCCTCGCTCTGAGGAAGCACTTCTTTGGCATCACATTCCACACGAGCGCCTGCATCCAAAAGCGGATAGCCTAAATTAATATGATATAAAAGCATAATATCCTGCTCTTTTGCACCACGGTTGGTCACAGTATCACGAATGGTAAATTCGTTTTTGCCGAAAGCCGTTTCAATTTCACGGCGGAGAGTTAAGGATTCTCCGTGAAGAATCCCTTCTTTTACAACGCCGGAAACCTTCATCTGATATTCGCCATCGCAAAAATCTTCAAATAAAGAAACCTGCTCTGCTCCTGCGTTGGAAATTCTGCCGTGCAACCCGTAAGTACGGTTTCCGATAACGGGATGGTTCACTTCTTCGGGACCGCCAACATTCAAAAGTCCGCAAGTGGTTAAGCCACCTGCAAAAAAGTTATGTAACCAGTTCATACCATTGCTTTCGTAATAAGCGGGAGATACAACTCCGGTTTTCGACATGTAGCTAATGGGAACTCCTCTGTAAGAGATCCAAGCAATATCCATTCCACGGCCGGGAAGAACAGTCAGTTCCAGACCGGAACCGGTGCGGATTTCAACTGCTTCAACACCTTTGGCTTTGCCTTCGGTAAATTCATAACAGCGAAGTCCCGCTACCTGAGACATATCGCCAACTTTTAATAAATCTAAATTTTTATAGTTCCAGTATTTCATAATTCAATTACCTTTTTCTGTTTGTGAGACTCTAACGCTGCGGTTAAGAGTTTGTGGGAAAGACGGGTTTCTTCGGGGGTGAAGCATCCAAATTCCACTTCCTGACCGGAAATTTCCTTCATAAATGCACACCACATCTGCAGGATAGAATCGGTGAAACCAAATTCAAAAATTCCACCGGTAACAGTAGGAAATTGCGGTTTATAACCCACATTCAAACGGCACCAGGACTGCTCTTTGCCAACAGCCTGCGTATAGCAGAAAGCATTGGGGTCGTTACTGTTGAACTTACCGGAAGCTTCCAAACCGTACACTTCAATGAACCATTCATCGGTAGAACCGGGAGACATTCTCTTGGTTTCTAAGAACATGGGGAAAGAATTTCCTTTGCCGTCTTCGGTTTCGCAAATTAAAGTGGCATTATCCCAAGTTTTGCAGGGAGCCATTCCGCCTTTACCGTCGGGACGTTCTTTGCAGATATCGGAAAGCACAGCGTACACATTTTTGGGAATCCATCCCATCCGGAAGGGAACGTGCTGCGTATGGATACCTAAGTCACCCATACAACCGTATTCCCCATTGATTTCGATGGTTCTCTTCCAGTTAATAGGTTTGGTTAAATCCATATCGCTGCTGTGGTTAAAGCCAGCGTGCACTTCAATGATTTTGCCAAACTTTCCTTCCTTCACCCAACGAATCAGTTCCTGACACGCTGGAAAGAAAGGAAATTCGCTGGCACATCTTACGATCACGCCGGGATGCTCGTCCAACGCTTTTAAGATTTCTTCGTTAGCTGCTTTGTCAATTCCGAAAGGTTTTTCGCCTAAGAAGTGCTTCCCTGCCTTGATAATGTCGGAATACACTTTACCGTGCAGATTATGGGGAAGCGCACAGTAAATGGCATCAATATCTTCTTTATTCAAAAGTTCCTGATAATCGGAGGTCACGTATTTGATGGAGTCAAAATTTTTGGTAAACCATTGGATAGCTGCTTCGTTAAAATCGCAGACACCCACAATTTCCGGTGCGGGCACATCATCAGTCAAGTGGCACCATCTTGCTGCTGCTGAAGCAAACTCCTTGCCCATCAGTCCACAACCGATAATACCGAATCTGATTTTTTTACTTGTTTTACTCATAGCATCAAATCCCTTTCCAATATGATAAATTTTTCACGAATTTTAGTTGGATTTTGAGGGGATTTTGTCAATTGTTTTACTCCCCTAATAATATATTATCATATTTTTTTTAAGGTTTTGCTTGACTATTAGGCAAAAAACATGATATAATCGTCAAAAAGAGAAAGAAATCTCCCGAAGAAAGGAAGTGAAACATAGATGAATCATAATTTTATTATGGAACCCGTCCATCCGTTTTTTGTGAATGTTTCCAAAATCAACGTTACCATGTCCAATGCAGAACGAAAAACCACCCCCCATATTCACGAATACTGTGAAATTTATGTCAATCTGACCGGGAATGTTTCCTTTGTAATTGAAAAAAATATTTATTCCGTTCAGCCGGGGGATATCATTCTCACAAAACCTTATGAATACCATCACTGTGTGTATCACGATGACAGCGATCATCTTCACTTCTGGATTATCTTTTCGGTAGATGAAAATCCGGAGCTTTTCAAGTTTTTAACCGAAAAAAAATCCGGGCACAGAAACCATATCCGGCTATCGGAAGAAACCAGACAAAAATTTTTGGCCAATTGCGAAAAATTGGTAGAAAACAATTCGGAAAACAAACTTTCATCCATGGCAATTTTCTTTAAAATTCTTGCTTATATTGAAGAAGGAATGGAAAAGTACAAAGTTTCCAACCACAATGTTTCCCTGCCAAAAAATTTAAAGGATATTTTAGATTACATCAATAAAAACTTTGCATCCATTCACACTATTAATGAGGTTTCTGAAAAATTTTATATCAGTATTTCCACATTGGAACGGCATTTTAAAAAATACCTGTCTATGACGCCGAAGCGGTATCTGGAGGATAAAAAACTGCAGAACGCCTGCTTACTGCTCCGCCAGAATGTTTCGGTGACGGATGCTTGCTTTGAAAGCGGATTTGATGACTATTCCCACTTTATCACCATTTTTAAAAAGAAGTTTGATGTGACTCCCCTAAAATACAAAAAATCACTGACAACCGAAAAACCGTAAGAGTGATGCAAACAACAAAAAGAAAAAAGCGACTGAGCATAAGTTCAGTCGCTTTTCTTATAAAAATTTGTTGCTCTGCCGGTTCCATTACCCCAAATAACAAGTTTCCGTGAAAAATACAATATAAATCTCTATGATACAGAAGATGATGGAAACAATGGGAGCAAACTTAGTGAGATAGCGTACAATTTCGGAAGTTTCGATCTGTTTCTTCTTCGGATGAGACAAAAGCACAATTCCTAACACCAACAGAAGGATTCCCAGAATAAATGACAAAACAGTAACAGTTTCCATCAAACTTTGTGAAGATTCCACCGCCCTTCGCTTTGCATAGGGCATGATCGATTTAGCAGCTCCATTCCAACGGTGTTCATAGCCATAAGTTCCGATAAACCCGCTGATAAACATTATCAAAGCACTAAAAGCCATACGATATGCAGGCAAGATAACCGTTTTAGGGGTAGCCTTACCGATTGGTGCGCCGCAATTTTGGCAAAACTGATCTGTGTCCTGTAACTGTTTACCGCATTTTGAGCAAAATGCCATGGTAAATTCCTCCTTTAAAAAGGTTTTTTTGTTCCCACATTATTCTTTATTCACAGTACTTACTTGGCCGGTTGAATCTCAAATCCATATTCACCAGCAATTCCCTTTTGGTATTCAATGTCATTCAGAACAAAACTACCGGAATTCTGCATCTGATGTTCTTCATCTAAAGGTGCTAACATATCGTATATCTGTTCTTTTTCCGCATCTGAAACACTTGTATCTAAAACGGATAATAACGAGTTCAATAACACTACATAATCTATGTATATATCTGCCAGACCGTTCACATAAGCCTGTACATTATCTCTGTCCCCGGGATCACCCCACATAACAATTCGGAAAACCTCCTGGGTACTATTTTCATAATGAAGATCAATCTCAATATTGTTACCGTGTTTATTGAAAATTCCGGAACACACCGTAGATTGACTATTGGAAACTTTCGTTTTAAAATCAATATCTTCAAAATACATAAGATTCTTAATATCTGATACGGATACCCCCAATGTTTTTTCAATAGGCTCCTGGTTTGGTTGAACCGTATTGCAAGAACACAGCATAGTCAATACCAAAACTGCAACGAGAAACAAACTACCAATTTTTTTCATTTTTTTACTCCTTAGTTTTCATTATATTTTGCAAATATTTTTTCGTTGGATAACACAAAATCTCTCACACCAACAAGATAATAAACAGAGCCGGCTACCCCGATGACACCACCGAAAATCAAGTTATACACAAGAACAACTATAGGGCCTGTCAATGATTGAAACCGCTCCACAATTCCCTGGGGTGATGTCAGCACGGTTTTGCTGTAGTTGATATCCTGAATGGAAGAAGCAATGTTTAATCCTCCCACCAACATAAGCTCCCATCCGTATTCCATTCCTAAAACAATTTGGATAATCCCGATGATGAGCCAAAGAATACCGTTTATTTTGACTCGCTCCGATAACTGAGAAAGCAAATTATTATGAGAAGTCGAACCTTCAGAATGAACACGATCTCCGCATTTTGGACAAAATGTTGCCGTATCTTGCATCTCACTGCCACATTTCGTGCAATACTTCATATTTTCATTTCTCCTTTTTGATGTTATCAACAGCTGATTGTTTGATTTTATCATATTTTGTTGAAAATTGCAACTGTTTTTTGAATTATTTTTTGATTATTTTTTGACTATATCTTTCATTTGCAAAATCGGTTAAAATAGTATAGTAGAGGAGGATTATAAAATGAAATTCGTCATTAAGAAATCTACCAGTCTAAACCGAACCATCCGCATGCCGGATACATTAATTGAAACTCTCGGAAAACTCGCCAGCGAACGAGGCATTTCCTTTAATCAATTAGTAGTGCAATGCTGTGAATTTGCACTGGAACACTTACAAACAATATCCGATGAAAAAGAAGCAGGCAAGTAAGGTCTGTTTCTTTTTTTTGCGAATCGTTTTCTCTGCATTGATTCCTCCCTTTATTGCAACAAAAAAAGACTTTCTATGTCATTATAAAAAAAATAACATAGAAAGTCCTGGACTTTTTGTCCAATTTTTAATCGGGAATCACGGTGTCACCTTCCAGAAGATATCCGGTAACTTCGGAAAAATCCTCCCAATGGACATTGAACTTACGGATTACTTCGTTCACAAAGAAGGAATCCCGCTTGGCAAACATATCACCGTTACACAACTGAAAGCCAGTGTGTTCATCATATAAAACGCACCAGGCGATGCTGTAGTTGGCATAACAGTAAAACTGCTCACCCACTGCGCCCATGGAACACTCATTTAATCCGATTAAAAGCTCCGTAGCACCGTCTCCGTTGAAATCGTAACAAATGATATCTGCATTGTTTCTCAGATGATCGGTATAATTGGGCGTGTAGGAATACTGTCCGTAATACTGAAACTGCTTCTGAAATGTTTTGCCGTTCGGGTCGGTCAGATGAACTGACAGCTCACCGTCCTGCAATGTGAATTCCGCATCAATCACAGTGTTAATTTTACCCAGCTTCAATCTTCCTGTTTTCGTCATATCGTCTGTGAAAATCAAATGTTCCCACGGAGTTTGCATCCCGAAAATGCACACCTGGGAATAATCAGGCATTTCCTGATACAAGGCCTCGTTATTACCAACGGCAAAGTCGGAAAATGTGCCTTCAAAAGATTCGTTTTCTGTTGATTGCGGTTCGCTTGTTGCGGGTAAACCCTGAGTTTTGCTGTTCGGAGTTTTTTCCGGTTCTGCAGAAGGCTGCAATGTGGGTGCAACAGACGGCATCGGTTGCTCTGATAAAACGGCACTGTTTGTCTCCGCCGGTTGACTTTGTGGTTTGGAATAACAAAAATTACAAAAGATACCAAAAAGCACTGCCGCTATCGCAACCAATGCCATAAACAAAAGCGGATACCGAAGGCGACGCCGTGTCATTGCCCTCTTTATAGCCTGCACGCTGTGATACCGTTCAGAGGGATCCACTTTTTTGCATTTTTCCGCAATTTTCTGCAAATAACCTCTGTAATGCACCGACTCCAGCATCATTTGCAGTGTAACACCAAAGGCGTAAACATCAGTTTTGAAATCAGTGGGAAGCATTCCGTACTGCTCAATGGGAGCATAACCGAATGTCCCCATCACCTCGGTATCACGACGGATTTCTTTCCGGTAAATCCGCGCAATGTCATAGTCAGTCAGCCACACATGGTAGGAATCGTCAATCAAAATGTTATCCGGTTTAATATCCTTATGAATAATATTCCAACCGTGCAACACTTCCAGGGCGTATAGGATTTGCTGACAAATATATGTGAGCTGCTTTTGATTCAGTTTTCTGCCCTCTGCCAAAAAACTGCTAAGAGGAACCCCTGCAACATATTCCTCCAAAATAACTGTATCCGAATCAAACACAACCTCATAAACCTTTGGAATATGGGAGTTGCTGATTTTTTTGAGAAATTTGTAAACCTCTCTTTTATCCCCCGAAAGCACTCGCTTAATATATTTTGTTCCCCGGGAATCTTCCGTTAAAATGACTGTCTGGCGGTCATTTTGTTTTAGCGTTTTCAGCTCACGAAGAGCGGAAATATCAATCACTTTCAAACAACTCCTTGCAAATTTCCAACTGATGTAGTATAATTATTATAATCAATCTCAGGAGGCTTGTCAATGCAAACTTTTACAGAAGAATTATTTCTGGAATTACAAAACATATCCGATATAGATTCTTTTTTCAAAGCTCATGAACATCAGTTTTTAAAAGAAACGACCGAAAGCTTTTTAAATAGCATTCTGGAACTTAGAAAAATGTCGGTGTCCCAAGTTGCAAAAAATTCAGGTGTTGGAGAATATGCATATAAAATTTTTCGTGGAGAACGCACCCCCTCCCGTGATGTGCTGATTGCAATTGCATTTGGAATGGAACTATCCATAGAAGAAACCCAGCTGTTGCTTCGGATTTCAAAATTTGCAATTCTTGATGCCAGAGAAAAACGGGACAGCGTGATCATTTTCAGCATCACCAACGGACTGAATGTTTTCAAAACTGATGACCTGTTATATGAAAACAATCTGCCAACCATCAACGGATAATCCAAAATTACAAAAACCCTCACAGAAGCAATCTGCGAGGGTTTTTTGGTATCTTTTGGTATCTTTTGATTACTGTACTTTTTGGGCAAACTTTTTCTGACCTTTTTTGCTGTAGCGGTACAGAGCAATGGCATACATACTAAAGGATGCAAACTGCCCCAATGCACCGGTGGAACCTACAATAATATCATAGGTGAACCAGGTAGCAGTATTGAACAGATACAAAATACGGGTTTTTTGTTCGTCCCGCTGAAAAGCAGCAACCATGAAGAAAATAGCCCCGACAATCGGTAATAAGGAAATCGGTCCCTTATACCCCATCATACCTGCACCAACAAAGGCAACGAGAAAAATCATTTTTTCCCAGATGGTAACCTTAACCTCTTTTTGAACATGCCAAAGAGAAAGACATAATTGCAACAAAGCGATAAAATTAACAATGGCACCCGATAATGCATTCCCGAGCAACAAATAGTTTAAAATCGCAAAAGAAACTGAAAACATAGAGTTGACAAGCATTTGCCATTTCTTCTTAAAATGCGGCCCAATGAGACAGCAGGCAGCATGTAACAAACCGAATGTTTGTGCAAGAATGTAAGTAATTGGCATATAAAGTCCTCCTGTTATGCAAAAAACTGCATAAATGATGTCAAATTTTATTTATGATAAACTGCTTCGCTGGTCAGATGAATGCCCAGCTTTTTAAATACATTTTCATCCACCTGAGATAACAGCACAGTGGAGTGAGCTTCCGAGCCTTTTAAAGCACTGAGTCCGTCCAACATATCCTTAGCAATGGAATCGTTTGCCGCACAGATGGAAAGTGCAATTAAGGTTTCATCGGTGTGAAGACGGGGGTTTTTACTACCGAAATGCTTGGTTTTTAACCCTTGCAACGGTTCAATTACATCAGGCGAAATCACATGAATTTCTTCGGAGAGACCACGCACTTCTTTTAAAGCGTTTAGCAGTGCCGCACTGGATGCCCCAAGCAGTGCCGATGTTTTCCCTGTAACAATTTTGCCGTTGGGAAGTTCGATAGCACAAGCGGGATAGCCGGTAGCTTCCGCTTTATCCTTCGCTGCCTGCACGACTTTACGGTCTTCCGGAGTTACCTCTGCCTGCTTCATAATGAGCTGCATTTTATAAACGACTTCGTCATCCACTTTGCCGTTGGTTTTATCCTTTAACACCTGGTAGTATCGGCGAATGATTTCATCCTTGGATGCCTGACAGACAATGTCATCATCAATGATGCAGTTTCCTGCCATATTCACTCCCATATCGGTAGGCGATTTATAAGGACTTTCCCCTAAAATCTTTTCAAACATTGCGTTTAATACGGGGAACACTTCAATATCACGATTATAGTTTACGGTGGTTTCTCCATATGCTTCCAAATGGAAGGGATCAATCATATTCACGTCATTTAAGTCCACCGTGGCAGCTTCATAGGCCAAATTCACGTGATGTTTTAAGGGGAGATTCCACACGGGAAAGGTTTCAAATTTTGCATACCCCGCCTTTACGCCACGCTTATTTTCGTGGTATAGCTGTGACAGACAGGTTGCCATTTTACCGCTTCCGGGACCGGGAGCAGTTACCACAACGATGGGACGGGTGGTTTCAATAAATTCGTTTTTGCCAAAACCCATCTCACTTACAATATATTCCACGTTGGATGGATAGCCGGGAATGGGATAATGCATAAATACACGGATTCCCATATTTTCCAGCCGTTTTTTAAACATATCCACAGCTTCCTGACCGCTATACTGGGTAATCACAACACTACCAACCAAAAGATCCAGATTCTGGAATGCTTTAATCAAACGGATGGTATCTAAATCATAGGTGATATTATAGTCGCTTCTGACCTTATTTTTCACAATGTCAATCGCACTGATGGCAATCACAATTTCCAGCTTTTCTCTCAAATGCAGGAGCATTTTGATTTTACTGTCAGGCTCAAAGCCGGGCAATACTCTGGAGGCATGATGATCGTCGAACAGTTTGCCGCCAAGTTCCAAATACAGCTTGTCTCCAAATTTTTTCACACGTTCTCCGATAAATTTGGATTGCATTTCGATATACTTGTCGTTATCAAATCCGATTTTACTGTTCATAAGATACCTCCTTCCAACTGTGTTTTCATCCAAAACACAACATTATAATTATACTATACTTTCCTAATAAATGCAAGATATAAAAACAAAGTTTTTAAATTTTTTTGAAAGCAGAAAAGGCAGATGAAAACATCTGCCTTTTTTATGAGTTTTATTGCACATTCATCTGATTCGCCCGTGCGTTTAATTTATGCTGACGACGGTTCTTCACTTCATCGGACATAGGCTTAATGTCACCTGCACGGCGAAGTGCTTCTCTGGTCATGACGGGACCGAATAATTCATAAATCAGTACTGCAAACAGTGTAATATTCCGAACTAAGTTTCCAGCAGCACCAAATGCAGGTTCTGCTGCTACAATTGCACACATCCCCAGTGCAACCCCTGCCTGCGGGAATAAGGTGATTCCCAAGTATTTCTGAATTGCGGGAGAACATTTGGTTCCTTTGGCGCTAATATAGGCACCAAAGTATTTACCAAGGCAACGGAAGAGAATATATACCACGCCGATTACCACGATTGCCCAGTCGGCAAACACACCTAACTCCAGTTCTGCACCGCTGATAACAAAGAAGAGCGCAAAAAGCGGAGAGGTCCACTTGTCGGTTTTTTCCATTAAATCGTGAGATAAGGGACAGATATTGCAGAACACGGTACCCATCATCATACATACCAGTAAGGAAGAGAAGGTAATATGTAACTGTCCCACATGGAAATCAAGCATAGAGATTGCAACGGTTAAAAATACAAAAGTAATGGTCATATTCAGACGGTTGGTGTTGGAGTTGAACATTTTTTCCATCTGTGTCAGAATCCAACCCATCAGTGCACCCAAACCTAAAGAAAGGATGATTTCTAAAAGAGGCTGAATAATAATTGCCATAAAATCAAGCTGGCCAACCATCATACTTTTTGCAATTCCAAACGATACTGCAAAGATAATCAAGCCAACAGCATCATCTAGTGCAACAATCGGTAAAAGCAAATTGGTCAAAGGTCCTTTTGCCTTATACTGACGCACAACCATCAGGGTTGCCGCAGGAGCAGTTGCTGTTGCGATTGCACCCAAAGTAATTGCCTGCTCAACAGACAGTTTATCAGGCATCATCAGATGCAGGATATATAGTGCCACATCCACCAACAAAGCCGCAACTAATGCCTGCACCACACCAATAACAAGTGCTTGCTTACCGGTGTGTTTTAATTCGCTGACACGAAATTCGTTCCCAATGGAAAAAGCAATGAAACCAAGTGCTACATTGGAAACCAATCCCAAAAGTTCCACAGCTTCATGATTGGGAAATCCGAATCCGTCAATTCCCAGCTGACCGATGCAGTAAGGACCGATTAAAATCCCTGCAATTAAGTATGCCGTGACGGACGGTAATTTTAAAGGTTTAAATGCTCTGGTCATCAAAAGACCTACCAGAAGAGCCACAGAAACAGATAATAAAATATTCATCTTTTTGTTCTTCCTTTCATCTGTTTATAAATAGTATTAAATAATATAAAAAACTAAAAAAATCATTGGAAAAGAGACTTGCCTCAGGCAAGGCCCGCTCTCTTGCAGCGGGGGAAGGATTCGAACCCTCCCC
>JAZQKB010000036.1:0-79715 GCA_045541975.1 Clostridia bacterium | reverse complement strand
CCGGTTGCCTTCATCTGGGTACCCAAATCACGTTTTGCATACACAAATTTATCGAAGGGGAATTTGGGGAATTTTACTACCACATAGTCGATAGCGGGTTCAAAGCAGGCATAGGTTTTGCCGGTTACTGCATTTAAAATTTCGTCCAGCTGATAGCCGATGGCAATTTTTGCCGCAACTTTTGCGATGGGATAACCGGTTGCTTTGGAAGCCAATGCGGAAGAACGGGAAACTCTGGGGTTTACCTCGATTACCGCATATTCAAAGCTGTCGGGATTTAAAGCAAACTGACAGTTACAGCCACCTTCGATTTTTAATTCATTTAAAATGTCTAAAGCTGCACGGCGTAACATGGAATATTCGTAATCAGATAAGGAAACTGCCGGTGCAATAACGATGGAGTCACCGGTATGCACCCCAACGGGGTCTAAGTTTTCCATACTGCAAACGGTGATGGAGTTGCCCTTGCTGTCTCGGATTACTTCAAATTCAATTTCCTTCCAGCCGGACACACATTTTTCTACCAAAACCTGGGTAATGGGAGAAAGACGGAGACCGTTTTGGGTAATCTCAATCATTTCTTCTTCGTTGTTTACAATACCGCCGCCGGTACCACCTAAGGTAAAGGCGGGACGGATAATCAAGGGGTATCCGATGGTGTGTGCAAAATCAAGGGCATCTTCCAGCGTATTTACCACTTTGGAAGGAATCACGGGCTGGTTGATTTTTTCCATCATATCCTTAAACATCTGGCGGTCTTCTGCCTTGTCGATGGTTTCGGGATTTGCCCCTAATAATTTCACATTATGCTTGTCCAAAAAGCCTTCCTTTGCCAGCTGCATAGACAGGGTTAACCCGGTCTGTCCCCCTAAAGTGGAGAGCAGGCTGTCCGGCTTTTCTTTTTCGATAATTCTTTTGATAACAGGTAAGGTCAGCGGTTCAATATAGATTTTGTCTGCCATTTTGCTGTCTGTCATAATGGTTGCAGGGTTGGAGTTAACAAGCACAACTTCCAAGCCGTCTTCTTTTAAAGCACGGCAAGCCTGAGTTCCTGCATAGTCAAATTCTGCTGCCTGACCGATGATGATTGGGCCGGAGCCGATTACTAATACTTTTTTGATTTCTTTATTTAACGGCATCTTTTCTTCCCTCCATCATTTCTACAAATCTGTCTACCAAAAAGCCCGGATGCATAGGTTCCGAGAAGCTTTCAATGTTAAACTGCACGGAAAAGGCAGGAATGTTGGCATAGTCAATACCTTCCACGGTGCCGTCATTCACATTGCGATAGGACACTTTTCCAAAAAATTCCACAGAATCGTTAACCACCTGGTAGCTGTGATTCTGAGAGGAAATGTATACCTTGCCGGTGGTTTCGTTCCGGACAGGAACGGATGCACCACGGTGGCCGAATTTCAGTTTTTCAATTTTTGCACCCTGGGATAATGCCAGAAGCTGATGTCCCAAGCCGATTCCCAAGGTGGGAATCTCTTTTAACTGACGGATTTCGGTGATGACGTCGGTTAATTCGGTGGGGTCTCCGGGACCTCCGGATAAGATCACTCCGTCGGGACGCATTGCAATGATTTCTTCCGCCTGAGTGTTATAAGGAACTTTGGTCACATCACAGCCTGCATCCAAGAAGGCTTTTAACATATTGTTGTTGGTACCAAAATCCCACATAACTACACGGTAGCGGGCGTCCTTGCCCATAGAGGTTACTTTTTCGGGAACGGATACAGATTTTACCGCATCCACAATTTGATAGGTTGCAATATCGTCGGTAAAGTCGGGCGTGAAGGAAATTTTTGCATTCATGGTGCCGGCATCTCTTACCATTTTGGTCAGCTTTCTGGTATCAATGCCGTAAATTCCGGGGATGTCTTTTTCCTTTAAAAAAGTGTCAAGATCACCCTCCAAACGCCAGTTGGACGGTGCCTGACACCAATCTTTCACAATATAACCAAAACAGGATGCCTTTTCTCCTGCCATTTCTTCCGCAATGGTGCCGTGGCAACCCATTTCGGGGAAGGTGGAAATCACAAGCTGACCGAAGTTTGCAGGATCGGTCAGAGTATCCATATAACCAAGCATATTGGTGGAAAACACCAGTTCGCCTACCGCTTCACGGTAAGCACCAAAGCTTTTTCCTTTGAACACGGTCTTGTTTTCCAGAATCAAGTACATTTCTTTTAATTCTTTCAAATTTTTCAAAAAAGGCACATCCTTTCGCGTAATCTATCATAGCTGTTTTTCGGGGAATTTTTCCCGAAAAATGGCAGTTTTTCCTAAAAATGGGTAAAATTTTTTCCGAAACCGCTTAGGATTTCGGGTTTTTTAGAAATGGAGAAGTTCTCTCCCCTTAGAAACCTTCTAAAATTTCTTTCTATCTATTGTATCATTTTCATAGGTAATTGTCAATGTTTTTTCCCATAAAAACCGCAAGGATTTTTGATTAAAATCCTTACGGTTTTTCATGAATACTGAAGAATGAAAAACGAAGAATTGCGGTAGGTTGCCACAGGCAACCATAACACCCTCTTCGTCACGGCTTTGCAAAGGGTAAGGCGTGTAGGGGTTTACCCGATAGCGATGGAAAAATTGATTCAGAATGTTGAAATCAAACCCGTAGGGGTTATCCGAAGGCGTACCGAGTGTACGCCGAGCGATTTGATTTCGGCATTGTGGACAATTTTAACAAGCTATTTTACAAGCGTTCCGATGGTTTCGCCGGTAATCGCTTTCACAATATTTTCAGGCTGCTGCAAACCAAACACATGAATCGGAATTTTGTTGTCCATACACAGAGAGGTTGCGGTGGAATCCATAACGCCAAGTCCTCTGTTTAACACGTCGATATAAGAAATGGAATCGAATTTTTTTGCGTCGGGATTTTTTGCCGGGTCGGAATCGTACACAGCATCCACTTTTTTCGCAAGTAAGATCACATCTGCGCCAATTTCAGCTGCACGAAGAGCTGCTGCAGTATCGGTGGAGAAGTAGGGGTTACCGGTTCCGCAACCGAAAATTACCACTCTGCCTTTATCTAAGTGACGTTCTGCTCTGCCGCGGATGTAGGGTTCTGCAATCTGGCGCATATCAATAGCAGTCTGCACTCTTGCCTGAACGCCTAACGCTTCCAGAGAATCTGCAATGGCTAAGGAGTTGATGGCAGTTGCCAGCATGCCCATATGGTCTGCACGGGTTCTGTCCATGTTTTCGCCGGTTCTGCCTCTCCAGAAGTTACCGCCGCCAACTACAATGGCTACCTGAACCCCCATGGATACGCATTTTTTTACCTGTTTTCCGATATCACCAATCACATTGAAATCCAAACCGAAGCCGTTTTCCCCTGCTAAGGCTTCGCCACTGATTTTTAACAATACTCTTTTATAAATAGGTTGCATAGTAGTCTGTTCCTTTCTATATTAGTGAATCGTGAAAAATGAATCGTGAATCATTGCGGTGGCGCCCTATGGGCGCATAATATGATGCAGTCTTTGCCTGCTACCATAATTCTTCATTTTTCATGCTTCATTCCTCATTCCCAAAGGGCCTGTCCTTTGGCTGCCGTAAAAATGGCAAGCATCAGAAGTTGGTGCTTGCCATTTTTTCAATCAATAATTATTTGGACATATTTGCAACTTCTTCTGCAAAGTTGTCAACTTTCTTTTCTAAGCCTTCGCCTTTTTCAAAACGAACAAATTTTACTAATTTAACACCTTTGGAAGACAGATACTGTTCCACAGTTTTGTCGGAATCTTTTACAAATTCCTGCTGGTTTAAGCAGTTTAAGGTGTAGAACTTGGAAATTCTGCCCATTACCATTTTTTCAATGATGTTATCGGGTTTGCCAGCAGATTTGGGATCGTTTTTAATCTGAGCGATTAAGATTTCTTTTTCTTTTGCCACATCTTCTTCGGGAACGGTGGATTTGTCTAAATAGGTGGGGTTGATTGCTGCGATCTGCATTGCTGCATCACGAGCTGCTTCGTAAGCATCGCCGTCTAAAGCGTTTTCAGCCTGAACCATAACACCGATTCTGCCGCCGCCATGAATGTAGGTAGCAACAGCACCTTCATAACGGGCAAATCTTCTGATGGTCATGTTTTCGCCGATGGTTAAAATTTTGTCTCTTAACATTTCTTCAACGCTCATGCCGGAATCTTTGTATGCTAAGGTTAATAATGCTGCCACATCTGCGGGATTTTCTTTTGCAACGATTTCAGCCAGGTCTTTTACGAAAGTCTGGAAATCTGCATTTTTACCAACGAAGTCAGTTTCGGAGTTAACTTCGATGATAACGCCAACACCGTCACAGGTGAAGTCGGAAACAATACCTTCAGCAGCGATTCTGCCTGCTTTTTTTGCAGCTGCTGCTAAACCTTTTTCTCTTAAAAATTCAACTGCTTTGTCCATATCGCCATTGGTTTCGGATAATGCTTTTTTACAGTCCATCATACCGCAACCGGTGATTTCTCTTAATTCTTTAACCATCTGAGGTGTAACCATAATTAAATACTCCTTTTCTTTATGATATGGAAAATAGGCAAGCGAACTGTTGCCTATTTTCTTAAAATCAATTTCAAATTATTCAGCTGCTGCTTCGTCGGTTTCTTCTTCCATTGCCTGAGCTGCGCCTTCTCTGCCTTCGATCATAGCGTTTGCCATGGTTTCAGCAATCAGTTTTACAGCACGGATAGCATCGTCGTTACCGGGGATTACGTAGTCAACTTCATCGGGGTCACAGTTGGTATCAACAATTGCAACAACGGGAATGTGCAGTTTTTTCGCTTCTAAGATTGCGTTTCTTTCTTTTCTGGGGTCAACAACAAACAGAACGCTGGGGAGCTTTTTCATGTTTTTGATACCGCCCAGGTATTTTTCTAATTTTTCTCTTTCTAAGTTTAATTTGATAACTTCTTTTTTCGGCAGTAAATCAAAGGTGCCGTCTTCTTCCATTTTGTTTAACTGGAAGAGTCTGTCAATTCTTCTGCGGATGGTTTTGAAGTTGGTTAACATACCGCCTAACCATCTAGCATTTACATAGTACATGCCGATTCTTTCTGCTTCTGCTTTCACAGCGTCTGCAGCCTGTTTTTTGGTACCAACAAACAGGATTTCGCCACCTTCTGCAGCAATGTCTCTAACAAAGTAGTAAGCTTCTTCTACTTTTTTCAGAGTTTTCTGCAGGTCGATGATGTAGATTCCGTTTCTTTCGGTGAAGATGTACGGAGCCATTTTGGGGTTCCATCTTCTGGTCTGATGACCGAAGTGAACGCCTGCTTCCAATAACTGTTTCATGGAAATTACGTTGCTCATGATAAAATTCCTTTCTGGTTGTTCCTCGGCGCCGCGTAAAGCCTTGAAAATGCTATACTTACAAACGAACAAAGCCATGAAAAAATTTAACTTTGTCACCGGGTTTGTATAAGGGCGCGTGCGAATTCTCGAATATTATAGCATACCTTTTTCCAAAAATCAAGTTTTTTGGTAAAATTTTTTAAATTTTTTTCTAATCGTAACAAAGTGTCTCCCCCAAGGTTCAATTTCATACTTCTTCCCGCAAAAAAATATGAAAAAACAGTTGAAATCTCGGAAAAAATGTGGTATAATACAGTCAAATTGATGTGAAACAGAAAGGAAGGATTCCCATGAGCGAAACCAGAATGGTGCAGATTCCCAGAGAGGACGAAAAAAATATTCATGAGATTTTGCATTTTGTGTATGCGGCTCTGAAAGAAAAGGGCTATAATCCCATCAACCAAATGGTGGGTTACGTGCTTTCGGGGGACCCCACCTATATTACCAGCCATAACGGTGCAAGAGCCATGATTGGCCGTCTGGAACGAGACGATATTTTAGAAGAGCTGTTCCGCTCCTATTTAAATTAAACGGTAAAAAGACTGCAAGTGCGAAAAGCTTTGCAGTCTTTTTTTAATGAAGAATGAAAAATTATAGTGGCAGGCAAAGCCTGCATCATATTATGAATGATTCGTTATTCACGATTCATTCGTCCTTGTTTTGTCTATGGCAAAACCTTTAATCCCATCACCGTAATATCGTCGGGACTTTCCCGACTTGCCTCATAGGCAACCGATGCCAGATAGTCCACGTTTTCCAAAAGTTGAGAAGAAGGATATTTACGCAGAGCGCCATACACCCAGTCTTCCTCGGGGAGAGCATCTGCCACGCCGTCGGAAATGAAAAAGAGCATGTCCCCCTCGCATAAGTGAAGTGTTTTTCGATACGGTTTGTTCGGACGGATGCCTGCAGGCAAGGAATCCTCTCCCACGGCAATCACCTCGTCCCCCCGCTTTAAATAGGTGGGGCAGGCACCTGTTTTTAAAATGGTTGCCGTCATTTTTTTTAAGTCCACAATGGCAAAATCCAAGGTAGCAGACGCCGAAGAAGATGCAATTAAAAAGGAATTGAGCATGGAAAAAGCAGAAGTCTCCGAAAACCCTGCCCGAAGCATTTCGTCCAACAGAGTGACCACCGAGGCAGACACTTCGTTTGCCTTGTCTCCCGTCCCCATTCCGTCGGAGAGTGCCATTAAATAACGGTGACGGCTTAAGCGGGAAATGATGTGACTATCGCCTGAGGGGTCTCCCTCCTTTTTGGAAAAGCTCTGAATCCGTTGCTCCACGGTTCCCAAATCGCCCTCACTTAACAGCAAATTGCAAAGCCGACGTCCGCAAGAGCCTTCGGTGACCGTCATGGGAACACCCAGAAGCTCGGTAGCAATTTTTTCCACGGTGGGAAAACAGTTTTCTCCGTGTTTACAAGGCGACATCCCCAGTTTTACCAGATATTGGTCTTCCGCCGAATGAAAGACGGATGCCTCACGGATAAGATACCCCTCATTTCCCAATGCACTATATAGCTCTGCGGATAAGGGTGCATCAAAATAACGGTTGGTTTCCATATTCTTTTTTAGTTGACAGATAATGTCCGAAAGCTCTAAAAACTGTTCCCGAAAAGCGTGGGTGTTTTCCGAAAGACGGTGTTTCCAGAATGCATTTAAGCGAGAAATCTCAAAAAAGTTGGTCAGAGTTTCTATCAGCTTGTCCCCTCTGACACACCGATTCCGAAAGCCTTCGGGCAGATGTTTTTTAGAAAGGGTTCCCCCTTTTACCAAGCGGTTCATTCCTGCACTTAACCCTTCAGACGTTTCGGAAAAATGCTCCTGCCAGCAGGCACGCTTTAAACTGCAACCACGGCAAAGTCTGTCGCCCATAAAATCGTAAAGAGTTTGCTCACTGATGGAAGATAAATTCCAAAACTGTTTCTCCTGACGTCCGATTTGCACGGATAACCCCGAAAAGGACTTGGCAAGACGGTCCAGTCTGCCGATGGTAATCTGATTTTCTGCGGCAACTCTGTCTGCCACGGGAGTGCCCTCCCGATAGCGGTCTAAATAGGGTTCCATCAGTCCGTCAGGGAAGAGCAGAAACAAAAATCCTGCCCAAAGGACATCCTGATACGAAACAAGATTTGCCGTTTGCGGAAAGTAGGCAGCGGCAAACACATAGGAAAACAGAAAGCCTAACAAAGCAGTAAACTTATTGAACTTGGCAAAAATTCCCGTGAAAAAGCCAAAGAGGGAGTACACCGACATAGAAAGGGTAGCAAACTCTGCCGTCCGTCCTGAAAGCATTCCCAAAATGGCACCTGCTGCAGCACCTCCGCCGATTCCGAAGCTGTAAGCGGCACGGGCGATGACAAAAAAGGTAAGGATATCATGAAACCTTACCAAAAAAACCACCGTTTCCGAACGGATGCCCGAAAGCAGGGCAAACAGCAAAAACAAAGAGCAATAGGCTTCATCCTTGGTGAACTTTAATTGCAGCGACTTCACAAATTGAGCACGGTATGCCTTTTTTAGTATGTAATAGGAAGACAGGGTGAGAAGCAGAGAAACCACTTTCACAATCACATCCTGAGGTAAGGGAGAAGAGCTAAGCAATACCGCTGTGAACACACTCCCAAAGGAAACAAAGAGGAGAAGAGGATCCCACCGCTCTTGGGGGATCAGTTTTTTTAAGAGGAAACAGGCAGTCAATGCCCCCATGGTTTCATAAACGCCAAGGGTATAGCTTCCCAGCATCGCTCCCACATAAGAGGCAACACTTCCGCCTGTTGCCAGAAGAATCGCACCGCCAAAGGGTGCCATGCCGAAAAACAGACTTGTCCGCCCTAAAAAAAACGATAAAAAGAAATGCAAGAGTCCCAAGCAAACCTGCCAAAACAAATTTTTTTGTTCTTTGGCTTTTTTGGTTTTTTTGATTTTTTTAGTTCTTTTAGTTCTTTTGGTTGCTTTTTTTGGTTCTTCAACGGTTTCCCGGTTGGTTAGCTGTTTTGGTTGTTTCTCCCGTTTCGTTTTTTGCACGGTTTCTTTGAGCTGGGTAAGCAGACTCACGGCAGTCACTCCTTTTCCAATTTTTTCCAATTTTTATCAGTATAACACAGGTTTTATGAAAAAGGTGTTGCAATCTGTCGGGAAACGAAAAGAAATCCAAAAACTTTTCGACAAAAGAAATGTCATCCAAACAACGGTTGACTTTTTTTGGGGAATTACTTGTATTTTTTTGTTTCATATGATAAAATACAGATGATTCATCACAGAAAAGGAATTTTTACTATGCGATTACGAAAAAAGAAAAATACGCCCATGCGTTTGGAATTTTATAAAGATTTTTTCCTGGATTTTTCCGATGTGGAAAAGGATGCCGATGCGAAAGCAGAATTTATCGACTGCCAGAAGATTTTCGGAAACAACAATCCCGTTCATATTGAAATCGGAGCGGGGAAAGGTGATTTTATCACGTCTTTGGCAAAGAAAAATCCCAATATTAACTACATTGCCTTTGAAAAATGTGCGGACGTGATTGCCATTGCGGCAACCAAAGCAGAAGGAATCCCCAATCTTCGTTTTGCAAACTTGGATGCAAACCTGTTGGACAGTATGTTTGCACCAAAAAGCATTGCAAGAATTTACTTAAACTTTTCCGATCCCTGGCCCAAAGGTCGCCACAGAAGAAAACGCTTAACGCATAAGCTGTTTTTAAAGAAATACGAAACCGTGCTGGTAGACGGCGGAGAACTGCATTTTAAAACAGACAATGTGCGTCTGTTCCGTTTTTCCCTCTTAGAAACCAAGGAATACGGCATGGAATGGTTACTTTTAACCTTTGATTTGCATCAAGAATATCCCGAAGGCAATATTATGACGGAATACGAAACAAGGTTTTCGGGGATGGGGTATCCGATACAGAAATTAGTGGCAAAGTTTAAAGGCTAGATAAATGGAAGAATGTTCTTTTTCTTTGTTGCCAAAGAAAAGAACCAAAAAAAGCACCGCCTGGTATTTCCGCAATCCTAACTTCCGTCTTCCGACAACTTTTTTCCATTGCGTAACTAAGGGCGGGTTTTTTAAAATCGTCATTCGATAACAAATGAAAAAGACGAAATTCTTTTTTGCTAAAGAATTTCGTCTTTTTTATGCCATATCCTAAGGCGCTGAGAAATGGATGCAAAATAGAGAAACCGAACCCGAAGGGGTTATCCGAAGGCGTACATTGGTACGCCGAGTGGTGAGGTTTGCGGTCTGTGTGCTTTTACAAGCCGTCAATTACAGGTTAAAGTCTTTGTCGGTAAACTCCAAAACAATTTCCGTGGTAATGGATTCGCCGGGTTCTAAGAACTTCAGCTCGCCGTTTTCTCGCATGGTTTTTCTGCCGCAGGGCCAAGCGTTACCAGGTTCTAAGCCCAGCACGTATTCATATTCGCCCATCATTTTCCATTCGGTTAAGAAGGGGAGGGAGTCTTTGGAAATACTCATGATGAAACCTGCCTGACAGTCAGGATTGTAGATTCCTACCTTTGCCTTCCCGTCGGTTTCTGCCACGTCATACACATAGCATTCTTCCGCAAAGCCTGCCTGAGGTTTTTCCATCACCTTTCGCTGATCGTATTTGGGAATAAATGCATCAGCGGTGGGCTTGCTGGAAATTTCGGGAATCATCACCTTTGCATTTTCGGAAAGCAGGGGATATCCTAAGTTAATATGATAGAGCACCTGGCTGGGTGCAGTTTTGTTACCGATGTTAGTAATGGTGTCAGACAGGGTTACCTTGTCTTCGGTTTTGGAAATTTTATAAGTACGTTTCATCTGGGTGTGGCAAGCAAACAAAGACGCTTCGGTAGCAACCGCTTCCACAACAATTTCATCTTCGGTTTCCCAGTAGTTGTAGCTATCGCAAGGGATATTGCTGATTAACCCGTGCATGGGGGTGCTTTCTCCGTCGTCCATACAGGAACCGCCAACAGCAGTAAGACCGCAAGTGGTCATAAAGCCTGCAGTAAAGTTCTGTAAGAACCCTCTGCCTTTGGCATCGTCATACAAAGCAGGAGACACATAGCCTGCAGGGGAGAACCAGCCTAAGTTTACCCCTTTATAAGACAAACGGGAAATGTCCATACATCTGTCACACACTAAAGTGATGTCCACACCTTTGGTATTTTTAATCTGCAGAAGATTCATCCCTTTTCCTTTGCCTTTGGCTAAGGTGACTTCTTCCACACCGCCCAGCTGGGCAGGATGTCCGATATACTGATTCATAAAAAACACTCCTTTTTCATTACGGCTTTAGCGTTCGATAAAGCCGATTTTTTTATACACTTTTCTTAAAATTTTGCGGGATGCAAGACATGCTTTTTCTGCTCCGGCTTTATAAATCTGTTCCAAATATGCCTTATCGCCCTGTAACTGCAAATATTTTTCTCTGACGGGACGTAATTCTTCCACTACGCATTCTGCCACATCGCTTTTGAAAATACCGTAGTTTTTGCCCTGATATTCGGCTTCGATTTCTTCAAAAGACTTACCGGTGATGGCGCCCATAATGCTCATTAAGTTTTCAATACCCTCTTTGCCTTCGCCACGGCAAATTTTCATGTCACTGTCTGTCACGGCGGACTTGATTTTTTTCACAATCGCATCGGGGTCGTCTGTTACAGTAATATAGGCTTTGGGATTTTCGTCGGACTTAGACATTTTCTTGGTGGGTTCCTGCAAGCTCATAATTTTGGCACCGGTTTTGGAAAGATACCCTTCGGGAACGGTAAAAGTTTCGCCATACACATTGTTAAAACGGATTGCCAGATCACGGGCTAATTCCAGATGTTGCATCTGGTCAATGCCAACGGGTACCAAATCGGTACCGTATAAGAGAATGTCTGCCGCCATCAGCACGGGATAGGTAAAAAGACCTGCTCCGATGGATTCGTTCTGCTTGTTTTTGGTTTTGTCTTTAAACTGAGTCATACGGGACAGCTCGCCCATATAGGAATTGCACATTAGCACCCAAGCCAGCTCTGCATGTGCCGGGTTATGGGACTGCATAAACATAATGTTTTTTTCCGGATCCAATCCGCAGGCAATATACTGGGTTAAAAAGTCTAAGCAACGCTTTCTTAAATCCGCAGGTGTCTGACGGACGGTGATGGCGTGCATATCCACAACGCAGTAAGCACAGTCATATTCGTCCTGCAGTTTTACCCAGTTTTTTAAGGCACCGATATAGTTACCGATGGTGATATGTCCGGAGGGCTGAATGCCCGAAAAGATTCGTTTTTTTCGTTCTGTTTTTTCAATATTTTCCATGATTTTTGCTCCTCGCCTCTGTTAGGATAGTATACTATGGAGAGTTTCGATGCACTCATAGGGTGCCATCATTTTTCTTCTTTTTTATTGATTCTTTAATTCTTCTTTTAAAACTTCTGCTAAAATACCGATACCGTCCACGATCTTGTCATCACTCATGGTGGAATAGTTTAAGCGGAAGCAGTTGCAGGGTTTTGCCATATCGGTCATAAAGTTGGAACCTGGCACAAAGGCCACATTCTTTTCCACGCCTTTTTTCACGATGCCTGCCGCATCCATTTCTTCCGGTAAGGTACACCAAATGAAGAGACCGCCTTCGGGACGGGTATAGGTAACTTCTTTGGGGAAATGTTTGTCCATTTCAGAAAGCATCAACTCGCACTGATGACCGTAAAGCTCTCTTGCTTTTTGAATGTGAGTATCAATGTCGCAAGTTTTCAGCCATTCGGATGCGATCACCTGAGTGAGTAAGTTGGTATGCACATCGTTAACCTGCTTTGCCACTACCATTTTTTCCATAATCTGAGGAATACCGTGGGTAAAGCCTAAACGAAGCCCTGGTGCTAAAATTTTGGAGAAGGAACCAAAATACATGACCGCATTTTCTTCATCCATGGATTTTAAAGTGGGCACGTTTTCCCCTTTAAAACGAAGCTCGCCGTAGGGATTATCTTCAAAAATTACCACATTGTACTGATATGCTAAAGAAAGCAGTTTCTTTCTTTTTTCTAAACTCATAGTAATACCGGTGGGATTCTGGAAGGTGGGGATCACATAAATGATGCGTACTCTGTTATCCGTTTTTAAAATCTCTTCCAGTTTTTCCATATCCATGCCGTCTTCTTTCACGGGAACTCCTTTTAACACGGCACCGTAGGTACGAAAAGAGTTTAACGCACCGATAAAGCTGGGTTCTTCCACGATAATGGTGTCACCGGGATTTAAAATGCTTTTTACTGCCAAATCCAATCCCTGCTGACCGCCGGTGGTGATGATGGTGTTGGAGCCTTCCCGATAGATGCCCTGTTTTTTAAGTCTTGCTTCCACCTGCTCAATGAAAGGGGTGTAGCCTTCGGTGATACCGTACTGCAGACACAGAGCCGGCATTTCGGTGAGCACCTTCTGGGCAATTTCTTTAATTTCATCCACAGGGAAGGTTAAGGGAGAAGGATTTCCTCCCGCAAAAGAGATAATGCCGGGTTTTGCCATGGTTTTAAACATTTCACGGATGGCAGAGCCTTGCATGGTTTTCATATTGTCAGAAATGTGATACTGCATTCTTTTTGGTCTTCCTTTCTTTTCGGTATTTCGTTTCTTCGGTTTATACTTCATTGGGATAGTAAGTTTCAATGGCTTGTCGGGCAGCTTGCTTTTCTGCCTCTTTTTTAGTTTTGCCTTCGCCCATACCAAGCACTTTTCCCATGTGGGATACCTGGCTGACAAAGAATTTGTCGTGGTCGGGACCTTCGGATTTGACCAGTTCATACACCAAATCCACTTTGGATTCCTTTTGCACCAGCTCCTGTAATTTGGACTTGGAATCCAGCACATTCCGGTTTCTGACGGTTTCTTCCACTGCGGTTTTCATCAGGCGAAGCACCACTTCTTTGACGGTTACAAAATCGCTGTCCAAAAACACGGCACCAAATATTGCTTCCAACGTGTCTGAGGTGGTGGAATCTAAGTTTTGAATGCCCAGAAGTCTTTCTCCGTTTCCGATTAACAGATAACGGGGAATTTCTAAAGAATTTGCCACAATGGCCAAGGATTTTTCACAAACTACAGATGCTTTTAATTTGGTCAGCTCCCCCTCTTTCACATCGGGAAGCAGTTTGTAAAGCTCCTCGGCAATTGTTAAGCCCAATACCGAATCTCCCAAAAATTCCAACCGCTGATTGTATTCTTCCAAGTTATGCTCCACCGCATAGGAACGGCGAGTCAAGGCGTTACGAAGCAGCTCCTTATTTTTGAACACATATCCGATTTTCTTTTCCATTTTACCAAAAAACCTCCTTTCTATCGCTGTTTATCATATCTTGGCTCCCTCTGAGGAGGGAGCTGGCTCGGCAACGCCGAGACTGAGGGAGAGATACTCTTTCTTGTTACAGTCTTTTGTTTACGGTATTGGAAATTGTTTCACAAACTCCCAAAAAATTATTACGAATATCTAAATTGCTAAAACGAAGGACAAAAAGGCCTTGTGATTGTAATTGTTCACTACGTACTTCATCGGATATCTCTCCATCATCGGTGTAATGTTGAGAACCGTCCAGCTCCACAATCAGCCTTGCTTTGGCACAGTAAAAATCCACAATATACTGTCCAATCGCCTTTTGCCTTTGAAAGCGAATGGGAAAACTTTTCAAAAAATCATACCAAAGATGACGTTCTTCTTTGGTCATACTCTTCCGAAGTTCTTTTGCCAAAGGGATATTTTTCTTATTGTAAGATATCATATCTCTCCCTCCGTTTTTTGCTTCGCAAAATCCACCTCCCTCCTCAGAGGGAGGCACCCTTCGGGTGTCTTATTTCACCTTCAAAAAATTTTCAAGTAGCTTTAATCCTGTTTTTCCGCTTTTTTCGGGATGAAACTGGGTTAAAAACACATTATCTTTTTGGTATGCACAATCAAAAGGGATGCCATACTCAGAGGTGGCAATCACCTCGTCACGGTTTTTTGCTTCCAAATAGTAGCTATGCACAAAATAGAAGTAATCATCCGGCAAGTCCAAAAACAGGGGACTCTCTTTGGTTGTCACCCGATTCCAGCCAATCTGAGGCACTTTTTTGCAAATGTCCACGGGAAATTTTTTAATTTCACCGGGGAAAATGCCAAGACCGGGCAATACCCCTTCCTCCGATGTCTCAAAACACATCTGTAACCCTACGCAGATGCCTAAAAAAGGAGTTTTTTTGTCAATCACTTCGTAGACGGTTTCAATTAAACCGGAACGTTTGATGCTCCCCATGGCATCGTCAAAACTGCCAACACCGGGCAAAATCACATGGTCGGCAGCACGGATGGTATCTTTGTCGGAAGTAATCTCCACTTCCTTGGTAAACTGTTTTAACGCATTGGAAACCCCGAACAGGTTTCCTGCGCCGTAGTCAATAATTGCTATCATATTATTCAATAACCGCTTTCACTTTTTCAATCATAGGCATGATTTGTTTTTTCATTTTCATGCTGACTTTATTCACAATCAGGCGTGCAGACAGCTGGCACACTTCTTCTAATACGCCAAGTCCGTTTTCTTCCAAAGTTTTGCCCGATTCCACAATATCCACGATCACATCGGATAACCCCACAATTGGCGCCAGTTCAATAGAACCGTTTAATTTAATGATGTCGGGAGACTGCTTTTTCACATCTTTAAAATAACTTCTGGCAATGTTGGGATATTTGGTGGCAACCTTTAAAGATGACACACGGCTTTTGAGCTTTTCTTTTGCTTCTTTCGGTCCGCAAACACACATTCTGCATTTTCCAAAATTCAGATTTAAAACTTCATACAGGCTTCTGCCTTCTTCCAAAATGGTGTCTTTGCCCACCACGCCGATATCCGCTGCACCGTATTCCACATAGCATGGCACGTCGGAAGCTTTCACCAAAATATACTTGATTTTCCCCACTTCATCGGTAAAAATCAACTTTCTGCCTTTGTCTTCCAGGCAGGAAATATCGTAACCTGCTTTGCCGAAAATTTCGGCAGCATAGTCACCCAAACGGCCTTTTGCCAATGCAACTGTAATATATTCCATTTCGTTTTGTACCCCCTATCCGTTCACGATGACAGACTTGCCTGCTTTTCGTAATTCTTTGGCTTTTTCGATTAAGGCTTTTTTGTCATCACCTGTTAACTGTTCGTCTGCTTTGGGGGACGTAAGCGAAATAACATGACTCATACCGTCGGTTAAACGGTTGATATAAATCGCAGAACCGGTTGCCGGAATTTCCTTTCCGAAGCGGGAAATTAATTTATCATATCTTCCTCCGCCTGCTACGGGAAATCCTACACCCTGATGAAAGATTTTAAAAATCATGCCGGTGTAGTAGTCCATATTTTTATTCATTCCCAAATCGAAGGTGATGTAGTTTTCGTAACCGTAGTAAGAAAGGTAAGTATAAATTTCTATCAGCTCAGTTAAGGCTTTTTTAGAAGGTTCGGGAAGTTTCTTTAAAAGCATATCATCTAAAATTTCTTTTCCGCCAAATAAGGTGGGAAGCTTTAGGATAATATCCTTGATGGTGGCATCTAAAGTAACAGTTTGTAACACTTCTTCCATAGATAGAATATCTTTTTTCACCATCAGCTCGTTGATTTCGTCTTGCAATTCTTCGGATAAGTGACTTTCAGATAATAATCCTCTGACAAAATTCACATTGCCAAGTTCCACCATAAACTTGGTAGCGCCTGCATCTAAAAGAGCATTCACCGTCAATGCAATGACTTCCGCATCATAAAAGGTGCCTGTTTCTCCCAGTAATTCAATACCTGCCTGGGTAAATTCATTTTGTCTGCCACCTTTGGTAGGATCGGAAAAACGGTATACATTGCCTAAATAGGATGCTCTTACGGGCAGCTGATCGTATAATTTGGTTGCTGCCACTCTGGCAATAGGCATGGTCATGTCAGGGCGTAAGGATACCACTGCACCGTTTCTGTCTACCAGGCGGTACAAACCTTCTGCTTCAGAAAACACGCTATCATACTCCATTAAAGGAGTTTCCAGAGGGAAATAACCGTAGGACTGGAAACATCCTAAGATACTCTCCTCAATCTGATGCTTAAACTGGCACTCGGAAAATAAGATATCGTTGGTACCTTCCAGAGTTAATGCTGTTTTTTTCATAGTGCAGGGGTTCTCCTTTTTTGGTTTCTTTTGTTTCTTTTGGTCTTTTTGTTTGGTTCCTTGTGACTGAGAGGTGATTTTTAGGTTACTATTTCAAAACGTGCAGGAAAATGGATGCAGAATTTGGAAATTGAACCCGAAGCTGTACTTTGTATACAGCGAGCGGTGAGATTCACGGATTATGCACCATTTTACAAGCGGACAGGAAGGACCATATACAAAAATTCGTCAGTTTCTCCACGCAAGATACAGGGACTTAAGTTATTGCTGAAATCCAAGAAAATTTCTTCAGTTTCAGATGCTTTTAAGGCATCTAACAAAAACTTATGGTTAAAGCCGATTTCCAGATTATCACCGGTTTTTTCAATGTGAATCATATCCTGAGCATGACCGATTCTGGAAATGGTGTTTAAGTGCATTTTATCGTCTTCTAAATGCATACGGATGGGTGCCTTGTTATCTGCAGTGATTAAAAGAGATGCTCTTTCTAAGGCTTCCACCAGTTCTTTGGTCACAGCCTTCACTTTGATTTCGGCATTTTTGGGGATAATCTGTTCGTAGTTGAAAAATTCGCCGTCAATCAATCTGGTATAAAATTCGTAGTTATCCAGTTTCACCAGCGCTTTTCTGTCACCAAATTCGATGACGGTGTCATCTTTGGTATCTGCTAAAATTTTCAGCAGTTCATTTAAGCTCTTACCGGGAATAATGTAGGAACGGTTTTCGCCGGTAGGATAAATTTCTTCTTTTCGTACTGCCATTCGGTAACCGTCTAAAGTAACCACCGTTAATTCATTGTCTTTCACTTCAAATAAAGCACCGGTAAAGGTGATTTTCGTATCTGCAGTACCAATAGAAAACAGGGTTTTCTTAATCAGCTCTTTTAAGCTCTGTTCTGTGATTTTCAAAGAAAATTCACAGTTTAATTCTTCCACCACAGGAAACATTTCCGCATCCATTGCCACAATTTCATAACGGGTAGCACCGGATTTAATCACGGTAGTCAGTTTTTCGTCTATGGAAATACTAACCGTTCCTTCCGGCATCAGACGAACCATGTCAAAAAGGTTTTTGGCATTGATCACGCCAACCCCTTCTTCTTGCACATCCGCTTCAAAACGGGCTTTGATTGCAATTTCGGTGTTGTTACCGATTAAGGTAATCATATTGCCATATGCAGAAATATATACCCCTTCCAGTTGAGGAACAGTTGCTTTGGGGGACACTGCTTTTAACACGGTGGATAAATTTTCCAAGAACACTTCTTTTAAAAAACTAAATTTCATTGTTGTGTTTCACTCCTTGTTTCTTTTGGTATGGCACTATCTGATGATAGTACAAACTGAACAGATACTATCTCTCAATTTTTTGGGTTTAGCACTTTTTTTATAGTGCAATGATAAAAGATATTGATGATGATTTTTTTAAAATTGAAATCTGCCATTTCAAAAATTTAAAAATGAATCAGGATATTAGGAAAAAATAATTAAGGATAAACAGTAATTTATAATAGGGGCTGGGGAATTGTTGAAAACTCTTTTCTTCCTTTGCAATATCAGAATTTTTATTGTTTATAACTTTTTTAATAACTTGTGCATAAAACAATCGCTTTCCACATAGCATAGAATGGGGATGTTTTCTCCACAGCTTTTTCCTACTAATTCCCTGTGGGATTGTGTATGAATTTGTGGATTCTTTTGATGAAGAACTTTTTCGATCAAACATAGATGTGGAGAACTTTATCAAATTACACAGGAATTTTGGTTCATTCCACAACACTTATCCCCAACTTCTGTAGAATTTTGTTTGGATATTTTATGGTTACAATAGCAATCCATTATACTATTATATATAATCACAGCAATATTTTTTGGGATTTTCTTTATGTAACAACCTTTTTAATATCAAGTATGATTGTTTATAGAAAAATAAACTTCCAGGTTTTTGCTATCTTATCATAGTGTTATCCAAAAAAATTAGTCTTCTAAGAGGCCGGTGATTTCCTCAATAATGGTATCAATATAAGCGTCTGTTTTTCTGATTTCTTTAATTTTTTCGATGGAATACATTACAGTGGAATGGTCTCGTCCGCCAAATTCTTCACCGATTTTGGTGGTACTCATTTCCAACACTTCTCTTGCTAAGAACATAGCAACCTGACGTGCTTTCACAATTTCTTTCTTTTTGGAAGCGGATTTTAAAAGACCGGGATCAATATTAAAGTAGCCTGCAGTTTCCACCATCACCGTTTCAATACCGGGTTTTGATTTTTTAGAATCTGCAATAATCACTTTTATTACATCTTCTGCCAGATCTTTTGTGATTTCTTTTTTGGAAAGCTTGGTTAAAGCTACCAGACGGGTAAAAATTCCTTCCAGTTCACGGACATTGGATTTGATTTTGGATGCAATAAACTGGATAATTTCATCGTCAATGGGGAAGTTTTCTTCCTCAGTTTTTTTCTTTAAAATTGCAATTCTGGTTTCTAAATCAGGTGCATTAATGTCACACATTAAGCCTGCTTCAAAACGGGTTCTGAGTCTTTCTTCCAAGGTTCTGATATCTTTGGGAGGACGGTCAGAGGATAACACAATCTGTTTATCATTATGATACAAATGATTGAAGGTATGGAAAAATTCTTCCTGAGTACCTTCTTTTCCGCCGATAAACTGAATATCGTCTACCATTAACACGTCAATGTTGCGAAGTTTATCACGAAATGTGGTATTCTGACCGGATTTAATTGAATCAATAAATTCATTGGTAAAGGATTCAGAAGTTAAGTATAATACTTTTTTTGCAGGATCGTTTTCTTTGATTCTGTTGCCGATTGCATGCAAAAGATGGGTTTTTCCCAAACCAACGCCGCCATAGATAAATAAAGGGTTATAGTTTTCTGCCGGGCTTTCTGCCACGGCAATTGCTGCTGCATGTGCAAAACGGTTGGATTCTCCGATAACAAAATTATCGAAGGTATATTTTTTATTTAAGGTAGACAGTTCATCCCGAGTATCGGAGAAACGGTCTAACACAGAGGGAGCGTTTCTTCTGTCATCCACTAAGAAACAGAAATCAGAAATCTGTCCCTGAGATGCAGTAACTACTGCAGTCTTTACCAACTCCGAGTATTTTTTCTCAATCATATCGCGGGTATATTCAATGGGAACACGGAAATAAAAGATATCGTTTTCGATTTTTTCCGGGGTAACGGAGGAAAACCAGGTACTGTATGCCACCGGAGAAATCTCACTTTTTATTATGTCTACTACCTTTTCGTAGAGATCTGATACGGAAAACAAGTGATTTCACCTCATTTTTTGGATTTATCCACATTTTTTGTGGAATATTTTTCAATTTTGTGTGGAAAACCTTTCCCATAATCCCTAAGGTTTTTCACATTTTCAGGTTTACATAATAATTGTCAGAATAATTTTTATTTTTTTTAGCATGACACTATCCGAGGTTATGAAAACATGATAGACAGTATCTCGCAAATATTTTTAGCATGACTTTTTTTGGTATGGTTTTTTTGGTATGGCACTATCTGAAGTTATGAAAACCTTTTACATAGCACCTCGCAAATATTTTTGGTATTGCACGATTAACAGGGTTTTTGGCACAACACTTCTTTGAATAGAACAATATCTAAAAAGCAACTGTGTGATACTATAGTTTATCGTACTGTTTTGTGTTGAGCTATACCAAAAGATCGGTGCCCATGTACGGACGCAGCACTTCGGGAACGGTTACGGAGCCGTCTTCGTTCTGATAGTTTTCTAAAATTGCTGCCACGGTTCTGCCAACAGCCAGACCGGAACCGTTTAAGGTATGCACAAACTGGGGTTTGGAGTTAATATCTTCTTTAAACTTAATGTTGGCTCTTCTTGCCTGATAATCCACGAAGTTGGAGCAGGAAGAAATTTCCACATATCTGCCGTAGCTGGGTAAATATACTTCCAAATCGTATGTCATTGCAGAGGAGAAGCCTAAGTCACCGGAGCAAAGCAGAACCACTCTGTAAGGTAAGCCTAACAGCTGAAGCAGTCTTTCTGCATCATTGGTTAAAGATTCTAATTCCTGGAAGGAATTTTCGGGATTTGCAAATTTTACCAATTCCACTTTGTTAAACTGATGCTGACGGATCAAGCCTCTGGTATCACGGCCTGCGCTGCCTGCTTCTGCACGAAAACATGCGGAATAAGCACAGTATTTAATGGGCAGGTCTTCTTTCTTTACAATTTCATCTCTGTGCAGATTGGTCACAGGAACTTCTGCGGTGGGAATCATAAAGTAGTCACAGTTATTTAAAGAGAAAGCATCTTCTTCAAATTTGGGAAGCTGACCGGTACCGGTCATGGAAGCACGGTTTACCATATAGGGAGGTAAAATTTCGGTGTAACCGTTTTGGGTATGGGTATCTAAGAAGAAGCTGATCACAGCGCGTTCTAATTTTGCACCCAGTCCTTTGTATACGGTGAAACGGGAACCGGTAATTTTGGCACCACGTTCAAAATCTAAAATTCCTAAATCTTCCCCGATATCCCAGTGGGGTTTAAACTGGAAATCAAATTCTCTGGGAGTTCCCCATTTTCTGATTTCTTTGTTATCTTCATCAGAGTTGCCGTCCGGTACACATTCTGCAGGAGTGTTGGGAATCTTTAATAAGGTTGCCTGCAGTTCTTCCTGAATTTCGGAAAGCTCCTTGTCCATGCCTTTAATCTGTTCGGATAATTCCTTCATTTCCTGGAAAATGGGAGCAACATCTTTGCCTTCCTTTTTCAGTTTGGGAATTTCCTTGGAAACAGTATTCTGTTTATTTTTTAAGTTTTCTGCCTGAAAAGTCAGAGTTCTTCTTTTTTCGTCTAATTCGCTGACTCTCTCCAGTAAAGAAATGTCAGCTTTTTTAATGGTTAACAGACGTTTTACTTCTTCTTTTTCATCACGGATACGTTTTAAGTCCAGCATAATCATTCTCCTTCTTTGGCACTTGCTATCGCCCTTTTACGATTCTATTATATGATGTGGCTTGTGAGCCGTCAAGCTCAATATTTGATACAATTTTTTCGGTGTTTTTTGTTAGATTGTCTTTTGGTTTTTCTGGAATTTATCCTAAAATCATTCCACTATTCCAAAAAGGCATCAATGATTCGTTTCAAATCATCCTGAGAGTAATATTCAATTTCAATTTTACTTTTGATTTTACCGCTCTTAATCTGCACCTTGGTGCCGAATTTTTTGGTCAGCTGAGATTCCACTTCAATCAGGTTGGGATCTTTTTTCAAGGTTTTCTTAATTAAGTTGGTTCGTTTCTTCTGGGAAAGCTTTTTCGCAAGCTCCTCTGCATCCCGAACGGAAATTTCATTTTTCACAATTTCATACAGGAGCAGTTTCTTGGATTCGTCTGATTCCAAGGATGACAGCGCTTTCGCATGTCCTAAGCTGACCTTCCCTGCCTTGATTTCTTTTAACACAAAATCCGGCAGATTTAAAATTCTTAAAATGTTGGCAACGGTGGAACGGCTTTTGGATACCCGTTTGGCAATTTCTTCCTGGGTTAATCCAAACTGTTCTTTTAAGGTCTGGTAGCCCATGGCTTCTTCCAAGGGATTTAAGTCTTCCCTCTGAAGGTTTTCAATCAAGGCAATTTCCATCACTTCTTTGGTTTCATAATCCTTCACAATCGCAGGAATTTTCTTCTTTCCTGCCAGTTTAGAAGCACGCCAACGGCGTTCTCCCGCAATGATTTCATATAAGCCGTTGTCTTTTTGTCTGACTAAAATCGGGGACAATACCCCAACCTCCGCAATGGAGTCTGCCAATGCCTGCAAGCCTTCTTCGGAAAAATCCTTTCTGGGCTGTGTGGGATTTGGCTCAATGTCCATAATGGAAAGCTCGTTTACGCGTCCGGAACCGGTTTCAATTTTTTCTTCCAACAAAGATGAAAGACCCCGGCCAAGTCCGCCTTTTTTCGTCATAGTTTCATATCCTCTCTTTTACCGGTTGACAGATTCAAACCAGCATTACTTGTTGTGATCCATAATATCCTGGGCAATCCGCAGGTACGCTTCGGTGCAGTGGGAACGTTTATCATAATATAAAATCGGTTCTCCGTAACTGGGAGCTTCTCCCAACCGCACACTTCTGGGAACCGGTGATTTAAACACCTTTTCTCCAAAATACTTTTTAATCTCCCCTGCTACCTGAAGGGTTAGGTTGGTTCTGCCGTCATACATGGTAAGCACAACCCCCTCCACTTCCAGATTTTCATTGTAGCGGGATTTAATTTTTCGTAAGGTATTCATCAGCTGACTGAGGCCTTCTAAGGCGAAATACTCACACTGCAGCGGAATCACAATGGAATCGGACCCGGATAAAATGTTGATGGTGATTAACCCCAGTGAGGGCGGACAGTCCACAATCACAAAATCATACACATCCCGGATGGGTTCCAAGGACTTGGAAAACTGGAACTCACGGTCATTAACGCCGACCAATTCCACCTCGGCACCTGCCAGCTCAATATTACAGGGGCAGACCCAAAGATTTTTGAAATTGGTTGCAATGACTGACTTTTCGATGGGTTCGTTTCCGATCAGAACATCGTAGAAGGAGGTTTCCACACTTTCCTTATCCACGCCCACACCGCTGGTGGCATTCCCCTGAGGGTCAGCATCAATGAGCAGAACTTTCTTGCCAAAATGACCTAAGCAAGCCGCAATATTAATGGCGGAGGTGGTTTTGCCAACGCCGCCTTTCTGATTGGCAACTGCAATAATTTTTCCCATGATTTCGACCTTTCTCGTTTTGCAACGATCGTAACAATCATACAGAATGTTCCCCGTGGAACATCTTGTTTCTTATGTAATTTCTGCCAACATTGTTCCCCGTGGAACAAAATCTGCAGATTTTCCATCTAAAAATTAGGTGGGTACCGATTATTGTATCACAATACGGCAAAAAAGTCTATAGTTTTTCATAAAAAAATAAATTTTTTATGAAGACATTTAATTCTATCCAAAATGTTCCCCGTGGAACAGTTTTGGAATCGATTGGGAAGCAACAGAGGATCTGATACATGGAGCATCAAAAAGACAGGAGGTATGAGGATTTTATGAAGATCAGAGAAGCGTTTAAAACCGTGGAAAAACGGTGTATTGTTTTATTGCGATGGTTTCTTCGGGTAGCAATTCTTTTCGTCTTGGTTGGCATATTTGTTGCGGCAGCTTTTCAAAATATTTTGGCTGCACGGTATTTGCTGATTCTATCAGTGATATTGGTCAGTCAGGGCGTATGGGGAGCAGTGTTTTTAGATTGTTGCTTCCGTAGGCTTGGAAAAAAAGAATAGCAAGAAAAAAAGCACGCAATCCCAGGGGATTCCGTGCTTTTTTGGGTTATTACGGGGATACTTTTGCATATAACAACATGCCGTCTGTTTTGTAAGGAATTGCGGGATAAATATTGTTTTCCAAAATCCCTTCCCCTTCTAAAATCACAGGCAGATGATTTTCGCTTAATCCGTACATACCACCCTGTTTTTCTTCTTCTGCCAGAACCAAAAGCGGTTTCCCGATAAATTCCTGCAACACTGCTTTTTCCTGCTGGTCTGATAGCTCCAATACCGCTTTACTGCGAATCTCCTTGATATTTTGGGGAATCTGATCCGGCATAGCATCTGCCACCGTACCGGAGCGTCTGGAATAGGGGAAGGTATGCACCTTCAGGAAGCCCACTTTTCTGATCAGAGAAAGAGTTTGTTGAAATTCTTCTTCCGTTTCCCCGGGGAATCCCACAATCACATCGGTGGTTACCGTGGTTTCCGGCTTGATTTCCCGTAGGGTTTCCACAGTTTTTTGATAGTATTCTGCGGTATAGTGTCTGTTCATTCTTTTGAGCACCGTATCAGAACCGCTCTGCAAAGAAATATGGAAAGACGGGCAAAGCTTTTTGGATGTTTGATAGTAGGAAAAAAACTTTTCGTGAAAGGCAAACGGTTCGATAGAGCTTAAACGGATCCGAAAAATTCCGTCAATTTGTTCCAATTCCACCAATAAGTCGGTTAAATCCTTGATGGGAGAATCGCAAACAGCATCGGAAAAATCGGCTCCGTATTTACAAACATGAATCCCTGCTAACACAATTTCCTGGTATCCGTTTTGGGCAAGAATCTTTGCCTCTTCCAGAATTTCCAAGGGATTTCGGCTTCGGAGTCGCCCTCTCACATAGGGAATGATACAATAGGAACAGAAGGAATTGCAGCCATCCTGAATTTTTAAAATGGCTCTGGTTTTTTCCCGGTAGTTTGTGATAGGCTCTTTGTCAAAAGAGGTTTCTGCCGTTAAGGAAGAAATGGAAATTTTTTCCATTTCTTTTGATAACAGTTTTTCTTCTATTTTTCTGAAAAGACGGTGCTTATCACCGTTGCCGATCACCAGATCTACTCCTTCAATTTGGGCAGCTTCCTCCGGTTTTGCCTGGGCATAGCACCCGCAGACTGCCACAAAGTCGCTGTCCTTTGCACATTGACGAATCAGCTTTCGGGATTTTCTGTCACTCATATTGGTAACCGAGCAGGTGTTCACAACCGAAACAGACACAGCTTCTCCTTTTTCGGCAGGACGGTACCCTGCCTTTTGGAATTGCTGTGCCAAAGCTTCCGATTCATACTGATTCACCTTACAACCCAAGGTGATAATGCGAAAAGTTTTCATTTTTGTAAAAAAATTCCTTTTTTAAGTGTTTTTTTCGTGATGTTTCTGATTATGCAAAAACCCTTGAAAATCAAGGGTTTTGGATGATTTTTTCGGTTTTTTTCGTGCGAATGGAGCCGATAGCAACAAAACACACGACCTAGAGCATGTCCTTTTTAATTAAAATCCACGCAGCCACACAGATGGCAACCACGGAAATTGCCAGCGGGAACCACCAGAACTGATCCATGGGGATACCTCCCTGAATGTTCATTCCATAGAAGGAGGTTACGATATTGGGAATCGCCATTAAGATGGTGATGGAAGCCAGCACCTTCATCACGATGTTTAAGTTGTTGGAGATCACCGAAGCAAAAGCGTCCATGGTTCCGGATAGAATGTTGGAATAAATGTTGGACATTTCGATTGCCTGGTTGGTTTCGATTAACACATCTTCCAGCAGGTCTTCGTCTTCCTCATACAGACGGATAAATTTTCCGCGACGGATTTTCTGCATGGTGATTTCGTTTGCCTTTAGAGAGGTAGAGAAGAACACCAGAGATTTTTCCAAATCCAATAACTGAATTAACTCTTTGTTCTTCATAGAACGGTGCAACTGCCGTTCCACATAGCTTGAAATTTTATCAATCTGTTTTAAGTAAAACAGGTATTTACTTGCCACACGGTATAAAATCTGCAGGATAAAACGGGTCTTCATATGGGTATGCACCTGCTTGACCACACCGTCGGTAAAAGCCTTTAAAATGGCGGTTTCATCATTACAAATGGTGATAATATAATCTTTATGTAAAATAATGGATAAAGGCAATGTTTCAAACAAAATGGTGTTTCCCACATGCTCCTCTTTTTCGGGAGCAGGGATATCCACGATGATTAAGGTGGTGCCGTTATCGTCAGTTTCAACACGGGACATTTCTTCTTCATCCAAGGAGGAACGGATGAAATCATGGTCAATGCCAAGCTCCTGGGTCAGAAAACGGGTGTCCCTATCGTCAGGATCAACGAAATTAATCCAGCAGTCCTTTTCCAGTGCTGAAATCTGCTGAATTTTTCCGTCATAGGATTTATAAATGCTATACATTTCGATCACCCCGCACGGTTACACCGTTCTTTCTTGGAAATTTTTTAGGAGCGTTCTGCCTTTTTATCACGGCACATCAAGCCGATGGCAGATTCTTTGGGATTTTTCCCTTCGTACACAATCTGATATGCTTCGTGGATAATCGGCATGGAAACCTGGAACTTTTGGGAAGCTTTATACACGGCTTTTAAGCATTTGATGCCTTCCACTACCATGTTCACTTCCCGCATAGCGTCTTCAGGACTCATTCCCTGACCGATGAACACACCGCAACGGCGGTTTCTGGAATGTTGACTGGTGCAGGTCACGATTAAATCACCCATACCGGACAACCCGTAAAAGGTTTCTACTTTACCGCCCATTGCCACGCCTAATTTTGCAATTTCATACATTCCGCGGGTCATCAGCGCCGCTTTGGCATTGTCTCCAAAACCGCAACCGTCGGAAATGCCGGCACAAAGAGCAATAATATTTTTCACCGTGCCGCCAAGCTCCACACCCTTGCTGTCGGTGGAGGTATACACACGGAATTTTTCATTCATAAAATTGTATTGCACAGCCAACGATACCTCTTCTTCGGGGCAGGCTGCCACAATGGTGGTGGGAAGATCCCGACCGACTTCTTCTGCGTGGGTAGGTCCTGATAAGGCACACACATGGCTGCCTTCGGGTAATTCATCGGCAATGACTTCCGATAAGGTGAAGAGGGTGTCCTCCTCCAATCCCTTTGCCACACAGACTGCAATCTGCTTTTCGGGTTGGAATAGGGGTGCCACGGTTTTTGCCGTGGAACGAATCGCAAAAGACGGCACTGCAAACACAATAAAGTCTGCATCTGCCACCGCTTGTTTGATATCATTTGTAAAAGAGATCGGTTCTTCTAATATCACACCGGGCAGAAACTTTCTGTTTTCCCGATAGCGGGTTAATTCTTCGGTTTCTTCCGGAAAAAAAGACCAGATGATTACATCATTACGTCCGGATAATGTATGTGCAAGGGCACAGCCCCAACTGCCGGAGCCTAAAATTGCGATACGACTCACAACAATCAACACCTTTCCAACTATCAGTATAACACAGAGAAACCGATTTTGCAAGATTTTTTGGAAAAAATAAATTCGATTTTTGTAGGGGTGCATCCGTGGATGTATCGGTGGAACGACACGTAGGTCTTTCTACCGTTTTTTATGCAGTCTGCGCCTTTTATCAAACCATTCGGCAAGCCAGGTGCAGAAAAAGGACACAGAATCAATCAATCGAGCCCGCAGGGGTTACCCGAAGGCGTACATAGGTACGCCGAGAGGCTCGATTGATTGATAGCAAAAGGCATTCTAATTAAAATTTGTGATAACAAATTTTCACCTTAAAAACAAAAAGGCATGAGAAAACTCCCATGCCTTTTGCGATCGGTGTTCTTTTTCAAGCCGTTATTCTAAGCGGTCTTTCAAATCAGATGTCAACTTCTCCATTAATTTTTTAATATCGTAGGTAAAGTCGGTCACATCAGCTTTCTGCTTTTTGTAGCGTTCTTTTTCCACGTCTACTTTCCGTTTGGCTTCGGCAATCATTTCGTCGGCTTCTTTGCCTGCATCGGCAAGAATTTTGTTTGCCGCTTCTTCTGCAGTGACTAAAGCACGGCCGATTTTTTCTTTTTCCAGGGTAAACTGAGCCTTCAGATCGCTTAATTTTTCCTGCATTTCTTCTTTTTCTTTACGAAATTCTTCACGAAGACGTTCTAACTTTTCGGCAGCTTCCTTTTGCTCGTTGGCAAGCTTTTCCTCGTAGGATGTTTTTTGATCCTCCAGCTGTTGTTTTAATTCTGAAATGGTGTTTGTCTTTTCGGAAACTTCCTTTTTCAGCTCACGGATATCGTCATCCTTATTGCGGATTTTCGCTTCCACATCACGGGACATCTGATCCAGATAGGTAAGAACTTCCTCTTTTTTCAGGCCACCGAACATGGATTTTTTAAAGCCGTTTATCTGCATAACTCTACACTCCTGATTCTTTTGGTATCGTAAAACACAGGATTTTGTGTTTTCCGTGCTTTGCCGTATCTTAAGGGAATCGCCCGAACTTATTTCACTTCCACAGTCCAGCCCATATCGTCTTCGATTTTACCCCACTGAATACCGGTGATGGTATCATACAGTTTCTGGGATACAGGACCGATTTCGTTGTTGTTGATCATCATCACATCGTCTTTGTAACGGAGTTTGCCAACGGGAGAAATAACCGCTGCAGTACCGGAACCGAAGCATTCTTCTAATTTGCCTGCTTTTTGCGCCGCAATCAGTTCTTCTGCACTGATTTTTCTTTCTTCCACGGGCAGACCCATTTTTTTGCAAAGGGCAATTACACTGTCACGGGTAACGCCGGGTAAGATAGAACCGTTTAAAGCAGGAGTCACAATCTTGCCGTCAATTTTAAAGAAGATGTTCATTGCGCCCACTTCTTCAATGTATTTTCGTTCCACACCGTCTAACCAAAGCACCTGAGAATAGCCGTCATCATGAGCTTTTACCTGAGCTGCTAAGGATGCAGCGTAGTTACCGCCGGTTTTGGCAAAGCCGATACCGCCTTTTACGGCACGCACATATTCGTCTTCAATCCAGATACCAACGGGAGCTAAACCGCTTGCGTAGTATGCTCCGGAGGGAGAAAGAATAATCATAAACTTATAGGTTTTAGAGGGTGCAACACCTAAAAATTCATCCGTTGCAATGATGAAAGGACGGATGTATAAAGAGGTGCCGTCTGCAGTGGGAATCCAGTCTTCATCCACTTTTACCACAGCTTTTACCGCTTCCACAAAGTCTTCCACGGGAATGTGGGGAATGCAGAGACGGTCATTGGTATTGTTGGTTCTTTTTGCGTTCATGTCGGGACGGAACAGACGAACCTTGCCGTCTTTTCCGCGATAAGCTTTTAAGCCTTCAAACATTTCCTGACCGTAGTGGAACACCATGCAGGCAGGATGGAGGCTTAAGTTATGTACGGGAAGGATTTTGGCATCATGCCAGCCGATTCCTTCGGTATATTCCATTTCAAACATATGGTCGGTAAAGATTTTACCGAAGCCTAAGTTGGACTGGTCGGGTTTCTGTTTGGGGGTTTGGGTTCTGGTAATTGTAATTTCCATAATCAACACGCCTTTCCTGATATCAAATCTGTGATTTCCTTTCATTATACTATAGTTTTCCCAAAAATTCAACCATTTTTTATGAAAAAGGAAAAAATGTTTGCCAAAGTCCCCTAAAAAAATTTGAAAATCATCTTGCTATTTTAAAAAATGTATAGTATAATATACTGTGGATTACCATAAAACATCCCGATTCTTAAAAGGAGTGAACTGCACATGGCAAACATCAGAATCTGTGTGGACACCGCAAGTGATATCGACTTAAAAACTGCGCAAAAATACGATATCCAACTGCTTCCCATGACCATTACCATGAATCAGAAAGAATATAAAGAAGCTTATGATTTTACCAAAGAGGAGTTTTACAATCTTCTGCCTGAGGGAGACGAAATCCCCACCACGGCACAGATTCCTCCCTTTGAATTTTTAGATGCCATCAAAGCTGCCTATAAAGACGATGTGACCGATTTTATTATTGTGACCATTAACGGAAAAGCGTCTTCTACCAACAATTCTGCCCAGCTGGCACGTCAGATGTTTTACGGCGATATGCCAGACTGCAAAATGAAAATTACCGTGGTAGATACAAGTGCATACAGCTATTGTTACGGTTACCCTGTTATCCAGGCGGCAAAAATGGCGAAAGACGGCAAGCCTGCAGAAATTATTTTAAATTATCTGGAAGACTGGTTTAGCCGTTTGGAAGTATATTTCACCGTGTTTGATTTGAAGTATGCTAAAAAATCAGGCAGAATCGGCGGCGCTGCAGCCATTGCGGGAGAGCTTTTGGGCATTAAACCCATTATGTGCTTAACGGGTGGAGATTCCGTGACCAGCCAGAAGGTTCGGGGCATCCCAAAATCCATGGATACGCTCTGCAAAATTGCAGCAGAACGAATGGGTGCCGATAAGAAATATATTCTGCTTCACGGCAGAAATGACGGCAAGGATTTTGTGAAGCTTGCCAAAGATACCATCAAGGAAAAACCGCTGGAAACCGTGCTGATTGGCCCCTGCATCGTGATTAATGCAGGTCCCGAAGTTGTGGGAATTTGTTATTTAGGCGAAAAACGAGACCAGCAGGTACTTTATTAAGAGGATCACCATGCATAAAATAGAGTTTTATAACGAAGTGGAAGACGTGTTTTCCCGTGAGGATGAGTTAACTGCATTTTTAAATCAGTGTCTGGATATTTTAAATCCCGCATTTGAAGTGCTTTTGACCGTTACGGTGACGGATAATGAAACCATCCGTCAGATTAACCGTGAGCAAAGGGACATTGATAAACCCACCGATGTGCTGTCTTTTCCCATGTTATTTTACAAAGAACCTGAAGTGCTTCTGGAAGAACTGCAGGAATACGATTTTGACCCCGAAACGGGACTGGTGGTGCTGGGGGACTTGATGCTTTCCCACGAGAAAATCGTGTCGCAAGCAGAAGAATACGGCCACACCTACCAAAGGGAATTATGCTATTTAACCCTTCATGGCTTACTCCATTTGTTTGGTTACGACCATATGGTGGACGAGGATAAAGTCATAATGCGTGCCAAAGAGAAGCAAATTTTGTCTTTAACAAAATTTGCGGAAGAATGAATCGTGAAAAATGAATAATTGCGGTGGCGTCCGATAGGCGCATAATATGATGCAGGCTTTACCTGCCACCATAATTTTTCATTCTTCGTTCTTCACGATTCATTAAAAATTTGAGGATTAATTTTTTAGAAGAGCGGTGTTTTAACAGAGTCGGATAATGTAGAATTTCGATTATCCTAAGAAAGACGAGGAGCAAATTTTTTAGAAAAGCGGTGTTTTAACAGAGTCGAAGGATGTAGAATTTTGATTATCCTAAGAAAGACGAGGATTGAAATATTTTTAGAAGAGCTGTGTTTTAACAGAGTCGGATAATGTAGAATATCGATTATCCTAAGAAAGACGAGGAGCAAAAAACAATGTTTGATGCGGTTTTGGGGCAGGAGCTTCCCAAAAAGCTGTTGCAAAATGCAATCCAAACGGGAAAGCTGAGCCATGCATATATTTTTCACGGCATCGACGGTGTGGGCAAAACCACCCTGGCGCTGGAATTTGCCAAAGCCATCGTTTGTGAACACCACACGGGATGCGGAGTTTGTGCTGCCTGCAAACAGTTTTACTCCACATCCGACATTCAGATTTTAGAGGGTGACCGCTCGATTTCCGTCAATCAGATTCGGGAATTGACGACCGAAATTTATTTAAAACCGTTTCATTTTCATAAAAAAATTTATCTCATAAAAGACGCCGAAAAAATGACCACGGGCGCTCAGAATGCGCTGTTAAAAGTGTTTGAAGAACCGCCTCAGTATGCGGTGATTTTATTGGTGACCAATTCACTTACGGGACTGCTTCCCACCATTTTGTCCCGTGGGGTAAAAATCCGTTGCCCCGAGCTTACTCCCAAAGAATTAAAAGAATATTTCTATAAACATCAGTTACCCACTCCCACCGAGGAAATTCTGACCCTTTCCAAAGGTTCTGTAACCGAAGCGCTGGCACTTGCCGATTCAGAGGATTACAAAACCATGCGTCAGACCGTTTTGCGGGATGGGGGACTGCTCCTAAAAAACCGCACCGCCAAGGATGTGGTGCGCCTGTACCGTGATTTTCATACCTACGAAAAGGAAGTTTTAAGAGTGCTGGACATTTTTGCCAGTCTGGTCTACGATGCTTCGTTGGAGGACAAGTCCCTCCGAAAAAATACCGACTGGTCCGAAACGCCAAAAATCAGTTTGGCAGAAGCTTCTCACTTATATGAAGATATTACGGGTCTGGCAAAGGCTCTTGCCCAGAACGGTAACTTCGCCATTTCGGTGCTGGGAGCATTGCTTTCGATGAAAGCCCATCTGAACGAAGAAAGGATTTATTAACCTATGATAGAAGTAATCAGTGTAAAATTTAAAGATTTCGGCAAGGTTTACTACTTTGACCCCAACGGCCTTACCGTAACGGCAGAGGATTCGGTAATTGTGGAAACTGCCCGTGGCTTGGAATACGGAAAAGTTGTTCGAGGAAACTCCATGGTGCCCGAGGAGGATCTGGTTCCTCCCTTAAAACCCGTTATCCGTATTGCTACCGAAGAGGATGCCAAACAACTGGCAGAGAATAAGGAAAAAGAACAGAAAGCCTTTGCCATTGCTGAGGAAAAAATCAAAAAACACGGACTTCAGATGAATCTTTTGGAAGTGGAATACACCTTTGATAGAAGCAAAGTGCTTTTCTATTTCTCTGCAGATGGCAGAGTGGACTTCCGTGAACTGGTTAAAGACTTAGCCAGCGTGTTCCGTACCCGTATTGAACTGCGTCAGATAGGGGTTCGTGACGAAGCTAAAATGTTAAAATGCTTCGGCCCTTGCGGACGGCAGTGCTGTTGCTCCACCTTCTTGTGTGAGTTTAAGCCCGTTTCCATTAAAATGGCAAAGGACCAGAACCTTTCTTTAAATCCCACCAAAATTTCCGGTGCCTGCGGAAGACTGATGTGTTGCTTAAACTATGAGCAGTCCTCCTACGAAGATATGTGGAAAGACACTCCCCGCCACGGCTCCATCGTGAAATTACCCGGTGGCGGTGAAGGAACCGTGATTGACGTTAACGTTATCACCGGGATGCTCCGTGCTGTTTCTTCCGACACGGAAGCAGTTGGCACCTACCATAAAAAAGACGTGAAAATTATCCGTCAGGCTGTGGTGCATGAGGAGCAGGATTCCCAGGAAATTAAGGAATTAACCAAGGAATAAGAAGAAAAGAATAAAAATTTGTCAAAAAAGGGTTGACAAACCGCAGAAAAAGGTTTATAATGCCCCAAGACAAATGCATATTGTGCTAAGTGAAGGATGCAGGAGAAAGGCGGATGCCTTGCCGAAGGAGTAATGCTCTCAGGCGCTTTTAGCAAAGACTGCAAACGGATAGCGCTCCGGAGAAGTCCCTTTTCCCGAAAAACGGAAAAGATCAAGGATGCCGAAGGTGTAAAGCTCATATGGGCTAATCTCTCAGGCAAAAGGACGGAGAAACAGTCATCTTTTTTTGGTGACTTAATAGGGTTATATGGACCAATTCGGAGTTTTTATGATGTCATAAAGACTCCGTTTTTTTATACATTTTTATTATTTTGACGAAAAAAGGAAGGAAAAAAACATGGATTTTTTCAATTGGCTCACTTGGTTCAACGGCGAAATCAACAGTTTCGTCTGGGGCAAAGGCTTGTATCTTCTGCTTCTTACCGGTTTTGTAACAACTGTGATTACCGGAGTATTTCAGATTACTCATATCAAACATTGGTTTTCCGAAACCTTGGGGAAACTGTTCTCAAAAGATGTTTCCGGTAAGGTAAAAGGCAAATCCATTTCTCAGTTTCAGGCACTTTGTACCGCTTTGGCTGCCACCATTGGTGTTGGTAACATTGCAGGGGTTGCCACTGCAATTGTTGCAGGGGGTCCCGGTGCGGTATTCTGGATGTGGATTGCTGCTTTCTTCGGTATGATGACCAACTATTCCGAAAATGTGCTGGGAATTTTCTTCCGCAGAAAAAACAAAGAAGGCGAATGGTCCGGCGGGGCTATGTACTATTTAGAAGACGGTCTTGGCAAAATGAAGGGCTGTAAATGGATTGGTAAAATCTTAGCGATTTTATTCTCCGTTTTTGCTATTTTGGCATCCTTCGGAATTGGTGCAATGGGTCAGATCAACAAAATTGTTGCCAATATAGTTTCCGCATTTGATATTCCTGCTTTATCCTCTCAGATGCTTTATCCCGGCGTTTCCGTTTATCATCTGATTATCGGCATTGTTCTTTTGGTAATTGCCGCATTAATTATCATCGGCGGTTTAAAGAGAATTGCTGCATTCGCAGAAAAAGTGGTTCCCTTTATGGTGGTTTTATTTGTGGGCGGCAGTATTGTGGTTATCGCTTGCAACTACCAGTTAATCGGTGCTGCCTTTTCCTCCATTTTCCGCTATGCATTCACTGTGCCTGCAGCCTTGGGCGGTGTTGGCGGTATTGTGGTGAAGGATATTGTAACCCAGGGTTGCAAACGTGGGGTATTCTCCAACGAAGCAGGTCTTGGTTCTTCCGTAATGGTGCATAGTAATTCCAACGTGAAAGAGCCTGTCCGCCAAGGTTTGTGGGGTATTTTTGAAGTGTTTGCAGACACCATGATTGTTTGCACTATGACTGCACTGGTAGTATTGACCTCCGGTATGATTAACTTAGACACTGGCGCTCTGGTGGGAGAAGTTACCGATGCAACCTTAGTGGCAAAAGCCTTCTCCGGCGTGTTTGGTGTGGTTGGGGAACAGTTTATCGCCACTGCAATTTTACTGTTTGCCTTCACTACCGTGTTAGGTTGGGACCACTACGGTGCCAAAGCCTGGGAATACTTATTCGGCGAAAAAACCAAACTGATTTATAAAATCCTGCATTTAGCAACTATTTTAGCAGGTGCACTGCTCACCTCTTCCTTGGCTTGGGATATTTCCGACACCTTCAACGGCTTAATGATGGTGCCCAACTTAATTGGGGTATTAGCATTATCCGGACTGGTGATTAAAATTACCAGAAACTATGTGGACAGAAATTTAAAAGGCAAGGATGTAAAACCCATGCTGTCTGTGTTTCCCGACATTCAGCAAGAGCAGGAAAAAGACTTATAAAATAGCTGCGACACATATAAAAAGGGCAATCTCCCAAGGTTGGGGATTGTCCTTTTCTTCTTTGGGCAGGATATTTAAGGATATTTTGTGATTTCCTTGACTTTCAAAAACCGATTTGTTATAATGTAGAATAGAATGGTATGATTACAATGCTTAAAAAAGAGGCGAATCTATGAATATTATCATTGTGGGACTTGGAAAAGTTGGCCACAAATTGGCAGAACGTTTGAGTCGGGAAAACGAACATTCTATTACTGTGATTGACCTTCGTCAGTCTGTGTTGGCAGATATCGTGAATGCATACGACGTGATGGGAATCACGGGGAGCGGTGCCAGCATTGACGTGTTGGAGGAAGCAGGCATCCGTCAGGCAGATATTTTAATCGCCGTGACCCAGTCAGACGAGCTCAATTTGCTTACCTGTCTGATTGCCCGAAAATTAAGCAGCTGCAACACCATTGCCCGTGTGAGAAATCCCGAATATCAGAATGAAATTCAGCTCTTCCGGGAGGATTTGGGTCTTGCTATGATTATCAATCCCGAACTAATTGCCGCTCGGGAAATGGCAAGACTGCTCCGGTTTCCCTCTGCCGTTCAGATTGATACCTTTGCCAAAGGCAGAGTGGAAATTTTAAAATTTAAAATTGCAGACAATTCTCCCCTTTGCGAATTAAAGCTGATGGATATTTCTCAGAAGCTTGGTTGCAACATTTTAATTTGCGGCGTTGAGCGTGGAGACGAAGTTTTCATCCCCGGCGGTGACTTTATCTTAAAAGCAGGGGACTATGTCAGCATTGTGGCAACCGTGCGGGATGCCACCCATTTCTTCAAAAAAATCGGCTTAAAAACCGGCAAAGTGAAAAACACCATGATTGTGGGTGGTGGCGAAACTGCGGTTTACCTGTCCAATCTGCTCATAAAAGCAGGCATTGACGTGAAAATCATAGAGCAAAAGTCCGCCCGTTGTGACGAGCTTTGCTCGATTTTACCAAAAGCAACCGTCATCAACGGAGACGGCACCGAAAACCGTCTTTTATTGGAAGAAGGCATTGATTCCACCGAATCCTTTGTGGCACTGACCAATCTGGATGAAGAAAATGTGATGCTTTCTTTGTATGCCAAAACCCGTACCGAAGGCAAAACCATCACTAAAATCAGCCGTACTGCCTATGATGAGGTAATCAGTAATTTAGGTCTGGACACCATCATCTATCCCAAAGATTTAACCGCAGAATACATTTTAAGATTTGTTCGTGCAAAGAATAATTCTATCGGCAGTAATATTGAAACCATGCACGAAATTTTAGACGGCAAAGCGGAAGCATTGGAGTTTAACATTCTAAAGAACGCTCCCGTTGCCAATAAAACCTTGGAAACCCTGTCTTTAAAGCCGGGCATCTTAATTGCCTGCATCAACCGTCAGGGTAACATTATCACTCCCCGAGGCAAGGATATGCTCCTTCCCGGTGACACGGTGATTGTGGTAAGCATCCATAAAGGCTTTACCGATATCAGTGATATTTTAAGGTAGAGGAATTTTTATGAACTACAGAATGATTCTTCACACCCTGGGTTGGGTGGTCAACTTTGAAGGTGTTTGTATGCTTTTGCCCTTCCTTTGTGCGTTGGGCTTTTCAGAGCAGAATCCTTTCATTTTCTTGATTTGTATGGGTATCTGTTTGCTGGTTGGCATTCCCTTAACCTTAGTCCGCCCCAAAGAAAAGACCATGTTTGCCAAAGAAGGCTTTGTCATTGTGGCACTTTCCTGGATTTTATTAAGTATTTTCGGGGCATTACCCTTCTTTTTGTCCCGTCAGATTCCCTTATTTACCGATGCCCTGTTTGAAACTGCCTCCGGCTTTACTACCACAGGTGCATCCATCCTGTCCGATGTGGAAGCGATGTCAAAATCCATGCTGTTTTGGCGTAGCTTTACCCATTGGATTGGCGGGATGGGAGTTATCGTGTTTTTGGTGGCACTGTTGCCGCTCTCAGGTGGCGACAATATGCATCTGCTTCGTGCAGAAAGCCCGGGTCATTCGGTGGGAAAATTAGTGCCTCATGTGAAAACCACCGCTAAAATTTTATACACTATTTATATCGGTCTTACCGTTTTGCAGTTCTGCTTTATGATTGCAGACCCGGGAATGGACTGGTTTTCCGCTCTCACTTTAACCTTTGGTACTGCAGGGACCGGCGGGTTTGGCGTCTTAAATTCCGGTTGTGCCAGTTACTCGCCCTATATTCAGTGGGTGCTGACCGTGTTTATGTTCATTTTCGGGGTAGATTTCACCTTCTACTATTGCATCCTGATGCGTCGCTACAAAACCGCTTTCTCCATGGAAGAGGTTCGTGCGTACCTGTTGATTGTGTTGGCGGCCATGTTGCTTGTATGCTTAAACGCTTTTTCCTCTGTGGGCATCACCGAAGAATCTCTGCGTCACAGTGCCTTCCAGGTTTCGTCCATTATCACCACCACAGGTTATGTTACCGTGGACTTTAACCTTTGGCCCCAGTTTGCTCAGTTGATTTTGGTTGCCTTGATGTTTATGGGTGCCTGTGCAGGAAGCACCGGCGGTGGGATGAAAGTGTCCCGTATCCTAGTGCTCTTTAAAAGTGTGTTAAAGGAAATCCGTGTGCTGGTACATCCCAAATGCACCACCAGAGTCAAATTAAACGGTCGCCCCTTGGAGCATGAAACTCTTCGCGGTATCACCGTGTTCTTTATTGCCTACATGTTCATTTTTGCTTTTGCCCTTTTGGTCATCAGCTTTGATAACTTTGATTTCACTACCAACTTTACCGCTGTGGCGGCAACCTTCAGTAATGTTGGACCAGGACTTTCGGGCGTTGGCCCCACTGCGAATTTTTCCGGCTATTCGCCCTTATCCACCGTGGTGCTGACCTTGGTCATGATTACCGGCAGACTGGAGATTTTCCCCATGCTGGTGTTATTTGCCCGCAAAACCTGGAAACGTTAAGAAATTGAGGAATTTTTATGCAAAAGTTAAAACAAATGCTTAGAAATCTGGATATTCCACTCATTAGTGCCGTTTGCATCTTGTGTGTCATCGGGATCTTTTTGGTGTCCTCAGCAACCGCTTCCTTCGGGAGCAAAAGCCAGGTCATTATCCAGACGGGCGCATTTTTGTTAGGACTTGTCTGCTGTTTGTTTTTAGCCTTTTTGGATTACGAATTTTTAGCCTCCAAATACCTTTATATCATTGGGGTTGACGTATTTTTACTGGTGCTGGTGCTGTTAGTCGGTACCGGTGCGGAAGAAGTTGGAGGCAATAGCTGGATTCGGTTTGGTCCCATCGGCATTCAGCCGGCAGAAATTGTGAAAATCGGCTTCATTTTGTCCTTTGGCTATCAGCTGGACAAATTCAAAGACCGCATCAACGAGCTTCCCGTGGTGCTTTGTGCCTTGGCGCACATTGCCGTACTGGTCACCCTCATTATGCTCCAGCCTGACTTTGGAACCACTATGGTTTTTGTCTTCATTTTCTTGGCGATGATTTTCGTGGCAAAAATCAGCTGGAAGTATATTGTCACCGCTTTTGCGGCGGTGGCTGTTACCGTTCCCGTTTTGTGGTTCTTTGTGTTTAAAGAATATCAGAAAAACCGAATTTTAACCTTCTTAAATCCGGAGCTGGATGCCCAGTTTTCCGGCTATCAGGTGATGCAGTCCAAAACTGCCGTTGGAGCTGGGAAGGTCTTCGGACAGGGTCTCTATAACGGTATTTTAACGCAAAACAGTTTTCTTCCTGCCAAGCATACCGACTTTATCTTTGCCGTTGCCTGCGAAGAATTGGGTTTTTTGGGTGCCTTACTCATTTTGGGACTCATCTGTTTTATCGTGTTCCGTTGTTTTTATATCGCAACCAAAGCCAAAGACCATTTAGGCTCCTTCATCGCCATTGGCGTTGGCACCATGTTTTTGGTCCAGTCCTTTGAAAATATCGGCATGACCATCGGCTTAACCCCCGTCACCGGCATCACTTTGCCGTTTCTAAGCTATGGCGGTTCTTCTATGGTGACTAATCTGATAGCAATCGGACTGGTACTGAATGTGAAAATGAAGAACAAAAATTTGAGTTTTATATAAACAGCTTGAAAAATCATCGAGACCGCTGTTAATATGAACCAACTTCGTCACTCGGCGTACCTGTGTACGCCTTCGGATAACCCCTGCGGGCTCAGTTGATTCATTCTCGCCGATTTTTCTGCACCTTGATTTTTGGATGATTGAAAAGACGAAATTTTCAAAAATTTCGTCTTTTTTAGTTTTGGATTTAAAATTTCAAAAAAAATTGGGGAATGTTATTGATAAATACTTGAAAATCGAAAAAAACTGTGCTAAAATAGTAAAATAATCAGCATTTAGGAGGGATAATATGGATACCAACAAAAGACCGGATACCATGGAACGTATCACCACAAAAGAAATGGCAGATAAATTTATTGCCGAACAAGTTGCCCAAGTGAGACAGCAGGTAGGCGATAAAAAAGTGCTTTTGGCACTCTCCGGCGGTGTGGACAGCTCTGTGGTTGCAGCACTTTTAATTAAAGCTATCGGCAAACAGTTGGTTTGTGTGCATGTAAACCACGGTTTAATGAGAAAAGGCGAATCCGAGGGGGTTGTGGAAGTGTTCCGCAATCAGTTGGATGCCAACTTAGTCTATGTGGATGCTACCGACCGTTTCTTAGATTTACTGGCAGGAGTTTCTGACCCTGAGAAAAAACGAAAAATCATCGGTGCAGAGTTTATCAATGTGTTTGATGAAGAAGCTGCAAAGCTGGACGGCATCGAATTTTTGGCACAAGGGACTATTTATCCCGATATTTTAGAAAGCATCAAAGCCGCAGAAAGCGGAAAACCCGTAAAAAGCCATCACAATGTGGGCGGTCTGCCGGAAGATATGAAAATGGAACTGGTAGAACCCGTGAAACTGCTCTTTAAAGACGAAGTCCGCGTGGTTGGGGAAGCATTGGGTCTGCCCCACGAAATGGTATATCGTCAGCCCTTCCCGGGTCCCGGACTTGGTGTGCGTTGCTTAGGCGCAATCACTCGTGACAGACTTCACGCCCTCCGTGAAGCAGACGCAATCCTGCGGGAAGAATTTGACAAGTGCGGTCTTGCCGAAACCGTTTGGCAGTATTTTATCGCCGTTCCCGATTTAAAAAGCGTTGGCGTTCGGAATGAACAGCGTTACGAAGGCTGGCCGGCAATCATCCGTGCGGTAAATACTACCGACGCCATGACCGCCACCATCGAAGAAATCCCCTACGAAATTCTCCATAAAATCACCAACCGCATCACCACCGAAGTGGAAGGTATCAACCGTGTGCTCTTAGACTTAACTCCGAAGCCGGTTGGCACCATCGAGTGGGAATAATACCGTGTTCAAAAAGCCCTGGTTCTCAGGGCTTTTTTGGAATCAAAACTAAATTTTTATAACATACATCCAAAAGGAGAGACAACCATGAAAAAATAGTAAGCTTACTCTTAGCAATGCTGATGCTACTGACACCCGCGGTATTTGCGGAAGAAGCAACCGAAATTGTTGAACTAAAAGAAGTCACCGTGAAAATTGACGGTGTGTTACTGGAAATTGCAGACCAAAAACCCATCATTGAAAATGACAGAACCTTAGTACCCTTGCGGGTAGTGTCCGAAAGTTTAGGTTGCACCGTGGATTGGAACGGCGAAACCTATGAAGTAACCGTCAACACTCCCGAGCATTTGGCGGTAGTGGCAGAAACAGACAGAATCAGAGCCATCGAACCCACTTTTGACGGTGCTTACAAAACCACTGAAAACGGTGTCAGATTACCCATCAAACTGTATATCCCCGAAGAAGGCGAAAACAAAAAAATTGCAGTGCTTGCTATCCACGGCGGAAGCTGGTGATTATAGGCGATTCCTCCGGCGGACATCTGGCTGTGGAGCTTGGTTTGGATGACGAAGTGGGTGCCGACATCATCGTTGCAGCAAATCCGGTACTGGATGTAACCAAACCCGGCTGGGGCTATGTGACAGACACCGACGAAGACCTTAAAAAAGCGTCTCCCTCTTATAACACCAAGAAAACTGACACCAAATTTTTGGTAATGCACGGCAATAAAGACGCTGTGGTCGACCACGAAATCTCCAAAACCTTCTGTGACGATATGAGTGCACTTGGCACTTCTGCCACCTATCTGGAATTAGATGGCCGTGACCACGCATTTATTCTGTCACGTTACCAGTCCACCGATGAAATGATTAACAGCTTTATGGGCATGATTGATGCCTACTTAGCGGAAAATCTGTAAGGTTTTTTAGAAATAAGGAGTCCCTTTATGAATACTTATACCGTGAAAAAAGTTGCCAAAGCGGACATTCCCATTGACAGTCCGATCTGGCAGGAAGCAAACGAAGGCAATATAGCCAATTATCCCTGGAACAAGCCGGAAGACACCGTTAAAACCAACTTTTATATGTTGCAAGACGAAAACGGCATCGGAATGAAGTTTCATAGCGACGAAAAAAATCCCATCGGGAAGTCCAACGGGATGAATACGGAAGTGTATTTAGACAGCTGTGTGGAAATCTTCTTGAATGCTTCTCCCGAAACCACCAACAAATACTTAAATTTTGAGTTAAGTGTGACGGGCTTTATGCTCTTTGGCATCGGCTCTGACCGTTTTGACCGGGAACTGCAGTACATTGACTTTGACCAACTGCACATTGATACCCGGGTTTTACATAACGGCGGCTGGGAAGCAAAATTCTATATCCCGAATAGCTTGCTGAAAAATTATTATCCCGAAATTTCCACCTCCTGGACAGGCAACTTCCAAAAGCTTTGCGAACTGTGTGAGACACCCCATTGGGGATGTTGGAATATCATCGGTACCCAAAAGCCGGACTTCCACCGTCCCGAATTTTTTGGAAAAATTGAATTAGAACGGTAAAAAAGAAAAGCAGACTGATTGTTTTGGATATCAGTCTGCTTTTTTGTTTGGTTCTTGGTCATCTTTTAATAACATCAAAAAAGACATCCTAATGGATGCCTTTTATTTTAGCGATATACTTGCTTACACTCGTGCAATATATTTTTCGTTTTACGGAAAAACTCGATATCATATAAATCTCGTTGCCGTAAGGCAACATATCGTATTACGCAGTAATATATCGTACCAAAGGGTATATCGAAAATCTCGTAAGAGATTTATATCGATAAAAAAGACTATTCCGAAGAATAGTCTTTTTTTGGTGGAGGGAGATGGATTCGAACCATCGAAGCAAGATGCAACAGATTTACAGTCTGCCCCCTTTGGCCACTCGGGAACCCCTCCATATTCAGTTGAAAGTGGAGCTGGTGATGGGACTCGAACCCGCAACCTGCTGATTACAAATCAGCTGCTCTGCCAATTGAGCTACACCAGCACAGGCTTGGGAAAAAGTTCAATCATCAATTTCACCTTAACGATTATAACATATGAAGGTTGGTTTGTCAAGCATTTTTTTTATTTTTTTTCATGGGGTTGTAAATTGTCCGAAGAATCAGTGGATTAGAAGTCTTTTTTTTCGTGCAGACTATAAGAAAGCACGAAAAAAGGAGTGTCTTTCAAATGAATTGCAATAAGTTTTTTTCTTATGTTACCTATTTTGCGGCAATCGTGGTTGCGTTGGCAGTGGCGGTGGCAGGCGCCTGGTGTTCCTACCGCTATATTGCTCCCCATGAACGCATCCGTCCCAAGGTGACTGATGTTTGCGTGGGCGGACGGGTGAATCTTTTGTTTTTGGCAACTGACGAAGGCGGCCTTTTGACCGACACCGTGATGCTTCTTTCCATAGATGCTGACCAAAATCGCTTAAACATTCTCTCCATCCCCCGTGATACCCGCATCCGCCGTGACGGGGATTTTTTGAAATTTAATGCGCTGTATGCATTGGGGGAGAAGGGAAAACGTCACGAAGAGCCAATTCGCTATGTGAAGGAGCTGACCGGACTTCCCATCCATTACTACGCGGTGGTGAAACCGCAGGGCGTACGAAATATTGTGGACATTTTGGGCGGTGTGTGGATTGATGTGCCTCAGCGGATGTACTATCGGGACCCGGAGCAGAATCTGACCATTGACTTATCTCCCGGTTACCAATTATTAGACGGCAAAAAAGCGGAGCAGTTTACCCGTTTTCGGGCGGGATATGCCAATGCGGATTTGGGCCGTATCAATGCCCAGCAAACCTTTTTAAAAGAACTGATCCGGCAAAAGGCAAAGCCCCAGTATTTAGGGAAAACCGCCGAAATTTTCGGAGAACTTTGCACACATGTGGATACCAATCTGACCGTGTCGGATTTGCCTCTGTTTGCCAAGCTTTTGGGGAGCTTTCCCACGGTGGACATTTGTACGCATCAGATGCCCTTATCCCAGGAGACGGTGAACGGCATTTCCTATGTGATTTGCGATGTGCCAAAAACCAGAGAACTGATCCTTTCGGAGTTTTTACAGTAGGAAATTGGGTAAAAATCAGCAAAAACCTGTGAAATATGGGGAAAAATCCGTAAAAATTTGTTGACATTGGAAAAAAACTGTGCTATACTGAGCGTATCATCAGAATTTGGAACATAGGTTCCGGAGGGTGAGAAATACGACCGCTTGCAAGAGGTGAAACCCCTTGCAACCTAAGGCCAGACGGACAGCCGGGTCGAACGCCGAAACGCCGGATCTTTTTACAGAGATTCGGTTGGCAGGGAACACCTGCCTTATTGATTGAGTTAGAAGCTCAAATTTTATAAGTTGGTTCCTTTACAACCATGTGCTATGCACACATCGACTTGTGAAACGGTCAATAAGAGTACGCGTATCAAGCTCTGAAACCTATCTCAAACTATCCAAAAAAGGGGTATTTTGTCCCTAAAAAGACGGATTTTTTGCAAGTGGTGTGTCATGGACACATCACTTTTTTTGTTATTCTTGATATTTTTTTTCGGGGAAGGAAGACGCTTCGATGGAACAGATGAAAAAGATCATTGAACTTAAAAACATTTCCAAAGAGTTTGAAGGAGAGCAGGTATTAAGCTCCATCAACTTAGATATTTATGACAAGCAGTTTGTAACGTTGCTTGGTCCTTCTGGTTGCGGAAAAACCACCACCCTGCGAATTGTGGGCGGTTTTGAAACTCCTGACTCGGGAGATGTGATGTTTGAGGGCAAACGGATTAACGATGTGCCTGCCCATAAAAGAAGTATCAACACCGTGTTCCAGAAATATGCGTTGTTTCCCCATTTGAATGTGTTTGAAAATGTGGCGTTTTCTTTGCGTCTTAAGAAAGTGCCCAATGCAGAAATTATCCGCAGAGTGAAAGAAATGCTGGAGCTGGTTGCGCTAAAAGGATTTGAACGAAAAAATGTGACCAAACTGTCCGGCGGTCAGCAGCAGCGAGTTGCCATTGCCCGTGCCTTAATCAGTCACCCCAGAGTGCTTCTTCTGGATGAACCGCTTGGCGCTCTGGATTTAAAGCTTCGCAAAGATATGCAGAACGAACTGAAAAAAATTCAGAAGCAGACCGGCATCACCTTTATCTATGTGACCCACGACCAGGAGGAAGCCCTTTCCATGTCTGACGTGGTGGTGGTTATGGCAGACGGTCAGATTCAGCAAATCGGCACTCCTACCGACATTTATAACGAACCTGTGAATGCTTTCGTTGCTGACTTCATCGGCGAAAGTAACATTTTAGACGGGGTCATGAATGAGGACTTCAAAGTAACCTTCTCCGGACATACCTTCTCCTGTGTGGACAAAGGCTTTGCTCCCGGCGAACAGATCGACGTGGTGGTGCGTCCCGAAGACGTGGACGTGGTATCTCCCCAGGACGGGATGCTCACCGGCACCGTTACCTCCGTCACCTTCAAAGGTGTTCATTATGAAATTATCGTGGACATCGGCGGTTTCAAATGGATGATTCAATCCACCGACTTTGTGGATGTTGGAGCCAATATCGGCGTATCCATTGATCCCGATGCTATCCATATTATGAAAAAATCTGAATTTTCCGGTCAATACGGTGACTATTCTACCTTCTCCGATGAAATTGACGAGTTATCCAACACGGAAACGGTAGGTGATTAGGATGGAAAAAACGAAAACCGGATTCTGGGGAAAAATGACTGCAGCACCTCACATTCTGTGGTCTGTCCTGTTTATCTTAGCACCCCTGATTTTTGTGATTTACTATAGCTTTACCGATACCAACGGCGCTTTCACCTTTGGCAACATCTTAGCATTAGAAGAGCATACCAACACCTTTTTGCTCTCCGTCAGCCTTTCGGTAATTGCCACCTTTATCTGCTTTGTGATTGGCTATCCCTTAGCCTATTTCATTGCAAGCTATAAGGAAAAATCTCAAAAGATTATGATTACCCTGCTGATGCTTCCCATGTGGACCAACCTTTTAATCCGTACATATTCTATGATGGCAATTATGGATGACGGCGGATTTTTAAACACCATTTTAGGTGCCTTAAACTGGGGAAAAGTTCATTTAATCGGTACCAAAGGTGCAGTAATTTTTGGCATGGTGTATGACTTTTTACCCTACATGGTGCTTCCGATCTACACCATCATTTCTAAATTGGATGTGAGCCTGACCGAAGCAGCAAGAGACCTTGGTTGCAGTCAGCTCCAGGTGGTACGAAAAGTGATTCTGCCATTGTCCGCCTCAGGTATTATTTCAGGCATCACCATGGTGTTCGTTCCTTCCATCTCCACCTTCTACATTTCTCAAAAATTAGGTGGCGGTACCTTTGAACTAATCGGTGACACCATCGAACGCCAATTCCAGAACATTTCCACCTACAACGTAGGTGCCGCAATTTCTTTAGTCATGATGATACTGGTACTGCTGTCACTGGCCATCATGAACCGCTTCTCTGAGGAGGAGGCTTCGTAAACAGGCATCTTTTTCCGTTTTTGCTCCTTTGTGTACACTCAGTACACGGCAGTCGCAGAAAGCGAAAAAATATATCCTGTTTCCATCAGCCTCATTGGAATGGAGGAGGACGCCTCGTAAACAGGCATCTTTTGGCGTTTTTCTTCCTTTGCGTACACAAAAGTACGCGGCAGTCAGAAAATTCACAAAATCTGTTCGATTTTTTCACCGCCTCATGGAAATAGTTTTTCTGACGCATTATTACATAGAAAGGTAAAAAAAGTATGAAAGCCCTATCCCGTATCTACACAGCTCTTATCTTTATCATACTGTATATCCCCATCCTGGTGTTGATGATGTTTTCCTTTAACTCCACCTCCAACACCGGGGCCATGACGGGGTTCTCTTTCTATTGGTATTCCGAGCTTTTTAAAAGTCCCGAAACTTTCACCGCTTTGCAAAATACTTTGGTATTGGCGGTAAGTGCAGCTGTGATTTCCACCGTCATTGGCACGGCGGCGGCTGTGGGACTGACCAAATTCCGCAAAAACCTTTGGAAAAACTCCGTGATTTCTATTACCAACATTCCCATGATGAATCCCGATATTGTCACAGGGATTTCCATGATGCTTTTATTTGTGTTTATCGGCACCATGCAGGGCAGTGACGAAAAATTGAGCTTTTTCACCTTGCTGATTGCTCATGTTACCTTCTGTTTGCCCTATGTGATTTTATCCGTTCGTCCGAAACTTCTTTCCATGCCGAAATCCTTGCCCGAAGCGGCTCAGGACTTAGGTTGCACGCCTTTGCAGTCTTTCTTCCGGGTGGAATTACCCAACATTATGCCCGGCGTAATTTCCGGCTTTATTTTAGCATTTACCTTATCCTTAGATGATTTTGTCATCAGTTATTTCACCACGGGTAACGATTTTCAAACCTTACCTTTGCTGATTTACTCCATGACCAAAAAAGAGGTAAAACCCGATATCTATGCACTTTCCACTCTTATGATTGTGGCAGTTACCACCCTTTTGATTCTGTCCAATCTGTTTTCCAAAGAAAAAAGCACAGAAAGAAGGTTGTCTATTAAATGAAAAAGTTTTTAGCCCTTGCACTGATCCTTCTGTTGTGTCTTTTCATTTTGCCCTTATCCGGTTGTAACACCGAACAAAAAACCCTTACCTTAAATGTGTATAACTGGGGAGAATACATTTCCGACGGTTCGGAAGGCACGTTAGACGTCAACGAAGAATTTGAAATCTACTGCCGTGACGAGCTGGGGATGGATGTCCGTGTGAACTACACCACCTACGCCAGCAACGAGGATATGTATAACAAGCTAAAAAGCGGTTCCACCACCTATGATGTGGTGATTCCCTCCGAGTATATGATTGAAAAAATGATAGAGGAGGATATGCTCTCCCCCTTAAATTTTGAGAATATCCCCAATTTTTCCAACATTGCTCCCGAATTTAAGAACCTGTTCTACGATCCCGAAAATCTGTATACTGTTCCCTATACCTACGGCATGGTGGGAATTATTTATAACGATACCATGGTAGACGAAGAGGATTTAGGAAGCTGGGATTTGCTCTGGAATGAGAAATACCGTGGTAAAATCCTGCAGTTCAATAACCCCCGTGACGCTTTCGGTACTGCTATTTACTGGGCAGGTGACGATGTGAACTCCACCGACCCTGCAGTATGGTATTCCGCCGTGGAAAAACTGAAAATTCAGAAACCTCTGGTGCAAAGCTATGTCATGGACGAAATTTTCAACAAAATGAAAAACGGCTCCGCTGCGGTGGCACCCTACTATGCAGGGGACTACCTCACCATGTATGATGATAACGACAGCTTAGGTTTTTACTATCCCGAAGAGGGCACCAATGTGTTTGTGGATGCCATGTGTATACCCAAATGTGCAAAAAATCAGGAACTGGCGGAAATTTATATCAACTTTATGCTCTCCGAAGATATTGCCATTGCCAATGCGGAATATATTGCCTATTCGTCTCCCAATGTGTTAGTCAGAGAAAACCAGGACTATATTGACGGCATGATAGACTGGAACGAAAACGCCATCGACATTCTCTATCCCTCCGAGGAGTCTGGCTTAAAAACCACATATTATGAAAGCTTGGACCAAAAAACTCTGGCGTTGCAAAACGGTCTTTGGGAAACCCTGAAGATTGAAAATGCTGTGGAACCCTGGATTTATGTGGCATCCGGCGGAATTGCGGGTGTATTGCTTTTATTTTTCTTGTATCGGGCAATTCGTAAAAAATATAGAGATCACTACTAAGACGGCTCGATAAATGGCGCATAATGGATGAACAAACGGGGCGACACATAGGTCGCCCCCTACATGCCTCGCCCTTTAGGAGAGGTGGCACCTTCGGAAATATCACCACCCGTTGGGTGTTCTGGTGTTTCATTTTGCATCCATTTCTCATTGCCTTACATTGTGTCAATAAAAAAGACGAACTTCTTTTTCAAAGAAGTTCTTCTTTTTTTGTTTGATTATATTTGTTCATTTTTTTCTTTGACAGCAAAGAAAAAACGAACCAAAAAAAAAGAAGCTGCCGCCTGGTATTTTTGCAATCCCGACTTCCGTCTTCCGAAAACTTTTCTTGATTGCAAAAATAATGGCGGATTATTTTGGTTTCGTCGTTCGGTAACGCTTTTTAGGTAGATATAACCTAATGTAGAACTCCTTTTTGCGACTTGTAAAACCGTGTAATAGAACAGCCGTGCGGCGACTGAGCACTCGTTTGAAGGGGGGTAAGGATTGCCCCGGCAACGGTGAAAACGGAAATGAAATTTGTTGCGATGAATGCAATTATTTGTGTTGTTGTATCAATCATTTCAGAAAAAAACCTTGTAATGAATGTGTTCCTGTAGAATGTCCCCGAAATGAAAACCATGCGTTAAAATCAGAAATTGTTGAAATAATACACGAACAATTAAAAAACGATAGCATATAAAAAAGACGAGATTTCAAATCTCGTCTTTTTGTTTGGATAGAACTTGTAGGGAACGACCTGTGTGTCGTTTTGTTTTTCCGATATGTTTATTTTTTCAAACCAATTTTATCTGTTTAAGATTAACTTGGTTAATTCAACGGGAGGAACAATCACGCCGTCTTTATAAACTCTCATATTGCCGGACGCAATTTCGTCAATCAAAATAACTTCGTCGTTGTTGTAACCAAATTCAAATTTAATGTCCCACAGATCCAGACCAATGGTTTTTAAGTCGTCAGCCACAATTTTGGTGATTTTTAAGGTCTGTTCTTTCATATCTTCAAACATTTTGGGACTCATAACGCCTAATGCTGCTAAGCCTTCGCCGGTTACCAGCGGATCGCCCTTTTCGTCATTTTTGAAGGTGCATTCCACATAACCGCCTTCTAAGGGAGTACCGTCTTCAATGTATTCACCGTAACGACGGATGAAGCTGCCGGTTGCAACCAGTCTGCAGATTACTTCTAAGCCGTGACCAAACACTTTACCGGGAAGCACTTCCATGGTAGCATCTTCCACATTTGCAGAAACATAGTGGGTTTTGATGCCTGCTTTTTTTAATAAATCAAAATAGTAAATAGAAGTTCTTAAGTTTTCTCTGCCGATGCCTTCAATGGTTAAGCCAACGGTATTTTCACCGGGGTCAAACACACCGTCTTTACCGGTGCAATCGTCTTTGAATTTTAACAGCACGTTGCCGTTTTCTAAAGAATAAACGTCTTTGGTTTTGCCTTCATAGATTTTGTTCATTGGTTTGTACCCCTTTTCTTTTGAAAATAGATTTCTTACTGTTCTTATTTTAGCACGGTTTCCTCAAAAATTCAATATTTTCAACCCAAAAATTCCAATTTTTTTATAATTTTATGAAATTTCCCATAGAAACACGGGATCCGGCAATAAAAAATCGTGAAAATTGAATAAGAAACCCCGATAAAATGTTGACAATTCCATCGAATTGTTATAAAATAACAATGATAGGACAAACTATCTGATATGAAACTTTTATTATTTTTTATACTATGAACGGAGGAACAAATTATGGCAGAAAACAGATTAATCGGCTCCTACCCGGTAATCGGTATCAGACCGACTATTGACGGTAGACGTGGCCCCTTAAAAGTAAGAGAATCTTTAGAAGACCAGACCATGGGTATGGCAAAAGCAGCAGCAAAGCTGTTTACCGAAAACTTAAAATATTCCAATGGGGAACCGGTAAAAGTTGTAATTGCTGACACCACCATCGGCCGTGTTGCAGAAGCAGCAGCTTGTGCAGACAAATTTAAAAAAGAAGGTGTAGACATCACCTTAACCGTTACTCCCTGTTGGTGCTACGGTTCCGAAACCATGGATATGGATAAAAACACCATCAAAGCAGTTTGGGGCTTCAACGGTACCGAACGTCCCGGCGCAGTATATCTGGCAGCTGTTTTAGCAGGCCACGCTCAGAAAGGCTTACCTGCATTCGGTATCTACGGTCACGATGTTCAGAACTTGGACGAATCCGACAAAATCCCCGCAGACGTTGCAGAAAAATTGCTCCGTTTCGGCCGTGCAGCAGTTGCAGCAGCAACTATGAGAGGTAAATCCTACCTGCAGATTGGCTCTATCTGTATGGGTATTGCAGGTTCTATTATTGACACCGCATTTATGGAAGAATATCTGGGTATGCGTGTGGAATCCGTGGACGAAGTAGAAGTCATCAGAAGAATGTCTGAAGGCATCTACGACGAAAAAGAATATCAGAAAGCTTTAGCTTGGGCAAAAGAAAAATGCAAAATGGGCTTTGATAAAAACCCCGTTGATATGCAGAAATCTGATGCCGAAAAAGAAGAACAGTTTGCATTCGTGGTAAAAATGGCTTGTATCATTAAAGACTTAATGAACGGCAACAAAAACCTGCCCGCAGGCTGTGAAGAAGAAATGGTTGGTCACAATGCCATCGCAGCAGGCTTCCAGGGTCAGAGACAGTGGACAGATTTCTATCCCAACTGTGACTTCCCCGAAGCAATGCTGAACACCTCTTTTGACTGGAACGGTGCAAGAGAACCCTATATTTTAGCAACTGAAAACGACGTGTTAAACGGTATCGGCATGCTGTTTGGTAAACTCTTAACCAACCGTCCCCAGATGTTTGCAGACGTTAGAACCTACTGGAGCGGTGACGCTGTAAAACGTGCAGCAGGTTACGAAATTGAAGGCAAAGCAAAAGAAGCAGACGGCTTTATTCATTTAATCAACTCCGGTGCTTGCTGTCTGGATGCTTGCGGCGAAGTGAAAGACGAAAACGGCAACGGCGTGATGAAACCCTGGTACGAAATGACCCAAGCTGATCAGGACACCGTTATGGCAGCTACCACTTGGAACATGGCTGACTTAGGCTACTTCCGTGGCGGCGGTTTCTCCTCCAGATTCTTAACCCGTGCAGAAATGCCTGCAACGATGATTCGCTTGAACTTAGTAAAAGGCTTAGGCCCTGTTCTGCAGATTGCAGAAGGCTGGACCATCGGTCTGCCGGATGAAGTATCCGATGTGTTATGGAAACGTACTGACTACACCTGGCCCTGCACCTGGTTTGCTCCCAGATGTGACGGCAAAGAAGGTAGCCAGTTTAAAACCGCATACGATGTGATGAACAACTGGGGCGCTAACCACGGCGCAATCAGCTACGGCCACATCGGTGCTGACTTAATCACTCTTTGCTCCATGTTAAGAATCCCCGTTTGCATGCATAACGTACCCGAAGAAAAAATCTTCCGTCCCGCTGCATGGAACGCATTCGGTATGGATAGAGAAGGTGCTGACTACAGAGCATGTCAGACTTTCGGCCCCATGTATAAGTAAGGGCTTGATAAAATGTTATAGATTGCAAAAGGCATGGGAATTTTCTCATGCCTTTTCTTTTAAGGTGAAAATTTGTTATCACAAATTTTGATTAGAATGCCTTTTGCTATGAACCAATCAAGCCTCTCGGCGTACCTATGTACGCCTTCGGATAACCCCTGCGGGCTTGATTGATTCATTCTATAGCCATTTTCTCTGCGCCTTGTGTAAGGGCTTGAAAAACAGCGCATAATCCGTTACCTCACCCATCGACGTACAGTACGTACGCCTTCGGGAAAAGAAATCCTTTGGTTTTCTTTCGGTTTCCGTATTCTGCATCCGTTTTTCATCGCCTGATACAATAGAGCATAAAAAAAGACGAAATTCTTTAGCAAAAAAAGAATTTCGTCTTTTTTGTTATAGAAGAATGTAGGGAACGACCTGTCTGTCGTTCCGTTTTGCGAAAGCACACACCGGTGCTTTCCCACATTATTGTTTTTGTAGATATAACACGGCAAAGATTACCAAAAAGATTCCCAAAATGCCGAATACCGACGGGATTTCCGAAAAGAAAAAGGCACCGCACAAGGTGGCAACCACCGGCTCCACTGTGGCAATGACCGATGCCTTGGCAGGCGGAGTTTTTTCTAATCCTTTCGTATAGCAATAATATGCAGCAGAACCCGTCACAATGCCGTAAAGCAAAAGAAGCCAGATGCTTTCGGGATACAGTTGCAGAACTGCAACTGTATGAGAGGGCGTGATTAAAAAAAATGAACCTACGGTGGCAACTAAAAAGGTATAAGTGATCACGGTTAAGGTGTCATACTGTTTTAGGGCAAGCTTCGCAAAAATGGAGTACAGCGCATAGCCAAAGCCAGCACCAAGACCCCAAAGAAGTCCCTGAGGCGAAATGCTTCCGCCACCGTCTAAAACACCGGACACCGCCACACATCCCAAAAAGGCTAAGAGGAGTGCCAAAAGCTTCCCACGGGTAATTTTTTCCCGAAAAAACAGGCAGGACATTCCCATCACAAAGAAGGGGGCGGTATACAAAAGAATTGCCGCTACTGACAGCGAAGAATAGTTCATGGTCTGAAAGTAGCACAAATTAAAAAAGACAAAACTGAAAAAACCCGTGCCGATAAAGTACCACAGATGGCGTATTTTAACCGTTAATTTCTTTGGGTTTGTTAGTATCAACAGAACAACTAAGCTCACAGCCGTAATCAAAGACCGCAGTGCTACAAGCTCTGCCGAAGTGAAGCCGTAGGGAGTTAAGTGTTTGACGAAGATACCGATAATTCCCCAAAATACAGCTCCTAAAATAATCATAAAGGTTGATAATGCTTTCATGTTTCAATCGACCTATCTAAAAAATACAGATACTAAAAAATACTAAAAGAAAGGTTTATATTGGGACATAATTTTTAAGGCAATTTTTAAGCCGTCCACCCCGGCAGACACAATGCCTCCGGCATAGCCTGCGCCTTCTCCGCAAGGGTATAAGCCCTTTGCTCCCTCGGACTGAAGTTCTTCATTCCGATTGATGCGTAGCGGTGAGGAGGTTCTGGTTTCTACCCCTGTAAATACGCATCCTTCTGCCAAAAAACCGGGCATTTTTTTCTCAAAAGCAAACAGACCTTCTTTTAAGGCATCCGTCACAAAAGCGGGAAACAACTTTTCAAAAGAAACCTCGGTAACGCCTAAGGAATAGGTAGGCTCAGGATATTTTAAATGGGGTTTTACTCCCGTAAACTCAAAAGAAGTGGTAAAGGGTGCCCGATTGTTGGCACCTGCCATACGGTATGCCGTTTGCTCCAGATTTTCAATAAACTGAAGACCGCTAAAGAGTCCGTCTCCCAAATCTTCGGGAGACACCGACACACAAAGGGCCGAATTGGAGTTTTTGCCGTCACGGGCGAGATAACTCATGCCGTTGACCAAAATGGATTCTTCTTCCGACTGGCTGGGCACCACCACGCCACCGGGACACATACAAAAGCTATACGCCGTATGCCCGTTACTGCAGTGATGAAACAGCTGATAGTCCGCCGCCCCTAAGTTGGGATGACCTGCATAAGAACCGTACTGAATCTGGTCAATCACCGTGCGGTGATGTTCCACCCTTGCGCCCACGGAAAACGGTTTTTTGGATAAAGGAATTTCTTTTTGATTGAGTAAGTGATAAACATCTTTGGCGCTATGTCCCGTTGCCAGAACTACCAGGGAGGCAGGGATTGTTTCCGTGTCATTTACCGTAACAGAAGTGATTGTTCCATTGGTTATGCCAATATCAGAGAGACGGCTATGAAAAGAAAAAGAACCGCCCATTTTGATAATTTCTTCCCGTAAACTTTTCACACAAGTGCGAAGCTTGTCTGTGCCGATATGAGGCTTCGCCTGATAGGCAAGGTGGGGTAACTTACTATGCTCGGCAAGTACCCGAACCACTTCGCCGGATAAGGGATCATTGATACGGGTAGTCAGCTTCCCGTCAGAAAATGCACCCGCACCGCCTTCGCCGAATTGCACATTGGATTCTTTGTTTAAAGGCTTTCCGCCGAAAAAGGCGTCCACGGTTTTGACTCTTTCATCAATGGGTTCGCCACGCTCCAGCACAATGGGGGCGTAGCCGTTTTTCGCCAATAAATAGGCACAAAAAAGACCGCCCGGACCTGCTCCCACCACAATGGGCGGATGAGAAAGCTCTTTGTTTCCAAAAGAAACAGACAGCTTTTTCTCCTGATAAGGGACGGTTTTTTTCTTTAGTTTCGGCGGAATTTTTTGTGCTTTCACATCTTCCACCAAAAAGGTATATACGAATGAGATGTCCTCTTTTTTGCGGGCATCTACCGATTTTTTATAGATGGATACTTTTCCTTTGGGAAAGTGCGTATTTTTAAAAAAAGAAATGGCTTCCTCATCCGTGTACGATACGGGAAGCTTAATATCCTTTACCAAAAATGGGGAAACAATCATTGAAAAAATTCCTCCAATAAGGTTTTGCATTCCGCTTCCATAATGCCGCCGTAGAGTTCGGGGACATGGTTGATTTTATGAAGATATCCTAACTTTTCCACATATTCCATGGCACCGTATTTTACGTCATAGCAGCCAAAATACACCCGCTTCACTCTGGCATTCACGCATGCGCCAAAGCACATTAAACAAGGTTCTTTGGTCACATATAATTCGCAGTCTACTAAGTAGGTAGTGCCCAGTTTTTTAAGACCTCGTTCTATTACTAGAAGCTCCGCATGGCAAATGCCGTTTTGCGCCACACATTCATTGTGAGCGGAGGCAATTACCTGCCCATCCTTCACCAGCACCGCACCCACGGGGACCTCGTTGTTGTCTTTTTTTGCCTCTTCTATGGCAAGGAGCATCCATTTGTTTTTCATGGTTTAATAGGCTCCTCTGTAGTAGTGACCTCTGGTATAACGGGTTAAGGGATTTTGCTCTAATCGGAAGGAATGGATAATTTCTTGCACCTGAGCCTTGTTTTCCCGGAAGAAATGCAGTCTTACCGTGCCAACACCTGCCGCACGAAGGTCGTTTAATTTATCCGACATCATAATAGGATAGGGATTATAGATGGCATTCTGAGAACAGTTTTCGCAGGCGATGATAAATTCTTCGCCTTTTCTGTCTTTCATCACCAAATCATTGGGATTACATTTGCCCCGAATGTTGGATTTCAGGCAGGATTTTGTAATCATTAAGGGAATCTGACCGTAGCCTAATACCGTTAAATCCGAAGAATCGGTCATAATGTTTTTCACATTTTTTAAATTTGCTTCCACCGAAGCGGTAATGTTTTTCACACCGTGTTCTTCCAAATATTCGGCAGAGAGGGTGTTGGTGATATTTAAAGTGTAATCACAATAAAGGGTATACTGGTTGCTAAAAGCATTTAAGTAACCCACATTGCCAACCAAAATATTGGTGATTTCGGGATGACGGGACAAAAAGGCACGGCTTTTTGAAATCTGTTTGTCGGAGGCAATCCGTTCGCACCAAAGACCCACATTTTCTAATTCGCCATACTTTTTCAAATATTCTTCAATCACTTCTGCTTTGGCAAAAACCAGCTTGTCCCAGCATTCCCGCACCCATTTTAGCTGAAATGCAGTGGAAACGGTGCAGTAGTACTCTAATTCGTCTGTCACTTTCCGTTTTCTCATCTGATAGGAATAGGGTTCTATGTGCCGTTCAAACTGGAATAAGCTGTCTAAATAAGCTCCGATTTCACGGCGGATGGCATTCATCTGAGAAACACTTAAAAATAGCGGTGTTTCATCTGCCAAAACAATTTCAATTTCTTCAAAACAGAAGGTTTCGTTGCCTGTTTTTGAAAGCTGATCAATCAGCTTATCACGGGTTAAGGGTGCATTTTGCGCTAACTGAGGACAAATATCCACGGTGAAGGGATACACATCTTCCCCCAATAAAAGCTCTGCCTTTACGGGTTTATCTAATTCCAAAAACAGAGAAACGGACACAGGAATTTGTGAAAACTCACGGTCTTTGTTTAAAATCTGGTCGTAGTAACGCTCCATTTTTTTGGTTTCTCTGGTGTAGGGATTTTCGTTTTTGTAAAAATTAAAGAGATTTTTATCGGAAATGCCGTCATAGTAACCGGGGGTGTAGCCACCACGGTTAAAGGAAGCCTCGATAATGGCGTAATCCTCCTCCGAAACTTCTCCCGAATCCAAGGCACGGCGATACACATCGGTCACGGCAGCGGTGTAGTACTTGCTTTTTAATCTGCCTTCCAATTTTATCACATCAACACCCATTTCTTCCAGTTCGGGAAGATAGTCTAAGAGCATTAAATCCTTGGGAGATAAAAGGGCACCTTTTTTCTGCTGAGTTTCATAGAACATACGGCAGGGTTGCGCGCATTTTCCACGGTTTCCGCTTCGCTCTCCGATAAAGCTGGACATTAAGCATTGCCCTGAATAGCATACGCAAAGCGCTCCGTGGGCAAACACTTCAATATTTAAGTCGGTTGCTTTTCTGATTTTTTCAATTTCAGCCCGGGATAATTCACGGGGAAGCACCACCGTGTCAAACCCCTCTTTTTCCAACAGCTTTACTCCTGCCAGATTGTTCACGGTCATTTGGGTAGACGCCACCAGCCGAAGCTCGGGTGCAATTTTTCTGACCAGCTTTGCAACTCCGAAATCCTGCACAATTACCCCGTCCGCCAATGAATTATAAATCACATCTATCAGTTTGGTAACGGTTGTGATTTCGTTGTCGTATACCAAGGTATTTAAGGTCACAAAAACTTCTACTCCCCGTTTATGGCAGTAGAACACAGCATCTTTTAAATTGTCTTCGGTAAAGTTTTCGGCACCGGCTCTGGCGTTAAAGGAATCGAGTCCCAAATATACAGCATCGGCACCGGTTTTTACCGCTGCGACCATGGCATCGTAGGAACCAGCCGGAGATAAAATTTTCATATTGTTACTCCTTTTAAGACTTGGAAAATTGCGCCGAACGAATGAACCTCACCGCTCGCCGTACACTTATGCTGTGCGCTGGCACTACGGCTTGGGGGAACCCTTGCGGGTTCGGATTCTCCGTTTTGCATCAATTTTACCTGTGTCTTTAGTAGTATGAGATTGCTCTATAACAAGCGATGAGAAAATCGCCGAGAAGGAACAAACCAAACCCGAAGCTGTACTTTGTGTACTGCGAGCGGTGAGGTTTGTTTCTAACGAAGTGTTCTCGGTGATTTTATCGAGCTACAAATCTTCTGCTGAAATATGTATCCGTTCAATATTAGCTACCGCTTCTTCAATTAACGCATCCATATCCAGCTTTTGTTCTTCAAAAATCACATCTTTCACTCTGGGATGGAGCTTGGGATGTTTGGGGGTAAACACGGTGCAACAGTCTTCATAGGGCAAAATGGAGGTTTCAAAGGCTTCCATCTTACGGGAAATTTCGGTGATTTCGGTTTTATCCATCCCGATTAAGGGACGAAATACGGGAATTTCCACCGCCGAATTGGTTACCTGAAGGCCTTCAATGGTCTGACTTGCCACCTGCCCTAAGCTTTCGCCGGTGACTAAGCAACCGCAGTTGTTATTCTCTGCTACACGCTGGGAAATTTTCATCATAAAACGGCGCATAACCAGCGTCATCATATCTTCTCTGCACTTTTCACCGATGGCAAGCTGAATATCGGTAAAGGGCACCACATGAAGACGGTAGGGGCCTGTATATTTTGCAATGATTCTTGCTAAGGTAATGACCTTCTGTTTGGCACGTTCTGAGGTGTAGGGATAGGAATAAAAGTGAACAGCTTCCAGTTTTAATCCTCGTTTTGCCATCATAAAACCTGCCACGGGACTGTCAATCCCGCCGGATAACAACAGCACACCCCGTCCGCCTGTGCCAACGGGTAACCCACCGTGACATTCTTCTTTTTCAAAATAGATGTAGGCACCTTTTTCACGGACCTCCACCATGACCTGAATGTCGGGATTTTTCACATCCACGGTTAAGTTTTCAATATTGTCGTGCAAAAATCCACCCAATTCCTGACAAATTGCAGGAGAATTTAAGGGGAAGGTTTTGTCCGCACGTTTTGCTTCCACTTTAAAGGTTTTGCCCCGAAGCTTATCGGAAAGAAGTGCCAGGGCATCTTTTTTGATGGTATCCATATCTTTTTCGGTCTGATACACCACCGAAACGGATTTTAAGCCGAACACGTTTTTGGCTTTCTCCAGCATTTCGTAGAAATCGGCATCTTCGGTGGGTTCCATATAGATGGCAGACTGATGGATGCTAACGGATTTTAACAGTCCTTTTAACTGATTTCTGATATTTTTTAAAAGCTGATCTTCAAAATTTCTGCGGTTTAAGCCTTTTAAGGCAAGCTCTCCGCATTTGCCAAGCAGTAATTTACGCATAAATATGCTCCTTTATTTGTTGGTTTTTTGGGAATCATCTTCCACGGGACGGTACAACAGTTTGGTCAGGTAGGGAGTAAAATAAAACTGCTTTACCCCTGCTAAGTAACCTAAATATGAAACTGCCACAATCAGTCCGCCAAAGATTGCAATGGGAAGCAGACTGATTTCGCCTGATGCCAGGATTACATTCCCAAAATAAAAGGGAGATTCCCAGAAGATTACCACAAGATGCACAATCCAGTTTTTAAAAAGTGCAGCAATCCCTAATGGTACCACAAGATAACCAAGTCCAATTGCGGCATAGGCTGTAGGATATTTGATGTGAGGGCGGATCTGACTATAAGATTTCTGATGGTCAGTGCCTGCCCGCCTGGTATAGCTATAAATACCCGACAGAAACAAAATGAGAAAAAACACACCGAAAAACTGTTGCAAACCACCTGTCATACTGGTGACAATTACAAAGGAAATGGTTGCATATAAAGCTTGGTTAAAAAACAACGCCAAAAGCGGGTGTTTTCGTTTTTCTACCATAGGAAATACCTCCGCACCCCGAAGGGAAAATTTTTTCGTAAAAAACTTGATGATTTACAAATGGCAAGTGTCCCCAAAGAAAACACTTGCCACTTTTTTATTGGTTTGGTTTGATTAAAAATCCAGTTTTGATTCAATGTAGGGGATGACTTCATCCATGGGAAGGCGAATCTGTTCCATCGTGTCACGGTCACGAAGGGTAACGGAATTGTCTTCTTCGGATTCAAAGTCAAAGGTGATACAGAAGGGAGTACCGATTTCGTCCTGACGTCTGTAACGTTTTCCGATGGAGCCTGCATCGTCATATTCGCAGGGGAATTTTTTAATCAGCTGTTCGTAGAGCTTAAATGCAGGTTCGGATAATTTTTTGGATAAGGGAAGCACTGCCGCTTTCACGGGAGCTAACGCAGGATGCAGGCGAAGAACCACACGGGTGTCACCTTCGGATACTTCCTCTTCGTCATATGCATCCACCAAGAATGCCAGCGCCACACGGTCAGCACCCAAGGAAGGTTCGATAACGTAGGGGATGTAGCGTTCATTGGTCACAGGGTCAATGTATTCCATTTTTTCTCCACTGTGTTCGCTGTGCTGGGTTAAGTCAAAGTCGGTTCTGTCTGCAATGCCCCACAGTTCGCCCCAGCCAAAGGGGAATAAAAATTCAAAGTCGGTGGTAGCGTTGGAATAGTGCGATAATTCTTCCTGTTCGTGGTCACGAAGTTTTAAGTTTTCTTCTTTGATGCCTAAAGACAGCAGGAAGTTTTTGCAGTAATCTTTCCAGTATTGGAACCATTCTAAGTCGGTACCGGGTTTGCAGAAAAATTCTAATTCCATCTGTTCAAATTCACGGGTACGGAACACGAAGTTACCGGGAGTGATTTCGTTACGGAAGGATTTCCCGATCTGACAAACGCCGAAAGGAACCTTCTTACGGGAGGTTCTCTGCACGGATTTAAAGTTAACAAAGATCCCCTGAGCGGTTTCGGGACGAAGGAACAACTCGCTCTGTGCGTCCTCGGTAACGCCCTGGAAGGTTTTAAACATCAGATTAAATTTTCTGATTTCGGTAAAGTTTGATTTTCCGCAGTTGGGACAAACAATGTTGTTTTCCTTAATGTATTCTGCCATCTGTTCGTTGGACCAGCCTGCCGGCAGAACACCGGTATCTTCAATCAGCTTGTCCGCACGGTGACGGGTTTTACATTCTTTACAGTCCATTAAGGGGTCGGAGAATCCGCCCACGTGACCGCTTGCTACCCAAACTTTGGGATTCATTAAAATGGCAGCATCCAACCCCACGTTGTAGGGATTTTCCTGCACGAATTTTCTCCACCATGCACGTTTTACGTTGTTTTTAAATTCCACACCCAAAGGGCCGTAGTCCCAGGTATTGGAGAGACCGCCATAAATTTCGGAGCCGGAATATACAAAACCTCTGCCCTTACAAAGTGCAACGATTTTTTCCATTGTTTTATCTGTGTTTAACATAACGATGTTCCTTTCTTGCTAAGATGTGATAGGTCAGGGGAAGCTTATTTCTTTTCTTTGCCCAAAGATGCACTTTTGATGCCATACACGATGAATGCCACAACGGTATAAATTGCAACCAGAGACATCACCAGACCGATACGGAACTGAACACCGCTGTCGGCAAATAAGGGATGGAAGTTATTGAAGCCGTTTAAGCTCATGGGATCAACTTTGAAAATTCTGGTTAAAATTTCGGTAGGCCAGATGTAGAGGCAGGAAAGGAAGCCTGCTAAACACACATAGAACCAGTTCATATATTTTTTGGAGCGAGCGGTTTCTTCTGCTTTTTTTAACAGAGAGCCTCTTACCACGGTGTAAATTCCCAGCAGGAAGAACACGGTCATTAAAATGTAAGTAGCCATTTTTGCTGCTTCCAGCAGATTGGAAAAGTTCTGGAACCAGTTAAACAGGTACATTAAAAGCATTTCTGCACCCAAAGCGGTTGCAAAAATGGTAAGTAATCTGTTTTCGATTTTTTCTTTCTGTTCCTTAATCATTGCGGAATTGTTCTGTTTTTTCATGATTGAAAAACTCCTTTTTGTATAAAAATTATTTTAAAAACAAGATTTAGTCCAGCTCATACTGGATGTTGGCTAAGGCATAAAGCCCTGCCGTTTCGCACCGAAGAATCCTGGAGCCTAACGATACCGACAAAAAGCCTGCATCCAAAAGATAGGAAACTTCTTCGGGAGAAATGCCTCCCTCCGGCCCGATGACCAATGCAATTTTTTTGGTTTCTTTGGTAAGGGGATTTTTCTTTAAAACTTCCTTCAGAGTTGTTTTGTTTTCATCCTCATAGCAAAGAAGCTTCAGGTCAAATTCGTCCCAGTTAATTTGCTTTGGTGTTTTTGGCTCGGAGACCTTTGGAATCACCAGCCGTCCGCATTGCTGTGCTGCAGATTTGGCAATTTTCTGGAAGCGCTCCGTTTTTTTTGCCACATCTTTTCCCTCTATTTTGGCAATACAGCGTTGCATTTTGAAGGGCACAATTTGGGATGCTCCTGCTTCCACCGCTTTTTCCACGATGAAATCCAGCTTGTCCCCCTTGGCAATCCCCTGAAACAGCGTGACTGCGTAAGGTGGCTCCGCGTTGCCTTCCCTTTCTTCCAACACATATACTATTATACTGTTTTTTTCAATTTTGTCAATACGGCAGAGCAATTCTTTTTGATTTTTTACAAGAACCAACTGCTCTCCTTCGGTGAGTTTTATCACATTTTTGATGTGATGAACAGAGTCATCGGTTAGCGTGACGGTGTTGTCGATAACAGATTCGTCGGTAAAGAAACGGTTCATACAATTCTCCTTTTAGGACTATTTACGACTGGATAAAAGACGCATAATGAATGAATCTCACCGCTCGGCGTACCGTTATGCTGTGTGCTGGCACTACGCCTTCGGGCTTTTCAAGGCGTTGCCTTGATTCGATTTCTTCATGTTGCATCCTTTTCTCTGTACCTTGTGAAAAAATATTCAAAAAAGATATGACGCAGATAAAATGATGCGAAATGGGAAAACTGAACCCGTAGGGGTTACCCGAAGCCGTACCGTGTGTACGGCGAGCGGTGAAGTTTACCCATTTGGCGCATTTTAGCAAGTCTAAAACATAGGCTTATTGGGATTTTTGAGACGGTAATCCGCCTGCAGTTTTTCTAAAAACACATCGGGATTTTTGAGATTACGGGTTACATACCATTCATAAAATAGGCGAAACAGCTTGGGATGAGCCATGGGCGGTTCTTTTGATAAGGCTTGCCCTAACGATAAAAACACGTCGTAAGGCTTTAGATGGTTCACTTCCCACAGATAGTCTAAACTGCTGGGGAAAAAGCCTTTGTTGGAGAAGGTTTCCAGAGTCTCCTCCGCTGTTTTTAATTCCATAATATCAAAGGGAGACAGCCACTTGGTGGAAATCACCTGATAGGGCGGATTGGGGGAATATTTCATTTCGTACTGCTTGACTTCAGATCCGATTTGGGTACCGTGAAGCACCTTTAAAAATCCCAGCTGAAGCATATGGGGACGAAGCTTATATACCTGGTTAAAGCCGTCAATAAAGGATTGCTTGTCCTCGTAGGGAAGACCTGCAATTAAATCCAGATGCAGATGAATATTTCCCATGGCTAAAATCTTTTGGATGTTAGAAAATGCCACATCACAGTCATTTTTTCGGTGAATGGCGGTTAATGTGTCGGGATTTAAGGACTGCAGTCCCGCTTCAAACTGGATGCGTCCTTTTGGTGCTTTTTCTAACAGAGAAAATGTTTTGTCATCAAAAAGCTCGGGCTTAATTTCAAAATGGAATCCCGTGTTGCCACCCTCTTCGATGACAAAACGGAAAATTTCGTAAGCATCGGGATTCACATTAAAGGTGCGGTCTATGAATTTTACCTTCGTGGCACCCGCTTGAATCAGGATGCGAAGTTCCTCTTTTACTTGCTCTAAGGGTTTGAAGCGAAGGTTCTTTTCCAAAGAAGAAATACAGTAACTGCAACGGTAAGGGCATCCTCTGGAGGCTTCGTAGTACACGGTTTTTCCCTTTTGTAGCGGTACTTGATAAGGGAAGGGCAGATTGGGGAAGGTGTCGGCGGTTTCCTTGCCCGTTAAATATGTATAAACCTGAGGTTCGCCTTCACCAACAATTACCTTGTCGGCAAAGGGAAAATCCTTTTCAAAAGAAGTGCGGTAGCCTGCTTCGGGACCGCCTAAAAAGATTTTAAGATGTGGCAGTGCCAGTTTTAAATCATGCCCCAATCGGCAGACTCTTTCCACATTCCAAAGATACACAGAAAACCCGATGATATCGGGTTTTTGTGCCAATATATCATAAAACACAGACTCGTAGGGGTCATTTACCGAATATTCTGCCACAGAGTTTTCCACGCCTTTTTGGGTCAGGTAAGCACCGATGGAATAAACTGCTAAAGCAGTATGGGAATATTTGGCGTTTAAACCCACCAAAAGTATTTTCATACAAAAAATCCTCAGTTTCGGTTATTTTGGTTATTTTGTTATTTTAAGGTTTCTAAAAATGCAGTCAGCTGTTTCACGGCTTCTTTTTTAATCTGGAAATTGCCGTTTGGCAGTTTTTTCATGCGAAGTGCTAAGGTTGCCACTTTTTCACAGCCTGAGGAGAGCAGGTAGGAGTTGGCAGTGGAAATTGTGTCTTTGCAAACTGCCACAGAGAGTCCTGCCACATCCAGGGTAGACACAAAGTCACCCTCTTTTTTCACAAAGCAAAATTCCTGGGGTAAATTTTCTGAACAGGTCACAAAATAGGCTTCGTCACAAGGAAAATGAATGCCTAAAGCATGAGCGCCTTTTTGTTTTTCCCGTAAAAATGCCACGGAAATTTTTGCTGTGCCGTGTTTAATATAGTCGGTAAAAATCTGTTTGAAGAAATAGGGAATCTGATTGGTGATATAAGAATCTCCCAGGGTTTCGCAGGTGGGTTTTATATAAAGCACATCCCCCGGTTGCGTCAGCTTTTCGGTTGCTTTCGCATCTCCCGTGCAAAAATCCACGGTCTTTTCTTTGACATCTAAAATCCCCTGCCGTCCGCCGGTGGACAGCACCCGCTCGTTGGAGAGGGTTTCGGGAATGTCAAACAAGGGGGAAATCCCCACTTTGCCGTTTGGCAGAATTTGATTCACCAAAAAGGCATTTTCCGATGCGGAGAATGCAACCACAATTTTTTTGTCTGCCTTTTTCACGGCAATCATATTGGAAAACCCGTCAAAGCAGGTATCATCCGTATAAATGATGATTTCCTTTCCGATTTGTTCAAAATAGGGTTTTTCCAGACCGTATACGGGATGTTTCATAATTTGCTCCTTAGTTTTCTAAAAGTTCTTCCCCTGCCAAAAAAACGTCGCCTGCGCCAACGGTCACAAAAATGTCACCGTCTTGTAAGTCTGCCTTTAATGCAATCACTGCATCGGAGAGAGCAGGCGTGTAATGGGAATCGGGGATAGCGTCACAGAGGTCACGGGAGCTGATTTCTCCCGTATCTTTTTCTCGTGCAGCGTAAATATCGGCAATGTAGAGACAGTCTACATTTTTTAACACACGGATAAAGTCATCTTTTAAGGTTTTGGTACGGGTATAGGTGTGAGGCTGAAAGAGCATCACCAACCGTTTGGGATTCTTTTGGCGGATGGAGGAAATGGTGGTTTCAATTTCGGTGGGATGATGTGCATAATCATCATACACGGGCACAGTTTGGTATTGCCCCTTATATTCCATTCTCCGTTTGGCACCGCCAAATTCCTGTAACGCTTCCAGCACAGGTTCTTTGGGAATGCCAAGCTCACAGCAGAGGGCAAACACCGCCAGAGAATTGGACACATTGTGTGCCCCTGCCACGGTTAACACCACATGTGCTAACACTTCCCCGTGATAGGTCGCATCATACTCAGTACGGTCGGGATAAAACACAATGTTTTTTGCCACATAATCGCCTGATTCTACGCCGTAGAACACCGCTTTGGTACCCGAAAAATCCAAAAGGCGGACATTTTCGTCATCACCGTTTGCAATTACGATATGTTCGGTTTTATCGGTAAACTTCTGAAAAGCACTGCGGATATGAGCAATATCACGGTAGTAATCCAGATGGTCTTCTTCAATATTTAAAAGAATGGTGGACGACGGGAAAAATTCTAAAAAGCTTTCCACATATTCACAAGCTTCGCAAACAAAATAGTCTTTGGTGCCAAGCAACAGATTCCCGTTAATCTGGGGAAAATCACCGCCCACCGTTACTGTGGGTTGCTTGTTTGCTTTCATTAAGCAGAGTGCCATCATGGAGGTGGTGGTGGTTTTTCCGTGGGTTCCGCAGACGTTGATGCGTTCATGGTATCCCTTCATCACCAGTCCCAACAGGGTGCTTCTTTCCATTACGGGGATACCAAGCTCCATCGCTCTTACCACTTCGGGTGCATCCATAGGCACCGCCGCCGTTCTGACCAAAAGACCGATATCAGGAGTGATGTTTTCTGCCTTCTGCCCGATAAACACGGAGATTCCCGCTTTTACCAGACGGTCGGTAATTTTGGAGGAGGAACGGTCAGAGCCTGACACGTTGTATCCGTTTTCCTTTAAAATCAGGGCAAGAGCGTTCATACTTACACCGCCGATGCCCGAGAAAAATATCTGATTGGTTTTTAAATTTCCTAACATAATTTCCTTCCATCCTGGGGGAAAAGTGTCAAAAAAAGCACAAAAAAATCCTCCAAAGATACTCCCTTCCTTTTTTTAGGAAAATCACTCTTTTTATTATATACGATTTTTCCTATTTTTTCAAGTAAAAATCAGAAAATTTATCGGGAATGCCACGATTCTTAGTTTAAGCTATGAAATACAGGGAAAAAAGGTTACATTCTCGTTTCAAATTCATAAAAAGAATTGCCATTTTTTTGGGAATATGCTATAATTAACTCTGTTGAAATTTAAACACGAAAGGAGTGTTTTTATGGCAAACATTTCCTATGAAAAATACAATGATGAGCTGGTTTCCCTTCGTCGGGAGTTTCACAAAATTCCCGAGCTTTGCTACAACGAAGTAAAAACCGCAGACAAAATTGAAGAAATTTTAAAAAGCTACGGCATCACTACGGTGAAACGTGTGTTTCACACGGGGGTGATTTGCGTCATCGGAGATGAAGGCAAAGAATGTGTTGCCCTTCGGATGGACACGGATGCCCTTCCTGTAACCGAGGAAACGGGAGTAGACTATCAGTCCACCCATAGCGGACTGATGCACGCCTGCGGACACGATGCCCATATCGCCATCCTGCTTACCGCTGCCAAAATTCTAAAAGAACATGAAAATGATTTACAATATTGTGTGAAGCTGATTTTTCAACCCGGGGAAGAGGGTGACGGCGGAGCCTTACCTATGATTACAGAAGGAGTGTTAAATCATCCCAAGGTAACCAAGGTATTTGGCGCTCACGTCTGGCCGGACACTCCCGTGGGAATGATTGAATACTTACCCAAAACCGCCTTTGCAGGCTGTGACCGTTATGAAATCAAAGTGAAGGGAAAAGGCGGTCACGGAGCCATGCCAAAATCCGTCAATTCCCCCTTACCTGCTTTGGCAGACTGTATTCTGGGAATTGAAGCGTTGGGAGGCGAAGAAGCGGACGCTGTGATTTCTCCCTGTGCTTGCCATACTGACGGATATTATAACGTGTTCCCCGATGATGCAAGGCTTTTGGGCACCATCCGTACACTTTCGACAGAGCAAAGAACACGGATTTTGGAAAAACTGAAAACCCTAACGGAAAACATTTCCAAAAAACGAAATATTACCGTAGAATTTCTGCCCGTGGAGGAATATCCTCCCTGCCTGCAGCACGAAGATGCTTTATCCGATTATCTGGCAGTTGCCAAAAAGGTAGTGGGTGAAGAAAATGTTCGGATGGGCGAGCAGACCTTTGCCGCCGAAGACTTTTCGTTCTTCGCCAACCATACCCCTTCGGCACATTTACGAATTGGGTCCCAAAGCGGAAGTGACACCGCTTATCCGCTTCATCACGCCAAGTTTCAGATTGATGAAGCTTGTTTGATGATTGGGGTAAAACTCTTTTGTGAAACCGTGTTATCATCATAAAAAAACAGCAGAGCAATCTGCTGTTTTTTTTATGTCCTGTTCATTGTGGAATTCTTTTTTTAAAATCCGAAAATGGAATTTGTGTATTTCCAATGGTTTCGGATAGATTTTGTGAAGAATTACAAGAAATTCCCGACTATTCCACAAAGAAAAACGAAGTTTTCCCCAAAAAATGTGGAAAAACCCCCTGTTTTCCCTCTGCGGACAAAATCGCATCAGGCAGGGATTATGGCGATAAAATGCGGTCTCCTGTGCGGATTTTTTGGGGAGAAATGATGAGGGTTTCAGACGGAAGAACACCTTCCAGAATTTGTTTTGTTTGATCATTCAGGACATCTCCTGTTTGCACGCTGCGGAGTGTGGCATAACCGTTTTGCACCACAAACACTGCGTCACGCCCTGATTGGTCCGTGGTGAGACATTCCTGCGGAATCGCCATCACATTCTGCCGAAGATTTCCCAAAATAACAGCGGTGGCATCCTCTTTGGGAATTTTCTGGAGTCCGTCCACTGAAACAGTGGCGTAATAAATGCCGTCAAAGGTGGGTTCCAACCGCCAAAGAGTGCCTTTGTAGGTGTTATCGCCTATGGTTACGGTGGCAACGGCGCCCACGGAAATATTTTCAATTTTTCGCACCGACCCCGACATCAGAAAAAGATTTCCCTGTTTACGAACGGGAGATGAGAACCGCATTTCTTCCTGGTAGCTGGTAAGCGTTACCGTGTGAAGACTGGCATATGATATGCGGTTATTATGGGCATAATCCCACCACAAAACCCCCACCGTAAGACAAGCAGACAAAAGGGAGATCCCAAAAAACCACAAAAGTTTTTTCAAAAAAAATTCACCTCTAAAAAAGGGTTTCCTTTTTTTAAAAAAACATACCAAAAGAGCATATCACCCAAGAGGGCAATATGCTCTTTTCTTTTCAAAAAAACTTATTTGGGCTGTTTGTTTGCAGTTACTTTTTTGATGACAAATAAGGTTGCAATGGTCAGCACAATACCGATGGGTAATAATACCCAGGCATTCTGAATGAATGCTGCCAGCACATATACCACGAAGGATATGAGTGCCACGGTGATTGCATAAGGAATCTGGGTGGACACGTGATTTAAGTGGTTCGATTGGCTTCCTGCGGAAGACATAATGGTGGTATCGGAAATGGGGGAGCAGTGGTCACCGCAAACCGCACCTGCCAAGCAAGCGGAAATACCGATGATAAGAAGCTCGCTGTTGCCGGGGAACATTGCAGTTACAATGGGGATTAAGATACCAAAAGTACCCCAGGAAGTACCGGTAGAGAATGCCAGCACACAAGCAACTAAGAAGATAATTGCCGGTAAGAAAGCTGCCAGACCTGCTGCTGCGGAAGACATCAGACCTTCCACGAAGGTTGCAGCGCCCAGTAAACCGGTCATATTTTTTAAGGCAGTTGCAAAGGTTAAGATTAAAATTGCAGGAACCATTGCATTAAAGCCTTTGGGGATACATTCCATTGCTTCTTTGAAGGTGATGGTTCTTCTTGCAATCAGATAAATGATGGTTACTAAAAGAGCCACAATTGCACCCCAGGGCAGACCAACGGTTGCATCAGTTCCGCCGAATGCATCAATAAAGGTTGCACCGGAGAAGAATCCGCCAACATAGAGTAACCCTAAGATAGAAATTACAACCAACACAATGATGGGGAAAATTAAGTCCACAACTTTACCCTTGGGATTTGCATCGTTATCGGTAGAATTTTGAAATTCTTCTGCACCGGAGGTGAATAAGTCATCATTGTTCATTGCATTAAATTCGTGCAGCTTCATGGGGCCGTAATCAAATTTCATTAAGGTGATGGCAATGATGAATACAATGGTCAGTAAGGAATAGAAGTTGTAAGGAATTGCTCTTACAAACAGTTCAATACCGGAGTAGCCGGTTCCCTTGGTAAATTCGGAAACTGCAGCTGCCCAGGAAGAAACGGGAGCAATCATACAGATCGGTGCAGCAGTTGCATCAATCAAGTATGCAAATTTTGCACGGGAAATTTTATGTCTGTCGGTTACGGGACGCATAACGGAACCCACGGTCAGACAGTTGAAATAGTCATCAATAAAGATTAAAACGCCTAATACGAAGGTTGCAAAAGATGCGCCGATTCTGCTTTTGATGTGGGTTTCTGCCCATCTGCCGAAAGCCGCAGAGCCGCCTGCTTTATTGATTAAGGCAACCATTGCACCTAAAATGACTAGGAAAATGAAGATCCCTGCAGTACCAGATACTGCAGCAATGATACCGTCATTTAACACATAGTCCAGCGCTGCAATGGGTTTCCAGTTGGATACCAACAGACCGCCCAGCACAATTCCGATGAATAAGGAAGAATACACTTCCTTGGTGATTAAAGCCAAACCGATTGCAACTAAGGGAGGCAGCAATGCCATAAAGGTTGCATAGTAGCCGCTATCAGGAGCAACGCTTCCTTCACCGCCGCAGGTTTCACAAGCGGTTTTGGATGCTTCTAAAGTTTCTGCATCAGCAATGTGGTCAACAGTTCCTGCTGCATAGGTCACGGTGCCTGCTTCTTCACAGGTGCCGCAAGCTTCTTCGTCAACCATGCCTTCGCCGCCGCAGTCTGCACAGGGTACCACGTGGGTGTAACCTGCACCGCCACAGTCACCACAATCCACCAAAGCGGAGGTGTGTGCCATGGTAGCACCAACAGCAACAATGCAAACCAGACAAAGCACAGCAATCACTTTTCCGATTACATTTTTTTTCATAATGAATCTCCTTATGTATTTTTTGGTATACGCAGATTTATGTTAGCATATTCGGTAAAAATTGTCAAGAAAAATCATTGTTTTATAGGTTTTTTGGTCGGTTTTTCGGGGATTTGCACCAGTAAAATGGCGCCAAACATCAACACACATCCCCAAAGCTCACGGAGAGAGAGTTGTCCTCCTGTCAGATTCCAACCGCAAGCAACTAAAATAACGGTGGTTAAGGTGGCAAATACCGATTCTAAGCTCATTAAGATGGAAGCAGAGGTAGGGTCGGTGTATTTTTGTCCCACAATCTGAAGCGTGTATGCCACACCGCAGGAAAGCACACCGGAATAGCCGATGGATGCCCAAAGAGAAATCACTTGTGAGAAGGTTGGCGTTTCGTTTATAAACACCATAGCGATGAGATTAAGAAAACCGCACACAAAAAACTGCAGGCAGGCAAGCTTCACCCCGTCTACCTTGGGAGAAAACTTGTCAATAGCGAGAATATGAAAGGCAAACACCACCGCGCAAAAAATGGTGAGAATGTCGCCATAGTTGATAGACAAAGAGCCGTCCATGCACATTAAGTAAAGTCCCGACAGCGCGATCAAAACCGAAATCAAAATTACGGGACGGGGGCGTTTTCCCATAAATAATCCGAAAATCGGCACAATCACCATATATAGCGCTGTTAAAAAGCCGGATTTTCCGGGACTGGTGTAAACCATTCCCATGGTTTGAAGAGTACTTGCCACACAAAGGCATACCCCACAGATCACACCGCCTAAAAGCAATGTTTTATCCAGTTTCTGAACGGGAACACCTTTCTTCTTTTTGGAGCGGTCCAAAAAGAAAATCACCGGGAGCAGTACAATTCCGCCCAACACACTGCGGATGCCGTTAAAAGCGACGGGGGATATTTCCTCCACTCCAACCGATTGGGCAATAAAAGACACGCCCCAGATAAAAGCGGTGAGCAACAGAATCAGATTTCCTTTTAATTTGTTTTGATAGTTCATATAAAATGTTCTCCTATTGGTATATTGGATCAGAATCAGTAAAAAACCGCACACACTTGTGTACGGATTTTTGGTGGAGACAACTGGGATCGAACCAGTGACCTCTTGCATGTCAAGCAAGCACTCTGACCGGCTGAGCTATGCCTCCAAAGTCTTTTTATCATAGCGGTTTTTTAAGAGTTTGTCAAGTCTTTTATCACACCGAAAGATAAAAATACTCTGCCACGGTTTCGGCAGATTCCCGTCTGCCGTTTTTGACCCACCAGCGCAGGGTTTCCGTAAAGGTGGAGGAAATGTGAGAAATCCATAAATCTTCGGGCAGAATCGGACTTTTCCGATGGGAAAACAGCGAAAGATTGGCTTTCACAAGCTCTTCCAGATTGGTTTTAAAATAGCTTAAAAACAGTTCGTTATTGGGGCAGGAAAAAAGCTTCAGAATATGGTTATCATCCCCGCCAAGATGCCGTAGCAGATGCAAAAACACCGAATCCTTGGTATCGCAGGAAAAAATGTGCTTATGATGGGTGGGGGTGGGAGACACCGCATCAAAAACATGGCAGAAAAGCTCCCGACAAAATTCTTTTAACAGATACTCTTTTGTTTCAAAATGAGCATAAAAAGTGGCACGCCCCACATCGGCACGCTCGATCAATTCTCCCACCGTCATTTTTTCAAAGCTTTTTTCGGATAACAATTCCACAAAAGCATCGAATATGGCTTCTCTTGTTTTTCGTTGGCGTCTGTCCATAGCATTTCTCCATACATTTTTTAGAATTTGTTCCGTAACGAATTTTTTTGGAAATTTGCATCTTGTATTTTCCAAAGGAAAGGTATATATTACTTACAGAACAACTTGTTCGTTAACGAACTAATTGTATCATAGAATCTGAAACTTGTCAATGGGAGGTTTTTATATGGCAAATAATATGACGGTTGCCTTTCTTTTAAATTTATTTTTTTCGGTGTTTGAATTAGTGGGCGGATTTTTAACGGGTAGCATTTCCATCGCATCGGATGCTATTCACGATTTGGGGGATGCGGTTTCTATCGGAATTTCCTGCTTTTTGGAAAAGAAAAGCCAGCTTCCCCCCGATGGCAATTACACCTACGGTTATCGCCGTTATTCCGTACTGGCAGGATTATTTTCCACCGTGTTTTTGCTGGTGGGTTCTTTGGTAGTCGTTTATCACGCTGTTTTGCGTTTTTTTCATCCCGTTCCCATCCATTATAGCGGGATGATTGGCTTTGCTGTGGTAGGCGTTCTTTGTAACGGTGCAGCCGCCTTTGTAACCCGTCATGGAGATTCTGTCAACAAGCGGGCGGTGAACCTGCATATGCTGGAGGATGTGTTGGGCTGGCTTGCGGTACTCATTGGTGCCATCGTGATGAAGTTTACGGGTTTTTCGCTGATTGACCCCATTTTATCCATCCTGGTAGCAGGTTTTATCCTGGTAAATGCACTAAAAAACCTTGGCGAAATATTTCGGATTTTTCTGGTGAAAACACCCCGAGGAATTTCGGTAGAAGAAGTAAGAGAACATCTGATGGAATTAGACGGCGTGTTGGATGTGCATCATATCCATCTTTGGAGTATGGACGGTGTATCCGTTTACGCCACCATGCACCTTGTGACCGAAGAAACCCCCACTAAAATCAAAGAAAAGGTCCGTCATTTGCTGTCTCACCACGGAATTTCCCATGTAACGATGGAATTAGAAGCGGTAGGGGAACCGTGTGCAGAACCTATTTGCCAAGCGAAAGCGAGCGAGCATCATCACTGCCATCATCACCACCATCACCATTAAAAAAGACTGTGGATTATCCACAGTCTTTTTCGTCTGTAATATGGATTTTCGGTAAGCTCCAGCGGTATTTGGTTGCCAGCAACCGAATCGCCACTACAAGTCCCACGCAAAGAAAGATTACCCATCCGTCGGAGGGGAAAAATCTTCGGCAGAAATAGAAGGTGATGCCACCAAATATACTTGCTAAAGCATAAATATGTTTTTTGAATACGTAGGGGGTGGAGTTGGTTAAAATATCACGGAAAATACCACCGCCAACGGCAGTAATCATCCCGATTGCCACCACTAAAAAGCCGTTGTCACCGTGTCCCATGGAATAGGCAACTTCCGCCCCCGTCACGGTAAAAGCACCAAGACCGAAGGCATCGAAAATGTTGTTGATCACTTCAATCCGATGGCGGAATAACTGAAATTGGTTTTGTCGGAAGTATGCAATCAAAAATACCAAAACCGCCACAACCATAGCCAGAAGGCACAAACGATAGTTGGTGAAAATCCATGGCGGATGAATGCCCAAGAGTAAATCACGGAGGATACCGCCTCCCACTGCAGTCACACAAGCCACAAACATTACGCCGAACATATCCAGCTTAGCGTCAATGGCAACCAACGCGCCTGATATGGCAAAGGAAACGGTTCCCACAAGTTCCATAATGCTCATAAAATTTGTCATCGTAAGGATCTCCTTTTCTTAAGTTATCCTATGCTGAAGTGTCCCAAGATGCTCCACCAGTATAGCATAAAAGAGTTTATCCGTCAATTTTTTTATCTCATTTTCTGGAAATATTTTAAAATGGGGGCACCTTTTTTTGGAAAATTACATAAAATATTTGGAAAAAGATTGAAATTTTTTTAGAATCGTGTTACAATGGTTTTGTTTTATGAAGAATGGAAAGGAAACTTACCTATGATATATAACACCGTTTTAGATGCCATCGGGAATACACCTTTAATCCGTCTTAATCGAATGGTGGAAGAAGACAGCGCCGAAGTTCTGGTCAAGTTTGAAGGCTTGAATGTGGGCGGCTCCATTAAAACCCGTACCGCATACAATATGATTTTAGATGCGGAAGAAAAAGGACTCATCAACGAAAATACCATCATTGTGGAACCCACCAGCGGAAACCAGGGAATCGGTCTTGCGTTGGTTGGTGCCGTTCGTGGCTACAAAACCAAAATTATTATGCCGGATTCTGTCAGTGAAGAACGCAGAAAATTGGTGAAGCACTACGGTGCGGAGGTGATTTTGGTTCACGATGCGGGCAACATTGGTGACTGTATTGACGAATGCTTAAAAACTGCACTTCGCATGCAGGCGGAAGATAACAACGTGTTTGTGCCCCAGCAGTTTGAAAATCCTGCCAATGTGGAAATTCAGAGAAAACGCACCGGGGTTGAAATTTTAGAGCAGGTGGACGGTCCCATTCACGGATTTTGTTCGGGAATTGGTACCGGTGGCACCATCACCGGCATCGGTGAAACCTTAAAAGAGAAAAATCCTGATATGGTCATCTGGGCGGTAGAACCTGAAGATGCGGCAATTTTATCCGGCGGTTCTATTGGCACTCATCTGCAGATGGGCATTGGTGACGGCTTAATCCCCGCCATTTTAAATCAGAATATTTATGACGATATTTGTATCGTGAAAGACGAAGAAGCCATTCAGACCTCCAAAGACTTAGCTGCAAAGGAAGGGATTATGTGCGGCATTTCTTCGGGAACCAATGTGGCGGCGGCTTTGAAGCTGGCAAAAAAATTAGGCAAAGGCAAAACGGTGGTAACGGTGCTTCCTGATACCGCAGAACGCTATTTCTCCACTCCCTTATTTGATGAATAATTGGAAAAAGACAACACGCTGTGTTGTCTTTTTTGATAAAATTTATTTACTTTTTTTAGAGCTTGTGATACAATGAAATAGTACATTCTGAAAAATCCTACGAAAAAGGAGTTTTTTATGAAACAGACGAGTTTGACGAAATCAAAATATGAGGAATGGCTTTCTTTTTTGACTGTGGTGCTTGGCATTTTGGCTGCCTATTGGGTAGTCTGGGCATTCACGGGAATGTGGCCCTGGACAAAAAATCACTATAATACATACACCCTGCAGGCTTGCCGTTGGTTACAAGGGCATTTAGACCTGGGGCAAAATTATTCTCATCTGGAAATAGCCCAGTACGGTGGCAAATTCTTTTGCAGTTTTCCGCCGTTCCCCTCTTATGTGATGTTGCCGTTTGCGTTGTTGTTCGGGCAAAATACTCCCGACGGCTGGATTGCGGTGGCAGTGAGTATTTTAGGTGCTTACTATCTGTTCCGATTACTAAAGCATTACGAAAAATCCAATGAATCTGCCATTTTCTGGACGCTTTTTGTAACCATTGGAACCAATCTCGTTTTTGTTACCGTGAACGGTTGGGTTTGGTTTATTGCACAGAATTTATGTTTCACCCTATCGGTGATGGCAATTTATTATGCGATTGTGGGAAAAGGTGGCTTAAGCTTGTCCTTTTGGGCAATGAGCGTGGGATGCCGTCCCTTTAATGCACTCTATGCTCCCATTCTGCTGGTGATTTTATATCAGGGATTGAAAGCGAAGAATCTTTCTTTCACCCAAATGCTAAAAAAACATTGGAAATGGGCAATCGGCCCCGTGGTGATTGCGGTGAGCTATATGCTCTTAAATTATTTCCGTTTCGGCAATATTTTGGAATTTGGTCATAATTATCTGCCCGAATTTACCGAAGCCGAAAAAGGACAGTTCCACTTTGATTATATCAAGCAGAATTTCCCGCTTCTGTGGAAATGGCCCGAAAAGAGTGCGAATGGTATCTTCCAGTTCCCCAAGTTTAACGGCTGGGCATTTTATTTGGTCATCCCCGTATTTCTCTCCTATGTGATATACACTGCGGCATCTTTCTGCAAAAAACAGAAAAAGAATATATTGGTACGAATTTTAATTCCTGTCACAGTGATTTTGCACCTTCTCTGCTTAACTGCCCATAAAACCATGGGAGGGTTTCAGTGGGGTAACCGTTATGTGCTGGATTCCTTGCCCTATGCCTTTTTAGGCATTCTTCTGGTGATGGATAAGGACGATAAATTAGAAAAATTCCAGATTCCCCTTGCAATTTTCGGATTTGCTCTCAATTTAGTTGGCACGATTGCAGTGTATAACAACTGGATATAAAAAAGGACTTCTTCGGAAGTCCTTTTTTTAGTGAATAGGTAATAGTGAATAGTGAATAATTTCGGTGGCGGGCAATGCCCGCATTTTAATGCACCCGTAGGATGCCACCGCAATTCTTCATTTTTCACCATTCATTCTTCATTTGACTCTACAGTTTGTCTCGTAAAAATCTGCCCGTATGCGACTTCTTCACCTTTGCCACCTTTTCGGGCGTACCTTTGGCCACCACGGTGCCACCTTCATCGCCACCTTCGGGGCCCATATCAATGATATAGTCACCCACTTTGATCACATCCAAGTTATGCTCAATAATCACAATGGTGTTTCCACCGTCACAGAGACGGTTCAGCACATCAATCAGCTTTCGCACATCGTCAAAATGGAGACCTGTGGTGGGTTCGTCCAAAATATAGATGGTTTTGCCCGTAGGCCGTTTGGAAAGCTCGGTGGCAAGTTTTACTCGCTGTGCTTCCCCGCCGGATAAGGTGGTAGAGGGTTGTCCTAACTTAATGTAGGAAAGCCCCACATCGTATAATAACTGCAGTTTCCGTTTGATGGAAGGTATATTCTCGAAAAATTCCAGACCTTCTTCCACAGTCATGTCCAGCACTTCATGAATGTTTTTGCCTTTATAGCGGACTTCTAAGGTTTCACGGTTATAGCGTTTGCCTTTACACACATCGCAAGGCACAAACACGTCGGGCAGAAAGTGCATTTCAATTTTCACAATCCCGTCACCCTCACAGGCTTCGCAACGGCCACCCTTCACATTAAAGCTGAACCGACTGGGGCCGTAGCCTTTCATTTTGGCGTCATTGGTGGATGCAAACAGGTCACGGATTAAAGAAAACACGCCGGTATAAGTGGCAGGATTGGAGCGGGGCGTTCTGCCGATGGGCGACTGGTCAATGGCAATCACCTTGTCTAAATGCTCCATCCCTTCGATGCATTTATGAAGACCGCCACGGCTTTTTCCGCCGTTTAACTGATGAAACAGCTCCTGATACAAAATCTGATTGATTAAAGAGGATTTTCCCGAGCCGGAAACCCCCGTCACAATGGTCATACATCCTAAGGGAATCGCCACATCAATATTTTTTAAATTGTTCTGTCTTGCCCCTTTTATCACCAAAAAGTTACCGTTACCGGGACGGCGTTCCTTGGGGACGGGAATCTGTTTTCTTCCCGAGAGGTAATCCCCTGTCAACGAATTTTTGGATTGCATAATTTCTTTGGGAGTACCTTCTGCAGTGATGTAGCCTCCGTGAATCCCTGCACCGGGACCAAAATCAAATACATAGTCTGCGGCACGGATGGTGTCTTCGTCGTGTTCTACTACTAAAACGGAATTTCCCACATCCCGCAGACGGATCAGTGTTTCAATCAGTTTTTCGTTGTCTCTTTGGTGCAGACCGATACTGGGTTCGTCCAAAATGTATAACACACCCATTAAATAGGAACCAATTTGAGTTGCTAAGCGGATTCGCTGTGCTTCCCCGCCTGACAAAGAACCTGCTGAGCGGGACAGGGTGAGATAGCTAAGACCCACTTTATCCAAGAATCCCAACCGTTCCTTGATTTCTTTTAACAAACGCTCTGCAATATTTAATTCTTTTTCGGTTAACGTAAGGGTATCGAAGAACAAAAGAAGTTCTTTCACCGGCTTTTGGCAAAGTTCAAAAATGTTGATTCCGCCAACGGTTACCCCTAAGCTTTCTTTTTTGAGCCTTGCACCGTTACAAACATGGCAGGGTTTCTGACTCATAAAGGACTCAATTTCTGCTCTTGCCCAGGAGGATGAGGTTTCTTTATAGCGACGCTCCATATTGTTCACAATACCTTCAAAATCGCTGTAATAAGTCCCCGTGGAGCTACGCCGACGGTAGTCAATCTTCAGTTTTTCGCCACCGTTTCCGTAGAGGAGCATCTGCAAAAATGCGGGGTCCTGTTTGCCGATGGGTTTGGTCATGGAATAGCCGTAATGTTCGCAGAGTGCCACTAACAAATTGTAGGCAATACTGTCGGATTTGTCGGCAGAATACCAACCGCTTCCCCGCAGAGCACCGTCCACAATGGACTTTTCGGGGTCTACCACCAAGGTAGTGTCAATCTTCATTAGGTGACCGATACCGCCACATTCGGGGCAGGCACCAAAGGGATTGTTGAAGGAAAAGGCACGGGGCGAAAGTTCTTCCATGGAAATATCACAGTCGGGGCAGGCATAGTTTAAGCTATAGGTGTTCTCCTTGCCCGAATCGTGTTCCAAAAGAGTTACCAAACCGTCGGTTAAGCCAACCGCAGTTTCCAAAGAATCGGTTAAGCGGGAACGGATGTCTTCCTTCACCGCCATACGGTCTACCACGATTTCCACCGTGTGCTTGATATTTTTGTCCAGCTTGATTTCTTCGGATAAATCATACTGATTACCGTCTACTCGCACACGGATAAAGCCACTTTTCTTGGCTTTTTCCAGCACCTTCTGATGCTCCCCTTTTTTTCCACGGATAATGGGCGCCAAAATCACAATTTTGGTTTTTTCGGGAAGCTTCAGGATTCTGTCCACAATCTGATCAATGGTCTGTTTGTGGATTTCCTTGCCACACTTAGGACAATGAGGAATCCCGATTCTGGCATATAACAGTCGTAAATAGTCATAAATTTCGGTCACGGTTCCCACAGTGGAGCGGGGATTTTTGGAGGTGGTTTTCTGATCAATGGAGATAGCGGGAGACAGCCCTTCAATGAGATCTGCCTGAGGCTTATCCATCTGCCCCAAAAACATACGGGCATAGGAAGAAAGCGACTCCACATAACGCCGCTGCCCTTCCGCATAAATGGTATCAAACGCCAGGGATGATTTCCCCGACCCCGATACCCCCGTAAAAACTACCAGCTTGTCACGGGGAATTTTTAAGTCAATATTTTTTAGATTATGCTCTTTGGCACCTTTAATATAAATATTATCTCTCATATTCGTTCCTCTGTAGATTTGCTAAAACGCGCCTAATCCGTAAATCTCACCACTTGGCGTACACTCGGTACGCCGTCGGGACTGTCAAGGCTTTGCCTTGATTCGATTTCCGAATTATGCATCGTTTTATCTGCATCTTGGTTTATAGGGTAACTCGCTAAATTGCGCCTAATGGATGAACCTCATCGCTCGGCGTACACTCAGGTACGCCTTCGGATAACCCCGTTGGGGTTCGGTTTCTCCATTATGCATCAATTTATCTGCATCTTAGTTTGTAAGGTGACTTGCTAAATTGCGCCTAATCCGTAAATCTCACCACTTGGCGTACACTTGGTACGCCGTCGGGACTGTCAAGGCTTTGCCTTGATTCGATTTCCGAATTATGCATCGTTTTATCTGCATCTTGGTTTATAGGGTAACTCGCTAAATTGCGCCTAATGGATGAACCTCA